>JARNMJ010000027.1 GCA_029432795.1 Pontiellaceae bacterium B12219
TCATTGATTTCTATTTGAAGAATTGGTCTACCCATGCAAACCATCATACCATAACTTTTTGTAATGTAAATCTATTTACGGCTCAACACACTAGGGAATAAGCTAGTTCAATACGCAGCTTAATGGGCTTATACTCTCCAAAATGTTTATATTTGAATATTATAGGAGAAACCTTCTGAATCTCGATGACAAGATCCTGCGCCATACGGGTTGGTTTCTTGCTTTCATACCATCCACCATAAAGCCTCATAGTTAATTCAGAGTGAGGGGCCAAATAATCCGAATCAAATTGTCGTACAATATGGTTGGCTATATGTTCCACCCCTTTTCTCTTGAACCCTTTATCAAGGTTATCGAAGTCAACAAGAATATACATTACCCCATACCTCCCACCATTTTTTCAGCATCCTCAATTCGCAACTCGCCGATGATGAGTTTTGGAAGAAGGGTGCCGCGCAGCTTGGTCGCGGTTTTCCAAAGCGATTCTTCGAAGGATTTCGTATTTTTTGCCGCCGCTTTTTTCTTCGCCATTCCCACACTCCCATTCACCCTAAAAGTAGACCTGCGCACCTCATTACAGTCGCACTGAACAAAATCGATTAAAGTGTATGATTCAATGGGCGTTCCAATCAAGCAGTTCCCGCCAAAGAAAAGAATTTAGAATAATTATTTCAGGAAGATGGGTACGCAGTTGACTTAATATATTGGCTGAACCACGAAATACACGCCACACGAAAAGAGAATGCCGATATTTACCCCCGTTCGTGTATTTGGTGTATTTCGTGGTTATAAGGTTCTACGTAGATTTTTTGATGAAGCTGGTGATTACAAGAGCCACTGTCTCGTACTCCGGAAATTTATCTGCAACGGATTAATAGGAAGCAACGGAACGCAATGCGGGTTAATGCCTATTGGCAAGGTTGTATTTATCCGCCCCTCATGAAGTTAAATTTTTATCAGAGAAAAGACATTCTTCTAAAATGCCATCCGCTGCTCGTTATTAATCCGTTGCCCCTTCTATGAATTTCTACGAAGAGCCGATTTTCTATAATTCCCATTGTCCGCTCTGCAGCTTAATAAAAATATTCGATCGGCTTTGCGCGTTACGATGCGGCGGTTAATTCCTTGAACTGCCCCGTCCGCTATGGCGTTATGTCCGGCTCTTATGAATTCGGCGGAAATAAAGGAATTATTGCAGACCGTGAAAAAGGCACTCGATGGCGTGCTGTTGCGGGATCGTGCCCATTTAAATGCGCTGATGCGGCGGGTGCGTCAGCGGATTCGCGATAATCAGCCGGCGGACAACATCGTGGCTAAACTTCAGCACGAATATTTCCAATCTTTGGAACGGGCGAAGAAGCGTTCCGAAGTGGAACTGAAGCTGGAGTATCCGGACATTCTTCCGGTGTCTGGAAAAAAGGATGCGATTAAAAAATGCATTCTGAAAAATCAGGTGGTCATTGTCTGCGGCACAACGGGATCCGGCAAAACGACACAGTTGCCGAAAATTGTTTTGGAAGCGGGTGCGGGTAAAACCGGCCGCATCGGTGTCACCCAGCCCCGCCGTCTGGCCGCCACCGGCATGGCGCGGCGCGTGGCCGAGGAGATGGATTCCGAATGCGGCAAAGGCGTTGGCTATCAGGTGCGCTTTGACGATTCGACCTGCGATGAGACGATCATTAAATTTATGACCGACGGCATTCTGCTGGCCGAAACCCAGCGGGACCGTCATCTGCTGCAATACGATTGCATCATCATCGACGAGGCCCACGAACGCAGTCTGAATATTGATTTTCTGCTCGGCTACATTAAAAACCTGCTGAAGGTTCGCCCCGACCTGAAGGTGGTGATCAGCTCCGCTACGCTGGATGCCGACAGCTTTTCCGATTTTTTTGACGGTGCGCCTGTGATTGAAGTGGAGGGCCGCACGTATCCGGTGGAGGATTTTTTTCTGCCGCCGGGCAAAGACGAAGAGCTTTCCAATCATATTCTGCGGGCGATGCGCTGGATTTCGGATGTGGATGATCAGGGCGATGTCCTGATTTTTCTGCCGGGCGAACGCGAAATTAAAGATGCCACTAAAAAGCTGGAGGGGCAGCATTTTAAAAACACCGAAGTGCTTCCGCTGTTTGGGCGGCTCAGCATGGGCGAGCAGCAGCGCGTTTTTAAAGTGGGCGGGCGGCGCCGCATTATTCTGGCGACCAATGTGGCGGAAACCTCGATTACCATTCCGGGCATCCATTATGTGATCGATTCCGGACTGGTTCGTCTGAGCCGCTACAATCCGCGCACGCAGGTGCAGGGCTTACAGATTGAACAAGTTTCGCAGGCCAGCGCCCGGCAGCGGCGGGGCCGTTGCGGCCGCGTGACGGACGGGATCTGCGTTTATCTCTACGATGAAGAGACGCTCGAAAACAGCGCGCAGTATACCGACCCGGAAATCCGCCGCACCTCGCTCGCTGGCGTTATTCTGCAGATGGATATTCTGAATCTGCCGCCGATTGATCAGTTTCCGTTGATTGACCCGCCGAGCTCGACGTTGGTGAATGAAGGCTATAAAGCATTGCGCGATATCGGCGCCATTGATGAAGACCGAAAGTTGACGCCACTCGGGCGCGACATTGCCCGCTTCCCGACCGATCCGCATCTGGCGCGTATGATTGTTCAGGCGCACGATGAAGGTGCGTTGCCGGAGATTCTGATTCTCGTGGCCTTTCTCTCGATTCAGGATGTGCGCGAAAGGCCGACCGAAAAAGCCGATGCCGCGGATCTGGCGCATGCAAAATGGAAAGATCCGAAATCGGACTTCATTACGATTCTGAATCTGTGGGATGCCATTCAGGCAGAGCGCCAGTCGCACGGCAAATTACGCAAATTCTGCAAAACCAACTTTGTGAACTACCGCCGCGTGATGGAATGGCGCAACCTCTGGCAGGATCTGCGCGGAAATGTACGCGACCTGAAATGGAATGTTTCCAATGATTGGAAACTGGAAGACTCGAATTACGATCTGATTCATCGAAGCCTTCTGGCGGGTCTTCCGGCCAATATCGGTTTCAAGGGCGAGGACCGTGAATTTACAGCGGCACGCAACCGCAAGTTTTTTATTTTCCCAGGATCGGGACTTTTCAAAAAACCGCCGGAGTGGGTGATGACGTTTTCGCTGGTGGAAACCACGAAACTCTACGCACGCATCGTGGCGGAGATTGAACCGGAGTGGCTCGAAACCGTTGCGCCGCATTTGTGTAAATCCATTTATACCCAGCCGGAATGGAATGCCGACAGCGGTTTTGTCTACGCCAAGGAATCGGTCATTTCCGGCGGGCTGACAATCGCGGAGGGCAAGCGCGTTCACTTCGGGCCGATCAATCCGGAAGAAGCCCGCAGGATTTTTATTAAAGAAGGCATGGTTCCGGCGAATCTTTCAACGCGTGGCGGATGGCTGAAGCTGCATCGTAAAATGCTGGACGACATCCAGTCCCTGGAAGAAAAAATCCGGCGGCCCGGTGCGTTGCTCGACGTCGACGCCATTTTTGACCATTTCGATCGGCTGCTGCCGGAGGATGTCTATTCCGTCAAAACGCTGGAAAAATGGATTAAGGCCACACGAGCCCGGATTGCCATGCGGCTGAAGGATGCGATGTATCCGCAGAGTACCGAAATCCGTCCCGAGGATTATCCGGAATGGCTGACGTTTCATGACGAGGATTTTCACCTGATCTACACCTTTGAACCCGAAGATCAACTCGATGGCATTGCCCTGGTCTGTCCGACCGATAAGCTGGCCTTTCTGCCGCGCTGGGCACCGGACTGGCTGGTGCCGGGCTGGCTGGAGGAAAAGGTCAACCGGCTCCTGCGCACCCTGCCGAAAAATCTGCGCACAACCCTTTCCCCCATCGACCAGACCGCCGCCGCCTTTGGACACACTTGCGCAAGTGTGGGAAACCAGCCGTTGCTGGATGCCCTCTCACAATGGCTTCAATCGGAATTTAAACTGCCGGTCGATGCCTCCGACTTTGATGAAAAATCGCTGCCCAATTTTCTCCGGATGAAAGTCATCGAAACACAGGATGATGAAATTGTGAAAGTGCACACATCGATTTCGGAAGAGCACCGGATGAATGTGCATCTGAGCGGGGCGGAAAATACATTTGCAAAATGGACGCTTCCGCCCGGAAAGGATTGGCCCGGCGGAGAGTTCCCGGAATTCATCACCAGCGAAGATCTTCAGAAAACCAAGGGCTATCCGGTGCTCTACGCATCCGGCGCTGGCGTTGGGCGCATGGTGACCATGAATCCTGAAACGGCGGCTTATCTGCATCGCGACGGACTGGCCCGGCTGTTCCGGATTCAACAGAAGGATCAGGTGAAATATGTTGAAAAACGGCCACCGCTTTCAACAACCGTTCAGCTGACGCTTTCGACGATTGATTCCGACTTCCTCACCGATCTCATGAATCTTTCCATTCACGAAGCTCTGACGAATGATGGACGGATTGAAATTCGCGGAGCGGATAAATTTAAGGAGCGCGCCCTGCACGCCCGAAGCATTCTTTATGAAGTGATCGAGGAAAATGCCCGGATTCTGGAAGACCTGCTGACCCAGCGCGAAAAAATTCTCGAAGGCATTTCCGACTTAAAGGCCGATTTTGATTCCCTGCACGATATGGAAATGCAACTGGCGTTTCTGTTTCGTCCCGGTTTTCTCCAAACCCTGGAAATCTTCAGTCGCTATCCCCGCTATCTGAAAGCCCTTTCCGTGCGTATTCAGCGGGCGCGCAACAATGCCGAGGCCGATGCCCGGAAACTGCTCGAAGTTGAACCCTTCCAGAACCGGCTGAATGAAAAGCTGCTGCAATGCGAAAATATTGCCGAAGCCTTTGACCTGATTGAATTTGCAATGAAACTGGAGGAGTTCCGGGTGAACCGGTTTTCGCCCGAGATCAAAACTCCGATGAAGGTTTCTGCACAACGGCTTGAGGAAGCCTGGAAAAACCTGTTATAAATTACCGAATAAAAATAGAGGAAGAAACATGCTGAGTGCCGTAATTTTTGATTTTGATGGAGTCATCGTTGACAGTGAACCGATGCACTTTCGCGCATTTAATGAAGTGCTCAACCCGCTGGAAATTGAAATCACGTGGGACGAATACTGCGACGTATATATCGGATTCGATGACCGCGATGCTTTTAAAGCAGCTTTTAAAGTATGCAATATGACGATCGACACCAAACGAATCGCTGCATTGATTGAGGAAAAAGCGGCCGTTTTTCAGAAGTATATTCTGAATGGCGATGTGAGCCCCCTGCCCGGAGCTGTTGAGCTGATTAAAAGCATTCCCGCCCGTCTTCCCATCGCGCTTTGCAGCGGCGCCCTGCTGGAAGACATTCTTCCTATCCTTGGAAATCTCGGCATTCAGGATGCGTTCAACGTGATTGTAACGGCCGAGGATACTCCGAAAAGTAAACCGGATTCGGCGCCCTATCAGTTGACGATCGAAAAACTGGGCATTGATGATCCGGCCACCGCGATTGCCATTGAAGACACACCCGCCGGGATTGTTTCCGCCAAAGGGGCCGGACTGAAGGTGCTGGCTGTGACCAACAGTTATGACCGTAATTTTCTGATGGAAGCCGATGCCGTTACCGATTCGCTGGAACGCATCACCCGACCCATTCTGGAAAACGTTGTGCTCTAAAAAAAGCTCCCCGCAGAGGGAGCTTTCCAAACTCAGGAAACAGGTTCTATTTGGCTGAGCTGATATAGGTTTCAAGATTCCTTATCTTGAAATCTTTTTCTATCATCAGATACTTCACCACATCGCCGATAGAAACAATTCCGCACAGTTGTTTATCGCGAAGGACGGGCAGATGCCGAATACGCTTTTCGGTCATGATCTGCATGCAGTCATCCAGATACGTTTCCGGCGTCACTGTCGTCAGTTTTCTGGACATGATATCGCCAACGGTAATGGAATCGATATCAACGCGAGCCAGAACGACTTTTCTGAAAACATCCCGCTCCGAAAGAATACCGACCACATCGCCCCCCTCCATCACAACCGCAGTCCCGGCCGATCGTTTTCCCATACGCTCAATGGCAGCGAATACGGGTTGATCGGGTTTAACCGTTAAAACGTCGGGGCCTTTGGAATCTAGCAGATTTGAAACAGTACTCATTATACGAACTCCTAGTCGGTTATCTCTGTCATCTCTCCTGAACAGGAACAGTATAACGTGCCATTTAAAAACGACAATACTTAGAACTCATAAGTTGTTTTCGATTCAGATCAGCATCAGAGTTTTATCCGCCACTTTTTCGCCATCGAGCCAGGTAATCAATCTCCATGCCCCACGTTTGTCCTCAACCGGGGCCCAAACCGTATCCCCGAGGAAAAAACGGAAATCATTCGTTTTCACATAGAGTTCGCCCTCAAACGGCGGGGCGGTATTGCCTTCCGCATCCTTGAAAGGCGGATGCTCAATACGAAAGAAAATTTTACTGTTCCGGGCACTGCGAATGCGCAGCACATAACCGAATTCAACATCCAGTTCAGCTTTGATTTCCGTGGTGATTTTCACCAGATTCGGCAGCTCTTTACTCTCCCGGTCCCACCCGTCATACCCCCCATGGCTGTGCATGGTTACATCTGCTTTTTTCTTCGCCATCAACTCACTTTCCGAAATGAACACCGCCCGATTTCCTTATGGGCGAAAATAAGCTCAAAATCTGTTCGCTCTTCATCGTCCGGCTCGAAGGTTTCAATCTCCTCAAACCGCTCATCCTTCTTCAGCAATGCATAGATTTCGTCAAAATACGGCAGATGATCTGTTGCAACATGCAATTCCCCGTCCTTTTCCAAAGTTCGGAAAAGAGCATCCATAAACGCCGGATTAAACAACCGGCAATCGTGATGCCGTTCCTTGGGCCAGGGATCCGGGAAAAAGAAATAGTAGTTTGCCACATAATCGGAAGGCATCATTTTACTGATGGCATAATAACCCTCCATGCGGAACACCCGCACATTTTCCCTTCCCGCCCGTTCGGCCCGCCGGCCGCTTCGATTGATCCGGCCCAGCTGCCGTTCGATCCCCAGATAATTCACCTCGGGAAATTTACCCGAACGCGCCACCAGAAAACGCCCCTTTCCCGAACCGATATCCACCTCAAGCGGATGATCCGGCTCAGGAAAAGCCGATTTAAAATCATACGGATCCAACCAGTTATCCGTCATTATACGTAATGTAGTCTTCTTTTTCTTGCTCATAAGGCGCGTACTGTTTACGAATTGTTAAACGAAGGGCAAGTAAATCCACCATGGGAATCTACGACAGAGACTATATGCGCAAACCCTCCGAGGAACCTCGGCTGCAGAAACCGCGCGCCAAAATTGAAAAAGCCGACAATAAACCCAGCCTGATCAAACGCCTTAAATTCTGGATCTGGAATTTAAAAAACAAATAACAAAGCATCTATCTCCCCTAATCAGAAGGGGTAATGAAATGCAAAATTTCCCGCCCGATTTTCATCAAAAAAAGTTCAAGAACAGGCCTTGACGCAACCCCGTCATCCCGCTACTTTATGCGCTCGTTTGTACGGGAAACCAAACAAACAGCGGGCGTAGTTCAATGGTAGAACCCCAGCCTTCCAAGCTGGTTACGACAGTTCGAATCTGTTCGCCCGCTCCATTTTTAAAGGGCCTTTTCTTCACGAAAAGGCCCTTTTTTTTCAAATACGGGGGCGAAGGCGGTTTTTGTTTAACTGTATGGTTCTCCCCGAAAGGGAGAGCCCACGATGACTCTCAATCTGTAATTCTCGAAATTCTTAAATCCTTAGGCACGCCTTTGGATCATTTCCATCTTGGTATGGACCCCCTCCGTAATCCCATTGATTTTGGTAAACCGCCGCCATACCAGCGTTCATTTTGATCGGGGCGCAGTTTATCCGCGTAGCAACGCATAAACGAGAGCAGGCCGCGATTGCGCCGTCCTTCTGGATTCAGGCGTTTCCTCCCGGTCAGGAAGTGATGCAGCACGGTTCGGATCACATAAAATATGAAATCGATACGATTCGTGCATTCGGGAAGTATTTTCGCACGATGGTGCGGTAGGAAGAGAAGTGCTCGTCAATACCAGTTATTCCGGGCACATCCGGCCAGTGAACACTCTTTCTTTACGATCAAGATGTCATGAAACCAACGCTCTACCGCCGCCATGCCGATCCGGCAATTGCGGCGTAGTCGGGCCTGCGAGATCCCGTCACGATGATTCAGGCAAACTTCCCTTCGGGAATGTTCCGTACTGCGTTTGCAGGGCAGCAGTCGGAGATCGCCCCCGTATTTGATGAAGAGTCGGTTTACACCGATACTTAGTGGCGGGTGCTGACCACTTCCAGCGCGGTAAGATAGGATTCGAAATAGTCGGACAATGCTTCGAGGTTCCCTTTGACCGGAGCTTTAGCCGGTTTATTGACCCGCTTTTCTTTTTGTTTGGATTTCTTCTTCATAGCTTGTTTTTCCTTGGGTTAACGTCCGAGAGCAATAAGGGTGTCCAGCAGGCTGCTTGCCGTAGACATCACACGTGCGCAGGCTTCGTAGGCTTTCTGCGCACTCATCAGATTTAAGAGTTCTTCATCGAGATTGACGCCGGAGACAGAGAGCATCTGGTTATCGAACATTTCGACGACACTCGCACTGCTGGCCGCCAGTTGCATCTCTTCGTTCACCGCGCCACCGAGTGTGGTTTCGATCTGCGTCCAGAACCCGGATACGGATTGATTGTCCAATGCACTGAGCGATCCGTCCAGTGTAGCGAAAAGCGACAGCCCTGCGGTGTTGTCGCCTGCGTTGGGAACCGGCGGCGGACCGTCACTTGCGCGTGTGGCCGCCAGAGCCACCCGTTCGGGATGCGCTCCCATTGGATTGGAGGGATCGTAAAGATTTATATCGACCGCAATGTCGCTTGCATCCGCCCCGGTAAAAAAGGTGTAGCCCAGATCAGCCGGCCGTTCACCGTTCAGATTATAAGCTGTGTCAAAAACGGAATTTGTCTCGGAAATGAGGGTGCCGGCCAGGGTATTGATCTTATTCTGCAACGCCACTGCAGTAACTGCCGCGGCCACCCGTGCGGCTAATTTACCGCCGGTAACCGAAGACGTAATATCGGTCCCGTTAACGGAAAAGGCATTGGCGGCATCCACCGCAAGTTCCTGTCGGTTGAGTCCGTCTGCGGAGACCAGCTCCTGCCCGCCCAGCGTAACCCGGTAGTCCGGCGAAACGGCCACATTGGCCTGCGAAGCCAACTGTTGAACGAGCTGATCGCGCTGATCGAGCAGGTCCGGAACCGATCGTCCCGCCGATTCGGCACGGGTGATATTGCGATTCAAATCCTGCAACTGAGCAGTCAACTCGTTGAGTTTTCCGACTGCATCTGCCGTGGTGCCCCACAGGCTATCCACTTTTCCCAGCGCGCTATCGAGCTGATTCAATCCGGATGCCAGTGAAGAAGCACTTTGCAGCAATACGGTGCGCGCAGCTAAATCTTCCGGCGAAGCATTCGCGTCCTGCAGAGCCACCTCAAAATTAGTAAGGGCCTGGTCCAAACCACCGGTTCCACCGCCGAGCACCGATTCCAGATCCGAAAGATAGGTCGACATTTCAGCATGATAACCGGCGTTCGGCAACTCCTGAAAAAGCGCGTTGCGCCCCATAATGTTGTAGAGCCGCACCACCTCTCCAGACTGAACCCCTGTGCCCAATCCAGCATCAGGAATGCCCGTTTCAAGATCGAGCGAACGACGGCTGTAGCCGCTCGTGCTGACATTCGCAATGTTATTGCTGAAGACGTTGATTTGATTTTGATAGGCCCGCAATCCGGTGCCGCTGAGTTGGAGAAGATCGTTCAATCCAGACATGGCGCTTTATCCTTGTTGGCTCACGAGTATGGGGGCTCTGCGAACCGCGGCGGTTCCATAGCCGGAATAGGTCGGCGGTTCTCCGCCGCTCAGACGCGACAGCGTTTGCCCGACCACGTCCAGGAAACGCTGCGTCAAAGCCCGGTTGGCCTGCACAACCGTCAGGCTGCGTTTGAGCAGATGGCCGATTTCAGGATTATTACGAACTTCGTCCTGCAATCCATCTCCGGTTTCCCGTTGAACGCGGTTGAGTTCTTCAAGCGATTCCTCCTGGCTGGAAAGGCTGCTCCAGATACGTTCCGTATCGCGTGAAAGCAAACTGGCCTGCAGATCTCTTGCCGAAGCCTCAAGCGCACTAATTCTGCTCATCAAATAAGTTTCGTTCATTGCAGTTCTCCGTTTTCTACAGGTTTGCTGAAAGCTGTGCATAGATGTTCTCGGCAATGCCGGTATCGCTGTTACGGGCAATTTCGTCGGCAGTCTGCTCCAAGGCATAACTCAGTGCCGACCCCGAATGCCCCTCGGCACTTTCGAGCATCCCCTGCATGCCTTCCTTGAGCAGAATCTTCAGAAACAGCCCTTCCACTCCATCGCAGGCTTCTTTCAGTTTCTGCTGTGCCTGAAAGTCAGCGGTGTTGGTCTCGTTCATTGAAATGGCGGTAACGTTCATCGCTGTTCCTATAGAGTTATGAGTTCCATCTGTAATGCGCCGAGATTCTGCAGCGCATCAAGGATCGAGATTAAGTCGCGCGGCGATGCTCCAAGCTGATTCAGTACATCGGCGAGTTCCTGCACGCTGGTGGTGCGGGGTACGACCATAATTTTTGCCGGTTCGTCTACCACCTCGGTCTGCACATCTTCAATAACCGCAGTTTCACCCACTCGGGAAAAGGCTCCGGGCTGGGACACACCTTGCGTCGAACCAACGCGCACTGTCAGATTACCATGTGCCACAATCGCTGTGCTGATCATAACTTCACCGCCCAACACCACAGTTCCGGTACGTTCATTAACCACGACCCGTGCACGTCGGTCGGGCGTTACGCGCAAAGATTCGATGGTGGATATAAACTGGCTGGCCAGCCCGACTTCAATAACATCTTTCGGGATTGTGATGCGTACCGTGCCGGCATCCTCAGCAACCGATCCGTTATGGGAAACCGAGGAAACCACTTCGGCAATACGCTGTGCGGTGGTGAAGTCCGGCTGACGCAGTACGAGCTCAAGTTGCCCCTCTTTGATAAATTCAACATCGTGATCAAACTTCAAAGTTGCTCCGTTGGGAACACGGCCGACCGTCGGGAAATTTTTTGTTTCTGTGGAACCGCCCGGACCGCCTACGCCAACACTGTAACCACCGACAACCAGTGCTCCCTGTGCAACGGCATAGGTTTTTCCATCGGGATCCAGCAACGGAGTCATTAACAGAATGCCCCCCTGCAACGATGTGGCATCCCCCATGGAAGCCACCTGAATCCCCACCCGATCACCTCTGCGATGGAACGGTTCGACCGATGCTGTAACCATGACAACCGCCACGTTTTTACTGCTGATATCATCCGAGTCGATGAAGATATTAAAATTTTTCATCAAGTTCGACACGGTCCGCTTAGCCAATTCAATATCCTTGTCCCCGGTTTTATTCAAACCAACCACCACACCGTATCCAACGAGATCAATCCGTTCGACGCCTTGAATTCGAACCAGATCTTTGAGCCGAACCTGCGCAGCCCCAACCTGAGCCCTCACCGGGACTGTCGCCAGAAGCAGGGCCACACAACACACAGAAAGCAGCCGGTTATTATTTTTTTGCGTTTTCATTTTCATCGGTTCCTAAAACGGGATGATCCAATCCAGCGTACGTGAGAACAGCCCTTTGCGTTGGCTTTTGCCAAACTCGCCCACCGTTTCATAGGTAATGGCCGCCCCGGCAATCCGCGAGGAGAGTACGGTATTTGACTGGTTGATATCATCGGGCCGGATCATTCCGCTGAGGGTAAACAGAATAATATCGCCGTCGATATTCACCTTGCGGTCTCCCAGAATCATTAAGTTTCCATTCGGCAGCTTTTCAGTGATATGCACCGTAATCGAAGCGGAAAATGCATCGGAAGTGGCTTTGCCTCCGGAAGCAGAATAATTTTTGGAAGCATCCACGGACCATTCGGGGAGTTTGAGCGCATCCCACAAGGCCTGTCCATTGGCTTCCATCCCCGGAAAATTGAACGACATATTTCCGTCTGCAGACTTGCTTCGATCGTTGGAAGCATCTTTCTGAACAGAAGATTGCTCCTCAATAGCAACCGTCACCAGGTCGCCGACCTGACGCGCTGTGCGGTCGGCATACATCCGCTTAACCAGCCCGCCTTCTTCAGCCATTGCCGCCGTTGCCAGACAGAGTACCCCTGCAATAATTCGTTTCATAATTCCTCCTACAATCGGACCAATACCCCGTTGCCCGAACCGGTTAATTCAACCAGCACCTGACGTTGGGAACGTTCGTTAACACACATGATGCGGTCGCCGAGACGGCCATTCGCCATTGCTTTTCCGCGCAAGGTGACATGTAAATTTTTGCTGATTGCGTTAATCGCCACCCAATCACCGCGCTTGACGCACAGCGGTTTACTTACCGCATTGCTGCGAAGCAGATCTCCGGCAGTTAACGCACGGGAAACTTCATACCCGGTCACCAGTTCCTGACTCGATAAATAATTTCCGTTTGAGTCGATCGCATGCAGTTCGCTGCGCAAGTCGTCTACTGTAAGAATGTGTCCGCGCTCGAGATTTCTTGCCACCACCCACACCTCGCTCAGAAACTGAATCTCGATCCCCACAGGCACCTCGACTTCCTCCATCCCGTCCACCATCACCGAGACATAGGCCACGCTATAGCCCTTTGAGGTTTTCCGGTCGAACTGCGTGATTTCAAACGTGGTTTCTCCGGCAGGAATTCGCGTATTGCGGGGGATATTCAGAATATTGACATCGAAATCATTATTTTTCCAAGGATCACTCTTGCTGAGGTAATCGCACAGCGGTTTGTAGAATTCATCCTTCTCCATCACCCGATCCCGCCGGGAAATGGTAAGCACGGGCTCACCGCTCAGCGTCACGCGAGTCATATCCTCATACCGAGCCAATCCCTGGGCCACAGCCGTAAGGGAATAGTAGGTCGCTTCGCCTGCTGGCGGAGCAGCCATTACACGACGGGCAGCCCAATCCTTCGGAATAAGTTTTGAATCCACCACCAGGTCGCCCAGCAGAACATCCTTGCTGTTCACCTCAACGGAGCTCTTCAAAAAGATCATGGTTTCCGCCCGAAGGCTACCGGCCAAGCCGCACAGCACCATCAGAATGAATGGTAATCGTTTCATTATTTACCTCTGTAAATTATTTGCGATCGACGACATTTCATCGCTGGCTTTAATGGCCTTGGAGTTGGCCTCATAGGCCCGCTGCGTCAAAATCATGTTCACCAACTCTTCGGCGGCATTCACGCTGGATGTTTCCAGATAGCGCTGCATGATCTGCCCCATCCCGTTCTCGCCCGGCGTCAGCCCGGTTTCCGCGGTTCCACTGGCATCCGTCTCCATATACAAATTATGGCCCATGCTGCGCAGTCCTTCGGGATTGGCAAAGCGCGCCAACGAAATCTGCTGCCCGGAAACCGAGGAGCCGTTCACCAGCATCGTAACCGAACCGTCCGGTGCCAGCGTAATCTCTGTGGTGCCACTGGGAATAGACGGGAAATTAGCGACGCGATATCCTTCCACGGTAACCACATCGCCGGTCGAGGTGGCCCGAAAGGAACCGTCGCGGGTATAAGCCGAAGTACCGTCCGGCATAACGACCTCGAAAAAGCCCTGCCCTTCAATCGCCAGATCCAGATCACCGCCGGTTTCCCGCAGTGCACCTTGCGTAAACTCTTTGGAGATTTCCGCCACCTTCGTGCCATGCCCCAACTGAATACCCGCCGGGATTTCACTGTCCCCGTTCGTAGCTCCCGGGGTGGTCAGTGTGGAATACAGCATATCCTGAAAGGCCACTTTTCCCGGCTTATAGGCCGTGGTGTTAATATTCGCGAGATTATTAGCGATGTTGTCGAGCGACATTTCCGACGCTCTCATCCCCGTAACCGATGACCACATTGCTCTTTCCATAACGTTCTCCTTAGGCTCGCTAAACGAGCTTGCTCATCATCTTTTCTTCCGCATCATCTACTGTCCGCAACATTTTCTGACATGCTTCGTAGTTGCGCATGGTCGTCATCATTCCCACCATCTCTTCAAAAATGGCTGTATTGCTTTGTTCCAGATACCCATTCAGCACCTTGCAGTCGGCATCGACGGTTTCCACCCCGTTATTCACAAACAAGGTCGTGCCGGCCTGCTCCAGCGCAGAGATATCCTCAACCGCTTCGATCTGGAGCGTCCCGATGACCTTACCGCCCGCCCGCAGATTCAACCGATCGTCGATCACCAGCTGCGCCGCATTCTGCCCCGGGGGAATCCGCAGATCGCCGGAAGAGGTCTGTACCGCCATACCGAGGGAATTCACGATGGTTCCATCCGCCGAAACACGGAAACTTCCATTCCGCGTCAAGTAATCCCGGTCCCCGTCGGAAACGACAAAAAAGCCATCGCCCTCAATCGCAAAATCGAGCGATCGTCCGGTTGAACGCAAAGCGCCCTGATTGTGATTCACAGAAATAGGATTCGACGGTTCTTTCGCCGCGCCAACCTGCGAATCCAGTACATCAGCGAAAGCGGTATGACTCGACTCCAGGCGCTTGTAACCCGGCATGGTGCTGTTGGCCAGATTTTCGGTATGGACCTCCATATCCTGTACGCTGCTCGTTGCCATCTGTATGGCTGCATTATAAAATCCTGAGTTCATGCCCTCCTTAAAGCAGGCCCGATGCCACAGGATCGGTTTCCAATCCCTGGAAATTTCCAAAGGCTGGAAACAAAAAACGGCCCCGCATACAATGCAGAACCGCCGGGCATTTTACGCTACATGGAGTGTCTACCAGGAAGCCATCAGCTCCTTTTCTCCCGCCAGTTCAGAAATGCGAATGCCAAAGGTCTCATCAACCACCACCACATCACCGCGGCCCACCAACTGACCGTTAATGATCAGATCGGCGGATTCTCCGACCAGCCGATCGAGCTGAAGTACGGAACCCACGCCGAGCCGGAGAAATTCTCTTACCGGCAGACTGGTCCGTCCGATCTCAACGTGCACATCGACCGGAATATCCATAATCATATTGAGATTAACTTCTTCAGATACCTCACTCGCACCTTCGGCCGGTTCGTTCAGCGGTGCGGGCGAAATAGGATGCACTGCAACCTGATCTGCTGCTGTCGTTTGTTCGTTATTCATTTCTGCACTCATTATATCGTCTCCTAAATCGTTATCGACCCTTGCGCCGCTTACAAATCTGCAAAGCCAGATTGTCGCCTTTTTTCCCCAGAGCGGCTTCAAACACCACATTATTTCCCAGCAGCACATCCACCGGCTCGTGGATCGACCGATCCAGACAAAGCACATCACCTTTTCGGAGGGTTGCCAGTTGGCCGGCCCGTATGTGGCTGCGCCCCAGTTCTGTACGCAACTCAAAAGGAACGCGCTTTAGAGAAGCCAAAATGCTGTCGCCGCTCTGTTCGACAGCATCATCGTCGCCCCCGCTCATCCGCACACTCATGCCTTCGAGCAGTTCCTGAAGCGGTTCAAGCGGATAGCAAAGCGTAAGCTGTCCTTTCACGGTTCCAACCTGCAGCCGAAACGTCAGACTCACAACCGGACTGTCGTCCGGCATCACCTGCACAAACCGCGGATCGCATTCAATGCTTTTGAGCCCGAATTCAACCGGGGCCGACAGCGTCCAGGATTCGCCCAGAAGCGGCAGCAACCCTTCAAGCCAATTGCCGGCAATCGCCTGTTCAATGGAAGTCAGCTTTCTGGCCTCTTCCTCGCTTCCTTCATCCTTATCCCCAAGAATATACGAAACGAGCATGCGTACTACCCGGAGATCAATTTCCATCAGTACCGGCTGTTCAAAACGACTCGAAAGCTGTGCCATGAAACACGGGTTTTCCAGCGATCCCATAAAATTGCTGTACGATATGGTTTCCACCGACAGCAACCCGAGTTCAAACGGAAGATTGATGCCGCCCGGACGATCCTCTGATAGCCCTTTTGCAAAAAATTCATGAACCATTTTCAATGCCCGCAACTGGGCAGCGCTCAGCCGGCCGGGTTGGCGGAAATTATACGATGTCACCTGAACACGCGCAGCCCGCTCTCCGGCATCGGCGGCATCCATTTCTGAAACGGCAACATCGCGCAGCGCGGCCATTTCATCGGGAGATAGGTTTTGTTCTCGATCAGCCATGGGATCTACTGAATTAAAAAGTCAGAAAAATAGACATCAATCACCGCGCCGGCCATCCGGTCGCGCACCAAATCATTAACGCGGTTTTTAATTTCACGCTTCAGAATGCTCCGACCGTTGCGCCCTTCCAGCTCGTCGATCGTCATACGCGAAGCCGCTTCCGATATCAGATCGCGAATAATGGCTCGATGCGCCTCCAGCGGCGTCATCAGTTTTTCCTCGCTGAGCTCCAGCACCACGGTGAGTTTCAGCACACGGGTGGCCTTGGTTTCAGCAATATTCACATAGAGATCCTGGAATTGAACAATGACCGGCGTGTCGGGATTTTTCTTCGGCGCCGTGACAACCGGTCTCGATTGTCTGCCCAACACAAGTCCGGCCCCAATACCGCCCGCAATTAAAACGACGCCCAGAATAACAATGAGAATGGTTCCTTTGCCTTTCTTTCCGGCAACCTCGTTTTCGTTCCCTTTTTTATCGATGTCCTTATCTTCAGCCATGTACTGCTCCAGCCTTCCTGTTCAAAAATCTACTCAGTCCCGTTATGGGTTTTCCTGTTTGATTGAAATCAATACATGACCATTAACATGTTCGATGCCATGCAGGTCGAGCAGCCACGTGTCGGATAATCCGACTGCGTGTACACGTTCCGGCAACAGCCCTGCCGTTTCTGTAAGAAAACGAGCCACCACCGCGGCGCGCACCAGAGCCAATCGCTGACTGGAGGTCGGATCCGCAGCATCGTCGCACAGCGCCATAACCTCCATCTCATATTCCCGTAAGCTGAGGAAAACCTCGCCCAGCATTTCGAGCAGCTTCACCGACTCCCGGCCCAGCTGTTCGTTACCCATAAATTCCACCGGAATCTGTAAAATCACTGTAGAAGAATCGTGGGTATGCACCACGGAAACCATTGATATATTCGACAGCCCTTTTTTCCAGAGCATACCGCGAATATACCCATCAACCTCAGCCACCTGATTCGGGGCGCTCTTACGAATTCGAAACGAACTTGCTCCGCCGTCGCGGCGGCCGAATAAAGAGTTTTTCGCAAAAGGCAGCAGTCCCAAACCACCGGTACTGCCGAATGCATCGCGCACTTCACCCAGGCCATCGGATCCCGGTCCCATCTGCGTGCTGCCCAGACTGAGCAGCATTACAAAGAAGCCAAGCAGGATGCACCACAGCGCAGCGAACTGGACAAAATAAGAAGGCGCAAGTTCCTCCTTCGGTTTTCTTATTTTTCTGCCCATCGGTTAATTCCTATTCCGTTGTTCCCTGCTCACGCCATGCCCCGCGCAGAATTTTCCGGGGCATCGTATTCAACTTCGATTCGGTGGCACCGATGAAACGGATTTCAACCGTGCCGTCCGCGGCCTCGCCGGAAGGCATATTCCTGACAACCCGAACCGAAGTGCTTATTTTTTTACGGTCACCGCCGTTTTGAAACAACAGCTCCTGAATGGCGAGCGCCTGCTCAACTCCAAGCCCCCATGAAGTAGTATATCCCTCCAGTCGGACCGGAACATTTTCGGGCAGTGTGACGGCAATACGAATCTCGCTATCCACAGAATGCATCAGGTCGGTCGCTACTTGCCACGCTTCATGATCAGGCATCAGCAACTCAGCCGTTCCCGATTTAAATGCGGAATTACGTGTAATCACCAGAGCAACACCGCTCTTAAGCAAATGCAGATAATAATCCGGCGAACTGGATTTAATAATATTCCGGGCTGGATTATTCCGGAGTACCTCCTGGCTGGATTCGACCATCGTTGTCGAAGCATTTTCAGCAACCACAGTCTCACTGGCCTCCGTTTCAGTCAGTGTATCCACACGCCCGACCGTCGTTGCCATGGGAAGCGGAACAGCACGTAAACCGCCCTTCAGAGCCCCCATCATATCCTGCAGGGAGTGCTCTTCAAAGTCAGCAAACGACACCAGCATCACGAAAAATGCAACCAACAGCGACATCGCATCGCCAAAGGTCACAACCCATAAAGGGCACCCTTCCTGATCCGGTTCTTTACGTTGGCGCATCGCTTCTTTCCGAAATTAATCTTTAATCGTTTTCTGGCGAATATTCGGCGGAATAAACGCGCGAAGTTTTTCTTCAACAATGCGGGGACTATGCCCTTCCTGAATAGCCACAATGCCTTCGATTACCATGGTTTTCAGCGCCACTTCTTCCATCGTGCGCTGCTCAAGTTTCCCCGCCGTCGGCAACGCAACCAGGTTGGCCACCATGGCACCGTACATCGTGGTCAGCAAAGCCACCGCCATACCGCTACCCAACGATTTCGGATCGGACATATTCTGCAACATGGCCACCAAACCCACCAGGGTGCCGATCATTCCGAAGGCCGGAGCATAGTTACCCAATGCTTTAAAAATGCCCTGCCCGACAATATGGCGTTCCTGCATGGCGGTCAGATCGTCTTCCAGTACGGAGCGCAGCACCTCCATCGTGTTGCCATCGACTGCCATCTGAAATCCTTTTTTCATAAAAGGATCGGTAAGTTGCTCAATATCACTTTCCAACGCCAGCAATCCGTCGCGGCGCGCTCGCACCGCATAGTCGGTGAGCTGATCGTACAGGGTCATATAATCCTGTTCTTTCACAAACAGAGCCTTGCGCGCCACTTTGACCACCGCCATCACCTGCGGCAGCGGATAGTGGATCAGTGTGGCAGCAATGGCCCCGCCCACGGTGATCAGAATCGATGGTGCGTTAAAAAAACCACTTCCACCGCCCATTGCAATGGCAATAAAGACCAGCAGCCATCCGAGGACTGCACCAACTATGCTTCCAATATCCATGGATTACTCCTTTTGCCCTTCGGCAACCGACACCAATCGGGTTGCGTTACAACCCGCCCGATACTGGACGACCCGCGCCATAATCTCGTCAATGGATTCTCGCACATAATAACGGTGCCCGTTCAGCAGCATGATCTGGGTATCCGGATTCTGCTCTACTTTTTCGATCTGTTCCGCATTCAGCGAATATTCAACCCCGTGCAGGTCGGTTACCTTGATCATGTCTTATTCTCCTTCTTCCTGTTTCCAACGAATCAGCCTAGCGCTTCAGACTCAAAAGCTCCTGCAGCATAGAATCCGAAGTGGTCACGGTACGGGAGTTGGCTTGAAATCCGCGTTCAGCCACAATCATTTCCGTGAACTCTTTCGCCAGATCCACATTTGAATTTTCAAGATAACCCTGCGCAATAGAATGATTCGTGGAGTCAAAATTCGGGCCTCCCGATGCGGCGGTTTCGGCATACTGATTATTGCCGACCTGCGAAAGGCCGGTCTCGCCCCGGAAGGTTGCAATATCCACGATGTACGCATTTTCCACCAGCGAACCGGTCGAATCGATATACGAAATCTGGCCGGTGCTCGAAACCATCATGTCCTGAATATCCCCCGGCAGCGCAATCATGGAGCTGGCAGAACCTGCGGTTGCACCGATCGTTCCATATAAATACTTTCCATCCGGACCGCGCAAATTCAGCGCATCCGCCCCCGAATCATAATTGAATTCAAAATCACCGGCCCGGGAATAGGTGGTCTGCAAACCCGCTGCATCCTTCAGAACAAAAAAACCGTCGCCCGAAATGCCCAGATTGGTAGGAACTCCGGTAGGTTGCAACAGACCACCGCTGAAATCCTGCGTAATCTTGCCGACGCTCACGCCCATTCCAACCTGCTTGCCGGCCGTATCGGCCGTTGGGGATCCCATCGAATTATAAAAGGCATCCTCAAATGAAATATTGCTCTGTTTGAAGGCAACCGTGTTCACATTGGCAATATCATTACCAATCACATCCATACTCGTTTGATGCGCTCGTAAACCTGAAACGCCACTCCACATACTGTTAATCATGTTAGTTCTCCTTACGGCGCTAGGCCGTTTCTTCCGCAACGTCGGCCGGTGTTTCAGCCGTCTGCAAACTGGTTACATCTCCACTCGAATAGGTCGTTCCATTCACCACAAACTGTGTTTCGCCCCCCATCCACTGCACCTTTTCCAGGACCCCTTTAACGCTGGAGCCATCAATCAATTCCATGACCACAGGCTGGCCCGAATTCATCAGCGACATCGCGGCCGTGGAACTTTGCTGAAAGCCTTCAAACTGGGAATTAAGGTTTTCCATCTGCTCAAGCGCACTGAACTGCGCCAGCTGGGCTGTCATCTGGGTATTGTCCATCGGCTCCATCGGATCCTGATTCTGCATCTGCGTCACCAGCATCTGCAGGAATTCATTTTTACCGAGCTCACCGCCGGCGACTCCGGTCAGCGAAGGCATCGTTGCACTGTTTATTTCGTATAGGCTTTCTATTTCCATGGGTATACCTCGTTAAGCAATCAAAGAAACCGCACCGCTTTTATGCATCGCTCGAAGCGCATGCAGATCTTCTTCTTCGATCAAAGCAGGAGCGGTGCCACGGGCCTCCCGGTGTTCCGATCCCGGACTGGAACCAAAATTCCGGCCGCCGCTTTGTTCCTGATCCATCAAAACATCGAAGCTGCCCAGCTCAACCGAATGCTCCTGCAACAACCGCCGGACGGCGCCCTCCTGCCCGGCAATTAATTCCCGGACACCACTGGTCTGAGCAATAATCTCAACCGAAAGTTTTGAATTTTCCTCCCGGCACAAAACCGTCAAACGCCCCATGGTGGCGGGCTGAACAGTGATCCTCATCACCTTTTCGTTATGCTGAACCATGGAAAGCAAACGCTGATCAAACCGATCAGCCAACTGCTCAAGGCGAATCGTCTTTTCGCTCGCAAAACCGGGTTGCAATACAGGAATCTCCTGCGGAACAGGTGCACGGGGAATTGCATCGGCAGTTACAGAAGACTTTCCTTCCAAGGCCGCCATCGAGGCCGCCGCTTCCCGCTCCACAGCCGGTTCCGGCGGTGAATTCATCGCCACCCGACGAAAAACCCGAAGCTCTGTAACCGGCATAAAATCACCCGCAGAAAATGGGGATTCCCCTTCCGAGATCTTGTCCGCATTCTGAACCGGAACATCTTCCGGCCATTGGAAAACCTCTCCTGATTTCGCCGAAGTTTTTTCCAACCTTTGGAAAACCGGAATTTCATTTGTTTCCGGTTCGGCTAATAAAAGTGCAAATTCAGGAACCGATTCCCCTTCTGTTTCGCCCCCCGACTTTTTCAATACCTTAAGGTTTTTGGGCGCGGTATTCGCCATAGACTCCACATCCATCATCATGCTTCATCCTTTTCATCGTCCAACCGGCGCATGGCATCCGACCACTGCGCGACATATTCACTGCCATCGACCGAAACCGAAACCGCTTCATCCATAATGGCGGCCATGGCGCGGCTATCCATCTGACTGAGAATCAATGCCACCCGGTCCGCCTCCATATGCTTAAGCGATTGCGCCGCCGACGCCGGTTCCATTTTGGAATAAACGCCGGAGAGTTTTTTAAAATTCCGGGCTTCTTTTTCATCCACCTTGACGAGCTGGTTTTCCAGATTTTCAATCAGCATGCCGGTCTCTTTCCGGAGTTTGAGATAGGTCGAATAAAGCTCCTGAAGATTTTTTTCACGTTTATCCAGACGCAGCCTGGCCGCATTCAAATCTTCATGCGCCACTTGCAACGATTCCACCAACTCATCAACCAGACCGATCTGCGAACTGATCAACGGACTCACGGCCTGGGCCTCTTCCTGCACTTCCAGCAAGTCAGCCACCCCGGCCTTCTGCATCGGCAAATGACCGGACTGAGCAGTAAAAGCCAACAGTCCGGACAAAACAGCAATCACCAGACTCAACACCAAACACCATATCTTCATTTTCCAACCTCCTGCCGACTCCAGCGAACCACCGCCAACTCGTCCATCTGTTTTTGTTCTTCGGCCTGAAGGGCCTCCACCCATTCGTTTCGCTCACGTTCGCAAAGGTTTTCAAGAATACGCCGGGAGGTCACTTCCTTGCGGAGCGCAGCCCGGGACTTCTCCACCGCCTCGGCCTTCGAACTGCAGATTTGTTTCAGCGCGGCCATCTGCTGATGAACAAAATCAAGACCGTCACGACAAATTGAATATTCCTGCGGCCGTACCACACCCGTCATTTGCTCAAGTACCCGGGTTTGCCGAGCACTGGTTTCCGACATGGCGGCATGCGCCCGCTCTGCCTCCGCGAGTGCGGCACTGGCCATCCGCAACGCATGTTCCGCGGCCTGTTCTTTGGCCATATGTGCATCCAGCAAATACTGGAATGTGAAGGAAAACTTCTTCATGCCAGCACCGCCTTAAGCATCTTCTGCATCGCTTCAAATCCCTCGCGCTCTTCGGGCTTCTGCTGCAAAAAAGAATTAATCCCTTCGATGCGAGCCAGCGACTCATCGATCTGCGAATTGCTCCCGGCCACATAGGCTCCCACATTCACCAGATCCTGTGCCTTTTGATAGATGGCCAGCAACGAACGAAGCTTAGAAGAGAGTTCTTTATGTTCGGGCGTTGCAATATCGTTCATTAAACGGCTCAGGCTCACCGGAACATCAATGGCGGGATAGTGCCCCATCGAAGCAATTTTTCGCGAAAGTACAATGTGCCCGTCAAGAATTCCGCGAACGCTGTCGCCGATTGGGTCGTTCATATCGTCGGATTCAACCAGCACGGTATAAAATGCGGTAATGGTTCCCACGTCCGATGCCCCCGCCCGTTCGAGCAGTTGCGGCAACAGACTGAACACACTCGGCGGATAACCGCGCGTCGTGGGCGGCTCACCGACCGCCAGGCCGATTTCTCGCTGCGCCATGGCATAGCGCGTCACCGAGTCCATCATCAACATCACATCTTCGCCCTGATCGCGGAAATACTCCGCAATCGTCATGGCCGTCGAAGCCCCCTTCAGCCGACTGACCGGCGACTGGTCGGAGGTGACCGCCACCACCACCGTGCGCCGCAATCCCTCTTCACCCAGGTTCCGGGCAATAAATTCTTTCACCTCTCGGCCGCGTTCGCCAATGAGCGCAATGACATTGACGCCCGAACGCGCATTACGAGCCAGACTGCCCATCAGCACACTCTTGCCCACGCCGCTTCCTGCAAAAATGCCCACGCGCTGCCCCTTGGCCAGCGTCAGTACGCCATCAATGGCACGCACCCCGGTTTCAAAAACAGATGAAAGCGATTGCCGTGTCATTGCGGGCGGCGCATCACGTTCGATATCGACCGGCTGCAGACCTTCCAGCTCAGGTCCGTCGTCGATCGGACGACCCATAAAATCGACCACCCGGCCCAGCAGTTCCTTACCAACCCCCACTTTCATGCGTCCGCCCGGAATGACCCGAGCTCCCGGATGAATGCGTCCGAGGCGTTCCACCGGCATCGAAACCACATAACGGTCATGGAACCCCACCACCTCACACGGAATACGGCGCCGGCCCTCACCATAGAGCGGTTCAATCCACACCAAATCGCCAATCGAAGCATGCGGTCCAACCGATTTCACGGTCAGACCGGCCACTTCCACCACGCGCCCTTCGGAACGGGCCAGCGTCGATGCTTCCAACCCCTGGAAGAGATCGTCGAAGTCCAATAAACTAGAGGTGTTTTCTGCCGCTACGTTCATGCAGGGTTTCCTTTAAAAGCTTTAGACGTTCATTTAAACGGGCATCAAAAATTCCATTCCGGCTTTCCACAATCACATCGCCGGCGGCCAGGTTCGGGTCTTCAGCAAACTGCACGGTACTGCCCACGCCCAGATGGTCGCCGTTGCTGATCTGCTCGCCGAATAAATTCCAATCGCTGGAACTGAGACGCACCAAAGCACCTTGCAGATCCGAAACCGGTTCGAGGGTTTTCACGATCAGGTTATGCAACATGTCCCGATCGGGTAATTCATGCCGGACAATCACCTCCGCCATACGAATTGAGAGATCGACCACATTGGCCTGAATCTCTTTACGCAGCGTTCCGATGCACCGATCAAAATTCGCGGTGCATTGGTTCAGAGTACGATCGAACCGTTCGCGCTCACCGGCCAGGCGAACGGAAACTTCGCGCTCAAGCCGCTCTTCGTATTCAGCTTCGAGCTCTGCCCGCAGCTCGCGTTCGAGCGCGGCGGTATCAACCTGATCCGGCTGAGAACAGGTTTCTTCTTCCGGTGCAGCAGGAACAAAGGCCAGAACGTTGGAATTCATAAAAATCGTGTTAGACATATTCCTCCTCCGAAGAGCCGATCTTGATTTCGCCCTGTTCCGCCAACGACCGGGCCACCTGCACAACCTGCTTTTGCTTGGCGAGTACTTCTGAGAAAGGCATCTTCCCGGCATATTCCATTTCTTCCTGAAGACCGTCGGCTGCACGGCGCGACATATTGCTCAGGAAACGGTTGCGCACTTCTTCCGAAGCTTTGCGCAGCGCCGTGGAAAGAACACCCGTCTCAAGCTCCTGCATAATCCGCCGTACCGCGGCATCGTCCAGGCGGGCAATATCTTCAAATACAAACATCCGGTCACGAACAAGATCGGCCAAGGCGGGATCCTGCTTACCGAGTTCGTCGAGCATGGCATCCGCTACGTCTTTCGAAGAACGCTGCATAATGGAAACCAGCGAATCGATGCGCTCCGTGTCGTCCTGCTTTCGTTTGACGGAGGCCGGCAACCGCGCCACCAGATGCTGTTCAATCTGGTCAATAACCCGCTCCGGCGGAAGCTCTGCAGTCGCGATCTGTATCACGACCTTATTCCGGATTTCCTCTTTAATATGGGAAAGGGTTTCAGAGGCCAGTTGCGATGGCAGAAAACGCAGAACCACCGCAATCACACTCGATGATTCCGCCGCCAGCATTCTCGCAATTTCTTCCGGTTTACGGGAAACCAGTGCGCCAAAGCGATTACCGGCCATCTGACCGAGTTCAAGCATGGAAGCCGCTTGCTGCTCACCGACGACTTTGCTGAGCAATCCAACAGCCAAACTGTCGTTTCCATGAACCGCATCGCCATAGGCCTTAAGCTCCTGCACACTTTCAGCAAGCGCCTTCTTATATAGATTTCCCGGAACAATTCCCAGATTGCGAATACTTTCCGCCGCCTTGGTCATGATATGCGGATCCAGCTCGCGCATCACTTTTGCCGCCACATCCGGATCCAGACTGGCCAGCACGACCGCCACCCGTTTTTCTGGTGTCATTTTTTGAGAAACCAATCCTTGTTCAGACACGTTCACCCCACTCATCTATCCATTCCATTCCGCTGCGTTCGTAATCCATGCCGCAACCGTTTTGGGATGGTTTCTGGCCAGCTGATCGACTGTTTCAATATAGTTTTCCATATCCAGAGGTTCTTCTTTGATGACACGCTCCTGCTCTTCCTGACGCGCTTCGTTAATCGGGGTATCGAGCGACGGAGTACTCGCCAGCAAAGCCCGCTTCACTTTACGGCTTGCTCCAAAGACGGTGCACAGAGCCACCAGCCCCCCCATGCCTTTAAACACGGTGTCGTAGCTCACGGGCAACCGCTCCCACCACTCCAGCTTAGCGGGCTGCTGCGGCGCAACAAACGGCATTTCAGTGACATGGATCGTATCCGAACGCGAGGAATTCACACCCAATGCATTTGAAACCAACTCGGAGATTGCGGTGATTTCCGCTTCGGTACGGGGCGTGTCCCCATTCTGCGCCAGACAAACCGCCACCGAAAGCTGTTCAACACGGATGCCCTTCTGCCGCACCATACTCACATTGGAAGGCACCACATACTCTGTATAAATTTCTTCGCTCGAATCTTTGTTACTGCTGGAATCGAGTTTCATATCCGTGGGATTTCCGACCGACACATTGGCCACAATACCGGCCCGTCCGCCGGCACGGTCTCCCCCGCCTGCAGATTTGTCTTCGGAAATAATCCGTTCAGACGTTGCAACACGATTTTCCGCATCAAACATTTCATTGCGCTGCTCGGTATCGCTGAAGTCCAGCGAGACATTCACCCGAACAATGGAATTTCCCACGCCCAATGCCCGGTCGAGAATATCCTGAGCCTTTGCCACCAAACGCTGCTCAGTGCGCTCCTGCACATCCAATTGCTCGTTACCATGTTCCATCACATTATCCGCACTATGCGAACGCGTCAGCAAATGGCCGGACTGATCCGTCACAGTGACCTGCGATGGATCGAGATTCTGAACCGAACTGGCCAACAGGTGAACAATGCTCTGAACCTGGGCATCACCAATTGTGGTTGAACCATTGAGGGTAAGCATGACCGACGCCTGCGCACGGCGCTCCTCCTCAGAGGAAAAGAGATGCTCTTTAGGCAGCACCAGCATAACCCGTGCGGCACGAATCCCCTGCATGGCGGTTACCGTGCGCTCGAGCTCGCCCTGCAATGCCCGCTGATAATTCACCTTCTGCGCAAAATCGGTGAGTCCGAACTTGGGTTGTTCAAACAGTTCAAATCCGGTGGAGGAATCGCCGGGCAGCCCCTCGGAGGCCAACATCAGACGAGCGGTATAAAGCTGAGCAGCCGGCACGGAAATCGTCATGCCGGACTGACCGAGTTTGACGGGAATTTTCGCTTCTTCGAGTTTCTCGCTCATTTGCGCGGAGTCGCTCAGCGTAAGGTTGCTGTACAGCACACGGAAATCCGGTCGGGTTCCCCAGTAGAGCAGCGCTCCAAGGGCGGTCGTGGCCACAACAAGCGACATGATGACACTCATCCGCTGTGACGCCCCGAACTGCCGCCAGATTTCGCGGACTTGTTTTGATAGCATGTTTAAAGGCTCTCGCATTTCTCTGTAAACTCCCTACGCCTGCATCTTAATCAGTTCCTGATACGCATCCATCAGACGGTTGCGCACCCCCAGCATCAAATCGAAAGCCACCCCGGCTTCCTGCACTTTCACTGCCACCTGGTGGACATCGGTCACTTTGCCCGAAATCACATCACCCACGGACGCATCGGCTGTTTTCTGCAACCCGTCCACCTTGTCTACCAAATTGGTCAACAAGTCCCCGAACCCCTGTTCGACGGCCGGAGCAACCGGACGCACCGCAGCCCCCGGCATAGGGCTCAGCTGCGAAGGGCCGTTCAATGATAACGCTGCAATATTCACAATACCTCCTCTACTTTCCGCTCATGATCCCCAGCGCCTTTGACGCCATGGTTCGCGAGGTTTTCATGGCTGACAGGTTGGCTTCGAATGCACGAGACGCACTCATCATATCCACCATTTCAGCCACCGAGTTCACATTCGGCATTTCGAGCATTCCGTCGGCATTGGCATCCGGGTGCCCCGGGCGGTACACCTGCCGTCCCGGCGTGGAATCCGCAACGATGTCGAGAATATCGACACCGCCCAAACCGCCTTCGCCTAACGCCGCATCGAGCCGCTGGCCGAATACGACATCCTTGCGTTGAAAAACTTTTCCATCCGGTCCCCGGGTGGTCTGGGCATTGGCGACATTGTTCGCAATAATCTCCATCCGTCGGCTCTCGGCATCGAGCCCCGAGGCGGAAATATTGACTCCTGGCATCAGTGTAATTTCAGACATCGTGATCCTCGCTTACTTCGTTCCTGAAATGGCTTTGCGGAGCAGGTTGAATTTTTGTCCTGTCATTTCCGCGGCGAAATCATAAAGCAATGCGTTCTGGGCAATTTCACCCATTTCCTTTTGAAGTGAAACGCTGTTTCCCCGACTGTCCACCGGAGCGTCGGTGTCGGTAATCACTTCGGGCTGCACCTTGCGGATATCCTCGACGCCGCCCTCCAGCGCATCGGCCAACGCCGCGCTGAATTCGACATCCTTACGGATATATCCGGGGGTATTGGCATTGGCCAAATTATTGGAAAGCACTTTTTGACGGAGCGCGGTTGCGTCCATCAACTTGCCTAGAATTTCGACTGTTTCATTCATGCCTCCCTTAAAGCAGTCTCAATGCCACAGGGGCGGAGGCAGAATTCAGGTTTCAGTCTAAAGCAATAATGGCATCGCCAAGATGCTCGGATCCCGGAAGATAGGGGGTTTCACGATATTGACTGACAAGCTGGAGCTTCTGAAGAATCTCGGCCATCGCCTCGGAGGCTTCCATACAGGCCGCAATCATTTCCTTTGTTTCATCATCAGCTTCCTGTTGTTCCATCATCTGCAAATAGGCATTGATCACCGTGGCGGGCTGACCGATATGGTGGCATGCGGTTCCCAGACTTTCAATCATGACCCGCTGGCGCTCGGCATCCAGCAGCTCTTCACGCTGGCTCTCAATGGTTCGCCTTAATTCAACTTTTTCAATTGCGTTGAGAATGGCGCGCCGAAGCTCTTCAGGCGAGATGGAACCTTTGACCAGATAGTCCATTGCTCCATTTTTCATGGCTTCAACGGCAAGTTGTTCGGATCCCTGGCCGGTGAGCATAATGATGGCCAGCCCCGGATCATAATCCAGCATATCCTTCAGACAACCCAGCCCCGAACCACCGGGCATATTATGATCGAGCAGGACGCATTCCGGAGATCGGGACTTGATCATTTCCAACGCTTCGCTCCCACTCGCGGCCTCGACAATCTCCACTTGCGCATTCATTCGCAAGTGCATACGCCGTACATTACGCTTTTGCGCGCTTCTGAAATTTGGATCATCGTCGACAATCAGAATTCGAAAAATTTCTTTCATAAATATATCCTGTTCATACCGTGAAAACCTGCCGCTCTTCGTACACGCGAACCTTGTTGCCAATCGTTTTCTGCTGAAGGAAATTAGCCAGGCGCCGCTGCATCAGCCCATTGACTGACTGGCCTTTGCTCACAATCAAGGTATTGCTGTTACTGCGGATATCCTCGGCCAGCACCATGCCGACATGCAGATCCTCAATGAGGATGCACTTGACGGTTTTTTCAATTTGAGGCGGCTGAACTTCTTCAAGAAGTTTGAGAAGGCGCTCGTTGAACGGGACTGTACTCTGCCGCATTGCATGCAATGCCTGATAGGGACGCGCGCCCTGCAGCATCCGCTTATCAAATTCAATGATGGTCCGCAGAAGCTGGCCGCCAAGAGCAACGGCATCCTCTTCGTATTCTCCGCACGCTCCG
This sequence comes from Pontiellaceae bacterium B12219, assembly GCA_029432795.1. GTDB lineage: Bacteria > Verrucomicrobiota > Kiritimatiellia > Kiritimatiellales > Pontiellaceae > Pontiella. The sequence goes on from JARNMJ010000027.1 coordinate 29,384, forward strand.
GAATCCATCACCTCAATCATTTTCCCCACATCCTCAAGACGGGGAATCTTGTCTATCATTCGGTAGGTATCCTTTGCGTGCTCTGCAATCATAGCAGACTCGGCATCGGTCAGTTCCATACCCGCAAAGGATTTTTCCATAATGTCGGTGGGAATGGTCACATAACCCATTTGCGAAAACATGGCGGCAACCTCAAACTTCCAGCAGTCATGTCGGCCCAGTGCCTGCACGCACTGGGACATGTAATATTTAATTCGTTCGGCGCGACTGAAAGCAACTGGATTTGTCAGAGAAAGAATATCCACCAACACCTCGACACTGCCTTTAAGGGTATTCTCCAACAGCTCCTTTTCGGCATTAACCAGTTCGAACTGCAGCAAGGCATCATTCAGATGCATCGCCATGGTTTCCGTCGGACAAGGCTTGTTCATAAAACGAAAGATATTGCCTTTGTTCACCGCGTCAGAGGCAGTCTTTTGGTCGGCATTTCCGGTAAGCATCATGCGCACAGTGGAAGGCGAAATCCGTCTCACCCGGTTGAGGAAGCTGATGCCATCCATATTCGGCATACGCATATCCGATACGACGACCGCATACGACCTTCCCTCTTCAAAGTAACTGAGTCCCTCGTCGGGTCCAAGGGCCGTATCAATATTGAACTGTCTGCGCAACTGACGCCGAATGCCGTCCAGAACATTCTGTTCATCGTCTACAAAAAGAATCCGGTTTTTCAAAATACAGCCTTTTTTTATTGGTTTCACCCCTGCTTGCACAGAGGTTCAATCCATCATTTTTTCATCTGCGCCGTCGGCGCAAATTTGCTGAAACTCGCCGATCCGTTCGGCAACCCCCAACGATTTAAGATAATCCATATCGAGCCGGACTTCCCCTTCAAAATCCAGACACCGGTTCGAATGAAAGCTGTTGGCTAAATGAAGCGCTGCCAACGAACCGAAATTCCCCGAACTCAATGCAACCGCCGGTCGGGTATGATGGGCCACCGCTTCAACCACATAGTTAGACAAGCCCCACAAACCAATCAGGTAGGCTCCGATTTCGGCATAGCTTGCGCCCAGCGCATCGCGCTCCGCATCGCAAAACGGTTGAGTCAACTGTTTGCGATTTCGGTAAAGTTCCAGCCACGTCTCGTTGTTGCTGTTGATCAGTACAAGCTTACCGAGTTCATGCACCATGCCGGCAAGCATTGCTTCATCCATCAGTTTTCGGGAAAGACCTACGGCCTTGGCCAGACGGGCGGCGTAAGAGCCGACGGTAAGTGAATGCGCATAAATATCACGAATACCGAACGCTTCAACTTTGCGTTGGTCAAATTCGCCGAATACCTGCGAGATCATCACGATATTACTGATGGTCTCCGCTCCGAGAAGGCCTACGGCCTGCGGAATGCTGTCGACTCTTCGTGTGAGTCCGAAAAAGGCGGAGTTCACCAGTTGCAGCACCTTTGCCGTAATCGATACATCCTTTGAAATGACCGCACTTATCTTTTCGGTGCTGCTACTGCGCGATTGCAGAACCGCCGTCAGCTCCTGGTAAAGTTCCGGCAAGGTGGGCAACGAAGCCCCATCCTGAATGATGTTCTGAATCTGGTCGGGATTAAGCAGTTCCTGCAAATGAATTGCACGCTCGATAGCTTCCCGAAACAGCTCCGCATCGCAGGGTTTCGCCAAAAACTGGTGAGCCACGCCAACCGATTGCATGATCATATCCGAATCCCCGTGACCGGAAAGAATGAAGCGGATCATATTCGGATAGCGCTTCTTCACCTCATCCAGCAAGTTCACCCCCGTCATGGTCGGCATTTTCAAATCGGTAACGATGATTTGGAAATCGTCCGTCGCGAGTTTTTCGAGCGCGTCCTGCCCCGATCGCACAAACTCCATTTCCCATTGATTTCGATGGTTTCGCAACAGCCGCCTGAGAGCCTGCAAAATATTAGGTTCGTCATCGACGAACAGTATTTTCTTTTTAGTCGTTACATCATCCATAATGCAGTTCTCATCCACTTACCGACTCCAGAGGAAGCTGTATGATAAATGTTGTTCCAACGCCCTCCCTGGTTTCAAAAAAGAATTTACCACCGTGTTTATTCACGATGACCTCCCGGGCGATGGCCAAGCCCTGACCGGATCCCCGCCCCACGTCTTTGGTTGTAAAAAACGGATCGAATATTCGGCTTTGTATTTTTTCCGGAATACCGCCGCCGCTGTCCTTTATCCTCACTTCCGCATAAGCTCCGGCCAAACGCGTTGAAACCCAGATCCGCCCCTTCTCACCGGTGTCCCCCACGATATCGCTGATGGCATCGCAGGCATTGACGATCAGGTTAAGAATGACCTGATTGAATTCACTTACCAGACATGGGACCGGCGGCAGCGCATCATCAAAATCTGTATCCAGCGCAGCGACATACTTCCACTTGTTACGCGCCACAGTTAACGTTGTTTTGATGGCTTCCTGCAAACAGGCGGGCGCTTTCTCCGTCGTACCGGGATGCGCAAATTCCTTCATGGCCAGCACAATTGAGGCCACTCGGTCGACCCCCTCCAGCGACTGAGAAATGGCAAGAGGTAATTCTTCGCGCAGGTAGTCCAGATCGGCGTTTACCTGCGCCTGTTCAACAGCATTCGTCAGGGCATCATCCAGCCCCTTTTCTTTTGCAACATCCAGAAGCCTCGTCTGTATCTGCTGAAGCTCGAACAACTGCACCAACGAATCCTGGATAAAGTGAATATTATCGCCAATGAATTGAACCGGCGTATTGATTTCGTGAGCAATACCCGATGCCAACTGGCCAACGGCCTCCAGTTTCTGAGCATGGAATAATTCCATCTCCAGACTCTTACGCTCAGCATCGGCTTTAATCCGTTCAGTCTGGTCCTGAATCACAAGCATCAAGCCCTTATGACATCCACTTTCGTCAAGGATCGCCGAACATTTAATGATCACCGGCAATTCCGTCGTACCGTTTTTCATCCGGGACTCAACCGTGTATGGCGTACTCTCCAACGACTCTCTATATAATTCGGACTGAAGATTGGCCGGATTGATAAAATAGTTCGCCAGCATCCGGTCTGCTTCGGTCACAGGAGAATAGTGGGTAAGCAATTGAAATAAATAATTGGAATACGTGATCAGTCCCTGCGTATCGGTAAAGACTACAGCATCGGAAGCATTGTCCAGAGCAAGGGAAAACTGCTTGAGCTCGGAACAGGAAACCTGAAGTTTGGCATGCATCGACTTAAGCATGCGATCATCGCGGCAGAGCCGCACATAGGTATCGGTTTTTGTCAGAAGCACTCTCTTTTCAATCGGCTTCGCAATAAAGTCCAGCGCACCGAGTTGAAGTCCTTTGATCCGTTCATCGACTTCGGTGAGACTGCTGACAAACACAACCGGGATATCGCTGGTCTCTTCATTTTTCTTGAGTGCTTTACAAACCTCATACCCGGACATATCCGGCAACATGACATCCAGTAAAATCAAATGAGGACGAATTCGTTTTACAAGCTCGCAAACCTCTGCACCCGAAGCCACAAAATGAAGTTCATACCCGGCCTTGCCCAACCAGGTCTTGAGGTGGTGCTGCATCACAGAACTATCGTCCACAATCAGAATGCAGCCTTTGTCCAGTTCCTCTTTCTGACTGTTATTCTCCATCCAACTCCACCTTCCGGTAACCGGCATTAATCCCACACTTTTTTCACCCGGCCCTCCTGTTTCAGAGAGCACAATTCATGCCTTATGATTTTCTTTATACTAAAAAATTACGTCACATCGCACTGCGGCTGATGAGACCGTTTTTGTAAACTGACTTCCCTCATACTAAGCGGCAAACTCAGCAGGAAAGTGGTCGAGCAACACCGCGCGCAACCGAACGACACTCAAGGCATGAATTTGTGAAATTCTTGCTTCGGACAGATCAAAGAGTATGGCGATCTCACTCAGGCGGAGCTCTTCAAAATAGTAGAGATAAAGAATCTTCTGCTCCCGCGGGTCAAGCTTACTGAATCCAACACGTAACAACCGTTGAAGATCGTGTCGGTGCGCTCCCTCTTCCGATGCCCCGTTTGGGTCCGCAAGGGTTTCATGCAACGGTTTCATATCGACCCCGCCGGCATCGAGCGAACACAGTGGTTTGGCTTCATCCATTAATTGATTGAATTCCGCAATGCTCATCTCCAGCTCAGCGGCAATTTCTTCTTCGGAAGGCATCTCACCGTGCTCTTTCATCCATTCTGCAATCACATATTCAACCCGATCCACCTGCTTGCGTTTATTGCGGGAAAGGGAATCGCTGGAACGCAATTCATCCAGAATGGCTCCGCGGATACGGGGATAGGCATAGCCCTCAAAAGGCACTCCCCGCGACGGATCAAAATCAAGAACCGCTTTATAAAGTCCAACAAGTGCCGCCTGCAAAAGATCATCGACAGCAATATGGGAGGGCAATCGCATCGAAATACGCTCAAGGGCCCGATGCGCGAGCGGCATGTAGGCCTCGATGAGTGCATCAACAGCATCTCCACCATTCTTCAGGAATGCATTCCAAAGGGCCTCATGAGATGTTTTCCCCGAGACCGCCGGTTTGACTGGAGCATTTCCGATCATGCTTTCGGTATCCCATCAGGATCCTGGGCCGCTTCCCGTTCACGGTGCTCCTTGAGTTTTTCCGCGAGGAAGCGAAAGAGCACGACGTTGAAAAACCGGAAAAAGGCCATAACCACAACCGTGCCAATCGCCAGAACAATGGCTGCACGAAACAGCCCGGTCCAAACCGGAACGCCTCGCAGCAGTCCGATCACCAACGTAAATATGCCAAGCAACGAACCAACAGCCATGGCGAGATTAACCAATACAGCACTCATTCCCGACCCTCCGAACCGGAACCGCTCTGCCCCACCGTTGCCATATTACCAAATGCATTCCGATTCATCGGCTTGCCAAACTCGCGCGCCTTATTGGAAGTAACAATGGAACGGGCCAGATGCCGCAGCCCAATCGCCGGAGCAGACTGCGGGGCAAAATGAACCACACTGCGCCGTGCCCGAATGGCATCGCCCACAACGGAATCGTACAGCACGATTCCTGCCGTCTCGATGGTACGCCCCAGAAAACGTTTCATGGTTTCGTTCAGGCGTGTGGCGAGGCGGAGTCCCTCCTCTTCCGTTTTCACGCTGTTGATCACCAGCCGGATTTCAGGCGGAACAGGCTCCGCGGAAAGTATTTTGATGAGCGAATAGGCATCCATCACAGAGGTCGGTTCATTGGCCACCACCACATTGACTTGCGGCATGGCCTGGAGGAATGCAATGGCTCCGGCCCCGATTCCCGCCTCGGTATCAATAATCAGAAAATCGTAGCCGGCGGAAAACTTAATCAAATCATTAACGAGCATTTCGCGACGCGACTCGCTCATGGTTGCCATCTCGCGGGCTCCGGATGAGGCCGCTAAAACATCGGGTCCTCCGGGCACCGAAACCACGGCCTGCTCAAGCGGGCATTCACCATAGACTACATCCTGCAAGGTAAAGACCGGATCAATTCCAATTTGCAGGTCAACATTTGCCAATCCCAGATCCGCATCAAAAAGCAGCACACGATACCCCATTTCAACCAGAGCCACCGAAAGGCCGACTGAAACGACAGTTTTTCCAACGCCCCCTTTTCCACTGCCGATGGCAAGACAACGCAATTGACGGGAGACGGCTGCTTCAGTTTTCTGTTCGTTTGATTCCATTTCGTGTTCCACTTCGATCGGGTTTAAATCAGGCAGCTTTAGCTGGTGCAGGAATCATGTTGATAATATCAACATTTACCCATTCGGGAATCTCGCCCAGCGAAAGAACCGGCAGGGTTTTTATTTCGCACTGCGCCAACTGTTTGGCCAGTCGCCGCACGGCAGGGCTGGCGATTAAAACCGGTTCGGCACCGGCTTCGCGGGCGGCCCCGACAGCGGTGCTGATATGATCAAGCACACCACGCGCAAGTTCCGGATCCATTCGCAATGTGGTGGTTGCTCCAATGGCAGTCCCCGACTCTTTCAACAATTGCTCCAGATCCGGATGCAGACCAATTGCTTTGAGCATGCCGTCCGGAGTGAGGTAAGGCTGGACAATGGTGCCCCCCAACGCGTGACGGCTGAGCTCCGTCAGCAAACCGATGTCTTTGGTTTGCGCAGCGCTGTCGGCCAGGGTTTCAAGAATGGTGGGCAGATCACGAATGGATACCTGCTCCTTCAGCAGTTCCTGAAGCACGCGATGTACAGAACCGATTTCCAGTTTATTGGGAATCAATTCTTCAACCACAGCTTTGTGGTGTTCTTTAACCTGATCAATCAGGTCACTGACATCCTGACGTCCGAGCAGATCGGCGGCATGGGATCGAACGAGTGTGGACAGATGCGTGGTGATTACGCTGGCGGAATCAACTAAAGTCAGGCCGCGAGCCTCCGCCATACTGCGTCGTCCTTCCGGCACCCAATAAGCCGCAAAACCAAAGGAAGGATCCTTCGCTTTCTGAAATCCTTCAAGCTCCACCTCACCGGAGGGGTCAATGGCTAGCAGGCAGCCCGAGGCCATCGTGTAGCGCGCCACCTCCAACCCTCGCACCAATACGCGATATTCATTACTGGCCAGTCCCATATCATCCTGCACGTTGACCGGCGGAACAATAATTCCCATGGCCTCAGCCACCTGCTGGCGGACGTTACCGATGCGGTCAATCAGATTTCCGCCCTGCTGGCGATCTACCAGATGAACCAGCCCGAATCCGATCTTCAGTTCCATGGCGGCGATATTCAAAATATCTTTATAGGCTTTGGCGGTTGGTTCGGTATTTTTCTTTGCGGCGGCAGGCAGTCCCTTTGCTGCTGACTCGAGCTGTCCGGCAACACCGCCTGCAGCCAGCGCAGGTTTTGCCCCGTCGCGTTTTTGTTTCACCTTGAGCGCGTAGCCCATTCCGCCGGAAATTCCTCCGATGAGCATGAACGGGAAAAAAGGCAGCCCCGGCACCAGCCCGGCTGCAACCAGCATACCACCGGTGAGCATCATCGGGCGCGGTTGACAGAAGAGTTGCCCTTTCACTTCCATACCAAGATCGCCATCGCTTGTAGCGCGGGTCACAAGTACACCGGCAGCCGTGGAGATGACCAGTGCCGGAATTTGCGACACCAGGCCGTCACCGATGGTGAGGATGGTATAGCGCGAAAGTGCTTCGCCGGCCCCCATGCCCTTTTGTGTCATTCCAATGGCAAAACCGGCAATAATGTTCAGAACAATAATAATCAGCCCCGCCATGGCATCGCCGCTGACAAATTTACTGGCCCCGTCCATCGCCCCGTAGAAATCCGTTTCCTTAACCAGTTTTTCCCGGCGGGCAATCGCTTCTTTCTCGTCGATGATGCCCTGATTAAGGTCGGCATCGACACTCATCTGTTTTCCCGGAAGCGCGTCCAGCGTGAAGCGGGCCGCCACTTCGGCAATACGACCGGACCCCTTTGTGATTACCTTGAAATTGATGACCACGATAATGGCAAAAATGACAAGACCGACCAGATAGTTACCGCCCGCAACAAAATCGCCGAACGATTCAATCACGTCACCGGCGAAAGCATTGAGCAAAATCTGCCGGGTGGAAGAAACATTCACCGAAAGTCGCATCAGCGTCACAAGCAGCAACACCGTCGGGAAGGAGGAAAATTCCAATGGATCCTTGATGCTGATAATATAAACCATCATCAGAATACTGACGGCAATATTGACGACCAGCAGCATGTCGAGCAACGGCGTGGGAATCGGGATGAACATGACCGCCAGCACCAGCAAAAGGACCAGCGAAGTTACGATATCTGATTTACGAATATTCAACATGCCACGTGTAAAGCAGTCCCGATGCCAGAGGCGGAAAAGCAGCGCATCACCTCATCGGCGCGCCAGTTGTTTCCGGATGCGGGCATCACCCATACGGTAGAGATAGGCCAGCAGCTCGGCAATGGATTGGTAGTAAGCCGCAGGCACCGGTTTCCCGACTTCAACTTTATTGTACATGGCGCGCGCGAGCGGTTTTCGCTCAATCACAGCAATGCCGTTTTCTTCCGCGAGCCGCCGAATACGTTTGGCAGACAGGCGTTTACCTTTAGCCACCACAACGGGACCGCCGCCATTGGTTGAATCGTATTTAATAGCAATCGCCAGAAAAGTCGGATTGGTAATCACCACCGTGGCATCCGGCACAGATGCCATCATACGGGCGGTAGACAATTCGCGCATTTTACGGCGCAGGTGTTGTTTCATTTGCGGACTGGATTCCTGATTTTTGTGTTCATCCCGCACTTCCTGCTTCGTCATCATGATGCTTTTTTCGAACTTCCGCTTTTCCTTAATCCAGTCGAGAACGGCTACGAAAGCGAAAAGGATCAGTACGCGCCAGACAATGCGGGAAAACAGGATCATGAACCACTGAAGCGCTTCCGTGATGCTGAGCCGATGCAGGAAAGCCAGTTCCCCGATGTGCCGGCGTACCACGCCCCACACGACCAGTGAAATCACGATCACTTTCAACATAGACAGCACCAGCTTAACAATGCTGTCTTTGGAAAAAAGTTCCTTCGCACCGGCGGATGGGCTTAAGGCCTTGAAATTGAGTTTAAGCGCTTCGGTATGAAAAAACGGTTTGGTCTGAGCCACACTGGCAACGATCGAGCCGAACATCACCGCCAGTCCGATGGGCATGATGCCGAGCGCACAGAGCAAGGTTCCCTGTGTGATGAGTCCCTGCACCAGGTCGAGATTCCAGTTTCCCGTAACGTCCACCTGCGTCCAGTTGAGTATGAAACCGGTCAGATAATGCCGAAGCAACGGCAACGTAATCAAAAACACAATGATGGCGCAGGCAATGACGGCCACCGTGACAACCTCATTCGAAAGAACCACCTTGCCGTCTTTACGCACCTCCTTTCGCTTCTTCTCGGTGCCACGTTCCGTTTTTCCGTCCGCACCTTCTTCAGGATAAAGAAATGCCACGGCTAAACCCCTCCCAGCAGAACATACTTCATGTGTAACAGCATGGTTTCAAATACGTGGTACAGCGGATCGCGGCCATAGAACAGAAAGATGGTCAGCAGGCCTATCCCCACCGCAAGCCGAATAGGCAGCGACAAAAAAAGCACATTGAATTCCGGAGCCATCTTGGCCATCAGTCCCATTGCAACAGCAACCAATAATCCCCCAACCATGGATGGCAGCGCAAAACGAACGCCCCAGGCAAAGATGTCGCTCCCGAGCAGCGTGTACATTTCGAGTAATTCCTTCCGGAACCAGGAAAATCCGGGTGGCAAAACCTGAAAACTCTGCATCACGAGCTTGATCAAAAACAGATGGCCGTCCCATAGCAAAATCAGCAACGACAGCAGCAAACTGAAGAGCGTACTCACAATAATATCGTCCTCCCCGCTGCCCGGATCCATCATGCGCGCCATCATGAGCGAGCTTTCGCGTCCGATGATTAAGCCGGTCATATTCAACACAGCAAAAAACATATCACAAACCAATCCCATTGCTGCGCCGAGCAGGAGCTCGCCCAGCAACGCCACCACCAAGGCTCCGATGGAAGTGATGCTTTGACAGTGTGCCGTCCATTCCGGCGGCAGATGCGAAGCCGCAAACCAGGTCAGCGCAATGGCGATGGCCATGCGAATCCGCACTGAGATGAGTCTGCGGCCGAAGATGGCGGTCATACCGACAAGCGCGGCAAAGCGAAACAACACCAGCAAAAGGGTAATGGGATAGAGTGGAAGATGCAGATGCATGGCTTCGCCCTAAACCGAACCGAACAGTTCAATGATATAATTAAAATAGCCCATCAGCACCGTCAGTTCCCATGGAAGAGCCAACAGCCCCACCACCCCCACAACGGCTACTTTGGGAATAAAGGAGAGCGACTGATCTTTGAGCTGCGTCACGGTCTGCAGGATATTCATCAGGACCCCGATGATCACCGTGGCCAACAGATAAGGCGCCGACAGCTTGGCCGCTGTGACGAGCGTAAAATGACAGATTTCCAGTGCAACTTCAGGCGTCATCGGCTTATCCCATGAAACTCGCTAAAATGCCCCGGATCAAAACCGTCCATCCATCGGCCAATACAAAAAACAGAATCTTGATCGGAAGCGATACCATCATCGGCGGCAGCATCATCATACCCAGCGACATCAATACCGTAGCCGTAACCAGATCAATCAGCAGAAACGGAAGATAGATCAGAAAACCGAGTTTAAAAGCGGTTTTAAGCTCACTCAGAATAAAGGCCGGAACCAATAGACTCATTTCGGCCTGCTCCATTTCCTGAACCTGCGTTCCGCCCAGCTCCACAAACAAAGCAAATTCTGTTTCGCCGGTTTGACTGGCCATAAATTTGCGAAGCGGTTTAAAGCCGGCTTCCCAGGCTTTTTCTGCAGAGAGTTCCTGCGCCTGGTATGGCTTGATGGCTTCTTTATCAATCTGCTTCCAGACCGGCAGCATAATGAAAACGGTCAGAAAAAGTGACAGACCGGCCAAAACCTGCGTCGGCGGTGCGGACTGGGTTCCAAGTGCGCGCCGCAGAAAACCGAACACAACCAGAATTCGAGTGAATGAAGTGGAGAGAATTACAAAGGATGGCGCAAGACTGAGCACAGTCAGTAACAGCACAATGCGGATGGCCTGGCCAAGCCCTTCAGCATCTTCGCCCGGCGTTCCGATCTGAATATTCAACCCCGGTGCTGTCAGCGAACTGGATTGCTGCCCCCAGGCGGAAAAGCATGCAGCAAAACAGAGAACCATCAGCAATACGATGCACTTACGCTTCATCATTCCCGACCTCTTGTTTGAGACTCTTGATGGGAGTGATGGTGTCGCTGCCCACACCGACGAGGATTTCCTCGCCATCGATTTTCAGCAGTAAAATACTTCGCCGGGTATCGATCGGCAGGCGCTCGATAACCCGCAAACGCTTTTGCGTTATCCCCGGCATGGTGCCGCGCCGCTTCAGCCAACAGTAGACCGCATACATCATGCCCAGAACAATCACCAGCGAAACCACCATGCGGATAATTTCCAGGCTGCCGTCCCCCATTCCCATTCCATTCGTTTCCATGCCTGCATTAAAGCAGGCCCGATGCCATGGAATCAGGCGGCCGAAAAAGGAGGACTACAAAGAGCGGTTGAGCATGCGCCCCGACTTGGGCGCTTCGCTGCCATAGCCCCGAATCGCTTTCCCTTGCATTTGCCGCTGGCAATGCTCGCGAATCCGCGACCGGATCAATTCCTTCCACCGATTACTCTGCTTGCGTGCCAGTTCAAAAACGGCATCATTTTCCGGCAGCTGTCGTGCTTGTTTCAACACGGCAAACCGATCTGATAATAATTGGTTAAAGGTGTCGAAACGGCCTAGATGGAACGAATGCTCCAGCCGCTCTTCAATTTGTTCGAGCTGTTCAAGCAACGTCATGCTAACGCTAGCCTGCAAGGCTGATTCTCCCGCTGCCGCGATTACCTGCAGGAGGTTCGGGAGCCAACATAGGGGCCTGCTCAGCCACCTGACTCCAGGCACCTCGAAGGTCCACCATCATTTCTCTGACATCCCGCACCGGCTGCAGTTCTTTTTTGAGATTAGCCTGACTCAGGTGGGTTGTCATAAAATCATACAGCCGGCTGAGGTTTTCAGCAATTTCTCCGCCCCGTTCCATATCCAAAGATACGGACAATTCAGTAATCGCATCCTGGGCGTGTCTTAAATGATTTCCGATGGGTTCAATGCGCTCAGGCCCTTCCAGTTTAAAAGCCTCTTCCGCCTTATCCAAACTGCGAATGCACTCATCGTACACCATCAATACAAGCTCCATCGCGGTAGCGGTATTCACTGCTGTTTTCTGATATTGGTTCAATTCTGCCATGACCTTTACATCCTTCTTTCTGATCTGCTCTTTTGTAAGCAGTCCAGATGCCATGGAAAACAAACACTGGAAGAATGTATCTGATGCCCGGTTTGACTCAGCCCTTCAACCAACAGCCCGTCATGCGAACCGCAGACCTCTTATCCCAACTCGTAGACTTCAATTTTTTTGTACAGCGTTGTTCGGTGAATCTGCAGCACTTCCGCCGCAGCCTTGCGGTTGCCCTCTAATTTTTCGAGAACCCGTTTAATATGACGCTTTTCGATTTCCGCCAACGGAAGAAGGTCGGCCGGACAGGCCCCTTCTTCAGGATTATCCGGTGCCGCCCCTACTTCAAGATTCAGCGCGGAAGCCTTAATGCGATCGCCGTCACTCAGAATTAAACCCCGTTCAATTACATTACGAAGTTCACGAACATTGCCCGGCCAGTTGTATGCCCGAAGCATGCTCAAGGCCTCCATTTCAAACCCCTGAACCGCACGCCCCATCTGCTTCGCAAACAACTGCAGAAAATAATTGGCCATCGGTTCAATGCTTTTCGGATGGTTCCGCAGCGGCGGAACCTTGATGGGAACAACAGAGAGCCGATAGTATAAATCTTCCCGGAAGGTCCCCTCCTCAACCAGTTCTTTGAGGTTACGGTTTGTCGCCGCAATAATCCGAACATCCACCTGCGTTGGACGTAATGCTCCGAGCCGGCGGAATTCCCTGTCCTCTAAAACCTTGAGTACTTTAGCCTGCAAGGCTAAATCCATATCACCGATCTCATCCAAAAATATGGTGCCGCCCTCGGCCACTTCGAAAAGACCGAGTTTTTTATTTTTCGCATCTGTGAACGCACCGGATTCATATCCGAAAAGTTCGCTTTCAAGCAGGTGTTCGGGAATCGCCGAACAGTTGATTTCAACAAAGGGCTCCTTGGCTCGCGGGCTGGAACGGTGAATGGCTTTGGACAGCATGCCTTTGCCCGCCCCGCTCTCCCCGAGAATCAGCACCGTGGCGGCACTTTTTGCGACACGGCCCGCCATATTGAAGATTTCAGTCATCGCTGATGTGCCGATCATTTGATCAAACTGCACAAACCCTTCAAACTCGCGTAAGGAATAATCCTTAAGCGTTTCCACCTTACGCGTCAGTTTACTCTTGTCTTTAAGGTTGCGTAAAATTTTAAACAGCTGCTCATCTTCAAACGGTTTTGAGAGATAGTCAAATGCGCCCTGTTTGAGGGCGGAGACCGCCGTATCCACATCGGCAAACGCCGTCATAACCACAATCGCCATTTCCGGAGCCGCTTCCCGCTGCTGCTCCAGCAGATCCAACCCGCTCCCATCGGGCAACCGAATGTCGGTGATCATAATATCGAACGAATCAGAAGCAAGTAACCGGTGGGCATCATGCAGTGAATCCGCAGCCATCACTTCGCATTCACTCGCCGTTAACCGATCGTACATGACCCGGCGCAGCAGATCATCATCTTCCACCACCAACACTTTTATATCAGCGAAACTTTCAGTTTTCCCCATAACTTCTGTCTCCTATACGCCCATACCGGGCAGAATAAATTCTACCACATTTTCATCGTTTTCAACACCGATGGATACCGTTCCATTCTGTTTTTCTACCAGCCGCCTGGCAATGGATAATCCCACTCCCAAATGCCGACTGCGTGTTGAATAAAAAGGCTCAAATGCCATATCCTGAACTTCCGATGACAAAAGCTCACCTTGATCGATAATACGAATTGAGAAGCCGCCCTCCACATCGCGAATCAGTACTTTTACAGGTTTTCTTGAAATTTCGTACGCATTGCCAACTGCTTCCAGCAACACCGTTTCCACCGTCGTCCCGCAAACCAATTGGCCGGAATCTTCGCAACAGATATCCAGCTGGATCTCTGCCATGGGAAAGGTTTCATTCAGATTCGTCATTACCATGGTCACGGCATCCTGCAACGGAGCGGGTTGCGGCTTAGGAAGAATACCGAAGAGTGCTTCAATACGCCCGACCATACCGGATATTTTATCGTATTCCTGATCCATCAGCGGGAAATATTCGCGCTCCCGTGCCGTAAGCCGATCATCAAGTTCTGATGCCAGCAAACTGTTCGCCGATTTCAACCCGGATACAACATTCAACAGCCGATGCCGCAAAAGCCGCACCATTCGTCCTGTTCCTTCAGCATCTAATACCACTCTACGTCCCCCGCTACATTAAATACATAAAATCGCGGCAAACAGTATCTGGCTCAGAAGTAAACACAAGCGGACTTTTCAATTTATCTAATGAAACTGAGTTTGGCCCTGCCAGCAATCAGGGCAGTTGTAATGAGGCTTCCTGCTTATATTGGGTTAACTTATTCCGCAAAGTACGCACACTGATTCCCAGCCTTTCGGCCATCACACTGCGGCTGCCGCGGGTTTCGTGCAAAACCCGCATTATGGTTTGGCGCTCAAGGTCCTGCAGATTGGTTATCGCTTCCGACTCCGTTGAAATCTCCGATGCTGCGACCGTCTGTGGCCCCCTATCGGCCGGAACCACCTTTTTTTGAAGCAACTCAACCTGAGTACGCAGCCTGAGCAACTCCCGGGTCCGTGAAATGATGACTGAAACCTGCTCGGGTGAAAAAGGCTTCAGCAGATAGTCATACACGCCCCCGCTGCTGACCAGCTTGATCGCCTTATCCACATTCCGAAATGAAGTCATGACCACATAGACCGTATCCGTTTCTCTGTGAAACAGTCCGTCAGCGGCCTGAAAAATATCCAGATCAGCAAATACAAGATCGAACTTCTGGCTTGCCTGCAGGCGAGACAGTTCTTTTCCGGAAGATGCTTCTATCGCAAAAACACCTTCCTGTTTAAGACGATCAACCGCGTAGCCACGCATCAAAAAATCGTCATCCACCACAAGTGCTGTTTCCATCATATCCATCTCATTTCTTCCTGGTTAACAAACGCCGTAGGCTTCCATCCGTCGCGATGCCGCCTGAGGAATCGGCTTCTCCCGTGAGCTGGAGAACAGGGCCGGCCGGGCCACGTGCTCCAACATCGAACGAACCGAAGCCATAACCGCTTTCGCCCGTTGCTGTTGTTCTGTATTTTCCAACAGACTACAGGCATTTGGCGGAAGCCTGCGGATTTGCTCCAGCAGTGCAAAAGAAAGTTTATCCATCTGCCGGGCTTCGGTCAGGGTTGCCATGCGCCCCTGCTGTTTGGCCCGTTCATGATCACGGTTCAGTTGTTCACAGATAGTCTGAATTTGATTTATGCAGCTGCTGATTTCATCTTCAGTCATTTCAATACCTTTTTCTGATGTTTTTTCACTGTTGCGGCCAAACGTTCCATCTTGTCAATCACCTGCGCGAGTTCTGTAAGCGAAGCATCCGCAATTTCGTCCTTCTCACGCAGCGCACGGCTAAGCCCTTCCAGCGACCCGGCCTGAAAGCGGTCTTCATAAAGCCGGAGCACATAACTCTGAATAGGCAGCCATTCGGCGTAATCTGACTGGTATGCGAGATCAATCAGACGGAGCATCGCCCGCTCATCGTCAGCCTCATACAAATAATCAAACGTCTCATTGAAATATGCCGCCAAAGCCTCGCGCCGTTCGCCGTCAGGCAAATTGAGAAACAAAGAAAGGTTGTCCTCCATAACAGCGGGATCCCGAAACTTTTCATCCCCCTGCAAGTTCAAGCGTCCCAATGTATAGCGCACCTGATCCGGAGCGGAAAGCATCTGAACATAGGCCAGATCGTAGCGCCGCGCAGCTTCCCGGTTTTGTCCGAAACGTTTGGCGAGCTCCGCCCAGCCCAATGCCGCTTCCGACTTAACCAACGGAGACGTTGTCCGGTGGCATAACTCGCGAAACAGATGATCCGCCGCTGCCCAATCTCCCTGCTTCTTCAAACACCGGGCTTTTCCGAGCATCGCCTGCTCACTGATATTTTCATTGAATGCCGCATTGCCATCATTGCCTTGGAAAAAATTGAGCAATCCGATCCGGTTGTAGTAGGAAACCGCCAGATCATTCAGTTTCATTTCCTCAATATAACGTGCCATACGCAATTCCACAGAACCCACGCGAGGATCTTCGGGAATATTCTGAATGGCGGCCGAACCGACAACCAACTGTTCAAGTACGGGGCGATCCAACCAATATTTCGCTTCAAACAAAGAAAATAAAGAATCCTGATAAGCCCTGGAACTTTCGGGGAGCCGACCGATAAACCGGAGAATCCAGTTTTCGACCGCCTCATAATTTCCTTCGCTCATATTCAGATTTATCAACTCAGAAAATGCCATAGCAAACGCATCGTTCTCATCTGATTTCTGAAGCTGATTCATATAATTAACCGCACCGTCATGATCGCCCAGACGCTCTTCAAGCACGGCGGCACGAGCCATAAGTTTCCCGAACTCCCGGCCTGCGGGATCACCGAAACTGAAGCAGCCCTGCAACAGTCCCAATGCATCTTCATACAGTTCATGCTCTTCCAACAGCTCGACAACCTGAAGAATTTCCTCCTGCGAATGCGCATTAAAATCGAATCGTTGAATCAGCGATTCCGCCAGTTCGGCTGCGTAGGCCACCTCCCCCTGAACCCGCGAAATCCGGCTCAGCAACATAAGAGCTTCGGTTAAGTTTTCCGTCGGCTCCCTTTCAAGGAAGTTCGTCAGATACTTCTGAGCTTCCTCATAGTTTTCAACCGACACCATTGCATTGGCCAAACGCAGCAGCGCCTCTTCCTGCTCTTGTTTTTCCCCGGAGTCGATAATCCGCTCCAGCTTCGTTTGAATTTCATGAAATACCCGCATCCTGTAAGCGGTCAGTCCTTCCCCGCCCTCTGCCAGCGCATAGGCTTCAAGCCAGCTGTCATCGGCCAGCAGTTTTTCGCGGGAACGCAATTTTACATCCGCCAGAAGTTCAGCCCATTCCGCCGACTGGAGCGGCATCGCTTCCGCAGTGGCCAATGCTTTAGTTAATTCGCGCCAACCTCGATTTGAATTCATCAGAAATTCAAATTTACGGCGCCATAATGTGATAAGGTATTCCGGTTCTTCAGCCGTTATAATCATCGATTCCAGATATTCCAAAAAGTGCGGTTCGTCGCCCATCTCTTCCAGAACATCCAGCAGCTCCAGTCCGACTTCCATCTGTAAAACGAACTCCTGATCGCTCTCATCGAATGCCGCCTGAAGATACGAAACTGCCGCACCGGGATGAGAACCGCCGCCCCGAAGATAATCTTCAAATAACAGCTCCCCCATTTGATGACCGGCCACGGCACGCTCATGCGGCGTCTTTGCCCGATCAAGTGCCAGCCGGACAAATTCGCGGGCCACACCAAACCGCCGCTGTTCTTTATAGAGAGCCGCGTTGGCCAGCATTTCATCAAACGTTGAAGACGACGGCTCTTCCAGCTCTGGAATTTCGACTGTAGCCGGCATTCGCGAACTTATATAAAAAACAATGCCTTCCATTACGATGGCACTCAATATCAGGCCTAAAATGATAACTGTTTTACGCATGGGATTCCGTCGGGCTCCCCGGCTGTACCGTTTCCAAAAGAGCTGCACGTTCCAACGGAGTTGTCGGACGGCGCGAAAGTGCAGCCAACTCATCAACTCCGGCTACAAATTCAATATTCAAATCCAGCGAATCAAAATAGTTACGTAAATCCGGGTTTGCGCCCACCACAGCCAGTCCACGCCGCGGCCTGCGAAACGAATCGGGCATTGAAGAAGGTAATGATTCGGAAGACCACGCTGAAAAATCAACCGCCAGCCAATCCTGCTCTTCCCATTCAGGCCGGTTTTCCGACTCGGATGGATCGGCTTTAAAATACGCATAGCGCCCTACCCGAACCGTTTCCTTAACCGGTGAACAGCCTGCCTCTCGAGCCAGCGTTTTTGCAATCAATGCCACATCGGGAGGTTTCGGAAAAACCGCACAAATACCAAGGTCATTCACAGTTTCCTCTTCGAGATCCGCCGCTTCTCCGCTGAGCATTGCAATGGGCAAACTGAACTCTTCTTTGCGCAACAGGCGAACCACATCAATTCCATTTCCATCCGGCAAACGGTAGTCGAACAGCGCGGCATCGAACGTGGTGTTCCGCATCAGCTTGATGGCTTCAGCACAACAACCGGCCTCGCTCACCTGCGCACCGGCCTGCTCCAGTTTTGAACAGATCAACAACCGGACCAGCGGTTCATCGTCCAATACCAGCACCTTGGCATTCAATTCCATGGCCTCATCCCTGTTGTTAAAACTCATACGATCCATTCCTTGGGAACCGCGGCACAACCAGAACTTCACCCGGAGATAAATTATCCGGATTCTTAACCTGACGATGGTTCGCCTGCCGCAGCCAGATCGCGCGCGACGGGTCTCCATATACCATGGGGTTGGCGGCAATGCTTTGAAGCGAATCGCCTTCCTTCACCTCGTAATACTCAAATTCCCCTAAAAGCAAACGCTCAATGGTCTCCCGCAACCCTTCCGATTTTTCCTTCCATTTTTCAGATTCCATTTCCAGCGATCGAATGATTTCCGCTTTGCCCGAGAGGGCTGTCTTTATGTCTTCATTCTCCTCTTTCAAGGCATCGTACTGCCGCTGAAGATGCTCATTCTCCGCCTGAATACGCTTTAGTTCCCGACTCAAGGATTCCGATTGTTTTGCTTTTTCAAGCAAGTTGGACAGCATTCCGTATCCGGACTCCGGAGTAGGCGAAGGTTCTTTTTCATCCACAGGAAGAAGAGCCAGCATATTGTCGAACAGCTCCTGAATTTCAAGATACTGCGCCTTGTAGCGCTCATATTCACTGGCTTTGCGTTCCAACGTCTGTAACCGAGTGGGCGCACCAACAGGAACCTCGACCGGAGCCGCCGTCAGATTCCTGCCCGAGAGCAGTGCAACGGCATATACCATGAGCACCGTACATTTTCTGAGATCCGCTTTCATATCATCCCTACCCAAACCGGTTCGAAACCGTGCCCCGGAATCTCTTCGCGAGGCACACATCATTTTTTAGCCAAATAACTGCATAACATTGCCTGGAAGCTGATTGGCCTGCGCCAGCATGGCGGTACCGACCTGCTGAAGAATCTGATACTTCGTCATCTCAGATGTTTCCTTGGCAACATCCACATCGCGAATCCGACTTTCGGTGGCCATAATATTTTCTTCGTAACTCCGGAGCCCGGCCAGCGTCTGATTCATGCGATTCATCTCTGCACCCACATCCGCCCGTCTTTCACTCAGGAAATCGATTCCCAACTGCAATTCTGTCACGGCAGTTTCTGCATCGGTTTGTGTCGAAATATTAATGGACCCCGCACTGTCAATCAATTGGCCCCACGTTGTTCCATTACCCAGATCGTCTGTGCTGGCGGTGGTCAAATCCAACGCAGCAGAAGTGAAGGTCTGGCCCCCATCGGCACCCACCTGTTGTGTAATACCGGCACCGCCCTGAAAAAGAGCAACGCCATTAAATTTTCCGGCGGCATTGGCCCCGGTTGTAATGCGGGCAATTTCATCCTGCATCTGCGCAAACTCCTGCTGCAGCACGGTGCGGTCAATATCCGACTTCGTGCCATCGTTGGCCATCACGGCAAGCTCGCCCATGCGACCGAGCATATCGTGCATTTTCTGCATCCAGGAATCAGCCGTCTGCAGATAGTTCAACTTGTTTTCCACGTTGCTCGCGGCGGCAGATGTATTGCGCGACTGCGTGCGCAGCCGTTCGCTCATGGCAAGGCCGGAGGCATCATCACCGGCATTTTCTATGCGGTTGCCTGACGACAGCCTGGCCATCGAATTCTGAAGACCTTCAATATTGCTGTTATAATTTTTCCAGACGTTGAACGCCGTTGTATTATTCGATATCTGCATGGTTCTATCCTTTGTTCATCTAGCATCTATTGACCGAACATCCCGCAGAGGGCATCCAGAGACACATTCGATTGTTCAGCCGCTTCTTTATTGGCGGCCAGAATGGCTTCAAAAATTTCTTTTCGGTAGATGTTCATTTCAGCCGGAGCCGAAAAGCCCAAACTAACCTGATCACCGCGCACGCTGAGCACTTTGACCTCAATATCCTCTCTCAGCATAACGCTTTCATTCGACTTCCTTGTCAGAATCAACATGTCGCCCTCCTTGGCTTCAATTTCCGTCTAACGGCACTGCGTTGCAGCTAAATCATCTTCAGCAGACGTTTCCCGGGACTGCATCAACGCATCCCACACGCGAAAACGAACATCATGCTTTGTGCCTTCGCTGATGATCTGACGGCCCTGACAGTTCTTCATATTCAGGATCACCGGCCCCTGCAGATTTGCCGTAATCTCGCTGGGTTCATCGCGCACGGTAACGAAAGAAAAGATAAATGCATCCTCGCCGCGCTGCAGATCCAGCGCCTGCAAATCCGATGGGCCCACCCGAACCTGATAGTCCGGACAAACGAGAAACGGGTCGAGGCAGACAAAGGAAACTTCCGGGGAAATTCCGATTGATTTCATAAAAAAGAACGGCTGCATATCCGTATTGCAATACAGCACAAACTGCTTGTAGTCCTCAAAGGCGGGGACTCCGTCCGGGAACGTGAAGATGTTGCCATCGCTCACCGGAATGCGCACAGTGCGGGTTTCGGTCTCCAACACCATCGGAACCGGTGTTTCATTGGTTTTATTCATCAGTATCCCTTTCAATTTAAGTAAGACAGGTTGAGTTTAGCAGTTCAGATGCCACAGGATCCGGAGCATCGCCCTCCTCCGGGTGCAGTCCGTTTTGTTCCCAAAGCGCCAGATTGGCGAGCGGCCAAAGCTGCATCGCGTAACCCGGATCCTCCGCACCGTCAATGAGCTCCATCAGAACAGGCCGTTGCACCATTTCGTTTAGCAAGCGGGAAGACGAAAGCGTATCCGCCGCAAAATCGCGCAGCGATCCACCGAACCATTCGCGGAACGGCACGGGAAAGCTGACCTTGCGGCGATTCATAATTTCCGAAGGAACTTCATTCATAAACGCACGGCGCAACAACAGCTTACTCTCAACCAGATTCCGCTGATCGATTTCAGCCACATTCATCACGCGTCCCTGCTGGCGGGCGGCTTCATCGCGCCAGGCCATCCGGTATTCACTCGGCAGACGGTAGAGATAGTCCGCAATACGGTGATCAGTAAACGGCACACGCGCTTCCACCGAAGCCGACATGGTGCTTGAATCCACCCGGTTCAGCAGCCCTTCTAAATTTATGCGCGCATGCAGGTGCATGTGCTTATCCAGCGTCGAGCATCCTTCAAACCGATCAAACATACCCTGATAAAAGTCCCAAACCGCCGGAAAACGCGCGGACAGATCCGGCTGAAGCAAAACCTGCTGCGTCGCCGGCGCCATCCAGGAATTCAACAGGAAGTGATGCTCCACATGCCCCGGAAGGCAGTCCTGGCCGTAGAGCCGAAGCATTGCCCGTTCCACCGATCCCGGCGCATCGGACGGCACACGTTTCGCACGATCAAAATCATACGCCGAAAAATACGGCATCACATACCCGCCAAACACCTCGTCCGCCCCCTCGCCGCTCAGCGCAACGGTGTAGTCCTCCCGCAGCGCGCGGGCCAGATACCAAATCGGGATCTCGTTCGGCGTACTGAGCGGCAAGCCCTTCTCTTTCATCAGAAAAATCCAGGCGTCGACAAATCCGTCAGAACTGAGATGGATTTCCCGACATTGGATTTCGGCAAACTCCGCCGCCATTCGAACATACGGCCATTCATTGCATCCGTGTTCACCGTAGCCGACATTATAGGCGCCATATGCACCCCGCTTCGCCGCGAGCGAAGCAATCACGGAGGAATCAATCCCGCCACTCAGAAAACCGCCGAGCGGAACATCGCTCACGAGCTGGCCGGCCACCGCATCTTCCACCAGCGATCGAACCGTTTCGACCGCTTCGCTCAACGGCGGAGCCTCTTTTTCAGATTCCGGAACAATCGGGAATTCCCAATAGCGTTGAAACGCGACCGACCGCTTTGCGCGGCGGGCCGTTAACTGAACCCCGGGTTCCAGGGTTTGGACATCCCGCAACAAAGTGCGCGACCCCATCGTCGTGCGGATTGAGCTGAAATAGTGCAATACGGCATCGAATTCAATCTCGGCCCCCACTCCGTCAAAGGCCCGCAGCGCCGCCACCGTTGAAGCAAATGCAATGCCTTCAGCGGTTCGGGCATAGTAGAGCGGCTTGGCTCCCATCCGATCGCGCGCCAGAAAAAGCAGTTCTTCCTGCGGATCATAAATGGCAAAGGCGAAAATACCGACAAACCGCTCCGTACACGCCCGCCCCCACTGAAGATAGGCACGCAACAGCACTTCGGTATCGCATTGCGTTTCGAAAGCATGGCCCAGCCCGACCAGCTGCGTGCGCAGTTCCCTGAAATTATAGATCTCGCCGTTATAGGTGAGACAAATCCCGGAAGCACGGTCTACGATGGGTTGCCAGCCGCCGGTCAGATCGATCACCGTCAGTCGACGATGAGCAAATCCCACTCCGTTCTGTTCATAAAACCCATCGGCATCCGGACCCCGCAGCGCCATTCGTTCCGCCGCACATCGCAGCGGACGGGAAGGAACCGGCGCATCTGAATCCCAGCTGAAAAAACCGGCAATTCCACACATTGGACATTTCTCCTTTGCCAGGGTGAAGCAAAGCAGATGCCACAGGAAACCGCGGACTTCCAGGGATTGGAAAGCGGACTGATCGGTTAGCTGCCCGAATTAAACATCGAGTCGATGTAGCTCATCTGATATTCCATGTTTGCGAGCGCATCTTCCATGGCGGTAAACTGATCCCAAAGCGTTTGCTCATAGTCTTCCAGAGCCGCCTCCAATTCCGCCATTTCATCTGAATAATCGTCGTACTTTTCAGTCATCGACTCAATACGCTCGGCGATATCTCCCGTCAGCGATGCACTGATTTTATCAGCATAGCGATACATATCGGAAGCAACACCGTTCGTATACGCGACCGCCTCTTCGTCGTAAACGCCCTTAAACAGCTGCTCCATATTGGAGAACTCATATTCCAGCATGTCATCCAGCCGACTGCTGTCCACAATACTGAGCTGATTGGTTTCACCGGAGGTCCAAATACCGATATCCGACAAATTGTCCATGATGCCGGTCTCGCCATTATAAGAATACGCCGCATTGGTTTCGTCGAGCGCGGCGGATTTCGAGCCCGTCGCCATACGCCGCAGATCCAAACGAATGGAATTCAAAAGGGAATCGCCATATAACTCGCCCTTCACAGCCAGCTCCGAACTCCCCCCCAACTCCACACTGCTGTAATCATCCACCACCGCGGCCAATGCGTTGTAATTTTCCACAAACTCGGAAATGGCAAGTTTAACGGCATCGCGGTCGGCGTGGACGTCCAGCGTGGATGAGCCCACTCCTTTCAGATTGAGGGTCAACCCTTCAATGACATCTGTGAGCTTGTCATTTGATGCACGCACCACAGAAATTCCATTGACCGTAAACTCCGCATTTTCGCCGGCAACATTTTCATTTTTAATCGCGGCCGAGGCATCCAGTATCCCTATATTTTGCAGAACCGTTCCGGTTGTATCCGAAAGTGCAATTGAATCGGCCCCGGTATTGGCACGGGTCAATACGAGGTGGTTGTTGACAATACTGGCCTGCACCCGCGTTTCATCCGGCATCGCAAGTGCGGCACTGTTGATTTTAGTGCGTAATGAGGTCAGCGTTTCCCCTGCCTCAATCGTGATCTGTTCCCCCTCGATTTCAAAAACATCGCCTGCTGCGGCATAGCCTCCGCTGATGAGATCATCCGAGGTATCGACGATATCGGAAGAAATACTTTGTGCCTTGGCCAGATTAGAGACCACCAGCGAATACTGCTGTTCTGCCGAAGCCGTCGCGGCTGAAGCGGTCACCACGCTTTCCGCAGAGGATTCAGATGACATACTGCGCCACAGCTCAAATCCACGAAGCGTGTCCAGCGAGGAAGTCAACGAGGAAGCCAACGTATTCAACTGCGACCACGCACCCATATCGTAATCGAGCTCTATTCGCTTATTATCCAATGTATCGATCGGAATCTGACGCGCCGCCATGAGTTGTTCAATCATGCCTGCGTAGTCCGTTCCCGATGATAATCCTCCAACATGTATTCCCATGGCCGATCCTCAAACGTTCACATTCTAACCCATCCCTATCTAAAGCAGGATGAATGCCGCAGCCCCCGGACAACCGATGCCCCGGGGCCCGAAGACGGGATCTTATGACAACTGATCCCGTCTTCTTTTGGCAGGGAATGCTTAGCCCAGCAGCTGAAGCACGCCCTGCGGCAACTGATTCGCTTGCGCCAGCATTGCCGTTCCGACCTGCTGCAGGATGCTATACTTCGACATCTCCGCAGTTTCCTTGGCCACATCCACATCGCGGATACGACTTTCGGTGGCACTGATGTTTTCTTCGTAGGAACGCAGCCCGTCCAGGGTCTGGTCCATACGCTTCATTTCAGCACCGATATCCGCACGCTTCGTGCTGATATAATCAATTCCTTCATTGATCACAGACACAGCCGCTCCGGCATCACCTTCTGTACCGGAAATTGCAATCAAACCGGAAGCCGCATCGGCCAGACCACTGTTGATCAGGTCGCCCCAATTGCTGCCACCGGCAAGTGTATCTGCACTTCCCTGAGTCAGGTCGATCGCGGCACCGGTAAAGGTCTGTCCGCCATCGGCACCCACCTGCTGCGAAACAGAAGAACCGTCAAACAGGGCCAATCCATTGAACTTTCCAGCCCCATCAGTCGTGTCAACAATCCGGGAGATTTCATCCTGCATCTGCTTGAATTCTTTCTGCAGAACATCTTTATCGGTTGTTGATTTCGTACCGTCGTTAGCCATCACGGCAAGCTCGCCCATACGACCGAGCATATCGTGAATTTTCTGCATCCAGGAATCTGCGGTCTGCAAGTAGTTCAACTTGTTTTCCACGTTCCCCGCCGCAGCGGCCGTGTTGCGCGACTGCGTACGCAGCCGTTCGCTCATGGCCAGCCCAGACGGATCATCGCCTGCGTTATTGATGCGGCTGCCGGAAGACAGCTTGGACATTGAGTCGCGCAGGTTACTGACGTTGTTTGTATAGTTTTTCCATACATTAAACGCTGAGGTATTATTACTGATCTGCATGGTTTCCTCCTTGGTTATATGCAGTTTACTTCAAAGCAACACGTCCTTGTGTTGCCTGCCATTCGTCCTGGACCATCCAAAACTTTAAACGGCGTTCGGTTAATCGACCCTCCGCGTCTTTCTCTTAAGTCCCCGCAATTAAAATCGGCAATTTTTGCCGATTTCCGAATAACCCCGGCCCCAAAAAAAAACGGGCCCCGAAAACGAAGCCCGCCTTTTCCAACCATTGGAAGCAACTTAGCCGAGAAGCTGAAGCACGCCCTGCGGAAGCTGGTTGGCCTGGGCCAACATGGCCGTTCCAACCTGCTGAAGGATATTGTATTTCGACATTTCAGCGGTTTCCTTGGCCACGTCCACATCGCGGATCCGGCTTTCAGTGGCACTGATGTTTTCTTCGTAGGAGCGCAGGCCGTCGAGGGTCTGATCCATACGCTTCATTTCCGCACCGACGTCAGCACGTTTTCCACTGATAAAGTCAATTGCAGCATTCACTTCAGTTACGGCCGCTCCGGCATCGCCGGTTGCAGAAATATCGATTGATCCACCTGATGTGATCAATGCCCCCCAGGAGGTACCGGTTCCGATGTCTTCAGTGGACGCACCGGAAAGGTCCAGCGCCGCAGCGGAAGTGAAAACCTGCCCGCCATCCGCTCCCACCTGCTGAGTAATCGGGGTTCCGCCCTGAAACAATGCAATTCCATTAAATTTGCCGGCGGCATCCGCATCGCCCCCTCCTGCCACATTGCTATCCCCGGCAATGCGTTCAATTTCCTGCTGCATCTGAGCAAATTCTTTCTGCAGGATAGCCTTATCCGTATCCGACTTGGTGTCATCGTTAGCCATCACGGCCAACTCGCCCATACGGCCGAGCATATCGTGCATTTTCTGCATCCACGAATCCGCCGTCTGCAGATAGTTGAGCTTATTTTCCACGTTGCCCGCCGCAGCTGAAGTATTACGGGTCTGGGTGCGAAGCCGTTCGCTCATGGCGAGACCGGAAGGATCATCACCGGCGTTATTGATACGACTTCCTGATGATAGTTTAGACATCGAGTCGCGCAGACTGCTGACGTTATTGGTGTAGTTTTTCCAAACATTGAATGCTGAAACATTGTTACTAACTTGCATTGGGTGCCTCCTTGGCGATTATTATACTCATGAGCTGCACATCCTTGTGCCACTCACCGCCTTCCGGACCTTCCGGAAATTCCTGCGGATATGAAGCTATTCGGCCAACCGATCCCTCAACTTAAATGATATGTTTAAATCGGTAATTTTTGCCGATTGCTGAAAATCCCGAAACAACATATAGATACCCCGGGCATGCCCGGGGTTCTATGGCTCCGCTACGCTCCGCCTGTTTACAGCTCCATTCGGAGCTGATCTGAATCCTTCCGTCCTTGATATTCG
>JARNMJ010000028.1 GCA_029432795.1 Pontiellaceae bacterium B12219
TGAGCTGACTCTTATCGCTGACATCAACCGCGGGCTCCCACGCAATCGGAGCGGCGATTGCAGCCTGACCACCGATCAAAAGACCGGCCAAAATTCCACAACATAATTTACCTGTATGATTCTTCATCGTTTTCCTCCTGTTTTGTTCAGCGCAGAGCTCGCAGTGCATCATCCGAGTATTGATTTTTAGATCTGTAATGCACCTGACTGTTCACTGACGGATAGCTGACGAGGTAATTATTTTCGTCAATGATGTTAAAAATATAGTGCGTCGTTCCCGGCGGAAGAGTTGCAACAACCATTCCATCCTCAATCACGGCCGGCGCAGCAAACCACTCTTCATTCGGATCCCCTCCCAAAGAGGTAACCATCAATTGAGCCCGAACAACTTTTGCACCGTTTTCCGTAAATTTTGCCCGAACGACATTTCCGTCCTGTTTTTCAGAAGAGAACACCGGCACACATTCCTTATACGGCAGGTCACCCTGATATTCCGGATTAAAATAAGGGTAACGGGCATTCATTCCGGTCAGTATTTCAGTAAGCCTGGCATTCAGTTCCTGCGCTTTTTCCGGCATAGACAACGCCAGGTTTTGGGACTCTTCAATATCCACGCGCACGGATTTCCCCTCACGCGTTTCGTAAAGCCGGTAAAGCTCCAGCTCGGTTTTAACCTTCGGATTGTTGATGACATCATAATTACGCACCAGTTTGTAGTCGCCAACCCGAAGGGTGCTGTTCATTGCGATACTATTAGGGAAATGCCACATCATGGTATCGCGAACACGACCGTCCCGTTCTTTGATGAGGGAGGGGTCTTGGGGAGACTGCGTGAGCAACGGAAACAAGTCACAGCCATCCAGCAGTTTATTCTCCGGAATCTCAGTTTCTGTCATCGACAAAATGGTCGGAAAGAAGTCCAGGCCGTTGGCTATTACATCGGTTTGTGTATTCGCCGGAATATTCGGCCCGACAATAATCAGCGGCACCCGGGTTCCTCCCTCCTCCAACCGAATCTTGCCCCCATCAAGCGGATAGTTATCCGTAATCACATCGCCCTTCAGCTGCTCCATCCCCCCATTGTCCGAGGTAAAAATGATGTAGGTGTTTTCCCGAAGCGTATGGCCCGGCCACCGTGGATCTTCCGTCGTATCCAAATAGCGCAACAAATTTCCGACATAGTAATCAAACGACTCGATCATGGCGCAATAATAGGGATTCCGCTGCCCGGGCAGTGCCATCGGTCCCGGTCCTTCCGGGAAAGGGATTCCGAGCTTTTTACAATATTTTTCCAACAGGGCCCTGCTGCGGATCTGAATTGGTGAATGCACCAGACGGGGCGCGCAAAAGAGGAAGAAAGGCCGCTCCTTAACCTCTTCCATAAACGTCACCGCATCCTCAAAAAGTTCATTTTTGGGGTATCCGTTTTCATCGAGTTGCCAGGGATCGTCGGATGCATCGGTTGAAAAGCCTTTCACACGGTTGGGCTTCATATCTCTCGCCACGCTCATACTTTCACGCGACCATTCAAATCCCACATCTTTAGGCACAGGTTCTGCCTTCGGCATAATATTCATATGCCATTTACCGCTATGCCCGGTCGCATAACCATTTGCCTGCAGCACCTGAGCGAGGGTTGCCCCTTCCACCGAAACCCGGGCCGTCTGCCAGGGTTCCATCACGCGCATACCCGTCAGATGATACGGCGATGGCGGCGTGCCTCCACGGACACTGGTTTTCTGAGCACGTGCGGGATGAATACCGCTCAAAATGGCGCAGCGTGATGGGGCACAAACCGGAGCGGCGGAATATCCCTGCCAAAACATAACCCCCTCTTTCGCCAAACCATCAATATGGGGAGTTTCATAAGGCGAAGGTTCATCAATATCATAGCACTTCACATCCTGCCAGCCGAGATCATCCGCGAGCAGCAATATAACATTCGGCTTCTCAGGACGTCCCTCTTCAGCGAAGACCGCGCTCGATATGAACGCAAACAAAAGCAGCTTAAACTTCATTTTTAACTTCATTTAAAATCTCCGACCGTCTTCTGTTTTTACTTGTTGAATACGGTTTCTCGCTTCATCGCATTGAGTTTGCAGCGTTCAATCTCTGCATCCTTTAAATCGCTCACGATTTCTTATTCTTTCGGCCGGTTGACTTCGCCTTTTTCACGGGCGGCAAGCCGTCGTCCGGCTGATCTGAAAACCGATATGGATCGTCATGATTTCGCATTTCTTCAAGCAGAAGCCGTTTCATTTCCTGCAGTTTTTCCGCATAAGCCGGATTGTCGGCGAGATTGGTTTCCAGCAGTTTCGGTGTATATCCGGTAAGGGCGATAATTTTTGGATCGTGATGTTCCGCCACGAGCTCATTCGGATTCTCGGCCAGATTAAAGAGCTGCGTTGTGTTCACACCTTTTTCCGGGCACTCATAGCGAATCAGTTTCCAATCGCCTTTCTTAACGCAACGCATGCCCGGTGTGTTTTTAGCCACATACGCTCCGTACAGCACATCGCGCACGGTCTCTTTTTCACCCATCAGCACAGGCTTAAAACTGATCCCTTCGCAGGTTTCCGGCGCATCGATTCCGGCAAGATCGCAGAGGGTGGCCAACGCATCGAGATGATAAATATTTCCCAACGCCCGCGATCCCGGCTTAATACCCGGACCTTTAACAATATATGGAACCCGGTAGGTGTGCTCATAAAGGTTCTGTTTGCCCTGCAAACCATGCCGGCCAATCGCCATTCCGTGATCGGCCGAATAAATGATATATGTATTTTCCAGCTCGCCCATGGCTTCCAGCTTTTCAAGTACGGCACCGATTTGAATATCGATGTTTTCGCTGCACGCGAATTCACGCCCCAACTCATTACGGATTGTCCGTTCATCACGGTTTTTCCAAACTCCGGAAACCGCCACTTCATCGCGCACCGTCATTTCCGTATTATCAAACGGATGAACACTCAGATAATTAACCGGCAATTTCGGTTGTTTCTCATTCACCGGAGGAAGGCTGACATTTGGGTCGCTATGATTCACCGCACCGTATTTAGCCAACAGCTCCGGTTTCCCGTTGCGAGTGTCATGCGGATGAGAAAATCCGAAGTAGATCAGGAACGGATCCGAATCCTTGGCCGCTTCACGCTGATTGAGATACTCCAGCACCTGCTTTGCATGCCACGCGCTTCCGGTCTCGTCCGTGCCTCCGCGCTTGGTGGAATCATGAACCACCGTAAACTGCTGATTGGCGGGGGCGTAACTGTTTCCCCTTTTACAGGTTCGCATCGTGTCATATCCCGCCGCATTGAAAACAGCCGCCATCGAACTCTTCTCCAGATGAGCCGGTACGTATTTCGGATTGGAAGCCAACGGGTTTTTTCCGGGCGCGTGCCAAAGCGTCCGCCCCGTCATGATCATCGTGCGCGACGGCGTGCACACCGCGCCGACCCACGCACCCATTTCATGCGCGCCATCTAAAACCATTCCGTCCGCCGCCAGCTGATCCAGCACCGGCGTATCCAAAATGGAATCAGGATTATACATTTTCAAATCATACGGCGATTGGTCATCGGCCATAATAAACAGAATATTCGGGCGCTTTGCCGCTGGTGCCGCGCTGCACAGGCCCGCAGCCCATACCGATACGGCCCCGAGGACAAGGATACGTTTAAAGGTGTGTCGTTTCATCGTTCTTACTTCCTGCTCTTCCATAGTTTGATCTCTTTCACATCATTTTCTGATTCAGGCCCCTGCGTACTGCGACCGCGGTTGACATCGGCTTCCAACTGTTTCAGCAACCGCTCGACCACCTCCGGATGGCTTTCATACAGATTGGTGGTTTCGCCGGGATCCGCATCCATGTCATAGAGCTGCGCAACGGGGCCCCGTTTCGAAGCTTCTTTTTCTGTAGGAGAACTCCACCCGCCGGAACCCTTGGCAAGCAGAAGTTTCCATTTGCCCTGCCGGTACGCAAAGTGCCCGCTAATGGAATGATGGATCACTCCGGCACGGGTAGTCACAATCGTTTCCCCCGATAATGCAGGCAGAAAACTGATACTGTCTTCCGCACTGCCTGCGGGCAGTGCTTCCCCCGTTAATTCAGCCAGTGTGGCAAAAAAATCGGTCAGGCAGATCAACTGATCCGACGACGAAGCGGGCGCCACCTTACCGGGCCAGCGAACAATAAACGGAATGCGGTGGCCGCCATCCCACAAATCCGCTTTGGAACCGCGCATGCCCGCGCTCACGCGGTGCCCCTGTTTCGCGAGTTGCGGAATATTTGCCGCCTTCGAGCATCCGTTGTCGCTGCTGAAGATGACCAGCGTGTTATCCGCCAAACCATTACGTTCCAAGGCATCGGTAATCGCACCGACCCCGGCATCGGTCTGCATCACAAAATCAGCGTAGGCTCCGAGCCCGCTTTTTCCCTGCCACTCCGGCGAAGGAACTATCGGTGTGTGCGGCGAACCAAACGGCACATAGAGGAAAAAGGGGGTCTCTTTTTCCGCTGCACGCGCATCAATATATTCAACCGCTTTACGCGTCAGGCGCGGCAGCATATTGATCTCATCTTCATGAGCGATGACGGTATTATTCTCGATCACGCCCTTCATATCGCCCGCATGATGAAAGCCGTGATAATAATCAAATCCGCGATCAACCGGTCCATCCGGAATCGTTGAGCCGACGGGAGCGAGCGTTTTCTTGCTTTTCCGTTTGATCGGCATGCCCGATACCGGATCCAGATATTGGAAGTTGAGATGCCACTTCCCGATAATCGCGGTGTGGTACCCCTGCGCTTTCAGGAAGTCTGCCACCGTCAGACGATCTTCAGCAATCAAGTTAGGCGCGAAACCCTGAACCACTCCGCGCTGCAGCGTTGTGCGCCAGCTGTAGCGGCCCGTCATCAACCCGTAGCGCGTCGGCGTACAAACCGATGAACCGGAATGCGCGTCGGTAAAAATCATGCCCTCGCCGGCCAGCTTATCAACACACGGAGTTTTGATTTTACCGTACTCCGGGTTCAGGCACTGCACATCGCCATAGCCCAGATCATCGCAGAGAATTAAAACGATATTCGGTGCAGCTTCCCCCGCAAGCACTGCACTCGAAATCGCCAGCACACCGATCATTAAATATATTGCACATCTCTTCATACTATCTATTTCCATTCTCTTCCAAGGATTGGGAAATCGGTTCATAGAGCCAACGGCTACATCTCATCAGAAGTAACGACGCCATCCCCGTTTTTGTCATAGGCATTATCGAACTGCCGTTCATAAATGGTTGCGAACTCCTCGCGAGTCAGTTGGCCGTTTGCATCGTGGTCCGCGCCTTTAAATGATTTATGGGTATGCTCATCCGGGGTGAGAAGTCCGTCTTGATTGGTATCCTTCTGATCAAATTTCGAAGCAAAAAAACCAACATACTCCGCTTTGGTGACCTGCCCGTCCCGGTTGGCATCTTTTTCCAACAACACGGCAAACGATTTCGATTGTTTCACCGGGGTCTTCGACTGCTTAGAGGACGATTTAGCCGCCCCTGCCGCGATTGCCGTTTTTGAATAGGGCTTCTTTCCCACCGTTGGATAACTGCGCATAAAATTATTTTCATCAATCACATTGATGTAATAGTGCGTTGTGCCCTCCGGCAGTTCCGCGGACACACGGGACTGCGACAGCACGGTTGCCGGCGCCCGGAACCACTCTTCATAGCGATCGCCGCCGTTGAGCGTGTAGATCAGGTCGGCCCGCACCACCTCGGCCCCGTTTTCCTGAATACTGAATTCAGCCACGCCCCCATTCTGCTGATGGGAAAGAACAGAGCATGCCTTCTCTTTATTCGGAAGATCCCCCTTAAAATCAGGATTATAAAAAGGATAACTGGCGTTCATTTCGGTCAGCATCTCCGTCAGCTTCCGGTTCATCGACTGCGTTTTTTCCGGCATAGCTGCGGCCAGGTTTTCGGACTCTTCAATATCAACCCGAATCGGCCTGTTGCCTTGTGTTTTATACAACTGGAAGAGCTCAAGCTCCGGCGTAGCATCATCGTTCACATGGTCGTAGTTCCGTACCAGCTTGTAATCGCCGATCCGGATGGTGCTTTCCTTGGCGCTTCCATGCGGGAAATGCCACATCATGGTATCGCGTACCGAGCCATCCGCCTCTTTGACCAACGCGGGATTGGTCGGGTCGTTGAGCAGCAGTCCGGAAATATCCAAACCGTCGAGGTTCTTTCCCTCCGGCAGCTCCGAGCCGATCAGCCCCAGAATGGTCGGATAAAAATCGAGTCCGTTCACCATCACATCCGACTGCACGCCGCGGGGGATTCCGGGGCCGGTGATAATCAGCGGCACACGCGTCCCGCCTTCCATGGCGGAAATCTTTCCGCGAGCCAGCGGTGCATTGTCGGTATAGCGTTCTTTACCGCTTCCCTCCATACCGCCATTGTCCGACGTAAAGATAATGTATGTGTTTTCGCTGAGCATATGTCCCGGCCAGCGCGGGTCTTCGGTGGTTTCCAAATACTGGAAAACCTGCCCCACATAATAATCGAGCGATTCCACCATGGCGCAATAGAAGGGGTTCAGCTGCCCCGGCACCTCTTTCGTATTGGTGTGCTTCGGGTCAACACCCAGCTTTTCCACATACTTGTTCAACAGCGCTTCGTTACGCGTCATGATCGGGGCATGCACCAGCCAGGTGGCATAATACAGAAAGAAGGGTTTATCCTTGTTATCGCGGATAAACGTCAGTGCATCTTCATTGTTCTGATGATAAGGAAACCCGTTTTCATCGAGACGATAGGGATCATCTTCTGCATCCGTTGCAAAACCGCTCAGGCGATCTTTCATTCCTGAATGGGCTCCCCGATCAGAACGTGTGTAATCGAATCCGACATCTTCCGGCTGCGGGAAAGAATGATGCTCCATCGCAATATGCCACTTGCCGCAATGACCGGTCACATATCCATTTTGTTTCATCGCTCTCGCCAGGGTAAAGGTATCCGCCGGCATCCGGCCGCTGTACCACGGATCCATCATTCGTCCTCCCCCGGTATGGGGCGGTGCACCGCCGACCACATGCGTTTTCTGCGCCCGTGCCGGATGATTTCCACTCATAATCGCACAGCGTGAAGGCGCACAGGTCGGAGCCGGCGAATAGGCCTGCCAGAACATCACGCCTTTTTTCGAAAGCGCATCAAGGTTCGGCGTCTCCATCGGAGACGGTTCGTCGATGTCGTAACACTTCACATCCTGCCAGCCGAGATCATCGGTCAAAAGCAACAGGATATTCGGTTTCGCCGGACGCTCGGCATAGGCACAACAGGAAGCCATCAGGCCAAGCAGGATGAGAGACTTTATTTTTAACATCTTAAATTTCCCCGTCACTGACATCAGTGGTTTTCATGAAAAGTACATACATAAAATTGCCCCGGAAAACTCCGGGGTACTGAATCGTTCAACGCATACTGCTACATTAGAAACAGACGGCGAATAAAGAGCAGGCCGCCGCCAAAAGCCGCAATCAACCCCATCGTCGCCGGTTCCGGAATCGTATTCACCGTAAGGTTATCCAGAACAACCGTGTTTCCTGTACCGGTGGAAGGATCGTTGCTGTTGGCAAAAACCAGACCGATATACTGGTCTGTTCCGTTATAGTTAAAGGTGAAAGTCGCAGTACCGTTGGCGTTAATGTATTGTTCTGCCCCCAGCGCACCGATTGTTGCTGTTCCGGTTGCAATCGGATCGGCTCCGGTAGACTGGGCTCCATGAAGATCCAAACTTACCGAATTTGAGGCATCCACACCCGTCGCAGCGTATGCTTGAAAAATCGCTTCTGAATCCGTGCCAGCTGAAAAGTCCGCCGCAGCAACCTTAACAGTAACGAGTCCGGTGGCCCATCCGGCGGCATCGAGCCAGATGCCGGAACCCCGGAACCTATTCGCAGAAGTATTACCAAGCGTCAGGACATCATTGTTAACACCCACACCATTGCTTGAACCAAACCACTCGTTGGTAGAGATATCCGGCGTAGCGCCGCCCAGTACGAAAGCACCGTTACCCGAATTATACGGCACACTGAAATCAGTGCTATACACCAGAGACGCCTGTGCAAGGCCCACCACCATCATGGCAACTCCTGCTGTCCATATTGTTTTTTTCATTTTTCCTCCGTTTCTTTTTAATACAGGACATGCCCGTGCCTATCACGGACATGCCCCATTGATTATTCATTAAATGCGTTAGTTCTGCTGAACTTCCAATTGGATAAACTTCGAATTCGGCGTGGCTTCGGTGCGGTTGGTCACCGTCTTATAATTATCAACAACCGCCGACTCGCCCACGAAGGATACATCGCCCGTGTCCCAGATCGGATCAAAGGGCAGCGAGGTTTTGGTTCCCAGCGAAAAGGACAGAGAGGAATCTCCGGCACGCTGATCAGAAACAATATAGAAATAATCCGTTCCCCCGTCATCGGCCGTGTAGGTTTTAGGCGAAACCTCAGCGGCATCGTCAATGGTCGGATTTCCGCCCAGCGCGTATTCCATCAGATTATTGAGTCCGTCGGGTTCCACATCCGTTTCCGGAAGCGCATCATCACCGGTCAGACCGAATTCCTGAGCCCAACCGAGAAACCCATCGACCGTGATCGTGAGAACAGCGGTATCCGTCTCCATATCCACCGTAATTTCCGCGGTGACGCCGTCGGCAAAGTTGGTGATGACGTAGGGAGTTGAATTCGTCGGGAGAGAGTTAATACTCCCGGTAAACAGCGGAATTTCGGCGCTTCCACCATTATAGTTTGAACCGTCCACCAGAATCGTGCCGGCCGCAAGCTGAACGTAGGTGGGGCAGTTCACCGCGCTCAAAGCAGAACCTCCACCGGGCGCAAATTCAAACACAAAATCAGGAGCAATATTTAATCGTTGAATCGAGATGGATGCCGCATCCCCGATGACTTTAAATTCACCGGAAAAATGGTTTCTTCCAGTCAGTGCAACCGTTCCGCCGCTGATTTCAACATCGGGGGTAAATGTCAGCACATCACCGCCGGCCGATCCCGTGCTGCTCCAGGTTCCGGACTCCAGGGTAAGAAGACCATCACCAGTAATGAACATATCGTTATCATCGGTGGTATTGTAGATCAGTGTTCCGCCGTTGATAACCATTTGACCATTCGTATGGATCGTACCGTTTTCGCGGGTTGTCAGCGTTCCGCCCGACAACGTGTAGACCGAGTTTGATGCGGAAACTCCCGATGCATGACCGATATCCAATGCCGTGATGTCAACAGAACCCAACGTCTGATTCACAAAACCATAATTATCCGAAGCCCCGCCGAGTGTCATATAATCGGCATTCAGGAAATCAGCGCCAATGTTCAATATCGAACCGTCGCCCCGAACAATTGTACCCCAGGAAAACTCGCCCGTGAAGTTCGTGATCACATCGACCACAGATGCGCCCTGAATGAGGGCCTTGTCAGCAGCCAATGTGCCGGGAACACGTCCCAGATTCCAGTTTGTCGCAGTGCCCCATGCTGTACTTTCATAACCCCGGAATGCATTTGCCTCTCCTGCCGGGAAGCTAATTGATGCACTGATCGGCATAAAATTCGTTCCGCTTGTTCCCCCGCCGGTTTCAGTCCATGCAAAGGCAACCAGCCCGGTGGCCATTTCGCCGGCCGTCAAATTAGCAACTGCATTGTCAAACTTGAACGCCAATTCGGTCGTTCCGTCCGGCAGCGTTTGCGGCGTTGCGGAAACAACACTAAAGGCTCCGACATCCGATTCGTCTGAAATGGTAATAGTCACATCCACGGTCGTATCAGATATAACGACTGCATCGACCGTTCCGGTGGTTGAGCCCGTTCCAATGACATGGGACATCGTCAATTCCTCCGGAGTAAGCAGAGTTGTCTGAACACCGGTAATCGGCGCGCTATGCAACGCGAACACTAAATCAGCAAGAACATTCGTACTCGCTTCTTCGAAGGGGAGCCCGCCTGTTGCCGGCAGATTGTCCTGAACCAGTAATTCCCCTCCTGCATAGCCTCCGGCCGCGTTATCGGCCCACCAGATACGGTGGTCCCCCTGGTCCGGCGTAGTCCAATAGAGCTGGAACGCATAGTCACCGGCAGGCAGCGACAAAGCAGAATCAAGATTGAATGTATAATAGTTTCCATCGCTGAATGTGAAACCGGCCACGTCTATAGAGGTAAGAAGGCTCGTGGCGCCCACCACATGATTGCTTGCTGTTGTGTCGTCATAACTTCCGATCCATAACTCCAGCTCATGGGTGCCTGAAGCCGCGATCGACTTATTCCTGCCGACCCCCATCTGAATGGTGATGGCCGCCAGCGTTTCCGGGCTGGATAAGGTGAAACTTTGGCCAGCGCCAACATGCAATGTATCTTCATTGCGCATAATCTGCGTGCCACCATCCGTAATCTGCTGCGATTGGCCGGGAATTATATCCTGCGTTGGAAATGCTGTATTTTCCTGAATTGTTACCGCCTGAGCGGTCAACCCGCTCAATAGCGCGGCCAGTGTGGATAGAACCAGTGACTTTTTCATTCTCTTCTCCTTATTACGTTAGCTTTACAGTACTGCGCCTCAGTGCTCTCGCTTTCTCGATTTCATAACCCAATCTACTCTTCCCCATCCTGTCGTCTATAAGGCATTCACAGGATGCTTTAATCTGCTCGTTCGCAGATCGGTATCTAAGAAGTTCCCCCTCAGCAGCTTCGCGACAGAGGATTTGATAAAATGACTTCGCCCGAAACGTTTCACTTCACAGCACAACAAAATACAATTTTCATATTTTTATATATATTAACTTTAAAACAAAGAAAGAGCACCGCTTATATTTACAGACAAAAGTACTGATATTTTCACTATCCCGTATTTGACGGATACTCATGCCGCAAAGCCCAACTTAAAATATCTGTTTTCAAAACCATGAGAACAACAGAGGACACGATGAACCTGTTGTGGGTATTCACGGAATTTGGTGCCATTGTAATGGCGTCGCATAGATGTCAGGAGAGAGGCGACAACCGAGAAGGAATTCAGCATTCTGAAGCCGGGCGAGACTATTGCTGTAGTGGAGTAGACGCGGTTTTCTTAAAACTGAACATCAACTCTTCAATAAAATCCAAACCATAAAGTAGGGCTGTTCCATACGCAGTTTCGTGATATAAAAAATTAATGCGTGCAATTCCAACATCCGTGGCAGTGCTTGTTCTGGGAGGAATTTTTACGGCTTTGGCCGGTTCCCGGCAGATATCCCCTTTTGAAAAGCTGCCTTTTCAAGAGCGATCCCGGGCTTTCCTGGAAAACCGACTGTCGAAAATCGATTCCGAATTGGCACAACTTGCCCACTACAGCCTCGGCGGTGGCGTCGGAGCCATTGGTTATCGGTCCGAGCCCCAGGAGACCTCCGACCATCCGGAATGGATTGAAATCGATTTCGGCAAAACAGTGCCGCTCGACGAAGTCATGCTGGTGCCGGCCATCCGCCGCGATACGGCCAACGAATTCCAGGCCGATGCCTTTCCCAATGCCTTTCGCCTGATTGCCGGAACCGCCAAGGATCGTGTCGGAACCGTTGTGGCCGAATATGACTCCAGCGAAGATAATATTCTTCCCCGCATCGCCCCGTTCGTCATTCCGTGCAACGGTATTGCCGCATCCTGGATCCGGGTCGAAGCCGAACAGCTTACCCGCCGTGCGGTCGACCAGCGTCTAGTCTTCCAGCTCTCGGAAATTCTGGCGTTCAGCGAACAGGAAAACATGGCGCTTCGACGCCCCGTCAAAACCTCATCAAATGTGCCCAGCCCGTCGGGTGCGTGGGACGAGCGTTTTGTCGTCGATGGTTTTGTGCCTTATCTAATGGATGCTGCCAGAGGGGAGCAGAGTGTGGCCTATCTCGCCCGAATCGGTCTCGAGGAGCATCCGGTTCTAACGCTGGATCTGGGAATGGCCTATCCCGTCTCCGGCATCCATCTCCATGCCCCGGAACAAAGCGATACTCTGCCGCAGGCCTATGCAGGCGATATGGGAATACCAAAGCGAATGCGCATCGAAGGGGCGAATCAGTCCGATTTTTCAGATTCAATTACCCTGCTCGATCTGCGCCATGAAACCGCCTACGACTCGGGACCGATCATCATGTGGCCCTTCCCCGAAACTGCATGCCGCTACATTCGCCTCCGCGTCATCGATCCTCCCCCCGCCTTGCCTTTCAGCAAAGTCCCCCCGCTGTTCGGGTTTACCGAAATCGAGGTCTTATCCAAAGGCAGGAACATCGCCCTCCATAAAACGCTCACTTCCAGCATCATAAACGCCAGAAAAACCCGCCTCCCTTCCAGCCTGACCGATGGACGGAATATGTATGGCAATATCCTGCCTATCCGCGATTGGCTGAACCAGCTCGCCCTGCGCCACGAACTGGAAACCGAACGTCCGCTCGTGGTGGATGAGCTGAACCGTCGCTATGCCCTCCAGAAAACCAATCTCAGAAGAATGAGCTGGCTGGCCGCGCTGCTCGCTGCCGCAACCGGATTCACCATTTTGATCGACCGAATCCTCCGGCAGCGCACGGTCTTTCAAACCCGCGAACGAATCGCCGCCAACCTTCACGATGAATTAGGCGCAAACCTTCATGCCATTGGACTGCTGGGTGATTTCGCAAAAAGAATAGTCGACCGGAAAAATGCCCGAGAGGAGTGGCCGGAACTGATCGACACCGTCGACGGAATCCGCACCCTTACTGAAGAAACCGGTGCAACGGCCCGCTATTGCACCAATATGCTGGAAGCGGAGGGACTCTATCAGGATTTGCCCGAAGAAATGAAACGGATTTCTGCGCGCCTGCTCGCTGACCTCGAACACGAAATCACTTTCTCGAACGAGGAAGTTCTGCACCGGCTTAAACCGCGCAGGCGCATCGATTTATTTCTCTTCTACAAAGAATGCCTCACCAATATCATTCGTCATTCCGGTGCCACCGAAGTTCGCACACAACTCATTGCAGGCAGCAAGCAAATCAGGCTCATCATCGCCGACAACGGTCACGGCATGAACGGGAAGGTTCCCGCCTCGCTCAAGCGCCGAGCACGCTTACTCGGGGCGCAGGTGATTGCCGAAAAACCGGACTCAGGCGGCACCTGCATTATATTGAAACTTAAAATCCGGAAATGGAAAAACCTGACAATATGAAACGAAAAATTAAAATCATGCTGGTGGAAGACAGCCCCGCCTACCGAAAAGTTATCGAGAGCGCACTCAAAGGCGACCCGGACCTCACGCTTATCAGTCAGTTTGGAACGGCGGAAATTGCTCTCCGCAGCCTTCAGGACCGATCGACCCGCAGCGTTCCCGACCTTATCCTGCTCGATCTGAACCTGCCGGGCATGTCCGGAATCGAAGCCCTTCCCTACTTCAGGAAAACGATCCCCGACACAAAAATCATCGTGCTCACCCAATCCAACCGCGAAGCGGATGTACTGGCCGCAATCACAGCAGGAACATCCGGCTATCTCTTAAAATCGAACACGCTCGACCAGATCACCGAGGCCGTCATTACCGTCATGGAGGGCGGAGCCATGCTCGACGACAAGGTGGCAAAGTTCATTCTCGATACCCTCAAGAAAACAACACCCAAGAAAGCAACTCCGCATAAAGCGCTCTCACCGCGGGAACTCGAAATTCTCGCGCTGATCGGGGAAGGCCTGCTCAAGAAGGAAGTTGCAGCACAACTCGGCATAGGCGTAAAAACCGTCAACACACACGTCGGCCATATCTTCGAAAAGCTCGAAGTGAATAACGCCGCTTCCGCAGTAAACAAAGCCTATCGGCTTGGAATTTTCTCTTCCGGGGCCTGATCCGATTTGTAATGCAGCAAACCGCATCGGCTTTTAAACCACAGCCCTCGCTGAGCTCGACTATTGATCCGCTTCCAGGCCCTGGAAGAGCTGCTTCGATGCGTAGATAGTGTATGCCTTTATTTTACCCGGATTGGCACCGTTACGCGGCAGATACCGCAGCGCACTGAAGGATTGCACCGCACCTAAATCAATAACGATCTGATGCGGGTGAGCGGGGGCTTCACCTCCTTTATATTGCGTGTGCCAGAATGTTACCGGTTGATTGTCTATCACATTGCTTCCGGAAGAAGGTTCAGCAACAATTTCCTCGCTGTCGGCATAGATCACCTGCCAGCCATCGCGGTCGAGCCACTGATCATGAGCATCGATCAAATGCAGTTCGGCTATCGTTGCATGATTATCCCCGGATTGAGAACTGAGCGATTCCACACAAATATAACGCG
This sequence comes from Pontiellaceae bacterium B12219, assembly GCA_029432795.1. Lineage (GTDB taxonomy): Bacteria > Verrucomicrobiota > Kiritimatiellia > Kiritimatiellales > Pontiellaceae > Pontiella. The sequence goes on from JARNMJ010000028.1 coordinate 14,342, forward strand.
CCTCGATCGTCCTGCCGAAATCAACCAGCTGTGCTTCGTCGCCGTCCAGGAATGAACCGGACGCAACCTTCTGTTTGTCGGATAGCCTGATGGTTTCGCCGGCTTTGCGGTTATAGCTCAAGGATTCATCGACCTTCAGCCCATAGATAAATTCCGTTACACCACGGATGGACTGATGTCCGGTGGGTTCAATATCCATCACGATCACTTCATTTATGCCCTCTTTCATCCAGCATCCCGGCAGGTAGAGCGTGTATTGCGGACCGACATCCCAGAAGCGGCCCAGATTGATCCCGTTGACCCATACCATGCACTTCCCCCACCCGGTCATATCAAGCAATGTGTCGCCCACTTCATCCACGTAAAATTCGCCACGGAAGAATATCGGCATGGGAGAGGCAGCCGGTTGCCCCTCGGAAAATTCCAGCGAAGCAATATCTTCGAGCTCAAGCGGGAAGGTATAGACCGTCCAGTCCTCCACCGGCTTTCCGTCGAGCTGCACCTCGCCAAGCCCTTTGCGGTCTTTCATCAATTCGCGGGAATAATTAAGATGTCCCATATTTTCGAGCAGAATATCCAGTTGAACATCTCCGCCCGGAAGCGTAACCGCCGCAGCCGATTGCTTGAACCGACGGTCGATTACCGCAACGCGTTTTCCGCTAACCATCACAATCGCGCGGTCCTTCAGCTCGCTGAACGAAAGGCCAAATGTTCCAGCCTTTGGAACTTTAACCGTGGCACGGTAGAGCGCCAGCCCCTGATTCAGATCGAGCGCTTCCATGTGAGGAGCGTTTTTCGATTTATATGGCGTACGTATTAATTGATCGAACGCCGCCGTCTGCTCCAATGAAAACTCGGGCACTTCGATACGCTTGATCTGCGCGGGCGGTTCCGGAAGGTCATAGTCGGCCGGCAGATATTTTTTGATGGTATCGCGGAAAATGAAAAACTTTTCAGTAATGCGTCCTGTTTCATCCATCGGCGCATCATAATCATAACTGGTGGTATCCGCGCTGTATTGCCCCGACGACCAGTTGGCTCCCGAGTTGAAACCGAAATTACTGCCGCCATGCAGCATATACACATTGAATGAAACAGCATGATCGAGCATCCATTCAATCTGTTTAATGAAAGGGGCCAGCGCTTTGGTGTGATGTTTTGCACCCCAATGGTCAAACCAGCCCACCCAATATTCGCCGCACATTTTCGGCATACCGGGATATTCCTGCTCAAAAAATTCAAACGCCTTATCCGCACTGCCGCCAAAATTCATTGTGGTATAAACCTCATCCAAATGAGCGGTTCCAATGGTCTTTTTTTTCGGCCAGTCGCAGCGGATAAACATGGTATCGAATCCGGCCGCCTTCAATTGCTCGTAGATAGCCCGGTTATACTCCATATCATCCGGATTGTCCGGACGACCGAACTGACCGTATTCATTTTCAACCTGCACCTGAATAATCGGTCCGCCATGCGTCACCTGCAACGCTTTCAACTGCTCCCCTACCGCATTCATATAGCGTGCGGTGGCTTCCAGAAATTTCGGATCATTCGTTCGCACCTGCATTTCCGGATCTTTCAACAACCAGGCCGGCATCCCCCCGAAATCCCACTCGGAACAGATGTATGGTCCCGGCCGAACAATCAGCCACATCCCCTCTTCCTGACAGATCCGTGCAAATTCGGCGATGTCCAGATTTCCCGAAAAATCGAATTCCCCCGGCTTCTTTTCATGGGCATTCCAGAAGACATAGGTGCCGATGCAGTTAAATCCCATGGCCTTCGCTTTCTGTATACGGTCGCGCCAATACGCGCGGGGAACACGGGGATAGTGAATCGAGCCCGAAATGATTACGGCCGGCTTTCCATCAAACGTGAAATGCCCGTCTGCCTCTCCAAATACGGGTTGCTCCTGTCCTGCCGGATTAGGTTTCGGAGGCATTGGAAGTGTCTTGCTTTGGGCGGTGAATGCCAGTCCGGAAAAGGTTGCAAGGGCAAAACAAACTCTCAAACAGATCGGTAGATTACGCTTCATGGTCTGATCTCCATCGTATTCACGAAATACGGCAATGTAGATCTTTCCCGCCTCGGTTGCAAAACCTAGTTGGGAAGAAGACCTGTGCATGAAAAAAGCCGACCCCCTTAAGGAATCGGCTCATTCGTTTTCCAACCATTGGAAGATTGGTCAACCTGCTGCAGCATATCGTTTCAGCCCAGCGGTGTTACCCCTTTTTTAAGGATGATATTTCCGTATTTTGCCGTGGTTCCGGTGATCACACAGGCATAGGCCTTCTCAGCGCGATCATAGAATTCAAAACGGCCGATGCGTTTGACCTCCGGTGCGTCCGGCGCACTTTTTCTGATGGCAGCCATGTAATCCAGCTCAACCTGCGGATCCAGTTCATCGCCTTCAACCGCCGCCATCATGATCAGCGGATCATCGTAGCAGTCGAGTTCGAAAAGCGGAATGATTCCTTCGAGCAGGTCGGGAATCTGCAGACCATCTCCGCGCAGCACATTCTTCGGGCAGAAGGTGTGCCCCGGAAAATGAGCATCGGAAAGTACAATTTCATCGCCGTGTCCCATCTCTGCGAGCAGCTTCAACAGGGCCGGACTTACAATCGGGTTAATTCCTTTAAGCATCGTTATTCTCCCAAAACAGTTATTCAGAAACCTGATCTTCAATTTTGTTCTTCTTCACGAAGAGCGCATAGGCCCCAATCACAATAAAGCAGACGAGCGGAACCACATAAGATTTTGCAGTCGCCAAGCCCATTGCTTCTTCGCCGCCGAACACGTCAATGAGTTTACCCTGCAGCAGCGTAAGCAGTGCGCCACCGAGAATCGCCATAATCAGGCCAGACGCTCCAAGCTTGGTGCCGTCGCCCAAACCGCGCGAACCGAGACCGAAGATGGTCGGGAACATGAGCGACATGAAAACCGAAATACTGATCAGGCATACAACGCCGAGTGTGAACGGACTTGCCCCGACAAACGGGATATATCCAGTAAAGACCACCTTGTCGCCAGCAAAGATAACACCCAGTGAAGCAACAACGCCCAGAACAGATGCCAAAAACAACAGGGTGCTCGGTCTGAAGCGAACCATCAGACCGGTGAAGACCCAGCGGGAAATCGAGAACAGAATGATCGCAATCATGTGGTAATTCATGGCTTCGCTGTTTTTGATGCCCAGCTGCCCGGTAATATAGTGGATCGTATAGGTCCAAACCGCAATCTGTGCACCAACATAGAAGAACTGGGCAACCACCGCGAAAACATAGTTTTTGTTAGCGAAGAGCGCTTTAACCGTCTGACCGACATGGGCCTTGTGGTCGTGTTCCTTAACCTCCGGCATTTTCTTGCTGGTGGCGATGAGAACCCACAGCACAATCAACACGAGGGCCGCAATGAAGTAAGGCGTCATTACGATATTGAGCTGCTCAGTCTGAATAGCCAGCAAAGCATCAGCATCCATACCGTCGACCTTCTGAGCGTTGACCACTTCCAGTTTTGTCAGAATAGCGAATTTGCACACAAACAAGCCGATCAGCGAACCGACCGGATTGAAAGACTGTGCAAAGTTAAGGCGTTGCGTAGCGGTATCTTCCGGCCCCATGGCAATAATGTAGGGGTTGGCATTGGTTTCCAGAATGGACAATCCACCGGCCAGAACGAAAAATGCCACCAGGAATGGTGAAAACTGAAGCATTAAACTGGCTGGATAAAAGAGCAACCCACCGAGAATATACAGGCCCAGTCCGGCAAGAACGCCTTTCTTGTATCCATACTTTCTCGCAATAATAGCCCCCGGGATACCCAGACAGAAATAGGCTCCGTAGAATGCATTTTGAATCAGAGCGGTTTGAGCAGTGCTCAGGTCGTCAAAAATATCCAAAAAGGCTTTTACCAAAGGATCGGTCATATTGTTAGACAGCCCCCACATAGCAAAACAGGTGGAAAGCAATATAAATGGGAACGCTATGCTTCTTGGAATGATATCTGATAATTTTTTCATATTTTTTTTAATCCTCTGATTTCCTTGTCTCGCTTATTCATTATGGCCCGAAAAGCTGCAGAATTCACCCGGCAATTTTTTGTTAAACAATAAGTTTTATGAATTGCACTGCATTCTACTTTATCTTTTCAATTTTTACCGAAATTCAGCCCGTTAAAGTTGAAAAAAAGTCTAAATGCTCCACATAGTCAACTGCCACAGCACAACCTCCCAAACCCTTTTTCAAAGCTTTGTCTTATAAACAACCCGTTTTACCAATGCAATTCTTCCTGACTAAATACTGACTGCGAAGACGGATTTCGAAGAGATTGCCCGGACCGAAACTCACGAGCAACGCAAGTAAACCTGCATCAAGATCCTTAACTTTTGCCAGCGATTCACGCGCCACCCCTCTGATCCTGCTGTTTCCCGAACAGTATATTTTCAGCCGCCTTAAACTCGGGACCGCTTGTAGTTCAAAATCCGAAACTTCCGCTGTGCTTTCCGCCTCCCTTCTCACGGTCAATATACGATCCGAAATGAAATACAGTATTAAATTATTACCATCTGCCTATCCCCAGTTCACAGGATAGAAAGACTCTCCAATAAAATACGGAAGCGAGGGCAATATTGCACTGCAATGGCAACAGTTGAACAGGATCTCCTGTCAGCGGATGAACTGGAGCGGGATACCAAGGGGAATCCCGAATCATACGTTCTCTGAGTTTGCACAAGTCGATTTACAAGGTATCCCGGCCCTTGGAAGTTTTTTTCAATCGGGTATTGGACGCCCGTGTTTCTTCCTCTATATTCCGCCCTTTCCCAAATCAACAAAGGAAAAGGATTTATGAATAAACTGGTTATCGGATTGCCAAAAGGCAGCTTACAGGAATCGACCTACGCGCTTTTCAAGAAGGCCGGATTCACGATTAAAGGCGGAACGCGGTCGTATTTTCCGTCGATTGACGACGAAGAAATTGAAATTCGCATTCTGCGTGCTCAGGAAATGAGCCGGTATGTCGAACATGGAATGCTTGATGCCGGGATTGCCGGGCTGGACTGGGTTGAAGCCAATGGTTCCGACGTGGTTGATCTGTGCGACATGGTCTACTCGAAACAGAGTAAACGACCTATCCGCTGGGTACTCGCTGTTCCGAACGACTCTTCCATCAGCTCGGTGAAAGATCTGGAAGGCAAAAAAATTGCCACCGAAGGCGTCGGCATTGTCGAACGCTGGCTGGAAAAGAACGGTGTGAACGCCGAAGTTGAATTTTCCTGGGGTGCAACAGAAGTTAAAGTTCCCGATTTTGTGGATGCCATTGTCGACATCACTGAAACCGGCAGCTCGCTCCGCGCAAACAATCTGAAGATTGTAGAAACGCTGATGGAGTCCTACACCAAGTTTTTCTGTTCCAAAGATGCCTGGGCGGATGACTGGAAAAAACAGAAACTCCAGAAAATTGCAATGCTTTTGAAAGCGGCGCTGGACGCTGACGACAAGGTTCTGCTTAAACTGAATGTTGAAGCGGCCAACCTCGAAAACGTAAAGAATTTATTGCCGGCCCTGCACTCGCCAACCATTAATTCACTGACTGAAGAAGGCTGGTTTGCCATCGAAACAGTGGTGGATGAATCTGTCGTTCGCGATATTATCCCTTCGTTGAAGGATGCGGGTGCTGAAGGAATTATTGAAATTAGCTTGAACAAAATCGTGGCGTAAGTAACTTACCCACCCTTTTAAGACATAATCAGGAGACAACATGGGTACCATCAAGAAATGGCGTAAAACTAAAATGTCGAATCACAAACGTCGCAAACGCAGACGTGCAGATCGTCATAAGAAAAAATAAGCTGGCTTAGCTTAATCAATTTCAAGGCGGAGTTTACACTCGGCCTTGCTTTGTTTTCCAATCTCTGGAAATCCGTGGAGGATGCGGTTTACAGAGATTGTTTTTTGTGCCTGCACGGCGCGAAGCTCAGCACAAACAATCCCCTCTTTAAACCACCGGTTTACTTACAGGCCCGTCCCCGCCTGCGATGTTCATTTCCGCATCGCAGGCAGTCGATATCAGTGCCTTATCGTTTTCTGAACAGGCCGGCCAGCACCACGGTAACGATCAGGGCGGAAGCAATGCCCACAATCAGAACATTATCCTGAATCCAGGATCTTTGCTGCTCAACAACCGGTTCTGTTTTAACCGGGGGTTCTGCTGCCGGTTCCTCCGACGGAACGTCTTCAACAACCACGGTCTCAACCTCTTCCTTTGAGGCGTCCTCGTTGACTTCAGGAAGAGCTTCCACCACTCCCGCCGGGATTTCCGGCTCCTCATTCCATGTCTTACACAAAACGATCGTGATGCCCGACCTCAGGTTAGCAACAGGGAACTTCACCAATTGACCGGAAACCAGATCTTTGGAACCGAGAAACTCCTCTGGAATATTCACCCGGAAGGTTTCCGAATCGTCACAATTCATGGCAATGAAATAGGGTCCGTACGTCATGGTATAGAGTTGAGCCCTACCGGCCTGCAGGTGTTCGTCGCCGACCTTATAGTTATCATCGCCTTTCACCTTGGCAATGGGATATTCAACCCCCTCCATTGCCTGATAGATCCCCTGCTGCGTGTACCACCCCTCTTCACGACCACGGCTGAATTCCATATTCGTTCGTTCGGGAATCGTATACACCTTCCCGCTGTCTTCAAAAACAGTTTCAATATTAACAATGGAGTCCCGCTCCATATAAGGCGTCATATAATGGACACGCGCCAGATTATTGACGGCATGCCGCGCCCGCCAATAGAGTGATGCATAAAAAATCATTTCCCGATCCTTAAACGCCAGCACACCATTCCCCGGATCAGCAAACACAAAATCCGGCTGGCCGGGCGTCATTGGAAGGCGGTACGGCTGCGGCTCCTGTGAGGCAACGATTTCATACCGTTCCGGCACCCCCAGCAAATAAGTCTTGGAATTGGTATGCCGGTGCGCCATCCGCTCTTTCACCGCAGCAAAAAACTGATTATCCTCCAGCATCTGCTGGCCATAGCCCAACAGCACCCGATCTCCGGTTGCCACCGCAACGTCGAATGCACCACCATCGCGGCCATTGGTCTGGTCGTATATCACCCCGCCCGGATATTTCCAGTCGCGCCAGCCGATCAGGGCTTCCTGATTCATACTCCGATAGCCATCTTTATCCATCAACGGATAGCGGAAAGGCGCCCGCGCCCGGATCATCTTAATCAGCTGTGCTTTAATGCGCGGATCGCCCTCTTTATCCGGAGCCGGCTTGGTTGCTTCATAAATGGCCACACCGGAATCCGAAATAATTTCACCGTATGCCCCCACGTAGCCAAGCTCTTTTGTCAATGCCTGCTCGGTCAGAAGCATCTTGTTTTTACCCTCTCTCCAGTCGGGCCTCGCCCGCTCGTCCCAGCTTCCGCTGAACGGTTCCAGGCCCATGGCCTCATACAGCATCAGCCGCGCCTTCTCTTCCGGCCATGCTTTTGAGGGATAGATTCTGGCGATCGCCAGATTGCAATAATAGGTATTCTGGTCCTTGATCATGCACTGGTTTGTGTAGGAGCGACGGCCCTCCCCGGCGGCGGAACTGTTGTGATTCCGCGAGGCCTCCATCAGTTCCGCCCAGGCTTTCCGGCGCTTCCTGCTTGTGCCCGGCACATCTTCATCCAGCCAGGGCTCCAGGTCTTTATATCTCAACCGGATGGCATCACCGATCGGCCCCTTGAAAATCCACCGCACGCCCTCGATTTTCCCGTCATTATCGCGGAACTCCAGATAGTGGGCATCAATCGCTTCCACAATCCGTTCAAGTGCCAGCGGGTTCTGATACGCAGTATTCCAGGAAGTTTCGTAGGCATACGCGAGGTACTGAATATTGTACTCATGTTTTCTACCGCCGCGGGCCATCTCCATATCGGACCGATCATTGAGTTCTTTCTTCAGCTCTTCGAGCACCTCAATGCCGGGTTCCGGACGTACCGGAATATCGACCGGCGGTGCACCCTGAACTTCATCTTCCAAGGGTTGGAAACAGGCATCGGTATGAACATAGGCCCGATAGATCCCGCGCGACGGTTCAGTCATCTTATGTTGATAATCGTCAATCTTCGATGCATAGCCGTTGATGCCGCCCTGCCCTTCAATCGTAATCTCGATCTCCGTTTTGCCCTTGGTCATGTGAATCGGCAGTGGCCGGGTCGCGTATAAAAAACGGCCGGGATAGCGCGGGAGGTCATATTTCATGATGTCGAGCATGTCGATTGCACCAAGGTGGCGGGTCCCCAGCTGCTTCCCCTCCACATAGAGACACAACCGCAATTCGTGCTCATCATCGCTGCAGGTATCCCCGCCCCAGAACTTAGCCGTGAAATAGTTGGGCTTCTCCGGATCAACCTTCATCATGAACGTAATTTTTCCGCCCTGCCAGTTTGGCTCTGCTTCCGGCAGAAGCCGGCGCGCCTTTAACCCCAGTGCCCCGTCAACCACATCGCTCAGAACGGGTTCAATCCGATGTTCCTGCTCCGATGCTGAATTACCGAACTGAACCGCATCCACCAGTCCTGACTCGGCAAAAACCACCGTGCTGATCGCATAGAAAAAAAGGAATAACCAAACGTGTAACTGCTTCATAATGCTGACATCGCCTCCAGATAGAAAAATTAGCGTACAGTGCTACCAGAGGAATCATACTTCAAACAGTTCGCAACGGATTACACTGTTAACTTATCCACCGTTCAACTGCCGCAGTTACATCCGTTTTTTTTAGAGCTTTTCAATGTAAAGATAGTAGGCCGGATGAACCCGGTTGCCGCTGTCGATCAGCTGCGCTTCGAGATCATATTTTCCGGCAGGGATATGCCCTTTAAAGACCACCTCTTCCTGTCCGTCCCTGATTTTCTGCGACTTGGAAATGCTGGCCACATAGAGCCTGGCTTCCGTGAAATCGTCTTTCACACCGGCCGGAGCGGTCTGCTCCACTTCCAGCCGGCCTTCCTCTGCCGGGAACGTTGCATTAATTGCCAGGCCGCTTTCCCGCGGGAACCGACGCAGAGCAATCGAATAGTCGCCATCTTCAACAAATTCGATTTTCCATTTACCGGTCGATTGAGCCCCCTCAATCGCTCCATGCTGATGCCAGGCCGGTGTATAACGCCCCACAATCTGGTCATGTGCAGAAAGCCGGCTTGGATTTTCTTTCGGCGAACCCACTTTAATATAAGCATAGCGCTCGTCGACCCCGTCTTCCAAAAAGGAATTCCACCAGGTTTCATAGCCTTCGGCCAAACGGCTTGCCACTTCCGGATGCTGATCGAATACATTGTTTTCCTGACCCCGGTCCTCGGAAATATTGTACAGTTTATTCCCGTCCACCAGACGCCAGTTGTCATCCATCACCACATATTTTTTATATTTGATCAGATTCTGTTCCCGCTGCGTATCAATATAAAGGATACGATTTTCCCACGCCGGATTTTCCTCCGTCAGCAACGGCTTCAGGCTTTTACCATCCAGCGGGTTCTTCGGATTAAACTGGAGTCCCAACAAATCCACAAAGGTCGGCAGCAGGTCATAGTTGGCCACCAGTTCATCAATATCCTTGCCGCCCGTCAGCTCCCCGTTCGGCCAGCGAATAAACAGCGGCACCCGGTGCCCGCCATCGTACTGACTGCCCTTCCCGCCTTTCAGCCCGGCGTTATAAACTGAGCGTCCGGCCGAGGTCCCGTTATCTGTCGTGAAGATCAGAATGGTATTCTCCGTCAGCCCCAGCTCATCCAGCTTATTTTCCAAGATTTGAAAGTTATCATCGATGTTGGAAATCATTCCGTAGAATCGCAACAGACGCGCATTCAGCTCCTTGTATTCCTCCCCCTGATACAGGTCGTAATATTCCTTCGGCAGGTTATACGGCGAGTGCGGCGCATTCAGCGAGAGATAGCAGAAAAACGGCTTATCCTTGTTGGTTTCGATAAACTTTATGGCTTCCGCGAAAAAGACATCCGTGCAATACCCTTCATAACTCTGCAGCTCACCGTTGTGCCAATAGGTATCATCAAAATAGTCATTTTCCCAATAGTCCGGACCCTGCCCGATACCCCCGCCGCCATGCATCACCACTTCATCAAAACCCCGGTCCTGCGGACGGAAAGGATAGTTATCGCCCAGATGCCACTTCCCGAACATGCCGTTCACATAGCCGTTCTGCGCAAAGACTTCCGGCAGGATCACCTCGTCTTCAAACAGGAGCGAGCGCCCATTGATCGTGTGATACACATTCACGCGATTGCAATGCCGCCCCGACATAATCCCGGCGCGGCTCGGTGCACAGGTTGTGCCCACATGATAATTCGTAAACCGCACCGCCTGATCGTGAAATTTATCGATATTCGGCGTTTTAATATAGGGGTTGCCCGTACAGCCCAGATCGCCCATTCCCTGATCGTCCGTAATCACAAACACCACATTCGGTTTTCCGCCGGCCGCCAGCAGAGAACTGCAACTGAACAGTGAAACAAAAGTAAGTAAGATAATCTTTTTCATGATGACTTTTCCTTTTTTCAATCCTGTGGTTGTTCCTGCGTGTACTGCTCTTCCGTCATCCAGTTCAACGCCGGCCAATATCCTGTATCGTTCAGCTGGGCGGCTCCCGCCGTGGTTCTTCCGCTCGCAATGATTTCCGTGATGCGGTTTTTCAGATGCTGAACCGTTTCCGGATGAGCAGCGGCCACATTATTCTTTTCCGACCGATCCTTCGAAAGATCATAGAGCTCCATACCGGTTTCTTTTCCGGGCAACACGAGTTTCCATGACCCTTCCGTAATGGAATAGCGCTGATTATTTCCATGGTTGATCAACGGAAGGCGCGTGTAATCCGCTTTCGGATCGAGCAGAACCGGAGCAAAACTTTGACTGTCTTCACCGGCCGTATCGGGCAGTTCAGTATTCAGCAGCTCCGCAAACGTAGCCATCAGATCAATCTGACCGACCGGTTTATCCCATTGCCGACCGGGCTCCGCAATGCCCGCCGGCCAGCGCACCAGAAACGGAACGCGGTGCCCGCCTTCATAAACCGATCGCTTGCCTTCCTTCAATCCACCGCGACTGTCATGCCCGAATTCCTTCAGCCGCTGCGCCCATGATTTTTCCGGACCGTTGTCGCTGGTGAATACGATGAGCGTGTTTTCATCCAGTCCGGACGTTTTCAAAAATTCAAGAATCCGACCGATTTGATAATCGGTTTCAATCACAAATTCACCATAGGCCCCGGCTTCACCCTGGCCTTGAAATTCCGGAAGCGGACAAACCGGATAGTGCGGCGAAGTATACGGCAGATAGAGAAAAAACGGTGTGCCGTTTTCAACGCTGGCCTGTTGCCCTTCCATCCACTCAATCGCCTTATCCGTGAAACGCGTCAGGCACTGATTATCGACAAAGTCTTCCGCAATTTCAAAATTCTGCTTCACGGTACGCGTTGGATCTTTCGAAATGCCGGGCTCCGTTTCATAGGGCGGCATAATACGATAATCCATATGCCGCGGGTTTTTCTTTTTGTTGGTATACATCGTCGGCGGCACCTTTGCGTAGCGCCCCTCGAACCAGGCGAGAATGCCGTAATTCAACGAAGCGGGAATCCCGTAAAAATAGTCGAAGCCTTTATCCAGCGGCATGTCCTGCACGGGCAGAGTCCAATCACGGTCCTCCGGCGTACCCGGGAAATCCATACCCAGATGCCATTTTCCAACCATCGCCGTATGATACCCATTCTCCTTAAACAGATTCGCCAGCGTCATGCGGCCATCAACAATCATGCAGGGATGCTCGGCATGATAGACCCCGCTTTTCAGCTCCGTACGCCAGGAATAGCGCCCCGTCAACAGACCGTACCGCGACGGCGTGCAGACCGAATCCGAACTATGCCCGCGCGTGAAGGCAATGCCTTCGGCAGCCAGCCGATCCATATTCGGCGTTTTGAATTTGGCCTCGGGATTCAGCGCACTCACATCGCCGTATCCCTGGTCGTCCGTATAGATTACGATCACATTCGGCTTTTCCGCCTGAACCAAACCTGCGGTCAGCAAAACACCAATCGCAACAACTCCCTTCCAAGGATTGGAAAAACTCACATGACACCTCTATTTTACATTTCAATGCGATGAACTGTTTCTTCTCCGGCCTTGAGTTCAAGCTGAACGTGCTGGCCATATAAAGAGTTCAACGTCACCACCTGATCCTTTCTGGACACCAAGCGCACTTCCACTTTTTCAGCGAGGTTCCAATCGATGGAAACCTCAACGCCGCCGCGCGCCAGTAACCCTTTCACCGATCCTTTTTTCCAATCACTGGAAAGAGCCGGAAGTACCGTAATTTTACCCGGCACGGAAAAGAGCAGCATTTCCTGAATCGCCGCCGACCAACCGAGATTGGCATCGATCTGATACGGCGCCATCACAAAGTCGACCCCGATGCCGCTGTTGCGCCAGTCGTTATGCGTGGTGTAAAAATTATTCATCACACACGCCCGCGCCAGCAGGCTCAGGCAGTTCAAGGCCCGATCGCCTTCATTCATACGGGCATAAACATTCGCCATATGCGCCAGCGACCAGCCGGTCTGCGAACCGATCCCGATATCCAGCCGTTTGCGAATGGCGATTTCGAAGGCGTTGAAGAGTTCCGGATCGGATTCGCGCGTAACTTCCAATCCCGGGAAAACCGGATAGATGTGCGACTGATGGCGATGGTGATAATTATCGGTATAAAACGGATGCATCCATTCCTTCACCGCGCCGTCTTCATTGGTCTGATAAGCCGGAATCTTATCCAGCATCGCTTGCCAACGCGCGGGCTCATCGTCGCTTTCAATCAGATGCGTCAGGACCTCTTTGGCCAATGCAAAATCCATCGTCGCATTCATCGTGGTTTCCATCGAAACCATTTCCTGTGCGCCCTGCGTATGATTACCCGGATGATTTTCCGGTGAATTCGACGGTGCGCTCAGATAGAACCCATCCTCACCAATCGTGAAGAAATCTTCATAAAACTGCGCAACTTCCCGCAGGTACGGAATACAGCGTTCTTTCAGGAAGGTCTCATCGCCCGTGTGCAGATAGTAGTCGTAATAATGCTGGCCGATCCAGGCGGCCGCCCCCGTCCAATGCAGAATGTGCGGTTGAATATCTTTAAACAGCCCCGACGGCGGCGTGGTGATGCATGAAATAAGAATGCCCCGGCAACCGTAAAGCTTGCGCGCGTTTTCACGGAAATCGTCCATCAGCCGGTCCACATAATCAAATACCGGCAGTGTAATCTCCGGCATATTGCCCGACATCGCCTGCCAATAATTCATCTGCAGGTTTTCATTGGCCATATTAAAGGTCCAGTAGCCGCGATACGATCCGCACCACTTGCCCTGCAGTGGGCACGGCTGGCTGCCCTCCCGCGAACTGGAAATCAATAGGTAGCGGCCGTACGCCCACATTTTTTCAACCATCTCAGTTGAAACCTTGCCCGAATAGGCATCCATCAACAGTTCTTCGTTGGAATGCGAATGATCTTCTGCTCCCAGATCCAGCGACACCCGATTAAACAATTCACCATGCAGTTCCGCGTGCGGCGCCAGCAAAGCGGCGTAGTTCGAATCGAGCAGGTCAATTTCAGTCTGAAGGCGCGGCCAGTCCTTTTTCCGCTCGCCCTTCACGAACATTTTCAAAACAACCAATGCCCGGTTCGTGTCCCGATAAACGCGGGCCACCGCGCCGAAATCCGTGCCGTCGTCGTTGCGCGCGGCATACCGGATCCAACCGTCGGCATCCGTTTCAACGTCCAGCTCCACCGGTAGTTTCGGATCCTCCTGATCGCAGATATGCGCGTCGTTCCGGTCGTGTAAATCGAGGCTGATTTCGGCTTCCAAGGGTTGGAACCCGTTGGACATGATTTCCATTACCACGCAATCCTGCGCACGGGAAACAAACACTTTTCGTTCGTATGCATTTTCGCCGTCCTTCCAGGAAACCGTCACCTCGCCCGTAGCCATATTCAGCTCGCGGGAATAGTCCGAAAACCCGATGCCCACCGGCATCTTAACTTTAAGGTCTCCCAGCGGAAGCGGCGCTCCGATGTCGGCTTCATAGCCGGCATCTTTCAGTGCATTCGTTAAAACCTGGTCCGCAACCGTCGCCTGATCGTCCAGCAACAGACGGCGAATTTCCGGCAGGCTACCGCTCACATCCGGCAGTTCATTCGTAACCACCTCGTGCCACAGATCATCGTGCGTCAGCAACACGGTTTCATTGTGCACCGAACCATACACCGCCGCGCCCATAACCCCGTTGCCCGAAGGCAGCGCCTCTTTCCACATATCCCCCTGCCAACCGGCCGGGAATTTCATCGTCAGTTTATTTTTCAAAAGTTTCTCCTAACGCGACGTTGCTTCAGACCATTCAGGCAAAATGATTGAATGCAAATATGGGTCAATCAACACACGTAGCCGAAACCAATATTTTGCATTCAATTATTTTGCTCATCTACTACTCGACCGACAGTTCCTGGAACGCGGAATTTTCTCCCCGCTCCGTAACCGGCGATGCCTGCCAGACGATCCAGCGGAATGAGCCCAGTGTATGACCCTTGCCAGCACGCAGTGTTACTCCGGTGAATGCACCCTGTTTCATTTCAGTGGTGTCAAATGAGCCCAGCGGAACAAATTTTGAACTGGCACTTAGATTCCAACCGGGATTTTTTTTCAAAGCACTGCCATAAAGCGTGACGCGCTGCGCACCACGGCTGCCACTCTGATTATACGTCCAGCTGGTAATTGCTGAAACCGGTTTGACGCTTCCAAGGTCCAGCATATACGCACCGCCGGATTCTCCATTGGCAAAAACGGGTCCGTAGCTTTCGGCCAGTTCGCCATCAACCAACACGGTCAGGGCATCATTTTTCGTGGGTTTATTGGCGGTCACTTTTCCAGCGGTTTGAACCGGTTTACCCGATGCTTTGACTTCCACAAACGGAACGTTCTTCAGGATCATTTCCTGCTCCTGCTGATTGCGAACGAACTTGATCGTATACGGCACATTACCGGCGGCCGTGTATGCCGTCAGAAGATCATCAATGTCTTTTACCTTCGCGCCGTTGAATCCCTGAATCAGATCGCCTTCCTTGAATCCGGCTTCGGCTGCAGCGGAGTTTTCCGGCACGGAAATCAACGCCACACCGCCATCTTCTTTACGTGTGCCATACGCCGAAAACTCTTCCCCTTCCAGACCGTGCAACCGGACACCCAGCCAATGATAGCCAAGCGTCAGGGCCGTCGTTTCCGGAGGCTGACGCGGCTTGGTGGGTTCAAAAACCAACTCCGGAATCACCGGCGTTTCAGCAATCGCTTTGAGCGAAGCCTTCTTCACCCCAAACTGATCCATCGGAAAATTCTTAAATCCGATTTCGAATGCGGGCGACCCGGCTTGAACCTGGAAATCACCGGCGGCCGGATCCACAAACAACGGATCGCCATTGATTGAATTCACGTCCCATTTGGACACCAGATACCGGTCTTTTTCATCAGGATACTTGGTGAAAAAGAGGTTTTCATCCACGCGTTTTCCTTTGGCTGTTTTACTTGGAACACTGGCCCCGCGCGGTGCGCGCATCACGATGTTCGCATAAAATTCGTCGCCGCTGTTGTTGTACCAGACATGCGGATGGAATCCGTTATTGATCATGATGTTGTTCCACGCCCGGCGGCGGAATCCTTCGCGGAACTTGAGCCCGCCATTGAGCATCAGATTGTTGTAGATATCATAATTGCTTGAACCATCGTCGAGGTCGATATCCCAGCCGTGGTCACAACGCCAACGGCTGTTGCGGATGGTTGTGGTATACATTGCATCGAGAAACGGAAGATCAGGTTCTTTGTCGATCACCCGCTGCGATTCGGAGCGATCGCTATGCCAGAACCGATCCCGCCCCCACGAATTGAACGAACCGTGGTCGTGCGTTTCCAGCACCGTATCAAACACATCGCACCCTTCAATCAGATGACCGCCCCAGCAACCGTCGCCGATATTTATGCCGGCTCGCGCAGTGTCATACACCGAGCAATCCCGGATCGTAATTTTCATGGCCATTTCAATCTGCACTCCGGCAGGCTGACGCTCAACGCGGCCGATACCATGAATCAGGCAGTCTTCCACCAGACCGTCTGCCGGATAGTTTTCGGTCTTCGGGCCGACCGTACGATCGATTTTATCGAGGTCGTTTTTCTCGCGGTATTCAAACAGCGGATCGCGCACGGCATCGGGATCGCCGACAAAACAAACGCCGCTTGCTCCGGTGTCGTGAATATGACACCCCCGCACGACTGTGCCGCGATTGTAGTTATTCACGAAGATCGCGTTGCCGCCCACCTGATCAAACTCACAGTCGAGAATATAAATATGTTCCGTTCCGGTCAGCATAAATGCGCCGCCACGATAGATCGCCCAGTCCGAACGCAGCATCTGCTCATCGGTTTCCATGAAGGTGCGCGCGGCATGGCGCACCACAAATCCCTGCAGGGTGATATGTTTAACCGGCTTCTCAATGGAACCTTCAAACTCCACCAAATGACGCAGACGGACCACTTCAACGGTTGCTGATTTCAGATCCGTTCCGGCTTCGGGCATATAATAGAGCGTATCGGTTTTTGCATTGTGGAACCATTCGCCGGGCGCATCGAGCTCCTCGAAAATATTTTCGACCATACGGAACTCATCGTGCATGCCCATTTTGCGGTTGTTCTGCCAACCGCCTTCGTAGGTCACTTCGCCGTTCGAACCTTTCCCGGTGATTCGATAATGATATCCACCCCAGCGTGCCCGGTGCATGGCATGAATATATCCACCGGTCGGGTCGGCCCAGTTTGCGGCGCGTTCCTTGGAAAAGGCGTCGGCCGCATAGCCCTGATAGGCGGCGGTGGTTTTGCTCGCATCGTAGTTGGGATAACGCGCCATGCGCTGATTTTTGCCATTGACGAAAAGCTGATCAATCTCCAGCCCCTTCGGGGTTTTGGCCTGAACGATTCCATCTTTATACGGTGTCCATTTCAGATCCAGTATCGATCCTCCGCTGAGAACCGCTCCGCCTTCGCTCTGCGCGATGTAGACCACCGGAGCGGATTCAGTTCCGGAATCGGCCGGCGTGAAAACGAGCGTCTCCGGCAGATAATATACCCCGTCCGCCACATTCACCTGAACCGGTTCTTTTCCAACCCTTGGACGGATCAGATCGCGGGCCCTCGCCAGCGATGCCACCGGAGCATGCTCCGTTCCCTGATTCGAATCATTACCCGTTGGGCTCACATAAATTTGCATTGCACTTACCGTACCGGAGGCAGCCACCAGGCCAACCGCCAACCACTTTGTTTCTTTTCTCATAAAATTCTCCTATTCGCAGACAGACTATCGGCAATACCGGACCGATTGCTATCCCATTTATACACTACAACATTCTGATTTTGCGTGTCTTCCGCTAAGGCGTGTCGAAAATATTATTCCGCATCAAGCGGCACCACAATGGCCCAGGTGTTGGATCCATTGCCGAAACCGCCCGGCCCGTCCATGACTGCAAAACTGAGATGAGTCAGTTCGCCGTCTTCCACCAGGCCCTGCACGCGTTCGAGCTGGCCCATTTCAACCGTTGTCCCGTCATCCCATTTAATCTCTTTGGAATAAGCGACCGGATGTTCATCCACGGTCCAGTCCAGACCGTTTTCTGAATGTGCCAGAATACCGCCGTGGCTCACACCGCCCACGGTTCCATTCTGGTCCTTTGCCAGCATGTGGTATCCATCTTCATCTTCCCAAAGATAGGGATCTTCCACCACGCCGAAACGGGTTTCACTGAAAACCGGTTCATCCGTCACCACGGTATAGGGTCCTGAATAATTCGGAGCGGTGGCCACCCCGATCATCATATCGCTGTGATAGGGAAACTGTTCATTGTAGGTTCGGGATTTAAAGACCAGCAACACGCTGCCGTCTTCATGGATCACGGGGGTCGGATTGGAGGTTAAAAAACTGTAGTAAGTGTCCGGTTTTGTATCCAATACCGGTTGGTCCATTCGCGTCCACGGTCCGTACGGACTTTTGGAAGTTGCCACACCGATCCGCTTATTTGAACGGCCGACAATGGAATACTTTGAGTTCAGCGTCACCTCTTCCGGATGATTGACCGCATCGTCGAACGGATGGGTGGAACCCATGTAGAACAGGATGTAGGTATCGCCATGCTTAAATACTTTGGGATTGTGCTGTGTACATCCATCCCAATACTGCGGGTGGCGTTTCCCCAGGGCCACATCGCTGAAGGTATAGGGTCCAACCGCCGTATCGGAAACCGCATGAACGATTTCAGATGCCACCATCCAACCCGGATGAAACCTGAGAGTTTTCGGCCAACGTGAAACATACATGTGGTATTTCCCGTCATCACCTTTAATGACGGAGCTGCCCCACACCCAATATCCATCCTGCCTGAACCCCCCATCAACCGGCACCACCCCTAACCGATCGTGAATCGGGTTTCCCGCCGGTACGGATTCATTTGCAAAACATGATACACTCAAAAGAGACAGCAGCACTGCAGCTCCCGCACGGAGTATCCCTCCTGTTTTATAAAATCTGCAATTATCCTTCATATCCGTCTCCATTATTCAACGTATTCTGCTTCCCATCCCGCCAGTGTGTTCCGCGCGCTTATTTGGAATTGCTTTCCTCTCTCACCAGCTTCCCGTTCATGAACTCCCGAACGGAGATGTTTGCTTCGCCGGTTTCGCCGTCGAGATCGGCAATGGTAATTTCCTGAACCCGGCCATCGGTCAGTTCAACCACCAGCTCGTTGGCACTATTTGCCGTTACCGATTTAACCATCGAGTCCGTTTCATACGGCTCAATAACCGACAGATACCGCGCATCCTTTCCGGTGCTGCGAACCGCCATGGTTTTACGGCGTTGCGACTCATCTCCCATCGGAAAATCTCCGCCGAGCGTGGCTTTAAATGCCACAGCATCCATACCGGAAAGGTCAAGGGCAATCGATCCGGATGCCTTGCTGTTTTTCGGTTGGCCCGGCAGCGAATGTTCCATCAACTCACCCTGAATTTTAACCGGCCCGCCATAATAATCTTCACCGGCTCTTTTCGGTTCGATAATGTTTTCATTCTTTACCGGAAGCGATGCAATGAACACCTCGCTTCCATCTTTCAGAATTAACCGGGCATTGCCCCAGAAGATTGTGTTGTTGCGGGGATTTTCCGTCTTTGTGGTCAGGACCAATTCCTTCTTCCCGGTCAGGTCCGCACTCACTTCTTTGGCTCCCAGAATCCAGGCTCCGGTACTGTCGTCGACCAGCGTTTCCCCATCGGCTGTCACGCTGTACCATACGCGTTTGTTAACGCGGAAACTCTCCGCCGCCGTTCCGATCATGATTTCTTTCTGTTTCGGCCAGGCACTGAAGATATCCGTTTTCAGCACACCGTCTTCACAGAAATAGGTGCGGCATCCTTCGTTATCCGCCCCTTCTCCCCACCGCATCTCAAAGGTGGTGCGAGAGGTTCCGTCGACCTGATACCAGTCGCAATCCGTAATGAACTGTGCGGCGCCCAACGGGTCGGTATTCATCTGTCCGTCATGCCGGATCAGTTCAGCATTTCCACCGGTAATTCCACGAAACCCTTTCATCTGCATCAACCAGTCAAACGTATGTTCTTCCTCGGCTTTCTGATAATCCGCCAGCACGATATAGTCATCCATCATAATCATCAGGCGGCGCTGCAGGATATCCTCCGTAAAGTCGGTACAGAGGCCATATTCGGGCGCATCGTCGGGCACAAAGATCGAACGGTTTTCATTTTCCGTCTGCTCTTTAAAGCTCATGCCGTACCGGTCGGAATAGGTCATCCCGCCATAGGGCGGATGACTCCATTTGGAGATACTTTCCACCGCTGCCGCCTGGAAGAGATCGCCCGTGTAATACAGTTTGCGGAAGCTTTCTCTCGGCTCCTGCATTTTCTGATCAACCACCACCATATTCTTCGTCATCGAGGTTTGAACCAGGAATTTGTAGAGATACGAACCGTAGCCGTACCAGAACATTTCCGGGTTATAGAAACTGCGCCCATAGCGCATCATACTGATAAAATTCAGGCGGTCGAAATGTCCGTGGTGTCCACCGTGTGAACCATAGTGCAGTACCGCCTGAATCTGTTCGCGCTGCTCACGTCCCTTCGTCTGGGAACGCAGCTGCACGGCTCCGATATTGTCGGCATAGGCGGACTGTTTCATCTTTTCGGAAGTGACCTGCGGCAGATCGGGAACACCATAGAGCAGATCCCGCGAATCGCCGCGATTGATGACCGCCGCATATTCCGGGTCGCGATAAAGATAGTACGCCAGCTCATACGGTTTTCCGGTCACCTTGTCTTCTTTGGCATCATTCACCCCGAAAAGTACTCCGCGATAATCCAGAAATGGAATGACCGCATCCCACATATCTTTAATGCCGATATTGTTCTGGTTGATGGAGCCCCATTTCTCGAACTGCATACCATGCAGACCGCCTTCGCGCCGGCTTTTCTGCAACGAGAAAAACGGCGTGGTACCAATCAGAAAACGTTGGTCTTTCAGATTCATGCCCCAGGGTTCGAGCGCAATCGCCACTTCAGAAAATTCGCTGGCAACCCAGAGATTATACCCTACGGCACATTCGTACCACCAGCCATCACCCATGACGCCGTGATAGATCTGTGCATAAATTCCTGAGGGCGCGTTGAGAAGCTGATCGGCCAGATACCAGTCCTGTAATGCCAGAGCACAATAAAAGGCACCCACCAGTTCCGCCACATTCCAGTTGCTGATTCCGCCGCGTGTATTGCCCTTAAGCGTCCGGTTAATATAGAGGCGGAAAGTATTTTCGACGAGTTCATGCTCTTCCGCCGTCAAGACACCGGAGTCGCGGATCATATCATAACTGCGCGCTGCGCCCTGGAAAAAGACGCCTTCCGCCACAAACGAATTACCACCGCCATGCAACGTGACCGGATAGCCATCCTCCAGGCTGATCAAGCGGCGGAACAGTTTGGCACATTTTTCGGCATAGGCCTCATTGCCGGTCAACTGATAGGCAATGCCGGTCTCGTATAAGCGGTCGCCCTCGCCCTTGCTGAAAATCGGGTTATGTTCGCCGGTTCCCTCGATTGTAGAAACGGGCGCACCGGCAGGGACCTTCCATTCCGAGGCTTTTTTCTCATAGTCGGCCAATCCTTTTTTTGCCCAGTCATAGTTTGCGATTTTATCTTTCACTTCCTGCCACTTGTCGGCGGTGAAAACAATATTCGGTGTCGGCACCCTCACGGCCGTAAAAAATTCAATGGATACAGCTGCAGACCCCTGCCCATTGGGTACTGCAGTAATGATCTGTTTTTCACGTGCACCTTCCGGCAGAGAAGCGGGGATCGCAACGTCAATCACAACGGTTTGCACCGCACCGGGCGCCAACTCAAAAACGGAAGGCTCCATCGAAACAATCATCGATTCCCAACCCAGTTTTTCAACAAGTAATTGAACACCCTGTTTTTCATCCGTGGTATTCCCGACCTCCATCGTATACCGAACCGTGTCGCCCGCCGGAGCTGCGCGCCCCTGCACCGCCGATTCAATCGCAACCCGTTCTCCTTTAGTCAGTTGAACCGATCTTATTTTCAGATTTTCAGTTACATCCGAGCTAACCGCAATCTCCAGTTCTTTAACCGCCTGCAAGGCGTTCCCCAGCTGACCGTCATCCACATCAAAAAGCTTCCAGGGCAGAAAAACCGGTTGCCACCCCTTTCCCTGAATCAGGACCTTGGCCGTACTGGCGGCATTCAGCTCCGAGTGATCCGCCGGATCCGTTTTGAATGTGGCCCTCACCTCAACCGGAGAACTCTTATCCAGATACACCTCAAAGGACAGCCCGGCATAATCGTACCAGTCCGCCGCATCCCCGCGAAAATCACGCATCAACCCCGGATAAACGCGGTTCATATTTTCATACGTGTACGAAATGGGCTCGCCGCTGTTCAAAATCGCTGCGCCCTTTTTGACTTTTTCAATGCCGCTCCAATCCGACCAATCCTCTGAACCAACCGGTATGCGCAAAGCGGCCTGAGCCATTAACGGCAAAAGAAGGGCTAAAAAAACAGTTCTGGTTTTCATCATAAATACTCCTGTATATTTCAAAAATTCATCCGAACTAAATGGGTTAATTACTGTGCTGTTGTATGGTTTTTTACGCGCCGAAACTCCGCCTCCCCGCAAACAGCACTGCATATATCTCTACACTCTACGCATCATGGAAGCGGGCCGTCTTTCAGTTCAATGTGATCGTAGTTGACGTTCCAGATCGGCATGCCCGCCTCATCCACTCCAACCGCCTGCGGTTGCAGCAGATGCTCAGGCGCCTGACCGTTATTCATCATCCGGGCCGTCAATCGCTGCATCAATGCACGGACCACGTCCTGATTTTCAGGAGCATCGTAGACATTCAACATTTCTGCCGGATCATTTTTCAGATCGTACAGTTCCCAGCAATCAAAGCTATGGGCGCACAGTTTCCAGCGATCGGTGCGCAACATGGCACCGGCGCCAAAATGGGTCGGCCCGTGCGGCGCGCGCAGATTGACGCCCGGAATCGGTTCATGCCGGGGTGCCAATTGCAATCCTCCTTCTGCATACACATCACCACGCGGCTGATAGTCGGGCGTCAGCAGCGAATAGGCCCGACTGCCGTCCGGCTGCGGTACACCGCAGAGATCCATGATGGTGGCGAACACATCCGATGCTTCGACCAACTCCCCGTTCTGACCCTTAGGAATTTTACCGCTCGGATCCCACAGCACCATCGGCACGCGGACCATCGAATCGTAGAACGCCGCCATTTTATGCGTCACACCGTAGTCTCCGAGAAACTCGCCGTGGTCGCTCCAGAAAAGGACAATGGTTTCATTCAGAATATCCAGCTCTTCCAGTTTATCCAGCACACGCCCGAGCTGGTCGTCCACATAGCGAATCTGCCCGCAATACATCGCCATCGCTTTTTTAAAATCCTCTTCCGATGCTTCATCGGAACGGGAGTTTTTGCGCCACAGCGTCATGCGTTCCGGCTCGCCGCCTTCAGCCTCGCGGCGGAAGTTGGAAGGCAGTTCAAACTGATCCGGCGAGAACATCGTGTCGTACGGTTCCGGCGCGGTAAAATAGGGATGCGGATCCTGATAGTTCAACGTCACAAAAAACGGTTGCCGCAAGGTGGAACGGCGGTCGATGTAGTCCAGCCCGGCCGTGGTCAACCGTTCCGTCAGGTTCCAGGGACTGGAAGTTTCCAGCGGACCAGAGCTCCAGCTGCGTTCATACGCCGGATGCCGGTCCATATTGCCGATGCAGAGGTCTTCGCCTTCGTCATAAAGCAAACCGATGGCGTCGTCGGCAACGATATGGTCCTTGCCGAAGAGCGCACGGTGATAGCCCGCTTTTTCCAGACCTTGGAAGATATTGGGATGCTTCGGATGCATGCGGCCGCCATAGTTGCGAATGCCGTGCTCCGAGGGATAGCGCCCGGTGACCACGGAAGTGCGGCTGGGCCCGCACATGGGACACGCCACAAATGCTTTTTCAAAGTTGGTGCCCATGTTGGCGAGCCGGTTCAGGTTTCCGGTTTCGATGAAGGGATGTCCGTTCGGCGTCATATAATCCCAACGCATCTGATCGGGATTGATCACCACAATATTATATCTATCACAACTCATATTTTCCCTACTTCAGCTGGGTGATGCGGTTATTCGACCCCTTGTCTTCAACCGGACCCAGCGACTTAATTTTGCAGTTCCGGACATTGGGTTCCAGAATCAGCTTGGCCGAGGTGTAGTTTTCAATCGTTGAATCAATGAGCGGTTTTCTGCCGCCGCAGCTCAGCACATTGATTTCCTCGGGAAGCGGCTTAGTGGTTCCATCACGAAAAATGAAGGTGCTTCGATCTCCGCAGATGATGCCCAGGCTGGATCGGGGAGTCGGTTGAAATCCCTCCGGCGGATCGAGCACCGTGAGTTCGAATTCCGCCTTATACGGCAGATCGCCGCGAGTCAGGTTAAAGACCGGATTGTAGGAAAGGTCCGCAAAACAGTTTTTCATGACCACATCGCCTTCATCGCCGACGCTCAGGTCATAGGCAAAATCACCGGCCTCTCGAACGGTTACATTTTCCAAAATCACATCGCCTTCCGGACACAGCAGCTGGAAGCATCCGCGAAAACGTTCAACAGTGGTATCAATCACGGTTACATTCCGTACATCGTTATAGGCACGGATCCCGTCTTCGGTCAGCGGAATCATCCAATCGCGCGGAATCGGTTGCTTGGAACGGTATAACATTTCAAAGTCGTTATCGACCGCACGTCCGGCCTTCTCTTTAAAGATATCGTTCGTCGGCCGCAGCGTTCCGGAAAATAAACAGTCTTTCACCAGCACCCCGTCCACATTATGCAAATGCAGACCATGCCCGAAGGACTGCTGATAAATCTTACAACCGATCAACTCGGTATCGTTTGCATTCAGAATACTCATAAAGGAGTGTTTGTTCAGCCGCCCGTAGGAACCGCTTCCTTTCCCGTAAAAATCGGTATACCCGAAAGGTATCGATCCCTTGATTACAAAGGTGCAATTTACAAACCGGTTGCCGTCATTACAGATTTCAAATTCGCATTCGGTCACCCTGTAATCCGGATAGGGCTTATCAAGCACATTCCGGAAATACCCGCCGATGAAGGTATTGTTCGCGCCGTTGATGTGCCAGGAGTCGGCCACGTGTGCCTTTCCCGACATCGTGCCCTGCAACGAAACGGGTGTTTCAATCACAACGCCGCGCAGATCGAAATAGTTATTCGATCCGGTAACGGCAAAGATGTGCTCCTGCGGGCTCACATCCGGCCCCCTCCCCGTGCTCTCTGCTTTGTGGATAGCCGTGAACACAATCGGCTCGTCAGTTTTTTCGGCCCGGTAAACACCGGGTTTCATCCGGATCTTCAGCCCGTTTTTTTTGATCGCCGCACGAAACTGATCCAGCGAATCGATCAGAATATAACCGGGACGGACTTCAAAATCATCCGTCACCGGCTCCGGCTCGGGAGCCGGAGTAAAGATCAGTTCCATCGGCGGATTTTCCGCCAGCTGCAGTCCGACATTCTTCTCCGGTTCCGGCGGTTGTTCCGGCTCAGGAGCAATCTCCTGTTCCTGCACCGGTTCTGCTTCTTTTTCCATCACACTTGCAAGCGGTTCTTCCAGAATCGGCTCAGACTCCACTTCTGCAACAGAAACCGGTTCCTGCTTTTGTTCCTGCTGCTTCAGCACAAAAACTGCACCACCGGCACAGACCGCCACAAGTATGAGGAATTTTTTCAATGGATTAGGCCTTCGATTTTACCGTTTCAAGATCGGCGCCATATTTCAGCGGTTCCCCGGCGATCAGCCGCTTGAGTTCTTCAACCATATAGTCGGCCATGCGGCGGAATTCGGTTCCTTTCGAACCGGCAATGTGCCCGCTCAAAAGGATATTCGGAACCGAATACAATTCAGAGTCATCCTCCGGCGGTTCCGGATGCTGAACATCCAGCAGGGCCGTCAGATCCGGGCGATCCTTCATGACCTGAATCAGTTCCGGTTCATTCACCTGACGGCCACGACCGACGTTAATGAACGAAGCGCTGTCGATCATACTCGCAAACAACTTGCCGTTGAAGACGCCGACATTATCGTCGCGGTCGGGGAACAGGTTAACCACAGCAAAGGATGTTGAAAAGGCCTCTTCCAGGGAAATGGTCCGGTTGGATTCGCGGGACGGAACCACAATCACTTCCAGCTTATGATGAGAAAGTAATTCCTGAAGGTGGTTTGAAATGGTGCCGTTCCCTAGAATGGCAACGCGATTGTCATAGTTTCCATGTCCGCGATAGTTGTTTCCCATAAAGGTGGAATCTTTATCGACGCACTCCCGGCTGTTGCGCCAGAACCCCGCTCCGGCCAGAAGCACCTGTGCCAGGGCAAATTCAGCCACCGGCACACCGTTGGCTTCGATGGCACTGCTCACCTGAATGCCCCGTTCGAGATACGGAAGTGCAAAGCCCTGTACCGAACCGGCCGCGTAGAGCACGGCTTTGAGGTTCGGCATTTTGTCGATCTGCTCATCCGTTAACATCGGCATACTCCAGGTGGCGAAGATCACTTCCAAATCCTGGAGGTTTTTGACTTCCTCATCGAAGTTTTCAGGTCTGACGATCACAGGATGCAAATCCGTCAGCTCGCCAATGAGTTGCTGACGATCCGCGAATACACTCTCGACATTATCCAGGTTCCCCACGGGATCCACTGCGTTAAAAAATGCTGCTTTCATAGTTTTACTCCCAGTTGATGTAACTTAAAAATTAATTACTCGGTTTCTTCGATCCTACGCTCAAGACATACGGATCATGTGGATGATAGGCCGGCCAGATACCCCTCTGCCCCTGCACTTCATTCACATGAATGACGGAACCCAGATAACGGGAAACCGTTAACCAGTCCAACATCGCAGCCTTGAGTTTCAGAATTTCCAACTCATAAGCCGGATCCTTTGCAAGGTTGTGCTCCTCCCAAGGGTCGGCCTCCATGTTGAAGTATTCTTCTTCTTCCTGTCCTGCATAATAAATCAGCTTCCGGTCTTTGGAACGCACCATAGTCAGATAATTGTCCTCACAATAAACCCGCTCCGGCACTTCACTCCGATCGCCTTCTGTAAAGCGTTTCCAATTGCTGGAACCGTCCAGACGCGCGGGCACATCCAGTCCCAATGCCGTCAGAATCGTCGGTCCGATATCCATTTGAGTAAACAGATCGTCATCAACCGTTCCGCCACGCAACGCACCGGGCAGGCGGGCGAGCATGGGCACATGCAAGGCCTGATCGGTCATGAGCCATTTATAGATCATCTCATGATCACCCAAATTATCCCCATGATCCGATGTGAATAAAATCAGGGTATTCTCCATCAGGCCCCGCGCTTCAAGCGCGTCGAGGATCCTGCCCACCTGATAATCGATGCCGGTGATCTTCGCGTAATAATGCCGCCGCATCCGTTTGAGATCCTCTTCGGTTTTGTCCGTCAGATCAGTCGCCCACACCCCGTAAGGCGGTGCGGCATCAAAACGGTTGGGATTGCGCGAGGCCTCCATAAAGCGCGCATATTGCGGCGGGCGGGCTTTCAATCCGCCTTCATCAAAATGAGGCAGCGGCACATCGCGCCCCTCGTACATATCCAGAAAGCGTTTCGGCGGATCGTATGGATCGTGCGGCCCCTGAAACCCGATGTGCAGATAGAACGGTTCATCGCGGTCGTAGTCGTTAATCCAGCGGGTCGCCATGCGCCCGACATATTGATCCACATGGTGCTTTTCCTCCAACGGAAATACATCGGAGGTGCATTTCGACATCCACTTGCCATCCTGCGTCAGCAGCTTGCACGGGCTTTCCAGCCCTTCGGCTTTAAGATAATTGGCATAGTCGTCGTGCGAGGCTTTCATGTTCGGGAAGTTTTCGGTGTAGAGGCGTTCCCTGAATCCCATCATGTCGGTTTCCGGAAGATGGTGCACCTTGCCCATCGCCGCGGTGTAGTACCCGGCATCCTGAATATCGCTGACCCAACTGCGGTTCTGCGTCCATTCATCGAAGGCATAACAACCGGTATTATGCGGAAACTGCCCGGTATAAAATGCCCCGCGCGAAGCCACACAGGTGGCACCGCAGCAATAGGCATTGCTGAACGCAACCGACTCGCGAAACAACCGGTCCAGATTGGGCGTAATCATATGGGGATTGCCCAGCGCGGCGATGGTGTCCGCCCGTTGCTGATCGCTCTTAATGACCACCACATTGAGAGGCATCCCGTCTTTCAGGGTCGCCCTTCTGTTAATTTTTGTGCTCATTGGTTTCCTTTCTTAATTTTCCTGCCCACCCAGCCGAGCAATACCCCCACCGCAACGACAAACCCGCCGCAAATGAGTATCAATACCCGATCATTCATTTCATTCGGAACAGCCAGAAGCAGGAGCGTCAGAAGACCGTAAGCCAGACACAGCTTACTCAGCACAGCATATTGCCGAGTATCGCCTTCGTAGTCCGGTTCGTGATCCAGAGAACGGTCAACCGGTCTGTTGAGTTCTTCAAAGAAGGTCTCAACCTGTTCGGTATATTCCGACTTTTCGTCTTTATAAAAAAGCATGGACGCAAAATAGAAAATGACGCAGACGATGAAGATCGATCCCGTTGTGAGCGCAAGATTCAAATCCGCCGATTCATATTTTGAAAGGACTTCATGTTGTCCCCAGACCTGCTGCATCCACGCCTTTGTGAAGC
The DNA here is from genome assembly GCA_029432795.1 of Pontiellaceae bacterium B12219. Lineage (GTDB taxonomy): Bacteria > Verrucomicrobiota > Kiritimatiellia > Kiritimatiellales > Pontiellaceae > Pontiella. Next base: position 42,806 of record JARNMJ010000028.1, read on the forward strand.
CGAACTTGGCAATGACCGCCATGACAAAACCGGCCACCATGGTGCCCCAGCCCGCCCACTCCGGCGTCTTCTTGAAAAACATGCCGAACGTCAGCGGAATGGCCGTCGGCAAACCGATCATTGCCGTGGTTTTCAGGATCAGATCGAACAGCTTGATCTCTTTCATATCTTTCAGACTGAGCGCAACCAGCATCCAGATGAGGCCATAGATGAGAATAAAGATACGGCCCACCAAAATCTGTTTGAGTTCCGAAGCATCCCTGTTGACTTTCCTGATATAGAAGTTGCGTACAAATGTGCCGGAATAGACATTCAGCAAACTGTTCATCGAAGTCAGACTGGCTGCAAAAATTCCGCACACCAAAAGCCCCAGCAGTCCCTGCGGCAACAGCTCCATGGCGATGGCCACATAGGCCGCTTCATTCGCATTATTCAATTGCGAAAACTCTTCCATTCCGGCCAGATCCGGGAACAGCACCGCCGACCCCATAGCCGGAATCATCCAGATCGGCGCCAGCAGCAGGAATCCCGCAATGGAAATCAGCACCGCTTTTTTTGCATCTTTTCCATCCTTCACAAACAGATAGCGCGCCGCACCGGTCAGCATACTGTTCATCATCGTGATCTGATTAATCATCAATGTAATCGCAAATACGGCAATGATCCACGGGCGTGCCAGATCGGTCCACTGAAAATGATAGTCCGGCACCTTTTCCAGCAGCCCGTTAAAACCGCCGATTTCGTTATGCCGCAAGGTTAATACCGCCATGCTGATTGTGATGGTCAACACCACCAGCATCTGAACAAAATCGCCGGCGGTGGCCGCCCACGATCCGCCCAGCAGGGTCATCCCGATCACAACGACCGCCATGACCACAATAATCACGCCCATCGGCAGACCGAAAACACCGGACATAAATACAGAAATGGTATAGAGCATCACACCGCCCATAAACGTCTGGAAGACCAGCGGCAACCAGGTGTAAACCTGCTCACTCACATCGCCGTAGCGTTTACGAATACCCTCCACCGCCGTCACAACCCGCATTTGCCGGAACCGGGCCGCGGTTAAAAAATAGCAGAAAATCAGCGCAACAATATTACAGCCGAAAAGAATCAGAAAATAGGTGCCCATCTCATAGGCCTTCGCCGCACCACCGGTGAACGACCAGGCCGAGAATGTGGTCATAAAGGCACTGCTGCCGACCACCCACCAGAGCATACCGCCGCCGCCCCGGAAAAAATCACTGGCTGTTTTGCTGAAGCTCTTATAGATCGGTCCCAGCGAAAGCATGAACACCAGATAAACGCCAATTACAATGTAATCATAAATCGTCATAGTTTCCTAAAATTCAACGTTCATCCGTTGTGCAGCCGGCACCGTCATTTTACGCCCTGCGATGCTGAGAATGATTTCTTTATCAGAACTGTAGAAATAGGTATCGCCGACTTTTTCGAGGGAGGCGCTCACGACCTGCCCCTGCCCGTCGATACCCTCCCCGTCTTTAATCAGGGCCCGGCCGCTGCCCAGATAGAACGACTGAACACCGGCTTCATTTTCAGCAATAACCCCATAGGTTCCCATGAACAGGATTCCTTCGGCAGCAACCTTTGCGGCATCGTCGGTGTTATTGAGAATATACTGCGTTCCATCCGTTTTGGTTTGCACTTTCAGTCCCACAAAATCGCCGGCGGGCGCTTTGGCTTCCAGGGTCTGGATGTTTCGGAGCGCGCTGCCCTCCTCCTTCAGATAGGGTTCAAAGACCGCCACAAAAGGTTTATTCCAGGCTTCGCCATCCTGCCGGACAATCAGCGTCGGCACCGGCAGCTCCGCCAGCTCCCGGGGAACGGAACCCTTCGAAACCGTGCGGGCAACCGGCGAGTTGGCCGAGAATACGGTCCGTCCGTTTTCCCCTTTCATCCACATACCCATGCAGGCATCCGCGCCCTTTTTCAGGTCGATACTAAACCTGGCAATAAAATCCCGGTTCCAATCATTGGAACGTTTATCGGTGAAATAGTTATAGGCCTTATGGTCCCCGGCGTCGCTGCTCAGCTCCTCGGTCGGTTTCATGAGAAGCGGCTTCCCGTTCATACCGAACAGCTGCACATTCTGCCCGACGTTGTGGTAGATATACTCATGCTTCTTATCGTCTCCGTCTCTCCGCCTCGAGCGGAAGATATCAACGTAGTAACCGGTCGATGCGGAAGGCTTAACAATAGCCAGCACGCGGCGTTGCAGCGCATCGGTTTTCGGCTCCACAAATTCGGTATCGCTGAACGAGAATGCTTCCGAAAGCGCATCATAACTTCCGGGCTTCGGCTCAATGCCGACGATGTCAAACACAACGGTGTCATGCACCGGGTTGTAATCGGAGATTCCATCCACTGAAACCGTATTGTGAGCGGCAAAACGGGTATAAAATGCGCCATGACTTTCGGTCCAATAGCTGGGTCCGCGGCCGAAGTCGGGTGCCATCACCATGCCCTTGCCATACAGCTCCATCGCCATGCCATTGGCCTGCACATGGCTGCCTTTGGTGCCCACCAGCGAAATCATCAACCCGTCATCTTCATTCTGCGCATTGCGCTGCACCAGAAAGTTCAGACTGTCCGCATAAAATGTGCGGGTGCGCAACGGTTCCTCCGGCTCCCCTTCGGGGATTTTTTCCACATAATTCGTGAGCGCGAGCAAGGTCCCCACGGAATCCCGGCGATAACCGTTCAACGCCATCTGCTCTCTCAAAATGGACGCCACCTGCAGTTCCGCATCGAATTGCCCCGTCCGACGAAAGCGCGCCAGCAAAAGTTCCATCGACTGATTATAAGGCACCTGATGATACGTATCGCCGAAACCGACCATATAGCCGTTCGGGAACAAAAACTGGGCCGAGACCGTCGCCGCCGGAACAATGATCGGATACATTTCGAGCACATCCTGGCCGGACGCATTATAAATGACCTGTGCCAGGCGCAGAATGGAATCGGTCACACTGAACGCATAACCGGGGGCTTCCGGCCAAACGCCGTCCACCGGGTCGTATTTTTCAGGGACGACATCCTGCAGCCCTTTCTGATTTTCGGTGGTCACCGAGGTAAAACTGCGCAGATAGAATTGTTTGCCCTTGCCATCGGCATAGGCCTCGTCGTCCTCCAGCGCCAACCCCATATAAACAATATGCCGGGCCTGATTGATGTTCCAGTTTCCCTCGGAACCGCCGCCTTCAATAATGCGATCGGACCAGCGGCGGAACAGATCCTGCGCCAGTTTTACATCCCGCCCGGTTTCAATGAGATAGTCGTACAAATAGTCATACGCAACAGCCAGCGGAATGGTAACGCTTTCGTGAATAACCTCAAAGGTCGCCAACCCGATGATCCCGGCCTTGGAATGATCCTCCACCGTAATCGGATTGCTGCGGTAATACATGCCTTCAACATAGGGCCACATGACATCCGCCGCGAACTTCGCGTATTTTTCTTCGCCGGTATACCAATAGAGAAATGCCGATTTTTCCGCCAGCCCGATAATATGGGCATTGATTCGTTCAACCATATGCCCGGTATCCCGATAAGGCGCCCACTCCCATGGTTTGCCTTCCTTCTCGCCATTGCGGGCCCAAATGCCGCGTTCATCATCAGAATAGGGCTGAAGCTCTTCCAGCTTGGGGGTCATATAGGGCGATGCCCAATCGCGTTCCCCCGCAAAACGGACAGTCGGCACCGGCGCCTCTCCATCACCGTGCGACCAATGCGATCCATTCACATACGTCTTTGCATATTTGGTTTTCCAGTGCATCTGCAACCGGGAAACCATCCATTCCGGATCGGTTACATGCTGATCAACATACGGTTCGACCGAATCTTTAATCCGTTTGAATACCGATGCCGCCCACTCAACATTGCCGACTTTCTCGATCAGGGCAGGCCGGGTTGCATCTGTTCCATAGATACAGGGATGCGGGCGGACCGTTTCAACAGCGGCGCCCCCCCTGTTTTCAGGGATATGCGCCATCCCCTCGGTGGACGGTATCGAAACAATCGACCGTTCGCCGGGCTGGTTTTCAAGCGTTTCCGAAGAGGCCTTCCCCTCCTTGCAGGCGGACAGAAATCCCAGCATCAGTAAACTTAAAAGTATATTTCTCATAGCTCTTCAGGCACTCCGCTCCACGCCTCTCCCCAGCAACGCAGATATAATTTACATATTATTTACATCAATCTAGGGTTTTATTCTCAGAATTCAATCGTTTTTCAGTACATTCTGAAGGCGCGGCGGATATTCCCTGCTCACTTACGAGAAGGCAACATGCCTCCATCAACCCATATTCCATTAATATGGACCTCGCTCTGACTGACCGGAATTCCAATGCTCTGCTCGGAGAGCAAGCCGATTAATGTACGTGCGGCGGCCCGGCCGATTTCAAACGGATTCTGATCGATTCCGGCATCAATCGGCGTGTCATGAATACTGGTTGTTGCCAGCCCGATATCCTCCGGAACACGTATCCCCAGATTTTTCAGCATATACAGGGTTTCGCCGTTATCCGTCAGAATGGCATCCGGCCGATTCCTGAGAAGCCACCTTTCAAAGACCGCTTGCTGCTGTTCAAAATCATCAGCCGGATTCAAGGCGAGCAGCGGAAGCTGTCGGGAGGCGGGAAGTTCCTGCTGCGCCCATAAAAACCCGACGCCAAAGTGCCGGGTTCGCACAAATTCACTCACAAACCCGATGCGCTTATATCCGAGCTGATGAGCGCGTTCAAATGCCCGCATGGCATTGGAAGCCTGTGCGCTGCAGACAAAATGTGCTTTTGCGCGCGGCAGACTATATCCCAAACACACCGTTGCATAATCTCCCCATGGAAAGGGATCCAGGCCGTCCGGCAGATGCTGGACAGGCGGAATGATAATGCCCTGAATCGTTCGGGCCTTCAGAATGGAATCGATTCGCCGGAGCGGAAGTTCCGCTGTGGCAAACTCCTCCAGCCGATACCCCACCCGCCGGGCCGCTTCGTTGGCCCCCTCCCAATACAGGTTGAATTCATTAATCTTCCGCAGGTCCTTCGGATTCTCCCAATCATTAATCCAGGCGAGCGCCGCCTGCGTCGGCTGGTTTTTAATTTTGGTTCGGTAATTACAGAGCGCCGAAAGCATAGGGTCGCGGACATAACCGAGTTCCTCCGCTTTCTCCAAAACGAGCTGCGTTGTTTTTTTTGAAATGCGCGGATTCTTTTTCAGCGCGAGCGATACGGTCGCATGCGATACGCCCACACACCGGGCAATATCCCGAATCGTTACTCTTTTTTGCGAAGATTCGCTGTTTTCACCCGTCATAGCGTTCCGTGTTTTACAAGTTGCGTGACAGTGTAACCTGAATGAAGTCTGACTTTCAATCCGGGAAGCGCTTAACTGTTATTTTAATCAGATAGGCGTCGCATCAGACACCTGACCCAAGAGACAACCGAGGATCGATCTATGAAAAAAAACACTATATTATCCACCGCATTCCTCGCAATGGCAATTGCGGGCCCCACGTCTGCCGCCAGGCATGCCGCGGATGAATCAAATAACCCGAAAGCAGATATGAAATTTGAAAAAGAAGCGCAGGCACCGGCAGAACCGCTCACCCTGTGGTATCGGAAACCTGCCGTTCATTGGGAAAATCAGGCGTTGCCGGTGGGCAACGGTCGTCTGGGCGCAATGGTTTTCGGCGGCGTAAACCAGGAACGTCTTCAGCTCAACGAAGAAACGGTCTGGGATGGCGAACCCACCGATTACACCAACCCGGAAGCGCTGGAAGCATTGCCCGAAGTGCAGCGTCTGCTTTTCGAAGGCAAAAACGTCGAAGCCAAAAAACTGGCCGCCGACAAAATGATGGGTCGTCCACACAGAATTAAATCCTATCAACCCCTATGCGATCTGCTTCTCGACTTTGAAGATACCGACAGGGTATCAAACTACCGGCGCGATCTGGATCTGACCACCGCCATCAGCCGCGTTCAGTACACGATCGATGGTGTTGAATTTGTTCGTGAAGTTTTTGTGAGCGAACCCGACCAGGTCATTGTGGTGAATCTGCAGGCTGACAAACTGGGTAAAATCAACTTCACCGCCCGACTGGCCCGTGAAGGCGATACAGCCACAACGGAATCCGCTTCCGGCAACCGCCTGATTCTCAAAGGCAAACTGGGCATTGAATATGAAGCACAGCTGTTCCCGATTGTATCCGGAGGCACGGTTCAATCGAAAGACGGCATCCTGACGGTCAGCAATGCCGATGAAGTGACCCTGCTGGTTACAGGTGCAACGAGCTATATCAGCGCAACCGATATTTCCGGCGATGCCACCGCGCGTTGCGAAGCCTACCTAAAGGGCGCCGGCAACAAACAATATACGGATATCCGGGCCGCACACATTGCCGATTACCAGAGCCTGTTCAACCGGGTTAAACTGGATCTGGGAACGACCGACGCGGTAAACAATCCCACCGACGTGCGTCTGCAGGCCATTAAAAAAGGCGCCTTCGATCCGCAGCTCGAAGTGCTCTATTTCCAGTTCGGCCGGTATCTGCTCATCAGCAGTTCCCGCCCCGGATATCTGCCCGCCAACCTGCAGGGCAAATGGAATCAGTATCTAAAAGCTCCGTGGAACAGCGACTACCATTTTAACATCAACTTCCAAATGAACTATTGGCCGGCGCAGGTCTGCAATCTTTCGGAATGCTCGCTGCCCTATTTTGATTATGTGGAAAGCCTGATGCCTTCCGGAGCCAACACGGCAAAAGTACATTACGGTGCCGATGGCTGGACCATTCATCACCTCTCCGACATTTACGGCATGACGGCTCCCGCCGACGGCGTTCACGGCGTCTGGCCGTTCGGTGCCGCCTGGGCCACCCGCGATATGATGGAATATTACCGTTTCTCCGGCGATAAAGTATTCCTCGAAGAGCGGGCATATCCCGCCATGAAAGGCGCCGCGGAATTCATGATCGATTTTCTGGTTGAAGCCCCCGAAGGAACGCCGGCCGCCGGCAGACTCGTAACCAACCCTTCCCACTCTCCGGAAAACTTCTTCATGATGGCAGATGGAACAAAAATTGAATTCACCTATGCCGCCACCATGGATCTTCAGATCATTCAGGACCTGTTTAACAACCTGCAGGAAGCAGCCCTCGCGATTGATCCTTCGGGAAATTATGACGCGGAATTCCAGGCCGAACTGCAGGCCACACTGGATCAGCTTCAGCCGGTTCAGATCAGCGAAAAAACCGGGCGTTTAATGGAATGGGTTGAGGACTATGAAGAGTTCGATCCGAATCACCGCCATACCTCCCACCTCTATGGACTGCATCCCGGACATTCGATCACAAAAAATGAAACACCGGATCTCTACGAAGCCGCCCGTAAATCCCTGATTGCCCGCGGCGACGGGGGCAAGGGCTGGAGCATGGCCTGGAAGGTGAATATGTGGGCGCGTTTCCATGACGGCAATAAAGCCTATCAGCTGCTGACCAACCTGCTCACCAAAATGACGCTGGACAACCTGTTCGACACCCATCCGCCGTTCCAGATCGACGGCAACTTCGGCGGTACCGCAGCCATTGCTGAAATGCTGCTGCAGAGCCATGACGGCGAAGTGAATCTCCTGCCGGCCCTGCCGGACGTCTGGAAAGACGGTTCCGTGGAAGGTCTGCGCGCCCGCGGCGGTTTTGAAGTGGACATGGCCTGGAAGAACGGTACGTTAATCAGTGCGAAGATTCTATCGCTGAACGGCAACCCGTTGACCATCCGCTATGGCGATAAAACCGTTGAGAAGAATCTCGCAAAAGGTAAAGCCTATACCTGGAACGGGAAATAGGCCTTGAGTCTCCAACGCCTTCCTGATCCCGTCCGTCGGGGTTTCAGGAAGTCGTTGGAATAATTTTCATACGCGTTTTGAAGAAGGAAGATAATGATGTACATACGAAAAAAGGTGATTCTCTGGAGTGCGGTTTGCAGCGTGGCAGCAGTGTGGGCCGATGTAACAATGCCTGCCCTTTTTTCTGACGGCATGGTGATTCAACGCGAAACCAAAGCACCGGTATGGGGATTGGCCGATCCCGGAGAAGAGATTCTGGTGGAAGCCTCCTGGGGCGCAAAAGCAACCGGCATTGCAAACGCGGATGGTTCGTGGCAGGTAAAACTCCAAACCCCGGAAGCGGGCGGTCCGTTCGCGATTACGGTTTCCGGAAACAATACGATTCAAATCAAAGACGTCCTCTCAGGAGAAGTCTGGATCTGCACCGGGCAGTCGAATATGGAATGCAATATGGCTTTCTTTACAAAAGCGGCCCGCAATCCGGACGATCAGCCCGCGGCAGATTATATCCGGAATGAAATTAAAACAGCCAACGATCCCCTGCTTCGCCAGATCAAGGTTCCTCAGAACGCGTCTCCCTATAAAAAACAAAAAGATTTCAAAGGCCAGTGGATATCGGTCCATCCTGAAACCACCGGAAAAATGACCGCCACCGGATACTTCTTTGCCCGCGAACTGCGAAAACAGTTGAAGGTGCCGGTCGGTCTGGTGCTCTGCGCCTGGGGCGGAACCCGGGTGGAACCCTGGATTTCCCGGGAAGCCTATCAGGCAATCCCTGAAATGGCGGTGTATTACGATGCGGAAATGGCTTCGCTGAAAACAAAGTCCGATGCGTACTCTGCTGAAGCGGCCAGAAAACAGTTGGCGAGCGCGCTCGCCAAATGGGAAGCCAATGGGAAAAAAGGGCGGAAACCCCGCCTGCAGGCCGATCCGGCGGCCGACAAACAATGGCCGGCCACCCTGCATAACGGAATGCTCTCCGCAATCATCCCGTATGCCATTCAAGGTGCAATTTGGTATCAGGGCGAATCCAATGCAAAATATATGACCGACGCCTACCAAGACCGTTTCAGCACACTGATTACGAGCTGGCGCAACGAATGGAATCAGGGTGATTTCCCCTTTTACTGGGCTCAGCTGGCCTCCTTTAAAGCGGCCAATGCCGAACCGTTGGAAGACGATGGCTGGGCGACCATCTGTGATATGCAGCGTCGCTGCCTGACGCTTCCAAACACCGGAATGGCTGTACTCAATGATATCGGTGAAGCAACCGATATTCATCCGCACAACAAAATGGATGCCGGCAAACGGCTGGCGTTGTGGGCGCTGGCAAAGGATTACGGTTTTGATCTGACGTATAGCGGCCCGCTCTACACCGGGTATTCAATAGAAGGAAACTCCGTGCTGATCACATTCGACCACGTCGGCTCCGGATTGATGGCGGGCCATAAAAACGGGCTCGAAAAAACGGTGGAATCAGATGAACCGCTCAAGCGTTTTCAGATTGCCGGTACCGACCGGGAATGGAAATGGGCGGATGTTGAAATCGTCGGAACGGACACCCTTTCGGTTTCACATCCTGATGTGCCGAACCCCACCGTGGTACGCTATGCCTGGTCGCCCAATCCGGAAGGAGCCAATCTCTACAATAAAGAAGGCTTGCCCGCATCCCTGTTTACGACGGAATAATAAAGCGCCCGGTTTAATGAATGGAGATTCACATGAAGAAACATAGCGTAAACAGCGTTCTGGCCATGGTTGCAATCTGCGCTTTTTCAGCAAACCGGGCATCCGCCAGCCCCCCCGAAAAATTGCCGAACATCGTCTACATTCTTGCTGACGATATGGGCTACGGCGATGTGAGTGCCCTCAATCCGGATTCTGAAATACACACCCCGAACATTGATCGCCTCGCCAAAGACGGCATGCGGTTTACCGATGCGCATTCGGGTTCTTCGGTCTGCACCCCGACCCGATATGGTATTTTAACCGGGCAATACTGCTGGCGCACCCGACTGAAAAGCCAGGTGCTGTGGAACTACGACAACAGCCTGATGGATCCGGACCGACTCAACGTGGCCTCCTTCCTGAAAGCGCACGGATACCATACGGCCATGATTGGAAAATGGCATCTCGGAATGGACTGGGCCAGCAAATCAAATCCATCGGGAATCACCGACATAGAAGCCGATGTCGATTTCACAAAGCCCTTCCGCAATGGCCCCATCGATATGGGCTTTGATACGTTTTACGGCATCAACGCCTCGCTCGATATGCCTCCCTACATTTTCCTTGAACAGGACCGGGCCGTCACGCAACCGAATGTGAAAATAGATAAAACTGAATTTGGCCGTCCGGGCATGGCCGACAAAGAATTGAGTGCGGATGACTTCCTGCCCGCCTTCACCCAACGGGCCGTTTCTTATATTAAAGCGCAGGATCAAAACACCCCCTTCTTTCTCTATTTTCCGCTGAATGCGCCGCACACCCCCATTGCGCCATCGGAAGCCTTTAAAGGCCGCAGTAAACTGGAGGGCAAGTTAGGGAACTATGCCGATTTCTGCATCGAAGTGGATGACACCGTGGGACAGGTTCTCAATGCCCTCGACGAAAAAGGCCTGAGCGAAAATACCATTGTGATTTTCACCGCCGACAACGGGTGTGCCTATTATATCGGAGTAAAAGGTTTTGAAGAAAGCGGTCATTTCCCAAGTGCCATCTACCGCGGCTATAAAGGCGGCACCTTTGATGGCGGGCACCGCGTCCCCTTCCTGGTGCAGTGGCCGGCCGTCGTTAAACCCGACACCAAAAATGATCAACCGATTTGTCTGACCGACCTGCTGGCCACCTGTGCAGAACTCATCGGTGCGGAACTTCCCGAAAATGCCGCCGAAGACAGCCTCAGTTTCCTCGCCGCACTGAATGGAGAGGACATCGACACCTCTTCCCGGGAAGCCGTGGTTCATCACGACTTCAAGGGCAATTTTGCCATCCGTAAAGGGAAATGGAAACTGCTGAACGATGCCAATGCCGGACTCGGTTATAAAGAAAAACAATTTGCTCCGGGCATTCATTTATACGATCTGGAAACAGACCCCGGCGAAAACAACAACGTGGCCGATCAGTATCCCGAAACCGTTCAGGAACTCACGGCACTGCTGGAGCAATACCAACGGGATGCGCGCAGCGTTCAGCTGAACTGATTCCCCTCAATTAACCAGATCACCAGTTCCAACCCTTGGAAAAGAAATTAACGCTACGATGCAAAGACAGCAGCGGAAGGCACAGCGGATGATACCGTTAGTTTGAACCACGGAAGTCACTGAATACACAGAACAAGCGTGCTGAAAGGTTCCGTGTATTCTGTGGTTAGTTTTTCTTTCGTGCAAAGGGTCATGAACGAAGAAATAAACAATTAAGTATAGATAATTCTGTAAAAAATAAGAACCACAAGTTCCGGTCCAGTTATTTCACCTTGGTAACGCCAAGGTAGCTTGATTACCTGCCATCAAGCAATATCGCCATCTCATCAGCAGTTAAATGACTCAATCGAGTCAAAAAACTCGCGGGAAATACACTTCCAGACCAAAATCGATCTTTTTTTACAGACCCATAAACCCTTACCGTTTCTTCTTGCTAATACATTGACAGAACATGAATTTGGCGTATTGCTAGAATATTTGTATTTGTTGACGTAAATACCTAGCAGTCTGTCGGAGTTAACACCCAGACACAGGCCCAATTTTCTGCGGACCGGCCAATTATCCGGCGGCAACCGGTTTGTGAAACGAAAAA
>JARNMJ010000029.1 GCA_029432795.1 Pontiellaceae bacterium B12219
TACGCAATACGCAATACGCAATACGCAATACGCAATACGCAATACGCAATACGCAATACGCAATACGCAATACGCAATACGCAATACGCAATACGGAGTTTTCATGAATTTTTTATATGCCGCCGACCTGAAAAAGCGTTTCACCTGTTATGGCCATTTTTATGAGCTGGCCTTTATGAACGGGGAAACGGCCCAATGCCGCAGTGTGCTTGAAATTGTCGACCGCTCCATTGCGCAGGGAAACCCTGCGGCCATTTCGCAGATGATTCCGGATGTGGTGGTCATCATGATGAATCCGGGTTCTTCCCGCCCGAAGGAGGACGGGCATGTTGATGAAGTGCTGACGTTTCCGCGCGTTGGAACCGCATTCCCGAAAGAGCTGGTGCTGACGCAGCCGGACAATACCCAATATCAGATTATGCGTGTGGCGGTTTCCAGAGGTTGGAAACATATTCGGGTGCTCAACCTCTCCGATCTGCGCGATCCCAAATCGGTTAAGTTTATCCAGAAGGTGAATGCGCTGCAGGAAATTATGGGGGGGCACGTGCACAGTATGTTCTGTCCCGAACGCGCGGAGGAACTTTCGTTTTCGCTGCAGCGGAAAACCCCGACTCCGATTTTGCTGGGCTGGGGGCAGGATCCGGGATTGCTGCCGCTCGTCGAGCAATGCCTTGGGCGGATCAGCGGCGAGCCGACCGTTACGGTTCCTTCGCAGGTTCATCCGCTGTTGAATGCGCATCCAAGCCCGATGATGCAGGACAAAAAGATCCAGTGGCTGGAAACCATACTGCAGCAGATTAAGTTGTCGGAACAATAGAGCAGGGGGAAGGGGTATGATCAAATATTTAGTGTTAACGCTGTGCTGCGCGCTGGTCGGATGCCAGAGCGCAAAAGAGGGAGCAGCGCGCAGGCCGTACACCATCACAGATGAACTGAATATCACGGTGCATGCAGATGACGCCGAAGAGGAATTTACATTCAGCGTCCGTCATAAAACATTTATGCAGGAAAAGGGGCGGCACGATTCGTACGGGCAGAAGAGCGAATTTTCCATCCAGCTGAAACCCTCGGTCTGGGCCCGCGTGAAGCGCAGCAGCAAGGTGATCGGCTATACCTCGCAAACCGAATGCCTGCTTGATGGAGAAATGGTGGAGGTTTCCGGTATGCCCGGCGAAAATTTCACGGTGAAAATTGAACCGCTTGCCCTGAACCGCTACCGCGTGCTCGGCATTTTTCTGGCTTCGCAGGTTTCCGAATCCGGCGAATTGGGAAAAACCATTCCGTTTGATTATGTGACGGAAGCGGGCACGGAAACCACGGTTTACCGAAAAACGGTCGCATTCGATTCCGGAGCGCGCCGTTGAAAAACCAGGAACCTCCGGCCTGCTTCGCACTTTCCAAGGGTTGGAAACTATGGTCTGCTTGATGCAATGAAACAGATTAAAATCAATCAGCTTCCGGAGACCGGGATGCCGCACAATGCGCGCATCCGAAAACGCGTTCTGCTTGAAAAGGGCGAAGTCCGAGGCATCACGGATTATTCCCGCGCTGTTTTTCCGCCCGGCGAAAAAGCCGGAAGTCAGTTGCACAACGATATGGCGGAAATCTTCACCTGCGAGTCCGGTTGCGGTGAAATGCGCATCAATGATGTGGGCTATGTTTTTTCGACCGGCACCACCATTTTAGTGGAACCCGGCGAAGTGCACGAAATCATCAATTCCGGACCCACTGATCTGGTCGTCATTTATTTCGGAGTGGAAACCAGAGCCGGCTGATCCGCGTGCTTAATGTTTTCGGCAATGAAGGCTGAAATGGTTTCTGTATAACGTTCTTCCGCAACGTAGGCATAGTTGTTGTGCCCGCCTTCTTCGATCCAGAACCGGGCTTTGGGTTCCGGGGCGGCAGCGTACAGTTTTTTCCCGTGCCACAGCGGAATAAGCCGGTCTTTGGTTCCGTGAATAATCAGGACGGGGCAGTCGACGGTATGTATCAGTTTTGCGCTTTTAAATTTATCCCATGGGAATACGGAAAATACTGTTTTAACGCGCAATGCGGAAACAAAGGAACTCTCCACAATCAGGCCGCCGACTTCGTGGTGCGCAGCGATCCAAATGGCGACGGCTCCGCCCAGAGAGCGACCGTGCGCAATGATTGTTTTCGGCTCAATCTGCTGCTGTTCCGTCAGCCAGCGATAGGCCGCGGAGGAGTCATCCTTTATTTTCCGATACGAAGGGTGACCTTCGCTGGTGCCGTAACCGCGGTAGTCATATAGAAGTAAAGAATAGCCCAAATCATAAAACTGCTGCATGAACGGGAGGGTCGAACCCAGATCTTCGGCGTTACCGTGACTGAACAGCAGGGTGAATTCCGCGTTCGGGTTTTTCAGGTAGACGGCATTCAGCGTTTCGCCGTCGGTGGTTGGAATGCGTACCTGGTGCGGAAGACGGGTGTAGCCGGGGGACTGGGGCTGGAACAAGATTCGATCTGAAATAAACAGAGCAATGAGGTTCAGCAACAGGTAAAGGACGGCTGCAAACACGATGGATCGAATGAGTGGATTTTCAAACATCAGAGCAGAATAAACCTCGAGAGAATCTGCTGCAATGGAAACTTCCGGTCATTGGAAGATTGCGGTGAGTGCGGTCGGGAGAGTAACATCCCCCTACCAACGGGGGCACGCAATGGAAGCGCACGTTTTGAAATCGGAATTGGCCGGGCAATGGTATATGGATGATCCGGTTCATCTGAGACGCGAAGTGAGGATCTATCTCGACTCAGTCAATCCGAGGTCGGTCGAAAATCTGATTGGCCTGTTACTGCCGCACGCGGGCTATCGGTATTCCGGGCGGGTAGCCGCGCAGGGTATTAAGCTGCTTGAGGGCAAAACCTATAAACGGGTCATTGTGCTGGGGCCCAGCCATAAACAGGCCTTGTTTGATTGTGCCAGCCTGCCGGATGCCACGCATTTTGAAACTCCGCTCGGGCAGATTGAACTGGATGTTGAGGCCATTTTCAATCTCAGGAAAAGGGAGGTGTTTCAGTCGCACCCCGCGGCACACACCGGTGAGCACAGCGTGGGCATTCAGCTGCCGCTTTTGCAGGAGGTGCTCAGCGAATTCAAATTGATTCCGGTGGTTTGCGGACCGCTTTCGGAGCACAGTTCCAACGAGATTGCTGCAGGATTGCTTCCTCTGCTGGGTGCGGAAACGCTGTTGGTGGTGAGTTCCGATTTTACGCACTACGGCAAGGGGTTCAATTACGTGCCGTTTGAAGACAATTTTGAGGAAAATATCCGGCGTTTGGATATGGGGGCCTTTCGTTTAATCGAGCAGAAAAAACGCCGCGAGTTTCTGCAGTACATTCAAAATACCGGTGCCACGGTCTGCGGACGCAATTCCATCGCTATTCTGCTGACCCTGCTGGCCGATGAATCTGAAGTGCAGCTGCTGCAATATGATACGTCCGGCAATCTGACCGACGACTGGCAGCATTGCGTCAGCTATATTTCCGCGTCGGTTTCCGGAGCCTGGAAAACAAACATCGAATCTTAAAACGCCGGTTTCCAATGGTTGGAAAATAGACCGTGGACTGTGCGTTTCTGAAGCGCCCGGTTTCGGGGAATCCCGGCGCCGCATTGGAATCGGGGGTGAACGCGGGTTGAACTCGCCGCGGAACATGGCATACTTGCCCCGACTTTAATTCGGGAGTTTCTATGAACAGGTATGTTAAATCAGTCGGTCTTTTTCTATGTCTCGCGGGATTCTTTCTTCCGGTCATGAAGGCTGCAGCCCAGATGCCGCAGGAAGTATTGGTGCTCGTAAACCGGAAGTCGCAGGACTCGATGAAAGTGGCCAACGTGTTTGTTGCCGCGCGGCAGATTCCTAAATACAACGTGGTTTATCTCGATATCCCGGAAACGGCGTACGGCGGAACGGCCACGGTGACGCCTGAAGAATTCACGCAACTGATCTGGGAACCGGCCAATGCGGTCATGAAGCAGCGCGGACTTGAGGATCAGATTCTGGCCTGGGTCTATTCCGTGGATTTTCCCATTCGGGTGAAAACGGATTCCAATGATCGGAAACAGATGTCCGTTGGCGGGATGACCTTTATGCGAAATAAGATGCCGGGACTGAGCCTGGTTGAAGAGGGGAAATATCTTTCCAAACTGTTTGCCGGACCGAACCAGCGGATTAAGCTGAGTCTGAATGCAATGTCGCTCGGAATGCAGAAAAAAGGGCTCGGGCCGAATGCCAAAGTGCCGCCGGAAGCGGCGTGGCTGCAAAGCGGGCTGGGCGACCGGATGCCGCTTCCGAGTATGATGCTGGGGTATACGGGTGAAAAGGGAAACGATGTGGATACGGTGCTGGCCAGCATTGAGAACGGTGTGAAATCCGATTATCGCGGGCAACGCAGCGGGATCTATTTTATACAGAGCGAAGATGTGCGCTCCACCTGCCGCGAATGGCAGTTTTATCCGGCGGTGAATGAATTGAAGAACCGCGGAATTTCGGCCACGGTGACGACGAATTTTCCGGCCGGAAAACAGAATGTGATGGGAATCATGATGGGCGCGGAAACTGTGGATCCTTCGCAGGTCGGTTCGTTTGCGCCCGGAGCCATGGCGGAACATCTCACCAGCTGGAGCGCAGAGTTTCAAAAGCGGCAGAGTAAAACCACGGATTGGATCAAGGCCGGTGCGACCGGTTCGGCGGGATCGGTTGTGGAGCCCTATTCGAACCCCGACAAATTTCCATCGGCCCGTTTCTTTGTGCACTATGCGGCCGGCTGCACCATGCTGGAAAGTTTCTATCAATCCATTGCCTGTCCGTTGCAGGTGCTGCTGATCGGCGACCCGCTGGCAAAGCCCTATGCCTTGCCGTTTTCGGTGAAAGTGCTCGGGGCGGAAACCCTGAAAAATGATTTTACCTATTTGGCGAATGCCGAAAGCAAGATCCCGAATATCTCTTTCCAGTATGCTTTTCTGCTCGATGGAAAGCAGATTCAGGCTATGTCGGACGACAACAGCGTTTATCTGCGGCTGAAAAATATTTCGGATGGCTATCATGAGATACGTGCGATCGCGAGTGTGAAACATATGGTGGAGTTCAGCGCCTCGGCCGATAAACCGATAATGGTTAACAAACGCGGGCGCTCCATTACCATTCAGCCCGAAATTAAGCGGTTGGGTAAATATGAACATGGTGTGAAAATTACCGTTGGCGGAACCGAACTTCCGAAAAAGATGAAGCTGGTTTCCGGCGAGGTGGTGCTGGATGAAAAGGTGTATGATCCCGAAACCGAACTGGTGCTTGACGAGCAGTTGCTGGGTGAAGGCCCGAGTGCAATTCAGGCTGTGGGGATTTACGAAGACGGCATGGAAGTGGCCAGCGAACCACTCAGCTTGGGAATTACTTTTTCCAAATAAGCACCCGTATCGGATTTCGGTTTTTTCTGAAAGCCGGCGGGTAAAGATCTGCCGTTTTAATGCCGCATCCGATGCCGGTTTGCGGTATGAAATTTTCAGGTGTTAAAGGGTCTCGGGGGCATCCGGACGATTTCCAATTCAGGAGGAAATTATGGCTGAAACTAAAGACTACAGCTCCGCCGAAGAGTTGGCGAATGCGATAACGCACGGTATTGGATTATTGATCGGTATTGCGGTGCTGGTCATTCTGGTGGTTTTTTCCAGTCTTCGGAAAAGTGCATGGGAAGTGGTCAGCTGTGCGGTCTACGGCACAAGCTTCATTCTGCTCTATTTGAGCTCGACACTTTACCACTCCGCCCGAAAGCCGAAAATCCGAAGACTCTTTAAAATTATCGATCACTCCGCAATTTACCTGCTGATTGCCGGCACCTACACGCCGTTTGCATTGTGCCCGCTGCGTGGCGCATTGGGGTGGAGCCTGTTCGGGGCTATTTGGGGCGCGGCACTGATCGGTATTCTTTTCAAAGCCTTTTTCATTGGTCGTTTCGCATGGGTTTCGCTGGCGAGCTATCTTCTTATGGGGTGGTTTTGTGTGATTGCCGTCAAACCGCTTTACCGGGATTTGACCACGGCAGGTTTCATGTTTTTTGTCGCCGGCGGGCTTAGCTATTCCGTGGGAGCAATTTTCTATGCCTGGAAATCATTGAAATGGTCCCACGCCGTTTGGCATCTGTTTGTGCTTGCCGGAAGTCTCTGTCATTTTTTCAGCATTCTTTTCGGGATTGCGCTCTAAGCTGTTGCGCTCCAACTCCGGTCTGCCAACCGGAAGCGGAACTCCTCTTAAGAGGATTGCAAATTTTACCGACCGCATAGAATTCGATTGGGTAAACATACAAGGCACGATGCCTTCCGGCCGCAGTGGCTGGAAGGTCTCGCAAGCTCAACCATTCCTGCCCTACAAACAGATACCCCGTCTGCTTGCTGCGGGGAGCTTCATTCCCAATCTTCCAAACATCCATTATTGCTCCGGCGGTTAAATATTGAGAATTCAATGCGATTGATTAATGGCCACAAAGAGGCACATGGCGCCGTCAAAAAGTAGGTGGCTGCACGAAAACCCAGGGGTTCGGGTCTTTGTGCTTCTTGCGCCTTTTCGTGGCTATCCTCACAACATTTAGCCGCCGCATCTATAATTCTTTTGCAATCGGTAAGATTGCGGAAAAGTTCCAGACCTTGGAAAAAGTTAGTGCATTCGGGGAGAGCGGTAGGTAAAACAGCGTTTCGATTTCAATTCAAGGGAGTAGTTAATAAATGAACGTAAAAATTAAACGTGCGCTTCTAAGCGTATCTGATAAGGCCGGAATTCTGGATTTTGCCCGTCATCTGCATGAAATGGACGTGGAATTGCTTTCCACCGGCGGTACCGCCAAAGCTCTTCGTGAAGCCGGAATTCCGGTGAAAGATGTTTCTGAATTTACCGGTTTCCCGGAAATGCTGGATGGGCGGGTGAAAACCCTGACTCCTCAGGTTCACGCGGGAATTCTCTATATGCGCGATAATGAAGAGCACGTGAAAACCATGGAGGACCATGGTTTGGGGCAGATCGATCTGGTCTGCGTGAATCTTTATCCCTTTGAAGAAACCATCGCCAGAGAGGGCGTGAGCCTCGCGGAAGCGATTGAGCAGATCGATATCGGCGGACCGACCATGATCCGCTCCGCCGCGAAGAACATGAAGTTTGTCACGGTGGTAACCGATCCTGCTGACTACGCTCAGGTGATTGATGAAATGAAAGCCAACGGCGGCGCAACGACGGAAGGCTTCCGTTTTGTACTCGGGCAAAAAGTGTATGCCCGTGCGGCGGAATACAACGCGGCTATCGCCAGCTATCTGGCCGAACAGGTGGCTGATCAAAAACTTTCCAAACCGTTTGTCAAGGCGTACTCCGATGGCACCGAACTTCGTTATGGCGAAAACTCGCACCAGAAAGCCTGGCTCTATAAGGATGCCGATTCCCGCGAATCCACCATTGCACTGGCTGAAGTGCTGCATGGTAAAGAAATGAGCTATAATAACTATGTCGATGGCGACGGTGCGCTTGAAGCCGTTAAAGATCTTTCCGGCAAACCCGGCGTTTCCGTGATTAAGCACACCAACCCCTGCGGTTATGCCACCGGCGAAACACTGGCTGAAGCCTTTGAGGCCGCCTGGGCCGGCGATCCGGTTTCCGCATTCGGTTCCGTGATTGCCGTCACCCAGCAGGTGGATATCGAAACCGCCAAATGCCTCGATGGCCGTTTTATTGAAGCCATCATTGCGCCCGGCTATTCCGAAGAGGCGCTTGATCATCTGATGAAGAAAAAGAATCTGCGTATCCTGAAGCTGAAAAAGCCGATGGGTAAAGCCTTGCCGCAGCGCATGGTCAAACAGATCAACGGCGGTCTGCTCGTGCAGGATCTGGATACTGAGATTCTTGAAAGCTGGAAGGTTCCGACCAAAGCTCCGTTTGCAGAAAACAAAAAAGAGCTCGCACTCTTCGGGATCGCTGCTGCGAAACATACCAAGTCCAATGCGATTGTTCTGGTTCAGGAATACAAGCCGGGTCAGTTCCGGGTGCTCGGTATGGGGGCCGGTCAGCCGAACCGTGTGGATGCGCTGAAAAAACTCTCGGTTTCCAAAGCCGTTGAAAACCTGAAAACCGAGAATCCGGACATTACAGACGAAGAAATTCAGGCTGTAATCGGCGAATGCGTCTTTGTTTCCGAAGCCTTCTTCCCGTTTGCGGACAGCATTGATGCCGCCAGCGAAATGGGCGCAAAATTCATTGTACAGCCGGGCGGTTCCATCCGCGACGACGAAGTTGTTGAGGCCTGTAATAAATACGGTATCGCCATGGCCATGACCAATATGCGCCACTTCAAGCACTAAACGGCAGGCACACATTATATCGTGATAATGCAATAGGACGGATCGGGTCGATCCGTCCTATTTTTATTTTAATGGTTGCTATTGATTCGAATGCGCGTATAACCGCGCCTTCGTTTTGCGAAACCAACTTGATTGAGTTTCGTTGATTCGGGGTTTAACTCTTGCGATGGGCGCGGGGGAACGACGCCCCGCTAACTGGAGAGAACCGGAACAACTTCCGGTTCGTGGACGATTGTTTAATCGTCGCTCCGCATTGTGAGAGGATAGTATGAAATTCACCGAACTGGGCCTGAGCCCTGACACCCTTAAATCCATTGAAATGCTTGGCTTTGAAACGCCGACTCCGATTCAGGAGCAGGCTATTCCTATTTTGCTGGAAGGCAAAAAGGACTTTGTTGGTCTGGCTTCAACCGGCACCGGCAAAACCGCGGCTTTCGGCCTGCCGTTGCTTGAGCGCATGGATCCGACCAATGATATGCCGCAGGGCATCATTCTTTCGCCGACCCGCGAGCTTTGCCTGCAGATTGCAGACGACCTGAAAAAATTTGCCCGTCACCGCAATCTCAAAATTACCGCCGTTTACGGAGGTTCGAATATTTCCACTCAGATCCGCGATCTGAAACGCGGCACACAGGTGATTGTGGCCACGCCGGGACGTCTGCTCGATCTGATTGAGCGGCGCGCAGCTAAACTGGACGATATTTCTGTGGTCGTGCTCGATGAAGCCGATGAAATGTTGAATATGGGTTTTAAAGACGAGCTGGACGGCATTCTTTCAAAGGCACCGAAAAGCCGGGTTACCTGGCTGTTTTCTGCCACGATGGAAAAAGGCGTTGCGCGCATTGCCCAGAACTATCAGACCGATCCGGTCGAAGTGTCCGTGGGCGGTAAAAACGAGTCGGCAAAAAATATAGAGCACTTCTGTTTTATGGTGCACGAAAAAGACCGCTATCCGGCCGTAAAGCGTATCCTGGATTATCTGCCCGAAATCTACGGCCTGATTTTCTGCCGCACCCGGGCGGAAACCCAGACGGTTGCCGATAAACTGATGGCCGATGGTTATTCCGCCGAAGCCATTCACGGCGAGCTTTCCCAGGCGCAGCGCGACTCGGTGATGCGCAAATTCCGGCAGAAAAATGTTCAGGTTCTGGTGGCAACCGACGTGGCGGCCCGCGGTATTGATGTCAACGACATCACACACGTGATTCATTATAAACTGTCCGACGAAGCCGCGGCCTACACGCACCGCAGCGGCCGTACGGCCCGTGCCGGGAAATCCGGTGTTTCAATTGCGCTGATTAATATGCATGAGCGCCGCCGTATTGCTGAACTGGAGCGTCGTAACAACATTAAGATCAAGCTGGAGAAAATTCCGGATGCAAAAGCCATCTGCGAAAACCAGCTGCTGGCACTGATTCATCGCGTGGTTGAAGTGGAAGTCAAGGAGGAGGAAATTGCGGATTATCTCGCTCCGGCCTATGAAGCTCTCTGCCACCTCGATAAAAAAGAAATCATCAAACGGTTTGTGGCGGTTGAGTTCAACCACTTCCTGGATTACTACCGCAATGCGGATGATTTGAATGCCAAGTCTGTGCCGCGTCGCGAGCGTCAGCCGGGGCAGCAGCGTACGGATAATCAGAAACGTAACCGCCGTATGGAAGCCTACGACACCAAACGTTTTTCGATTAACGTCGGCCGTGTTCATAATGTGAATGCCGGAGCCATTGTTCGGTTGGTCTGTGAAAACAGCGGGATCAAATCCAATGCAATCGGAGCCATCGATCTCGGGCGCGATACTTCCTTTTTCGAAGTTTCAAAAGAAGCTGCCGATACCATTCGTAAGGGGCTGGAAAATCTGACCCTGGATGGCCGCCAGGTCAGTGTTCGTTCTGCCGCCGGGCAGGGTGGAAGCGGAGGTGCCCGCGGTGGTCAGCAACGTGGCGGCCCGCGCGGCGGGCCACGTGGCGGCGGAGCGCGTGGCGGCAAGCCGCCGCGTCGCCGCAGTCAGGACTAAATCCGTTTTCAATTTGCAACCTGATGCGTTCAGGATCATGCTTTCTGTAATTATTACATTAATTATGGAGGTTAGGTATGATCCTGAAAATGTTTTTCAGACTTGTCGGGATGGGTTTTGCGGCTCTTTTTCTCGCGGGATGCCAAAGCAACTCGTTCGTTTCGGGCACCGTGAAAAACGTATATGTCGGTCCGGCGATGGTGGATGGCACGGGCGCGGGGCCAATGACCTGCCTGATGGTAAAAGATACGCCCGAAGGGAAATATACTCCATTTTACAGCCCGATTGCCGGCTTTGATTATGTTCCGGGTTTTGACTATTTTCTGGAAGTGAAGGTCACGGAGCGGGACCCGGTTCCGGCCGATGCATCAAAATTTGAATACACCCTGATGAATGTTGTTTTCAAAGCGCCGGCAGGGTTGGCGATTGACAGCACGGCATGGAAGCTTGCCGGATATGAATCGGTGAGTGGAACGATGGAACCGCCGGTTCATAACTCTATTGTAAATCTGCGGATCGCCGAAGGGCATGTGAGCGGAAATGCCGGCGCAAACCGATTCTTCGGCGATTGCTCGCTGAATGGATCGAAGCTGAAAATCAAAACGATCGGTTCCTCCATGATGATGGGGACTCCGGAATTGATGGCGCAGGAGAAACAGTTTCTGAAACTCCTCGGAGAATCCGTGGATTATCAGATTGTCGGTACAGAGCTTCGTTTGCGCAATGCAGATGGACGTGTGGTGCTTAAATTTAATCCTCTTGTTGAGCCGACGCTGACTTCCAATGGTTGGAAAGCCATTCTGATTAATAACGGAAAGGGCGGGGTGAGTTCGGTTCTGCAAGAATCGGAAATTACCATCGAATTTAAGGATCAGGGCAGGGTGTCCGGATCCTCCGGCTGTAATTCCTTTTCGGGGGGATACGAGTCCGAGGGCAACGCGATCAGTTTCAGTCCACTGGCCGGAACCCGGCGTATGTGCAGCGAACCGGAAGGGGTGATGGAACAGGAATCCCTGTTTCTTCAGGCCCTGGAAGTGGCCTGTACCTATTCCATCTATGAAAATAAACTGGAACTGCGGGATGCGCAGGGTGCGTTGCAGGTGAGTCTAATTAAACAGGACTAACGTGTTTTAAAAATTGCAACCTGACGCCGTCGCGATCATGTTTTCCGGATTACTGTTAAAAAGAGGCGATAACGTATGATTCTGAAACAATGTATTGGTGCGGCCGGGCTCGGGGGACTGCTTCTGTTGCTCTCTGCCTGCCAGATGCCGGCGGGCAGCATGAGTGAAGTGCAGACTTATTATGTTGCGCCGCAGATGGCGGATGACGGGGGGGCAGAAGACGCGTCATGTCTTTTGGTTAAACAATCCAGCAACGGAACCTATCGGCTGATGTATAGCCCAATCGTCGGATTTAACTATGTTCCGGGTTTTGAATATGTCCTGGAGGTGGAGGTTTCGGAAAACGACGACGTCCCGCCCGGCGATTCAGAATATGCCTACAGACTGGTGAAGGTCGTTTCCAAAAAAACGTCGGCGCTGGCGATCGACAGTACCGTGTGGGAACTGACCGCTTATCAGGCGGCGGGCGGTGCAATGAAAGTTCCGGTGACTAAATCCGGCTTAACCCTGAAGGTTGCTGAGGGAAAAATTTCCGGGCATGCCGGGGTTAATCAATTTTTCGGAAAATGCGACCAGAAAGAGGACACACTTCAGATTACCTCTGTTGGATCGACCAGAATGACGGGTTCTCCGGAATTG
The DNA here is from genome assembly GCA_029432795.1 of Pontiellaceae bacterium B12219. GTDB lineage: Bacteria > Verrucomicrobiota > Kiritimatiellia > Kiritimatiellales > Pontiellaceae > Pontiella. The sequence continues at coordinate 12,134 of JARNMJ010000029.1, forward strand.
ATGGTGCAGGAAAGTCAGTTTCTCGGCCTGTTGCAGCGAGCGGTGAATTATCAAATCGTCGGCAGCGAACTGCGGCTGCGTAATACAAGTGGCTCGGTGATTCTCAAATTCAAACCGCTTTCGGAGCCGTCGCTCACGTCTGGAGTCTGGGAGGCCACAGGAATCAACAACGGTCTGGACGGGGTCGTTTCGATTATGCCGTTCACGAAAATAACGATGGAATTTTCGGATGCGGGTACGGCGTCCGGGGGCTCCGGTTGCAATTCCTATTCCGGCCGATACACCACCGAGGGCCATCTGCTTTCCTTTGGCCCGATGTCGAAATCGGACAACCGGTGTTCCGCGCCGCAGGGAATTATGGAGCAGGAAATGCAGTTTTTCCAGGCGTTGGAAAATGTGACGATGTATTCCTTTAATAAAAACATGCTGAAGCTGCTTGATAAAAACGGTTCGGTGCAGCTTAGCTTTATTCAGAAAGACTGAAATTCTTTAAAATGTCTTTTTGCGGTTGTTCCGCTCCTGTAAAACCCGGGAGTAATCATTTTAAGGCGTTCTTTTTTATGGCGTCTTCGTCGGTTTCTGCTGTTGGAGCCGTTCACTGTCTAAGCGTTGGAGGAAAAAATGAAATGGATTAAAACGATAATGACGGCTGCTGTTCTGACAGCGGTTTTGCCCTCTGTGAGAGCGACCATTGAAAAACCGAAGGTGATGGATGGCGCCATGCTTTCGTTGACGGTATCCGATTTGTCCGGCTTCATCGACCAGGCGGGTAGTGTTGCCGCTCAGGTTTCTCCCGGGATGAGCGGGGAGATGCTGAAAATGCTGCTCGGTATGCAGTTGGGCGACCCCTCCATGGCGGGTATTCCTGCCGGGAAAGGATTTTCGATCGTTGCATTGGATCCGACCAATATCTTTGCGGTTGTCGAAGTGACTGACACGCAATCGGCCGCCTATATCAGCACGGCAAAAGCCAAGGGGCTGGAATCGGCCTATGCAGAAGGGATGCTGGTGCTCGCCGGAACACCTGACGCGGTTAAAAAAGGCGTTTCGCTGCAGGGGCAGGTTAAAAAATCGCTGCTGAGCAGTCGTTCTTCTACGCTCCGTTTGGCCCTTCAGCCGGCTGCGGTTGTTGAACGCAACCAGGAAGCCATCGACGGGTTTGTTCAGATGATGCCGGCCTTGCTGGGGCAGGGAATGATGACTCAGCCGGGAGCAACACTGGAATCCGTTGCCAATGTTTCCAAGGTGCTGGAGGCGGAAATGCTTGTCCTCATCTCTCTCGCAAAACAGTGCGAAACGGCAGAAGTGGTGCTGGCCCCGAAAAACGGTTCGCTGCAGTTGAGCAAAACTCTTGTTCCAAAGGCCGGAACGGCGCTGCACACCCTGATGACTGCCCCCGAAGCAGCCAAGCGCAATCCGAAACTCACGGCTGGACAGCTGGGCGGGGGAACCATTCTGGCGGACTTCTATTTTGCCAACTCGGAAGCGCTCGGTACGTTTGTGGGTGCTGAAACAGAAAAGCTGATTCCGCAATTGAACCTGGAAGATGTTGATGCCGCAGAGGTGGCCGCAACGATGAAGAAAATGATGAGTCTGTATAGCGGAACCGGTTGCGAAGCCATCAGTTTCGGTGACGATGGGGCCTTTAAGGTTCGCTATGTAATGGAAGTGAAAGACGAAGCGACTACGCTGGAAGTGCTCCGCACGATTGAAGCCGATATGGGACCGTTTCTTCAGTTGTATGAAACGCTCGGAATGCCGATGGAGCTGATTTTCAAAGAAAATGTCCGGTCGGCCAACGGCACCCCGGTGCATCAGTTTTCCGTAAAAATGGATATGCTGACGCTGCCCGCCGAACAGCGCGATCAGATCGAAACCATGGGGCTCGATGAAATGGTTTATGAATTGGCCTTGAAAGACGGACAGCTCTTTTACAGCGAGCCTGGCGGCATTGAGGCGCTGATGGAACGGGTTAAAGACGATGCCGCGGCTGCACCGTTGAAAGCACGCAGTGTCTATCCTGCCGGTGGTTGTTTCTACTTCGATATGGATGTGGGCGGATATTTGGGATTTGTGGCAACCACGATGCCCGACGATCCGGCAACAGCCATGGTGAAACAGCAGATGGGCACCCTGTTCCAGGGCGTTCCTCCGGTAACCGCGGCCGGTTTCAAGGAAGATGGTCGCATGATGTGGAGCGTAAATCTGCCCGGCGAGCTTCTCGCAAAATACGGCCAGATGATCATGATGATGCAAATGCAGATGATGCAACCGGCCCAATAGCAGGAAGGTATTCAGGCAGCAAACCGTTTCCAATCTTTGGAAAACACAAAAATCCCGTCGAATTCGGCGGGATTTTTCATTTTCCCGATATTCTTGGTTTAACCTGCCCGCCTTAATAGCTATGGTCCCCGTCTTACTTGAAAAAAGAACCTCATCGGGTGGAGCAGGACTATGATTTATCGCATTGAAATCGGATTAAAGGATGGTGTGCCGGATGCACGCGGTCGCGGCGTAATTCACCGGGCGGAAGGTGCCCTGAAAATGGCGATTGCGGAATGCCGCACGCGCGACGTCTATAAAGTCGTTGCCAATATCGATGCCGATAAAGCCGTGGAAGTGCAGAAAACCTTTGCGGATCCGGTTGTGGCCGAGTCGGCGTTGGACCGCCTGCCAGCCCCTGAGAATTTTGACTGGATGCTCGAAATCGGTTTCAAACCCGGCGTGACCGACAACGTCGGGCGCACGGCCCGCGGCGCTCTGAAAGACGTCGTTGGCCGGGAACTCGACTGGGAAGAACAGGTGTATACCTGCATTCAGTATTTCCTCTCCGGCGATCTGAGCCGCGAAGATGTGGAGCACCTCGGCAAAGACCTGCTGGCCAATACGCTGATTCAAACGATTGCCGTTTTCTCGAAAGAAGAATGGCTGGCCGCTGCGCCGGATATCTCTGCACCGATTTTTGACGATCATCCCGAAATTAAAGTGAACGTGATCGAGCTGCCCGACGACGATGCGGCGCTGATGAAGATTTCTTCGGAAGGCATTCTTTCCCTCTCGCTTGAAGAGATGCACACCATCCGCAACCACTACCTTCGCGACGACGTGAAGGCCCACCGTGCCGAGCTCGGTTTGCCGGAATGGCCGACCGATGTGGAACTCGAATGTATTGCCCAGACCTGGTCGGAGCATTGTTCGCACAAAGTGTTTGCCGGAACGATCAACTACAAAGACGAAGAGACCGGTGAAGAGGAAACGATCCACTCGCTCTATAAAACCTACGTTAAGGCCTCTACCAAAAAGATCGAAGAGTCGATCGACTGGCTGATCTCGGTCTTTACCGATAATGCCGGCATTGTTAAATTCAATGAAGATATCCATTTGGTTTACAAAGTGGAAACCCATAACTCACCCTCTGCACTCGACCCGTTTGGCGGCTCCATGACCGGCATCGTCGGCGTGAACCGCGACCCGCTTGGAACCGGTATGGGGGCATCGCTGGTTTCCAATGTCTGGGGTTACTGCCTGGGATCGCCGTTCTACGATAAAGAAATGCCGGAAGGTCTGATGCATCCGCGTCGTATCCGCGACGGTGTACACGAAGGTGTGATTGCCGGCGGTAACGAGTCGGGTATCCCGTACAGCCGCGGATTCGAATGTTTCGACGAACGTTTTCTCGGTAAGCCGTTGGTATATTGCGGCACAATGGGCACGATTCCGGTGGAAGTCACCGGTCGTCCGTCCGAGCGTAAAGAGATTGAAGTGGGCGACTGGACTGTTATGTGCGGCGGACGTATCGGTAAAGACGGCATCCACGGCGCGACCTTCTCCTCCGAAGAGCTCCGCACCGAATCGCCGGCGCAGGCGGTGCAGATCGGCGATCCGCTGACGCAGCGCAAACTCTACGAATTTATTCTCGAAGCGCGGGATCTCGGTTTATTCCGCTGCATCACCGATAACGGGGCGGGGGGCATCTCCTGTTCGTTCGGCGAAATGGGTAAATATTCCGGAGGTTGCGAATGCGATCTCGCCGGTGCTCCGCTGAAATACGAAGGTCTTCAGCCTTGGGAAGTTCTGGTTTCCGAAGCGCAGGAACGCATGACTCTCGCCGTGCAGCCTGAATGCCGCGAACAGTTCGAAGCGCTCGCCAAACAGCGCGATGTCGAAGTCGCCTTCATGGGCAAGTATAACGATTCCGGTTATTTTACCGTCAAACAGGATGGAAAAGTGATCGCCAGCCTCGATATGGATTTCCTTTACGAAACCGGCTGCCCGACGCTTGTCATGCCCGGCGTTTGGAAAAAACCGGTTGTTCCCGCTCCGAAGGTGGACGTGCAGGACGACTATTCCGACACCCTCGTTCAACTGATGGGCGACCTGAATCTCTGCTCCCGCGAATACAAGAGCCGGATTTATGACGGCGAGGTGAAAGGCCTCAGCGTGGTCAAGCCGTATGTCGGTGTAAACGCCGACGTGCCTTCCGATGCCACCGTTATGCGGGTTGAATATAACAATGACCGCGGCGCGGTGCTGGCCGAAGGCATCAATCCGTGGTATTCAGATATCGATACGTACGACATGACCACTTCGGTCATCGACGAAGCCGTTCGCCGCGTGGTTGCGGTCGGCGGCGACATGAATCGCATTGCGATTCTCGACAACTATTGCTGGCCGGATCCGGTCGAGTCGGATAAAACCCCCGACGGTGCATATAAAATGGCGCAGCTTGTTCGTTCGAACAAAGCGCTTTATGACTTAACAACTGCGTATAAAACGCCAGCAGTCTCAGGTAAAGACTCCTGTAAGAACGACTCCACACGGGGTGGAAAGAAAATATCAATACCGCCGACACTGCTCGTTTCTTCGATCGGGCAGATCGACGATGTCAAAAAAGCGGTCACCATGCCGCTGAAGAAAGCGGGTGATGTAATCTACGTCATCGGCGAAACCAAAGTAGAACTCGGAGGCTCTGCGTACTACCGTCTTTTGGCGGAAGCGCAGGGTTCTCCGATGAACTATGGCGGTACCGTTCCGACGGTAGATGCTGAAAAAGCACTCAAGATTTATGCCGCCATGAACAAGGCGACCGATGCCGGGCTGCTCAAGTCCTCCACCACACCGAGTAAAGGCGGGTTGGCCATTGCGCTGTCGCTGATCACGATTGGCGGTCAGCTGGGCGCAGATGTTGATCTGTCTGTTCTCGGTCTGGATGCGGCGACCGTCTTGTTTTCGGAATCCAACAGCCGCTTCATTGTTTCGGTTGCTCCGGAAAAGACAACTGAGTTTGAAGCCCTCTTTGCCGGTTTGCCGGTGGCCAAGATCGGTACCGTGACGGAAGCGAAAAAGCTGGTGGTGAAAGGGGCGGTTTGTGTTGATGTCGACGCGCTGGTTAAACCGTTTAAGGAAACGCTGTACGGGGTGTAAAACACCAATGCCAAGCGCAATAACATTTTCTGTCCTGCAAAATAATTCGAAAAAGACGATTGAGACGCATGCCGGTGAATATAGAAACCTGATGCGTCTGTTGGTCGATAAACTGGAACCGGATGAGTTCGGGGTGTGCGGCGGTATGGGACGCTGTGCCACATGTGTAATTCGGATTAAGGGGCTGACCGGAAATTCACAAGTCAAAGGGCGAAACGAGCCGGTGACCCTTTCCCGATCGGGTTATGACGATGAAAATATCCGCCTATCATGTCAGTTAATGATTTGTCCGGATTTAGAAGGCACAGAGATCGAAATATTGGAATGCAGTTACTGACCGGAAGTTCATCGATACGAAAAAGCCCGCGATACGAATCGCGGGCTTTTTGTTGGTAGGCGTCCGCGGCGGTTTCATCGAAACCGCCCTGCCTACTATTTCTCCAGCAGGATACGGAGCATCCGGCGGAGCGGTTCGGCGGCTCCCCAAAGCAGCTGGTCGCCGACCGTAAAGGCGGCAAGATATTCCGGGCCCATCTTCATTTTGCGCAGACGGCCGATCGGCACGGTCAGTGTGCCGGAGATGGCCGCAGGCGTCAGACGCGCAAGGCTCTCTTCTTTGTTGTTGTTTACCACGTCGACCCATTCGTTGTCGTTACGCAGGATCTCCGTAATCTCTTCGATCGACACATCTTTGGTCAGCTTAATCGTCAGCGCCTGACTGTGGCTGCGCATCGCACCGATACGTACGCAGATGCCATCGATCGGAATCAGCGGATCGTTGCCGAGAATTTTATTGGTTTCAGCATAGCCTTTCCACTCTTCTTTGGTCTGACCGTCATCAACGGCTTTATCGATCCACGGAATCAGCGAGCCGGCCAACGGTGCGCCGAATTGCTGGGTGGGCATGGATTCGCTACGCAGGGCATCATTGACTTTACGGTCGATGTCGAGAATGGCGGAGGCCGGATTTTTGAGTTCCTCGGCAGCGGCTTCGAACAGATGGCCTTTCTGGGCCAGCAGTTCACGCATGTTCTGGGCTCCGGCTCCGGAGGCGGCCTGATAGGTCATGGAAGAAACCCATTCAACCAGGCCGGCTTTGAAGAGGCCGCCAATGGCCATCAGCATCAGGGAAACCGTGCAGTTTCCGCCGATAAAATCTTTTTTCCCATCAGCCAGGGCACGGTCGATAACCGGGCTGTTTACGGGGTCCAGAACGATTGTGGCCTGATCCGCCATGCGCAGGGTGGATGCGGCATCAATCCAGTAGCCGTTCCAGCCTTTAGAACGCAGCTCGGGATGAATTTTATTGGTGTAGTCGCCGCCCTGACAGGTGATGATGACTTCCATTTCACTCAGAGCATCAAGATCGAAGGCATCGAGCAGGACAGATTCGCCTTTTCCAACATTCGGAGCCGCCTGACCCGCCTGCGAGGTGGTGAAGAAAACCGGATCAATATGTTCAAAATCATTTTCCGCACGCATGCGGTCCATCAGTACGGAACCAACCATTCCGCGCCATCCAATCAGTCCAGTTTTCATAGGCTTTTCTCCATATTTCGTTCAAAAGGTCGGCACCGTATTTGATTTGAAAACCAAACGCAAGCCGCTATTGTCCGCGGCTTGTGTTTGGAAATCAGAGGGTTCCAACCCTTGGAAAGCGTTTGAAATGTGGATTTGGCTGGGTTTAGTTTCGATGGTGTTTCTGGGGGTGTACGACCTCTGTAAAAAGCATGCTCTGACGGATAATGCGGTTTTACCCACGCTGTTTTTTTCGAATCTGGCAAGTGTCTGCCTGATGATTCCGGTTCTGCTGGGATCGAAGTTTTTTCCTGAATTGATGGGCGGAATCGGTTTGTGTGCCGAGCCGATGGGATTGCAATGGCACGGCTATATGGTGATCAAGGCGCTGATTGTGGGTTCATCCTGGATCTGTGCCTATTTTGCGCTGAAGCATCTTCCGATTTCCATTGTCTCTCCGGTTCGTGCTTCGGGGCCGGTTTGGACGCTGATCGGTGCCATTCTGATTTTCCATGAACAGCCTTCGTTGATGCAATGGATCGGGATGGGGCTGATCTTTTTCTGCTATCTGCTGTTTTCGTTGCTCGGCCGGGAGGAAGGAATTGTTTTCCACCGCAGCAAATGGATTGGTCTTATTTTCCTGGCCACACTGATCGGTACCTGCAGCACGCTGTTTGACAAATGGTTGATTCATGGCCAGGGCATGGCTCCGGTTCAGGTGCTGGCGTGGTACTTCGTTTATCTCGCCATCTTTTTCACATTGGTGAACGCCTTGCTGTGGTGGCCGAACCGAAAAAAGACAACGCCGTTCAGATGGCGCTGGACGATGCCGCTGATCGGAACTTTCCTGGTGATTGCCGACTTTGCCTATTTCATGGCGGTTGCGGAGCCGGAGGCCTTGATTGTGATCCTCTCTATTCTGCGGCGGTGCAGTGTCCTGATTTCCTTTTTTGTGGGGGCCTTCCTTTTCCGGGAAGTCAATAAACGCAAAAAAGCCTGGGTACTGGCCGGAATTCTGGTCGGTGTGCTTTTAATTATCCTCGCGGGCTGAGGCGATGAATAGTAAGTATTAGCCGCGAAGGAACGCATAGCTTATGAATGCGGAAATTAAATAGAGTATAGACGATTTGGAGATGGCTCGAAATGAAAACCAGCAAGCTGACTGATGATCCGAGGCAATGCGCGACGTCTGAAGGAATTGAACGATTTCAATTTCAGCAGACTGCGAAGATGACTCTGTCGGAGCGCTTGGAAGCGCTGGATGGAATGATTCGATTAACATCGTCATTCAGCGCTTGCGGGCCAGCGGTTCAAGATGAGTCGGCTGAATACAAGACTTCCGGCAAATGAAAGTGGTTTTAAAACATGCGGGGAAATGGCTGCATTTCCAAAGTCCGGAAAAGGTGCTGGTTGCCGAGCGGGTCGAAGAGGTTCTTCCGATGCTGCGCGAGGCGGAGAACTCGGGCCTGTTTGCGGCGGGGTTTGTTTCCTATGAAGCCGCACCGGCGTTTGATGCGGCGCTGAAAACGAACGCGGCCGATGGATTTCCATTGCTCTGCCTCGGTTTATTTCAGGCCCCGGAGGTGTTGGAGCAGATTGAAACATTACCTGCGGCATCGTTTTCTATGGGGGCATTGGAACCCACGGTCTCAAAGGCGGAGTTCATTTCGGCGATCGGCGAGATTAAGGAACGGATTGCGGAGGGCGCAACGTATCAGGTGAATTATACCTATCGGCTTCGTGCTGATTTTTCAGGTGATGCCTGGGCCTTTTTTCAGGAGTTGGTCAATGGGCAGAAAACGGATTATGCCGCCTTCATTGAAACGGATGATTTTGCGATTTGCTCGGCGTCGCCCGAGCTCTTTTTCAGTTTAAACAACGGCAAGCTGGTTTCCCGGCCGATGAAAGGAACCGCCGGGCGCGGACTGACGTTTTCCGAGGATTGGAAAAATGCCGAGGCGCTGCGTGAGTCGGCAAAAGACCTGGCGGAAAATATTATGATTGTGGATATGATCCGCAACGATATCGGTCGTGTGGCGGAGTCCGGCAGTGTGAAAACCGTCAGCACTTTTGATGTCGAAAAATATCCAACCGTTTGGCAGATGACTTCGACGGTGCGCGGACGGCTGGGACAGCCGTCCCTACCGAAGGTTTTCGAAGCGCTTTTTCCGTGTGCCTCCATCACGGGCGCACCGAAAGCGAAGACGATGGAGCTGATCCAGGGGCTGGAAACCTCCCCGCGCAAAATTTATACGGGGTCGATCGGTTTTGTTACCCCGCAGGGCGAGGCCTGTTTTAATGTGGCGATTCGCACGGCGTTGATTCAGAAGGAAATGCTGGAGTTCGGTATCGGCGGCGGCATTGTCTGGGATTCCGATGCAGAAGCGGAATACGAAGAAACGCTGACGAAAGCGCGGGTGCTAACGCAGCCACGACCGGATTTCAAATTGTTGGAAACGATGTTATGGAAACCGGAATCGGGCATTTTTCTCTTGAACGAACATTTGCAACGGCTGGGTAAATCGGCGGCTTATTTTGATGTTCCGCTGGATATGCATGCGGTTTTCCAGTGTCTGGAAGAGATTTCCCACACTTGCGCAAGTGTGAGAATCCGGCTGTTGGTTTCCAGAGATGGGAACTCGGAGGTGCAGACCTTTCCGCTCAACGGGCAGACGGATTGCCGATCCGTCCCGACCTTGCGCGTTGCGCTGGCGAAAGAACCGGTCGATTCACAGGATCTTTTCCTCTATCACAAAACAACGCACCGCACGGTGTATGAATCGGCGAAGGCGAATTTCCCGGATCATGATGATGTAATTCTGTGGAATGAAAAGGGCGAGGTGACGGAGAGCTGTTTCGGAAATGTTGTGGTTCGAACGGGCGATAAAAAGATTACACCTCCGATCTCCTGCGGTCTGCTGGGCGGGACCTTCCGTGAGTATTTGCTGAAATCCGGGGAAATTGAAGAGGGCATTATTCCGATCGGAGATCTGAAGGCGGCAGACGAGGTTTTTCTGGTCAATTCGGTCCGAACGTGGCAAAAATCCATTTTAAGTTAACCGAGGATTCATGCATGAAAGTTATCATCGATTTGACCATTGTTCCCATCGGGATCGGCGTTTCGCTTTCGCCGTATGTCGCCGTTTGTGAGGACGTGCTGAAGGATACGGGGCTGAAGATTGCGCTGCATGCCAACGGTACGAATATTGAAGGCGAATGGGATGACGTTTTTGCTGCGGTGAAAGCCTGCCACGAAAAGGTGCATGCCATGGGAGCCCCGCGTATTCACACCAATATTAAGCTCGGCACGCGAACGGATAAAGCCCAGTCGCTGGATGACAAGGTGAAGAGTGTCGAGGCTAAGCTGAGTCGATAGTTTTTCTGCAGGTTTTCAAGCGCAGCACTGTGATCAGACCGATGATGAGAAGCAGTGCGCCGAAGAGGCGGAGATAGCAGTTTTCAAGCGCAAAGCCGATGGCATAGGTGCCGAAGACCACCATCGACCCAACGGCCAGCAGTTTCGCCTTGAAGGGAATGCACTTTTTCTCCTGCCAGTTTTTAAGGATGGGGCCGAAGAGGCGGTGTTCGATGAGCCAGCGGTGGCATTTTTCGGATGAGTGCGCGAAGCACCAGGCTGCAAGCAGGAGCAACGGCGTGGTGGGAAGCAACGGAAGCACGGTGCCGAGGGCGGCAAGTCCAACGAGCAGTATTCCCGCCGTCAGAAAGATCCATTTGTATTTTTCTTTCATACCGCAGAAGGGTGGTTGAAGGGATGCAGGGAGTAAAGTGAAATGCGTTCAGGTTTGTGAAATTACCCGGTTAAGGGTATAACCGATGATTCCCGGTACGGAGCAAAGCACACCATTTCCACAGGAGATAAAATGATCAGGACAATAAAAAAACTGTGGGCTCTCGGCATACTGTTCGCCGGAACGGTCGGTGTTTTTGCCGTTGATAATCCGATTCCGACCCCGATGGACGGGGCGGTGGTGAACTATAACGGATTGTTTTATGGCATGTCGGCCCGCACCAATGGCCAAATGCTTGTTTCTGAAGATCTGATTCACTGGGGTTCGCCAACGCAGGTGCTGACGAATGCCATTGCGGGACCGTATGAGCTGATTCGCCGAAACGGCATTTTTTATCTGTATGCTCAGGGGCTGGGCTATGCCATTTCGGATGATCCGCTGAAACCTTTTTCCGGGATTCGGAGAGCCGGACTTTCGGGGGAACAGATGCGGTTTTATCAGGATGCCAGCGGTGCGTTGTTTTCGGTGAACCGACAGGTGGGCAGCAAGCGGGAGGGGGAAATCTGGCTGCAGCGTTATTCCACCCCCTGGAAAACGTCGGGCAAACCCAAACAGCTGCTGGATGGGCGGCAGGGTATGTGGGATTCGCTGGACAGCGCGGATTTATGCGATCCGGAAATTGTCGGATATCGCGGAAATTATTATCTGCTCTATGCCGCCAACAATCCAAGCCCGCGTACCGGCCTGCGCGAAATCGGTGTGGCCGTGAATGAAAATCCATTGCGGATTGAGAATACGGATAAATTGGCTGATCCGGTGCTGGTGCGGAATGCGGAGCGGCTTTCGCGCACCTATGAAACGGTTCTGCCTTCGGGGGAGTTTGGAGAATGGCATGGTCGCTATTCCCTGCAGAAGCCGGAAGGCGACTGGACCCAGGCGGAGTATAAATATTCGAAATGGCGCTCCGGCGATGGCGGTTTCGGAGCGCCGGATGAGATCAACGGGGCTCAGCTTCATGCCTGTCGCACCAAGTGGGACAAGGGCGAGAATCTGTGGGTGCGTCGCGAATTCAATCTGCCGAAAGGTATTCCGGAAACGCCGGTTCTGAATATTCGCCATGAAGGAGCCGCGCAGGTTTTTATTAACGGAAAACTGGTGTATAAATCCGCTAAACCTGCGCTTTCGTACTGTAATTTTGACATCAGTGAAGAAACCGAGGGGCTGTTGCGCGAAACGGATAATGTGATCGCTGTGCAGGTGATGGTGCCCGCGAATGCGGAGTATCGGTTTTTGGATTTCGGCCTGCTCGATGCCAAAAAGGAACCGGTTGAGCCGACGGTGTATGGACTGGACAGCCCGCAGATTCTGACGGGACCGAACGGATTTGAAAAGTGGGTGCTTTATAAAGCCTGGTGGAATGGCAACTATGGTTCCGGCCTCGACCGTGTTTTCTTTTATGATAAGGAGCTGGTGATTGACGGGCCGACCACTGCGGCTTCCTCGGGCTATCATCCGCCGCCCGCCAAACCGACCTTCCGTGATACCTTCCCGGAACATGAAACCGTGGAGTGGGCGGAGCGGTGGGAATTTCCCAGCGGTAAATGGGCCGGTTTTGAGGGGGCCATGCGCCAGAGCGTTTCCAAAGGGACGGCGAAGGCCTATCTGAAAGCGCCGAAGTTCAGCCACTATCTTTTTGAAACCGGTATCCGTTTTCCAACCACTGGAAAAGGCAGTGCGGGGGTGGTGGCCTGGAGCGATGGTGAATTTGATTTAATCGTGAGCATCAATCCGTCGAAAAACACATGGTCTTATCATGTGGAACCGGGAAATCTTGCCCCGAAAACCTTCAAGCTTCCGCCGCTCTTCCGATCTTCGGAAAAACCGCCGGGTGCCGGCGAGCTCGACAATCCTCTGCATACGTTGCGGATTACGAAAAACGGAGGTTATTTCGGTGTGGAGCTGGGCGGGGTAAATCTGCTGCCGAATAAACCGCTGATTACAAAGATGACCGGACCGGGGGTGCCGGGATTCTATTGCTCCGATTCAGCAGCGGAGTTCGATGGGGTAACCTTTACTATCGGCTGGGATGAATTTGATCAGTACATAACCGGTTGGGGTGCCGCGGAAGATGGAACGCCGCCGGGCGGTGAGTGGCGTATGGACCGGGATCTGGGATTGGAACAGCGCATGCATTCCAAGCCGGGGCGTGCGTTCAAGGGCGATCTGCTGGATCAGTATGAATTCACCGTGAATGTGCAGCTGGAGGAGTTGGAGGAAGGTAAGGAACGGCTCTATGGCGTTTTTCCCGTTTTTGCCGATAAAAATAATTATATCAAAGCGCTGATTGATACGCGGGCCAGAGAACTGCTTGTGAGCGGGAAGTTGGATGGAAAAGAAATTACGCCTATTCAGCGCAGTCTGGCAACGCAGGTGGTGCATCGGCATCTGTATGATAAATCCACTTCGTATCGGGATGTCACGTCCTGGGTCTACGGTCTGCGTTCAGAGTCGATCATCAATGGATTGAATATCCGGTGGTTGGAAGGGGAGTACGATCATTTGCGTCAGACGTTTATGATTCCGGAAGATGAAATGGTGGTTAAATATGCTCAGCTGGATCGTGGCAGAGAACCGAATCTGTGGGATGACGGGCGCTTCTACGATGCGGATGAACCAAAGCCGGAGCAGCAGTATGCCGGAATTTACAACCGGGTCCAGGTGCGTCCAGTGCTTGGAAATTATGTCGGCTTTGGTTTTTATACCACCGGGTCGGTTGTGGTGAATTCTGAAACCGGCCGATATATTCGGCCGTATTCCCGGGGCGACAGCCTCGGGTCGAATGAGAGGGTCAGTACCAATTCATCGGAGTCGGATACAACATCCCGTCCACAGGATACGGTGATTTCGCTGGAGGTGGAATCGAGCTATTTTTTCCGTTGTGTGAAGCTGAACGATCGCGTGATTATTGAATTGAACGGCCGGCCGATGGCCACGGTTGAAGGGGCCTGGCCTGCGTCGCAAGTCGGTCTGCTGACCGAAGGGCAGCCTGCTTTCTACAACGGAATGATGCTGATGCATCTACCGGCTGAATAAAATACAACTCCATAATTCTCTTGCTCGTAATATCTCTTTTTGTTCATATCTCAAACCTTTGAGGGAATAAGGAGCTTGCGATGAATCAACTGTTTAATATTGAAGATAAAGTTATTGTTGTTACCGGTTCAACGGGGATTTTGGCCGGAGGTACTGCCCGTTATCTGCAGGAGCAGGGGGCGTATGTGGTGTATCTCGGACGTTCGCAGGAAAAGGTGGATGCGGCCGTTGCGGCCGGAAAGGAAATCTCTGATAAGTGTGCGGGCTTTGTCTGCGATATTACCGATGAGAAAACCATGGAGCAGGTTTGTGCAAAGGTGGTGGAAAGCTGCGGGCGCGTGGATGTGCTGATTAATGGCGCGGGCGGAAATATGCCCGGTGCAACCATTGGTCCGGATCAGGATGTATTTGATCTCAAACTCGATGACTACGGCAAAGTGCTGGACCTGAACCTGAAAGGGACCGTGATGCCTTCGATGGTTTTTGCAAAAGTATTCAAAGCGCAGGGTTCCGGAAATATTGTGAACTTTTCTTCCATGTCGTCGCCGCAGGCCCTCACCCGGGTGCTCGGTTATTCCAATGCGAAAGCCGCCATTGATAACTTCACCCGCTGGATGGCCACCGAAATGGCTCTGAAATACGGCGATAAGATTCGCGTGAATGCGATTGCTCCCGGATTTTTCATCAGTCATCAAAACCGGGCGCTGTTGACGAACGAGGACGGCACCTTCACGGCGCGCGGACAGCAGGTGATTAACAAAACTCCATTCCGCCGGTTTGGCGAACAGGCCGAAGTGTACGGTACCATTCATTACCTGATTTCAGATGCATCTGCATTTGTGACAGGAACCGTGGCTGCGGTGGACGGCGGATTCTCGGCCTATTCCGGCGTTTAAAACTGTCCTCCTGATTTACCTGTATCTGTATCATTGAAAGCCGCCCGTCCGGGCGGCTTTTTTTGGATTAATTGGTTACAAAGAGATTGGTGTTTTATAATAGATGAATCTACACTGAGTATTTACTTTTAACACATCTCAAGGAGGTTGATATGTTCAATTCTGCATTCTGGTGGGCCATGGTTGGAATCGGCCTGATGCTTTGTGAATTCGTGGTGCCCGGCCTGATTCTTTTCTTTCTCGGCATCGGTGCTCTGATTACAGCGTTGCTTGTGTGGTTGCTTCCGATCTCGCTGACGGTTCAGCTGGCGGTTTTTGCGGTTGCATCTCTTGCGGCATTGTTTGGATTGCGGCGTCTGATGAAACCCATTTTTACGGGTCGTGCAACTGATGTGAATGAAACGGATTTTTCAGAAGGTATGGCGGGACAGGAAGCCAAAGTGACTGAGGCCATTGCGCCCGATGCATCCGGAAGAGTCATGCTGAACGGAACAACCTGGAAGGCCGAGTCGGATGAGGCGTTGAGTGCGGGGCAGGTTGTTGTGGTGGTGGGTCAGAAAAGTCTGACGCTAATTGTTAAAGGTAAATAGGAGATACGTCATGGGTGGATTGATCATTATTGGTGTCATTGTAGTTTTCATTATTATCTCGATTGCAAAGACGATGCAGATCGTGCCGCAGCGTCACGCATACATCGTGGAACGTCTTGGAAAATACAGAAAAACACTGGAGGCGGGATTACATATTCTGATTCCGTTCATCGATAAAGTGGCCTACAAACACACACTGAAAGAACAGGCGGTGGATGTGCCGCCTCAGATGTGCATCACCAAAGACAATATTTCCGTGGAGGTTGACGGGATCCTCTATATGCAGGTGATCGACCCCAAAAACGCGTCGTACGGAATTGGCAACTACAGCTTTGCCTCCACCCAGTTGGCGCAAACCACGATGCGTTCGGTGATTGGTAAACTCGACCTCGACAAAACCTTTGAAGAACGCGATTCCATTAACGGAGCCATTGTTCAGGCCGTCGACGCCGCCTCGGATCCGTGGGGTGTGAAAGTGACGCGTTATGAAGTGAAAAATATCACGCCGCCCCAGAGCATCAAAGAAGCGATGGAAAAGCAGATGAAAGCGGAACGTGAAAAGCGCGCGGTCATCGCCGAGTCAGAAGGGGAACGACAGGCCAAGATCAACCAGGCCGACGGTGAAAAACAGGCTGCAATTGCCCGTTCCGAAGGTGAAAAGTTGAAGCGGATTAACGAAGCGGATGGACGTGCGGCGGAAATTCGTGCGGTCGCAACGGCCACAGCGGAAGGGATCACCGAAATTGCCCGTTCCATCAATGCCGAAGGCGGAACCGATGCGGTTAATCTCCGGATTGCGGAGCAGTATATCGCTGAGTTTGGCAACCTTGCCAAAGTGAACAATACGATGATTATTCCTTCGAATCTCTCAGATGTTGCCGGAGTGATTGCCACCGCCAAAGAAGTGATCGGTAAGGTGACCAAGTAGAGGCGCGGACCATCAGCAGGGGGCTGCTCAGGTCCATTTCTCAAGAGCCCGAATCTATCAGGGGGTCTATGAAGATCAGCAAGGACGTCTTCATAAAGCGCATGTAAAAACATCGATGCTTAGCGGGGGGTATTTGACGAACGCCCGAATCGTGAAACGCTCCGGGCGCAATGCATCTTTCAGGCCGGACGCACTGCACGCAGAGAACGAACGGCTGAAGGGAAGAATCAGGGAACAGGAACGGGTATCCGGGCAATCGTGCTGACAACTGGAATTCCAATCTTTGGAATTCATTCTAATTCAAACTGTAATCGGTTATGGGAATGTTCGTTTAAATGAAGGAGGCTGCCCGTGAAAATTTCGGAACCGGAATTAAAACCTTCCGCAGAACGGGAATCAACGAATGGTCGAAGCATCACCCGCCTGTTATGGCGTGGGTTCTGGCTCGCCTTCCTTGCCGGGTCGCTTGCATACGCATGGCTCTGCTTTTATGTGCCCTCAAATAGTGTGTCCTGGGCGCCGTCCTACACTGATGCCCGGACGCTGGCGGTACAATCCGGTAAACCGATGGTCCTCTTTTTCACTTCAACCTGGTGCGTTCCCTGCCGGGTCATGAAGAGAACCGTCTGGGCTGACGAAGAGGTGGCGAGCGAAGTTAACAAACGCTGTATTCCGCTGATGCTCTATGCCGATGATCCCGGTGCGGCCGAAGTGTTCAACCGCTATCAGGTCGGAGCAACTCCGACCACCATAATCACAGACCCTCAGGGAAACGTGATTCACTGGATACACGGAAAAATGGAAAAAGAGGATTTTATAAAACTGCTTGAAATACTGTAGTCCGTCAGTTTGATCTATGAAGACTGTTCCGGCCCTTTTCCAATTATTGGAAGCCGGCTTTTTCTTTTTCCGAAGATTGGAATAGGGCATAACTGCGCGGATGAAAATTTTGGTTCTACTTCCCGGAAAAATAAAACCGAAGGCGTTGGCTGCCGCGCAGGATGAATATCTGAAGCGATTGAAAGCGTTTGGTGTAGAGGTTCTGGAATATAAAGATGAGAAGATTTCTTCGCGTACGCCGGAACAGACGAAAGAGACGGAGGCAGGACGGATTTTCAAGCTGATGAAAGAGGGCGATTATCTGATCGCCTGCGACGAGCGAGGGAAAAGAATCCAGACCCTGGAAATGGCGGAGCTGATCCGGGCCTCGCGTGCCGGGGTGTTTCCAATGGCAGGAAAGCGGCGCATGGTTGTGGTGGTCGGCGGTGCACTGGGGTTGGCGGAATCGGTGCGGCAGAAGGCCGATGCGGTGTGGTCGTTGTCGTCGCTGGTGATGGCGGGCGGCGTGGCCCGTATTGTTCTGCAGGAAGGGCTTTACCGGGCCATAACAGTGGTGGAGAGGCATCCCTATCACAATGAATAGCGAGAGTTTGATGATGAGATTTGTAGCAGTTTGCTGGATAGGACTTGCCGGTGTGGTGGGGGCAGAGAGCGTTGCTCCGACGACAAATCAGGTGAATACGGCCAAAGCAAAAGCGGCGATGTCGGTTGTGGATACAGATGAGGCCACGGAGACTGCGGAGGTGGCGGAAACCGTTCGACGCACGGCTGCCAAAACGAATGATGTGGCCGTTGTTCAGGAGGGGAAGGGAACGATGATCCAGAAGCTGATCAAGGCTGTGGATCCGAAGCCGCCGGTAAAAAAGAAAGCAGTTGATCCGTGGGAGGCTTTTATGCCGCCGCCGGACAGTGAATTCGACTGGCTCCAGTTAACCTCCGGAGAATGGCTTAAGGGTGACTTCAAGGTGCTTTATGATTATGAAGTTGAATTTGACAGCGATGAAATGGGGTTGCAGACCTTTGATATTGAAGATGTGAAGCGAGTGCGAACCCGGAACATGAAAACGGTATTGGTCGAGGGCGAGGAGGGTCGGCGCGATACGGAGGTTCTTCGTGGTGTGTTGGAGATCAATAAAAACGATGTGGTGCTGCGCCGGGCGGAGCATGAGGTGGTGGTTCCGCGTTCGAGTGTCATCTCCATCGCCGGCGGTCGGCAGAGCGAGCGGGATAATTGGTCGGGAACACTTTCGTTGGGAATCAATGCGCGCGGCGGGAATACGGAAACAACTGATACGACCGTGATGGCAAATGTTAAACGCCGTACGGCAGCCTCTCGTTTCGCCGTTGATTATATTGCCAACTATAGCCAAACCAAAAAAATCGAAACTGCAAATAATCAGCGGTTGAGTGGAAACTATGACCGCTTTCTCACCGGCCGGTTTTTCTGGAAGGTGCTTGATCTGGAATATTATCGCGATCCGTTTTCAAATATTGATGCCCAGTATTCCGTTTCAACCGGAGTCGGGTATGACGTTATTCACAGCTCCAAAACCGAGTGGAATCTGAGTGCAGGTATCGGGTATCAGGAGCAGAAATTTGTGTCGGTTGAGGTGGGGAAGGCTTCAAGTTCCGCCTCGGCTTTTGGTACGTTCGGAACGGTTTTTGATTATGAGATAAACGGCAATGTGGATTTTCTGTATGACTATAGCATGCGTTTACTGAATGTGGATAACGGGCGGTATACGCATCATATGCTGACGAAATTATCGATTGATCTCATCAAAGATCTGGATCTGGATCTGTCTCTGATCTGGGATCGGATTCAAGACCCGCAAGCGGCTTCTGACGGCACGCTGCCGAAGCAGGACGATTACCAAATGATCGTCAGCCTTGCGTACGACTTTTAGTTTTCCGCTTTTCCGATACGCCGGTTGCGGAACGTCCTCCCGGAACGCGGGGAACATTTGATCAGGGGCGGGCTCCCGCCTGTTTCAACAGGTCCATCATTTCCTGATTCTGGGCACTTCTGGCACGGGCATAGGCCGTGGAAATGTTGGCATACGATCCCAGATCGCCTAAGTCCGCTGCCGAAAGGTTGGGACTCATTTTTGCATTCACATCAGCCCGTAAGGAAATCAGCATTTTTGCGGTTTCAATTTGTCCGGCACTCACGGCATGCATTAATGGCGTGGTTCGGAAATTGGAGCGGGAGTTCACATTGGCACCCTTGGAAACCAGATATTTAATCAGCTCCGGATTTCCGCTTTTTGCTGCAAAAAATATAGGGGTAAGTTTGCCTTCAGAAGGGCGGGAGCTTCCGAATACGGTAATCTGATTTTCGCTGTATGCTGTTTGGGCGTGCAGATCTTCTTTTCGTTTTTCAATCAGATATCGTGCAACTTTCAGGTTTCCGGCTTCGCAGACATCCATCAGCAGAGTCCGGTCGGGGACGGAGTTTTCCCACTCATCGATAAGATCATATTTGCTCACCAGATAGAGGCCTGCATCTTCATTTTCGGCCGCAAAGGCTTGTTTGATCCGGCCAAGGGTAACGCCGTCATCCCGGGCGTCGGTATCCATGGTGGGATAAATCTTTTTCATGAGTTTCGGAGCCGAGCGCATAAAGAGTTTCTGGTTTTCGGCGAGGGATGCAAAATCGATGTGGAAAATGTCCAGCTCGCCGGTTTCCGCGAGAACGTAGTTGAATACATCCTCATTATTGTATTTCAGGGCCCAGCCCACCAATTCGTTATAGTCGGCCTGGGTGAGCGGTTTCTGTTTGGCTTTGTATTTAATCAGGTTCACGGCGATGTCGCTGTCAGACTTCTTCATGCTGTGTTCCAGCAACTCGTTGAAGTGAAGTTCAGGAAGGGTCAACCAGGAGGAGGGCGGAAGGGCCAGAACAAATACAGCTTCCTCATCAGTCATCCGGCCGTCCCATTCCAAAAGTCCCTGTGTTTTCAGTGCAAAAACCGGATCTTCACGAATGGCCTCGAGAAACGGTTTCCCGAAAGGCAGTGCCTTGAAATTAATCGGGTTGAGTTCAAAGCGCAGTTCCACCAATTGAGTGGCCAGTTCTTCATCCTTTAAATCGTAAAGAACATAGTCGCCAACCTCGCGCATTGTTGCGCGGGTTCGGGCATCGATATAAACATCGGTATTCACTCGGGGCGAGTGGTCGATCAGAAAACGTATGCGGTCGAGGTCTTTGGCTTTTAATGCTTCCGCGAGCTGCCCGCCGATAAACGTCCGATAGCGGATACGGAATTCGGTGGCTTCGAGCGGACTCTGTACCTTGAAGTCCAGCGCTTTCAAATCGGCCGCATGGGCATTGAAGTATTTTACGATGTGATTATCGATGGCTTCGCTCATGAAAAACGGCAATGCTTCCGGATGCAGTTCAAGAACGGGATCGCGCCAGGTTGGGCCGTAGCCGAAGATGGTGACCAGATCATTGTAGTGCGAGGGGGGCGCTGCGCCGCGCTCGAGAGCCCAGTTAAACACCGTCAGGTTTTTACTCTGCAGTGCCAAGGGCAATACCTGATCCGGAATGGATTTTTCCTGTTCTGTCAGTATGCCGGCCTGATCTGCATGTTGGTAGGCGTTCACCAGCCAATGAATCTTATTCTGTGCTCCCGTAGATTTTTCCGCCTTTTTCTGGCAATAGGAAATCCACTTTGCGGAGAGTTCCGGATCGGAAGTATCGGCCGGTTTTTCCATGGAACAACCGGCGATGAGTAGCAGTAAAAGCAGTACAGGTAGTTTATTCATTTATAAGAATCCAATTTTATGAAGCGTGATTTCTATCACAGGCAATCGGCAGTTCCAATCCTTGGAATACACCAATTCTTGAAAAAGCCGGGCAATGCGATAGGTTCGCGCAATGACCAACCGCAACATACTGTATTCCGCCCTGACTCTCCTTTTAGGCAGCTTGTTTGTCTGGCTGCTGTTCGGCTGCCCGGAAACCGGAATTGACGACGCCGATATTTTTTTTGTGTATGCGCGAAATATAGCGGCGGGCAACGGCTTTGTTTATAATGCCGGCGGGGAAGCCGTTGAAGGATTCACTTCACTGCTCTGGACGCTGATATGTTCCGGCTTTGCGGCCGTTTTCCAGGGATTGGAAAAACCGACGCTTCTTCTGAATTTTCTTTTGGGCATGATTTCGCTCGGGGCCTGCCTGAAACGAACGGACCGATCGGGACTCTTTCTGTTTATGCTGGCGACTTCACCGGCATGGTTTGCCTGGTGCCTGCTTACTCGGATGGAAACCGGACTTTGGTGTTTAATTATTACGCTGCTGGGGTTGGCTGTTGCTGAAAAACGGCAGGCGGCCGTATTGCTGTTGCTTCCCTTGTTTCTGATCACGCGGCCGGAATCGATGCTGTGGGGCGCGTGGGTGATTCTGTTGGTGTTTTTTCTGGCCGATGCCGGGAGCCGGCTTCGTTCCGTTTTGCCGGTGCTGCTGGTCTATTTAATTACTCTGGGCATATTGATCGGGTTCCGCATGCAGGTTTTCGGCTATCCGGTTCCGAATACGTATTACGCCAAAATATCGCCCGGTTTGCTGGCGAACATCGCCGATGGACTCGGCTATCTGTTCAAGTATGCCGTGAGTGGTGGCATGGTGCTGGTTCTTCTGCTGCTGGTGTGCCGGGTGCTGTTGAAACCGGAGGGCGAACACCGGCTGTCGTTCGGATTGGTGCTGTTTCTCCTGCCCGGCCTTGGAATTCCGGTGCTGGTGGGAGGAGACCATTTTGGTGCATATCGATTCTATCAACCCCTTTGGCCGTTGCTGTGTCTGGTTGGTGCACTGGAGCTGCCGCGTTTAGTTGAACGGTATTCTCCAGGGGTTGGAAAAGCGCTGCTGATCCTGTTTCTGGTTGCAGGTTGGGTTCTGTTTCCCTGGACCGCCCACCTGAAACATGAATTCCGGATTGCGAAAGAGGGGCGGGAAAACGGTGCCGTGTTAGTGCAAATGTTCCAGGATCTGGAAACGTGGCCGACGATCGGCGTCATTACTGCCGGCGGAAACAAGCTGGGCTACCCCGGCCATGTTTTCGACCTGATGGGACTGAACTGGACCGAAATGGCCCATGCACCCGGCGATGCGGCCAACTTTAAAAACCATACAGGTTTTACGCGTGCGGTATTCTACCGCTGGCAGCCGGACATTCTGCTGTGCGGCGATTCGGAGGAGTTCGATTCGCTGGTGCTGAACGGACTGCACTCCGAATCACGGTTTCAGGCATTGTACATCAAATATCGTCTGCATCGCAATGGCGCTGCGTTGAATGCATGGTTCCGGAATGATTTTCTGATGCAGATTCCGGGGCAGTAAATTCAGCTCCTCCTTTTTTCCGTTCGGCCTCGCAATGGGAAGAAGCCGGCTTGATCTACATTTTTTGAGACGGTATAAAGGTTGGTTCAGGAGAAGAATCTATGTTGAACAAAGTTAACGAATGGCTGAACGAACAGCAGATTTCAGCGGCGGCCTACGATGCCGATGAACTGCTCTCACATTTTATCCGCGAAATGGAAAGCGGGTTGGCGGGCGATGCGAGTTCGTTAGCCATGATTCCGGCTTATGTCGGTGCGGAGGGGCAGGTGCCGGCAGGAACGTCGGTGGCTGTGATTGATGCGGGCGGAACCAACCTGCGGATCTGTACCGCACAATTTGACGAGACCGGAGCGGTTGCGCTGTCGGACTTCAGCAAACAGCCCATGCCGGGGCGCGATACCGAAATTTCAGCAGAAGCATTCTACGCTGTGCTGGCCGATGCTCTGGAGCCGCTGAAGGATAAATTTGAAAGCATCGGGTTTTGTTTTTCCTACCCTTCGACCATTCTTCCCGATCTGGACGGCCGGCTATTGCATTGGACCAAAGAAATTAAAATTCCGGAACTTGTGGGCAGTCTGGTCGGAAAAGGACTTATCCAAACCTTGGAAAAACGGGGGATAACCGGAAAGCGTGTGGCAATTCTGAACGATACCGTTGCCTGCCTGCTGGCGGGGCTTGCGACAGGCCAAACGTTTAATGCTTCTTCCTATATCGGGTTCATTCTCGGAACAGGAACCAATACCGCCTACGTGGAATCGAATGCAAAGATCAAAAAACTGGAAGGCTATCTGCCCGAAGGTTCACAGGTCATCAATGTTGAATCCGGCGGCTTTGCAGATTTTAAGCGGGGTGCAGTGGATCTGAAACTGGATGCCGACAGTGAAAATCCGGGCGGACACGTTTTTGAGAAATGTATTTCCGGAGTCTATATGGGGCCGATTACACTCGAGCTGCTGCAGGCGCTTTCCGAGCAGGATGTTTTTTCCGCATCGGGAAAAACGGCCATCCTTGAAATGGAAACTCTTACGACAATTCACATCGACAATCTGCTGGCGGATAACGGCCGGGAGACGGGGGAACTCGGAACCTCGACGTTCAGCGATGCAGATCGGGATGTCATGAAAACGGTCTTTGCCGCAGTGGTTGATCGCGCTGCACTGCTGACTGCGGTCAACCTGTTGGCAGCTGTCGTGAAAAGCGGGGCAGGGCAGGATGCTGAACGACCGGTCTGTATTAACATCGATGGATCAACCTACTATAAAACCTGCGGCATGGCGGAAAAGGTGCAGGGTTATCTTGCTCCAATGCTCGGAAAGCGGGGGCTGCATATCCGCTGTATTCAGGTGGATGATGCGCCGATTGTCGGGGCCGCCATCGCCGGCCTGACTGCAGGTTAAACAGTAGCCGGCGCGGTTGCATTACACCGTACTGTAAAAATAAGATCACGGAACACGGACGGTTAAAATGATTCAGCGTATTTTACAGATCGCACTGCTGTGCATCATCAGTATCCCCGGTTCCGGGGGTGCTGCAACATCCAGTGAACTCACACTGCTGAATGCGGGGCATCCGCGGTTGATGCTCACGGAGGACACGTTGCTGGAGCTGAAAGAGCAGGCGAAGCAGGATGCAACCCTTCAGGACTTTATTGAAGTTGTCATTCAGAAGGCCGATGCGCGATTGGATGATGAACCGTTCCGCTACAGGGAGAATAAAAGTATTCTGGGGATCAGTCGTGCCTGCATGCACCGGATCTATGATCTGGGTATGGCCTGGCGCTGGACCGGAGACCAGAAGTATGCCGATAAAATTGAGGAAACCCTGCTTAATGTTTGTGAATTTCCCAGTTGGTATCCGAAACATTTTCTGGATCCGGCCGAGATGGCCCATGCCGTCGGGGTGGGCTATGACTGGATTTATGATGAGATGGAAGAACCGACGCGGAAGCGCATTCGAACAGCGCTTATGGAGAATGCGCTCGTCCCGGGGATGGAGCGCTATAAAAGCGGTTACCATCATTTTACCTATGGCTATAATTGGAATCAGGTCTGTAATGGCGGGTTGCTGATTGGGGCGTTGGCGATTGCGGAAGACGAACCGGATACCGCTGCGTTTATCCTGAACAATGCATTAAAAAATCTGCCGACGGCGATGGCATCCTATGCCCCGGATGGCGTCTGGGCGGAAGGGCTCAACTATTGGGCTTATGCAACAACCTATACTGTTTTTGCGTTGTCTGCACTCGAGACCGCGTTGGGAACGGATTTCGGTTTATCCCAATCGCCGGGCTTTTCTCTGACCGGTTATGTTCCGATGTATTCGGCAGGGCCCACCGGGCTGTTTTTCAGTTATGCCGATGCCGCTGATTTTCAAAAGATCGATTCTACTCCCTGTCTTTTCTGGCTTGCCCGCACCTTTGACAATACGGATTTTTCCAATGAGGAGTATGCGTTGATGCAACCGGAGGATATTGATGCGCTGCATGTCATGTGGTACGTCCCGCGTAAGGATGAACAAGCGGAACCGCTGGCGCTGGACCGGCTCTTACGGGGGCAGGTGGAAACCGCCTTATTCCGCAGTGCGTGGAACGATCCGGATGCCCTCTTTGTCGGCGTCAAGGCGGGCTACAATCAGGCGCATCACGGGCATTTGGATCTCGGTAATTTTGAGCTCGATGCTTTGGGGGTGCGCTGGGCGCGGGATCTGGGGGCAGACAGCTACAGTCTGAAGGGCTATTGGGAATATAAAGAAGGCGGTCGGCGCTGGAACTATTTTCGCCTGAATTCCTTCAGCCATAATGTACCCCTGCTGGGAGGAAAAAATCAGCGAGCCAATGCGGTCGCGAAGATGACCCGTTTTGAGTCGGACGATGCATTTTCATTTGCCGAGGTTGATCTGATGGAAGCCTATGCCCCTTTTGCTTCACGGGTGACCCGTGGCGTAGCCATGGTTGAAAACCGACGCGCGGTACTGGTGCAGGATGAGTTTAAGATTTCAACACCCTGCGAAGTTGTGTGGGGCATGACGACCGATGCGGCGATCTCGATTCAAGAACCGGGCATGGCTGTTTTACAGCTCGAGGGAAAGAAATTGGTTGCGCGGATTCTAGGGCCGTCCAACGCGGAATTTTCAGTCGAATCCGCCGTGCAGGAACCGCCGGAAAAACGAAATGAAGGCGTCAGTCGCCTCGTCGTTCGACTTCCGGAAGCGAAAGGTTCTTTAACCCTCACCGTTCTGTTGTCTCCTCAATGGGATGAAGGAAAAACGGTTGAAACGTATTCCATGACGCCCATCGAAACCTGGTAATTTATTGCGAAACGTTGGGTCTTGCAGCGTGTAATCTGTAGATGCTACGTGGATTGTCACTGAAGCTATAATCCTTCGTTCACAAACCCAAGGAGGCATCAAATGACGAATAACCCCGCAAAAAGGCGGGGTCATTTGGATGGGCGCCGGTTTAAATCTGACGAAGGCTGATCAGACTCCAGGGGTTGACCGTTAGGCTCAGGTTGAAGTTTCCGGATTCATCAGCCGTATACGTTTTGAGCTTCGTTGCCTTGGCTGCGGCTTTCAGATGTGCGGTCTGTTCCCGGGAAAGCGGTTCGGGCGACCCCATCTTTTTCCAGGCCGATAGAGCATCGCCGTGCTCCTGATCGACCACTTCGAGAACGAGCGGAGCATTAGCCGGTAACCCTGTCAGTTCAAAGACCAGCTCCGTTGCTTCACCGGTTGCCAGTGTTTCTTCCGCCACAGCGCGCGATTCATACGAACCCGGAATCGTCTGGGTGACTTCCGGCGGATAGTGATAGGCCAGCGCGGAGATTTTTCCTGAGGCTGGATCGCGGGTTATCATGCCGGATTCGGTATGTTCAAGCACTTCAGTGCCCAGCGTATTGAGCAGACGATAGGTATGGAAGGTCGGTTTAGGAATACCCTGGAAGTTAATCATGCCGAACCCGCCGTGGAAGGCGGTATCGCCCGCTCCGCTTTCTTCGAAGACGTCGGTGAAGGTCCAGTAGGAGAGCGAATCCACACAACCGATGGAATCGATGTTTGCTTTGGCCACAAACGTGGCGGCCTGCAGATAGTCGTGCGTGAAGTCGCGGGGCGAGGAGCTGCTGCTCCATTCGGTCAGATGAATTTCCGCATTCGGGAATTCGCTTTCATCGATGATTTTACGCAGGAGTGCCAGATCTGTTGCGGTTGCATTCACGCCGCGGGTCAGCTTCTGTCCGGTTCCATGTTCGTCGAATGCCCAATCGGTCGGGTAGGGGTGGGTCGTGACAAAGTCGACCGGCAGTTTGTTTTTTGAACAGAAATCAAGAAACTGCTCGAGCCAGACCGGTTTCCAATCCAGCGAATCGAGATCTTCTGCACGGGTCACTGTTTGGTGTTGCGAAAGATCTTCGGTTTCTCCGTCAAAGCGGGCATCCGGTACAAAATTGCTGGTGGAAGGACCGCCTACCATCAGGCGTGGATCGATGGCTTTAATGACATTGGCGGAAACCCGGTAGAGCTCGAAATACTGGCTTTTTGTTCCGTGGAAGAACGGTTCCAGATTGGGTTCGTTCCACACTTCAAAATACCAGGTCAGCACTTCGTCGATGCCGTAACGGGCAATCACATGCTCGGTAAACTTGCCGACGAGCTGCCCCCATTTTTCATAATCATTGGGCGGGCAGGAGTTTCCTTTCCACCAGAAAACGAGTCCGTCGTTGCTCGCGAGATCCTGCGGAACAAATCCTAATTCGATAAAAGGCTGTACGCCCATGTCGAGCAGGCGGTCGAACAGTTCGTCGATATACTGAAAGTTATAGGTAACCGTTCCGTCATCGTTCTGGCGATAGACAAACATATCGTTGTGAAACAACCCGTGGAAGCGGACGCGTTTGAAACCGCACTCCCGGTGGGCAAGTTCCATCTGTTCGAGCCAGTTGGCGCGCAGTGCTTCGTTGGCGCGTCCTGCACCAACGCAGGGATTCCAGTGCGGTTTATAGGTTTTAACAGCGGAGGCTGAGATATTCGCTACGAGTTTGTCCATGTTCCGTTTTCCTGTTGAATGTGTTTACCGTTTATTCGCCGGTAAAAATAAATTGGTTTGCTAGGGTGAAATATTGTGCGCGTAAGTCAATTTGAAACGATTTTTTTCGGGATATGCTGAAAAACAAAAAAGGAGATGGGGTGAGCCATCACCTCTTTTGTTTTATCTACAGCGTTATTATGCTTTGAAGCGACGGCGGAGGAAAAGAAGTCCGCCCCCAAACGTAACGAGTAATCCCAATACTGCCGGTTCCGGAATGACGGTAACCTGCAGACTGCCGTTCTCGAAGTAGGCGCTTTTACCGTCGCCCAGATCGTAGGCGTTCTCTGCTCCGAAGTTCTCGATATAGTCGAACGTGCTGGTGGTTCCGATCAGCGTGTAGGTGCCTTCTGCTGTACTCGAAGAGAGCCCGATCAGGTCATCAATGCCGAAGGTGCTGTCCACAGTGACCGTGCCGGCGACCATCAGCGTATCAGTTTCGCTGAAGATAAATGCCGCACCTGCGTCGAGTGCGAGGTCTCCGGCCAATGAGCCGCTTCCGGCAATTGAACCTCCGGAGCTGACCGTGGTTAAACCTGCAAAGCCATTGATGTTATCGAGTGAAATATTTCCGAGGAGAGTCAGTGTTGCAGCTGCATCGCCATTGATGGTGGAACCAGCGCCCAGCGATGCCAGGCTCAACCTGGACGTTGTGTCCTGCAGGTTAATCGCACCCGAGTAGGTATTTGCTTCGTTGGCCAGAACGACGGTTCCGCTGTCGCCGACGATGGTTAGCTCGCCGGAGCCGGAAACCACACCGTTAAGGGTAAAGCTGGTGTTCCACCCGGCTTGCAGGCGCCCGCCGTTGGCATGGATGATGATGTTGTTTTCAAGTGTATCTGCTCCGTTGTTGTAGTTCTGCAGATGACCCCGGTCTGTACCTTCAACATTATTCAGCGTGACGTCTCCGGTGCCGAGGGCACCGCTTTCCACCCATACCTTGCCTTGAATCTCGGTGCCTCCGGAATAGGTGTTGGCACCTTTGAGGCGAAGCGTTCCTCCGTCGTTTCCAACAGTCAGCGCGCCAACACCGTCAATGGTGCCATCGTGTGCAACGACTCTATTGTTATAGAGTCGTATCGAACCACCACCAGCTTCCAAATGGATTCCGCGTGAGCCCAAGTCATTGCTTTCAGTGGCCACCAAATTTCCGCCGTCGAAGGTAATGTCGCCGAGTCCCACCGAATTCCCGGTGATTACACCCTCCTCATTAACATAACCTTTCGCATTAACAGTGTCGTCTATAATTGTGAGTCCACCCGAGAAGGTATTACCGGTGTTGTTCAAGTTAATGGTTGCGCTGTCATCCATGACAGTCAGGGAACCGGCACCGGAAATAATACCATTGAGGGTGAGACTTTTTGTCCAGCCAATTTGAAGTTGCCCGCCACCGTCGCCCATAACGAAGTTGTTGTCGAACGTCAGGTTATTTTTGTAGTTTTTAAGAATGGCTCCGTTCTTGAGTGTGATGTCACCGGTTCCATAGGAGTCACTGCCATACGTGCGGAAAAAAGTATTATCGAACGTGATGCCCCCCGAAATGGTATTTCCTGTAGATGTAAAACTCTTTTCGTTACCTTTGCCGATAATCGTCAAGGCTCCTGTTCCGGAAAAAGAGCTGGAAGTATTACCGTCAAACTGCAGGGTGCCTCCGCCATCGTTAACGATAATGTCATTGGCAATACTATAACCAGCGTTATTATCTGACCACGTGCCGTTATCAAAAGTGACGGCTCCCGTACCGAGGGTGTCACCACGCTTCGCGCTAACTGTAGCGCCACCGGTGATGGTGGTTCCTCCGGCAAACGTATTCGCACTAGCGGTTCTATCGATGTAGAGCGTGTTATTGCCCGTGACGGTCAGTGCGCCGGTTCCGCTGGCCACATTATCAGGGCCCAAGGAAAGACGCCCACCCCCCAAGGTGACGGTGGTATTGGCTTGATTCAAAACCAGGCCCACCGTGTTGAGGTAGCTGTTACCGCCGACATAGATGCCGCCAGTTCCAATTTCAAGGCTGCCGATACCTGACAAGGTGGAGCCGGTACTGTAATCCAAACCGCTCACTTGGCGTGTGGTGGAGAGGTCGACTGTGCCGCCGGTGAGCTGGGCGATATTGCCGGTGAGGTCATCAGCCGGCGCTGTGCCGCCCCAGTTGGCCCCGTCTTCGTATGTCGTGCCGTCACCGGCACCATCCCACGTGACGGTGGTTTGCGCCATCGCTGAGAACGGCAGTGCTGCGAGGGCGACCCCTGCTGCAACGGCCCTCACTTTAATTCTAGTACTCATTTATTTCTCCTTTTCTTGGTTTCTTTCTCTTCTGAAAAGCTTCAGGCCCGCAAATCACCGGAAGAGTCTCCGGTGATTCGGGGCCATCCAGCGTTATTTACTCAACGCCGATTTCGAAGAACATGCTGGCCGCCGCCGGAATACTTGATGTAATCGAAGTCTCATCGGCCAACCCAACAATATTGGACGCTGCAACGCCCGGGTTTGGATATACCAGATTCAAGTTGGTGATAATGCTGTAGTTCTTACCCGCAACCGACTGCCAGGTGATGACATAATCAGAGCCTTCAGAAGTGACGGACGTAACTTTCAACACCGAACTGGAATTGGTGGGGATGGTGCCGGCGAGGGCTTCCTCCCAGGACATGTGGCCATCGCCGTCTGTGTCCGCGAGATCGGCAGCCTCATAGTCGCCACCGAACAGGGAGCTCACATTATAGTATCCGTCCAGCCAACTGTGCAGGGTGCCGTTCGCTGTGGTCTGGATATTTTGAGCGGTAATAAAGTCAACTTCAGCAACACCGTAAAGCGGACGTCCGGGTTGGGGAACCATTCGGACGTAACGGAAGGAAGTCGTGTTGGTTATTGTGACCGTATTTACTGCCGGATAGGCCGCTGCATTCGTAGGCACCGTATGCAAAATTTCAACACCGCTGAGAAAGTCCGGATCATTCGAACCTTCAAAGGTGGCATTTGTGGTTCTTGCAATCGCGAAACCCCAGTCCCTCAGCACATAGTCGATTTGCAATACCTGCTGCGCATTGCCGGCACCGAAGTCCAGCCCGGCATAGGTGCCGACCGTTGTCGTGTCGTAAAACGTTGTAATATCGTTGTCGAACAGGTTGTCTTTTTCCAGGTCCGGTCTGGTGGCAGCATATGACGATGCCTCCCCGATAATGTCATAGGGAAGGCCCACACCCGTGACCTCAGCAGAATTCACGCTTTCCCCAAACTGGTTGGTGGCAGATACCACATAGTAGTAAGTCTTGTTCGATTCAACCGTTGTATCTGTATAAAACAGGTCCGTCACACCGCTGGCAAGCGTCACATAATTCGATCCGCTGTCTGTTGTGCGTTTCACGTTATAGGCATCAGCACCGCCGGCCAATTCCCAATCAAGTTCCACTGCCATATTATGGATCGTTGTGTATAGACCATTTGGAGTTGCCGGCGGAGTGGAAGAGTCAATTTCAAAGACATCAAAATCGCGGAAGGTCATCGTGGCATTTCCACCGAAAAAGATATGCATTCTGTTGGTGTCAGTGAGAAAGCCATCAATGGAAATTTCCGGAGAAGTGATGTCAATGTCGCTAAACCGTCCACCGTTCCAGTTGTCGAGTTCGAACTTGACGGTTTTGTTGACGTGGTTATAGGTCATGTAGATGTCATATCCGGGATCGCCCTGCCAGACGCCGCTGCCATAGACATTCGCACCGTTCCGCTTCACTCCTACTTTGGAGTTAGACTGTCCAGACTGCCATGAGATAAAAATACTCTGACCATTCTGGGGCTCGTTGTAGTAGCTTTCTTTTGGGGTCGGATCGCCCAGTCCGAAGAAGATGTAGTTTTTCGGATTCACGTTGACCGTTTCCACTCCGATGTGTGCTGTCCAGGATTTTTCCAGCCAGTTGGAATGCACGGTTCCCAGGTAACTGCGGGCGGTGTCGTCATCGAGCGTCACAAAATCAAGAACCGCGCCACCCTCCAGAACGGTGTTGACGGAGCCGTCCTGCGCCAGCGCATAGTCATTCGTATAAGACCAGGTCGCATTATTGTGCGAGGAGATATATTCGTTGAAGTCTGCAGGAATGCTGGCTGCATCCGTTAGATCGTTCGTGAAAAATTGAGCATGCGCCGTATGTAATGAGCAAATCAGGGATACGCATCCCAACGTTGTACTTAATTTTATCATCTCTACTCTCCTATTTTATCTTTTGTATTTCTTCGCAGAGGTATTCCCCTTGCTACCATTCGATAGCAATACCGATGTAACACATTGGATATAAATACGTCGGGAATGGGGCGATGATCGATTTGTTTTAAGGTTTCTTAATTAACTCAAATGTTTTCAGTGCATCGTGGGGAGCCGGTATTATAAAAAACGATTATGGATACCGGCTGATTAGCGGGAATTTTCGAGGTGTTCGCTACAGGGTTTCCGAATGGTTTAACGGATAGAGCTGATGAAAGAGGCGGTTGTTTTCTCCAGCACTCCGCATTCTCTATCCATTAGTCGACATTCATCAACACTCCGGTCGTGAAGACCGATGCCGGCAGCCCTTCTTTATTGTAAAGATTGGCCCCTTCGGGATTGGGTGCCCAGGCATAGCGCACTTCGACCGGTTCTGTGATGCTGTCATGCCAGACTGTGACCTGATCGCTGCCGGTAATTTCAGCTTCAGCCCATTTCCAGTCCCCGGAAGCATCGCAGATCTGGAAACGCTTCAGTGGCTCCTGAACTTCCTCCGTCGGGTCCATCAGATGTTTACGGCCGGTCATTAAACCGCTGCCGGCATAATCAAAGGTGATCACGACTTTGTTCCCGTCGCGCTCCGCCGATTTATAAAGCGGCCCGCTTACAACAAGCTCTTGCCCATAGGCCTGGTTCAATGCCCAGAACGAAAGGCGCTTCCCGGCATCGACTTTGTTTTTCGGATGGATGTCCTTCGCCTCTCCGATATCATTCAGCACCGCCATGCCCGTGTCCGGCATGTGAAGGGCCCGGCGCATACGGTCCTGCACAACCGGCCAGCCGTCTTCATCGCCCATCGGCTCAGCCTTCGCATCTTTGTAATTGGCCAGTTGGCACCAGTAAAAATAGAGATGGTTCTGGCTCCAGGCCCTGCGCCAACCATCGATCAACGCTTCGAGCCGGATGTCATACTGCTCCGGAAAATTGCCGGTATTGCTTTCGCCCTGATACCAGATGACCCCTCGGATGGCATACGGGATGATGGGGGAAACCATTCCATTATACAGCGTTCCGTAGACCTGCTTATCATCCTCCGGTTTTTCCGGCTTTGCGGGGGCTCTGCCGCGCTTTCCATTTTTTTCCCAGACCGTCGTGGCTTCTTTATATTTTTCTTTTTCAGCCGCCTCATCCCACGTTTCGATCTCTTTTTTCAGCACGGCCATCTCGTGCTCATAATCCTTTTTCAAGATATCGTTCTTCGCAAAAGCCTTCGGAGCAATCCACGGCTCAATCCGGGTGGCCCCCAGATTGCAGCTGATCAGCGCCACCGGCACATCCAGTTCGCGCCGCAGCTCGCGGCCAAAGAAATACGCGGTTCCGCAGAATTCATTTACTTCGCCCGGAACCGCTTTGGACCAGCCGCCGCGTCCCTTCCATTCCTCATTGAACGGAGCATAGATTTTCCCCGCCCGATACTGCCGGAACAGCGGGTCGTCGGCCGTCGCCGCTTCCTGCCGCAGATATTCAGCAACCGGTTCATAGGCAGGGTCCACCGCCGGGCTCATCAGCATCCGAAAGGGGCGGTACATATTGGACTGTCCGCCCGCAAACCAGACTTCACCGACGAGAACGTCGGAGAAGGAAATTTGAGCGTTGAGACTTGAGACCTGAAAAACCCGAGGTTCGGAACAGGCCTCCATAGGATCGAGCATAACGTTCCAATGGTTGGAAGCATCCGCAACCACTGTTTTAATCTGTCCGGCAAATTCAACCGTGATGGACGTTCCGGCATCTGCCGTGCCCCAGACCGGTACCGGCATGTCGCGCTGGAGTACCATTTTGTCCGCAAAAATACTCGGCAGCTCCAACTCCAGCGCAAAAGTGCCACCCGCAAACATCAGTCCATATGCCAGTAATATCCATTCTTTCATCGAATTCAATCTCCTTTATTCCGCTTTAACTCTTCTTTGACTCCGTACCATCTGCTCCGGATTCTGCGCACTATTGCCGCCAGGATTCAAACCGGTAAAATCGGTTTGTTTCCGGTCCGACAGGAACCTCGATGAGCAACTCGCTGCCATTCCCGGGGATGACACCGGAAACATCCTGCCACTCGGGGTTGATCAGGCTGTCTGTTGCCTTTATCCGGTATGCATGTCCGAGCCCGGAAACCGGAACAGAGGTTGAAAAGAGGGGGGGGGCTGCGCCGTCGTTTTCGATGGTAACCGAACCCAGGACCATGTCTGTATATCGGATCGGGGCAGAGGGCACGGCCATGACTTCAACGGAATCACTGCTTTCAATTCCGCCATACTCGGCACTCACTACATAGTAGTACGGGGTGCCGGCACTGCATCCGGTATCGATGTAGGAAAACTCAGCACTATCCTGAATGACGGTATAGGGGCCGCCGCTGGAGGTTGATCGCTTTAGCCTATATGATGTGGCTCCCTCCATTTCATCCCAGTAGAGATCGATCTGAGACGCGGAGATCGGTGTTGCCCGCAGGTGGGTCGGCCCGTCGGCCTGAATGATATCAAACCAGTTGAGGTTGAAAATGGAACTTCCGCCGGTGGAGTTCAGATCCGCGAATTTAAGATACACCGAATAGGTTCCGGGGGTTGCACTCAGGACTGTTGTAACTGTTTGCCAGTCCTGCCATCCGCCGGTGTCCGGCACATCAAGTGCTCCGGCCAGCGCACCCGATGAGCTGCCAAGCCGCACTTCAATCTGTCCGGCGGCGCTGGTATTCCCGGTGGCCACACGGGCGATAAAAACAGCGTTGGAACCGATGGTGATATTATTAAACCGGAGCCAGTCTCCGGCCGCCCCGAACGAGGTATTCTGACCGCCCCGGAAATCGCTGCAGTTTTCCCACTTCATTCCATTATTGGCATCGTAGTCCTCTGCCTCGTACACATCGGGTTTGGAACGGGTATAATCGATTTTCGAGCGACTGCTGATGCCGACCTCGTTTTCGGCGCTCACGGCATAGTAGTATGCTGTTCCCGGCGTTATGTCCGTATCCACAAACCAGGTGCCCGTTTCCTGGGCAATCGTTTCATAGGGCCCGGCAATGGACGTTGCACGAAGCACGTTATAGTGTGTGGCCTCGAACGATTCCAGCCACCGGAGTGTTACTTCCGAATCGGTCGGAGACGCATAGACGGCAAAGGGCGCGGCGGGCACGTCGGGCGCTTCGCCGCCGTCGCCGCCGGTGATTCGAACATCGGTAAAGGTGGCTGTCGCCGTGGAGCTGTATTGATCCGAACTGACCGCCAGCCCGAAATAGGCGGTGCTTCCGATATCGTAATCGGCACAGTGTGCCGTACTCCAGCTGGCTCCGTCGGGCGAGCTGTAGAGGGTCACGCGGTCGCCGATACGTTCAATTTTAAGCCAATAGGGAAATTTCGGATCGGGGAAGCTTTGATAAGTCCGATAGGCATTCCCCGGATGACTGTGCGCCACGTCTCCACGCGTGAAGGAATACATTGCTGCGTCGCCACTCGGATTGGTCAGAAGAACGGCTGCCATAGCGGCTGTGTCGCTCAGGTTCTCCGTGAAAACCAATCCGGCCCGGGCATCCTGGGAAGACCCTCCGGAAAGGCCGGTTACCTGCGCGATCAGGGTGGCATCGCCGGTTACGGGCAGGTAGGCAAAATGATAGTCGGGTGTTGAGTTGTACCAAAGGGTCGTTCCCTTTCCGGAAACCGTCCAGGTTCCGGCACTGTACGATGCGCTGCCGCTCGTGCAATCGCCGATATTGACACTGTTCAGGCTCGTTACCGAAGCCACTGCCGCCGCAGGGGCCAATGGAGGGGGAATCGAGGCCGTTGAAGAGTCCGCCTCTTTCCGGCGATCAAACGTTTCCGAATCTTCGTCGCAGACCGCCCGGTAGGTTTCAAGATACGGGGCACTCATTCCTTTGCGAACCACATAGTGGCCATGGATAATGTTGAGCGCATCCGGCGAAACCGAGACCGCCTGGTCGGTGTTTCCAAGGGTGTTGATCCGGGGATAGACGTCGTACACTGTACCGGCCTGCACGAACGGCGTATCAATGCCGAGGTTGTAGCGGGATAGATATTCCCCGGCGGCGAGCAATCGGTTGTCTGCATCGGAAAATACATCGACGCCCTGTTTCCAGAATGCTTCGGCAATCCAGGCGAGATGCTGGAGCTCGCCGTAGGAATGGGAATCCCGCCCGGTATCCCCAATCTGCCCGTTCGGCAGACTGTTGAGCAGGCCTCCGGCCGGATCTGCCCGGAACGACTGCAGGCAAAGGTCAAACTTTTCCTGATCATCGTTAAAGATGGCAACGCCCACGCCGGAGATCAGCTGGAGAATGCCCTGGTTGGCCGAGCGCAAGGGGTGGGGCACCGCAATGATGTCCGGATTCCAGTATAGATTTTCAAAATAGGTTTTGCAGAGCTCGGTATCGGCCTGCGTCCAGCCCGGCCAGGTGCCGCGCAGTATGTCGGCCCCGCCGAAGACGCGATAGGTGTAGTCGCCCATGCTTAAATAGATTTCTCCGCCGTCGAACGAGGTGTGATTCGTCGACCAGCTGATGAGCATGTCGTGGGCCTTCTGAGCGTAGGCTTCATTTTCTGTGTAGTACCACATGCGCGACAGATTGTAGATTGCCTGCATATCGTTCTTGAATTCATTCAGGTTCACATGCGGCGTCCGGCTGACCGATGCAAACGGGCCCTGCATCTCATAATCCAATGAAGAGCGAGAATCTGAAACAAGCGCTTCATAGCCCGTCTTCCATGGCTCAATATTCAGGTTTGCTTTGATCGCATCCAGATCGTCAACGGTCATCGGCAAACCGGGATGCTTGAATTGGAAAATCTCCTTCACATCAAAATCGCGGAAGGTCATGGTCCCGTTTCCGCCGAAGAAGATATGCATGTTATTTGTGTCATTCAGATATCCGGCCGTTGATACGGTTGCGGTCGTGACATCAATATCGCTGAACCGCCCGCCATTCCAGTTGTCAATTTCAAACCGGATGGTTTGGGCAATGTGGTCGTAGGTCATATAGATGTCATACCCCGGATCGCCCTGCCAGGAGCCCGTATTTTCAACGGTTGTTCCATTCCGTTTTACAGCAACTTTAGAGGACGATGTTCCGGACTGCCAGGAAACGAATATGTGGTCTCCAACGGTAGGTTCGTTGTAAAAACCGCTGTTCGGTTCGCCTTTACCCAGACCGAAGAAAATATAATTTTTCGGATTCTCATTCACGGTTTCAACCGCGATATGAGCCACCCAGGAATGATCGGCATACGCGCTGAAATCCGTTGCGAGATAGCTGCGGGCGGAATCATCGTCCGTGGTCACATAACGCACCACGGCACCGCCCTGCAGCACCGTATTCGTCGTGCCGTCCTGCGCCAGTGCATAATCGTTGGTGTAGCTCCAACTGCCGTTTCCAGAGGTTGGAAGGTTTTCGTGAAATTCGGCGGCGACGCTGACGGCGTCCGTTAAATCATTGGTGAAAAACTGTGCATAGGCCAGATGGGCGACGCAGGTAATCGCCGCAATGGCCATTCGTAAAAGCAGTTTGATTTTCATGATAACCCTCTCTCTTTGGTTCCGGCAGGGATAAAGCGGGCAGGCTCTATCCCAAACGTACGTAGAAGAGTTAAACACCGCTTCTTGGCAGATAAGCGATGCTGCACAAGGTTACTCAATTAACCCGAAGTTGCTTAATGTATGATTCCCCGAGAAGACCCTGCTTTTTTTAATTATCAATCGATGCGCGGAGCAGGCGGTCTGTCATTCCAACCATTACCAGAGAAGTTCAACATCCGCCGGCCATTGGTCGACGTCGGTGAAGATTTTATTTCCTTTTTTGAAGGTGCTGTTTTCAAATGTGACATCGCACTTCAGCAATCCCATGTCGATTTTCTGATTATCAAACGTGGAGTTGATCACATACGAATCAGCAACCATACGCCACATGGCTCCCCAGGTATTATCAACAATTTCACAGCGGTTCAGGATCACCTTCTGCGGGGCATACTTCGGATCTTCCGTGTAATTAAATTTATCGTAGTAGTGCTCGCACGGGAACCACATGGCCACGCGTCCGCATCCGGAGATGGTGTATTTGTGGAAGAAGAGATAGCCCGCCTGTTCGTGGTCGGACTGAATCCCGTTTCCAACGCAGTCGCGAATGGTGCAGCGCTGCGCGAGCATATGTTCAACCGAGGTATATTTGCACCCTTTTCCAAGGACTGGAAACGACATATCCAGGTCCGACTGCAGGATAAATTTGTTATAGAGAAAGTAGACGTTGTGATACAGGCCATCGCCCGAACCGTTAAACTGCAGATTGCTGCGGTCCATGATGATATGGTCTGTTCGCTTCATGTGCACACCCTGCGCCGACCAGTCCGTCAGGTTGATGTTCTGCATCATGATGCGCGCATGACGGCTTTCATTTTTCCCTGATATATAAATGCCGTTCGCCTTGTTCTGATGAATCCCTTTGAGCCACAGATCCTTGATCAATACATCCGTGATCTGCGGTTCAGGCTGCGCTTCAAACCCGGAACCGCTCATCTCGGCGGTTTGCTGCAAAATGGTTCGCTCCCGCCCCTCGCCAACAATGCTCACCTTGCTTTTCAAAATCAGGGATTGTTCTAATGGATGGACGCCCGCTTTCAAATGGACCACGCCGCCGCCGGCCTCACTGGCCGAATCAATCGCCTCCTGAATCGATTCGCCGGGGGTAACCGTGATTACATGATTCAGCCATTGCTGAGGATACTCCACATGTTTGAATTCATCCTGCCACTTGGCGGTCATGATGGATTGAACTTCGGGCTCAATAATCACTTTATCCAGCTCAAAGGAAGGTTCCGCCCGGACAAGTGCCCCCATTCCAAGCAGGGTGGTTATGATCCATTTACTTCTGAGAATTGATTTTGTCTTCATTTTTTACTCCTTCCAGTTGTTCCATAATTACTTCAGCCATCAACGTGCCCATGAAGTCATACCCGCTCTCCCTGAAGTGACAATTTTTAGGCCGCTGGTACTGGGCCAGATTCGGTGAGACCGCCTGATACAAATCCAGAACCGGAATGTTCTGTTCCGTCATGATCTTTTCTGCAACCTGGTTCAGCCGTTCGATTGCTCCCTCCACATATTCCGGCTCGTCCTCTGGAATCGGCGTAGTCGTGACCCAAATGAGTTTCGCATCCGTTTTTTTGAGCCGCTCAACGATCTGACGCAGGCGCATCTCATAGTCCGCGCTCGGGTCACGGCGATCGTGAATACCGAAGTTGAAGGTGATCAGATCCCAGTTTCCATCCCCCAGCCAAATATCGAGCTTGTCCATGCCGACGATTGTGGAGCTGCAATTCTGCGGCGCGCGGTGTACATTGACTTTTCCGGCGAGTTCATGCCGCAGCGGCAGGGTGTAACCGCGTGAGATGGAATCGCCGATGATCAGCATCCGGGGAAGGCCGGGCACATCCTCCACGTAATCCCATGACGTCTCTTTTCCCTCTTTCTTCGCGGTCAGGTAGCGTGTGTAGTAAAAGTCCTCTAAATAAAGATCCAACTGCTTTTCCCACGCCTGTCGTTCCGGCGAGAAGGAGGAGATGTCATATCCGTTGGCCCGGTCCGACAGATGCGCGGCCTCGACCTGCTCTGCCGTGCTCGGTTCATACGCGAAATCATTTTTATTTCCGGCATTGGCAGCAGGGTTCATGGTTGCCATCAGACAGACAATAAGCAGTACGTTTATTCTGTTTTTCATTTCAGTTCTCTCTTTCTCATTATCCATTCAACGCGGTATATCGACTTCCATTCCGCTTTCAATTGAGCATGCAGCATCAGGATGGACATCCTATCCTAGTGTGTTGAGCCGTAAATAGATTTACATTACAAAAAGTTATGGTATGATGGTTTGCATGGGTAGACCAATTCTTCAAATAGAAATCAATGA
>JARNMJ010000002.1 GCA_029432795.1 Pontiellaceae bacterium B12219
TTTTCACGCTTCGAGAAACTCGACGTCATGTTCTGCGCCTTTATTCACTTTGCGCTCACCGTGGACATGCTCCCGTTGTGTTAACACGCCCTAGGTCGTTAACGCTTACAGATGGTTCACAATATACTGTAAACGAATCCAATACGTTCATTACTCTCCTCCTCTCTATTTGTGTTCTTTTTGGCTGTGTTGGCAGAGTTTTTTAGTTGGTACATTAATATTTATACATTTTTCAGGCTCTCCAGAATCACCTCTCCAGCTTTTACATCCACACTTATTGCAAGCACCCGAGCCTCGTATATCCTTTTTATTACTCTCAGAGGAAATGTCTAATGGGGCACATCCCGTGATAAGAGCAACCGCACTCGAAGAGATGTCAACCACATTGCAATCGTTTGTAGATGAATTAGCAATCTCCTCAAAAAATAGCTTTATCGTGTTTCCTGATGATGCCGCTCTGGAATGACCAGCCTTAATCGTGATTCCTTCATATTCTGTATCAATGCCGGCACCGCCTTCTTTGTCGATTACGATTCCGGCTTCAACTGTCAGTAACTTTAAGGTAAGCGCACTTTGATTATCTATAGCTGACATCGCCTCTATCACCGAGGTTGCCATACGTTGCCCCATAGAAGGAACAAGGTTTGAGGTTGTTCTATCATTAGGAACTAGGACCATTTTCAATGCGGTTGACTCAGAATTAGTTTTTTTTCCACCAGCATAAATTACTAATTTTACAGTTCCATCGGTTACCCTCGTGAATTTTGCATCTATACTTACTTCTGCTTTCTGTAATGGTGGTAAGGATCCTTTAATAACGCTTGCGTTTATCTCATTGACTGCAATCTGAATTTCATCAAGCAAAACTTCAACATTCATATTGGTGGGGTTGGCCTTCTTGGAAGTACAACATCCCGATATAAGCAAACCTATAATAAAAACCGACAGTACTTTCATGTTCTTCTCCTAATAAGCTATGAATGTTAAAATATGATAAAAGATCTATTCTTAGTAAAGATTTAGGCAGGCGCACGTCTCCGTTACTTTTTATATTGGATGGAGCCGTAATTCGTAGGTGTAATTCATAGAGGTGAGAGCAATGTTGGTACCTTCGGCGATGTCAGGACTTTGCGGACCCATGCCGTGAATGATCAGAACTGCTATTTTTGCCATGTTGAACCTCCCAATTCAAATGCCTGAAATGCGATCGGATATAGGGGGAATAAGTGCTGTGATGGCGAATGGCAAGGAACTTTAAAAAGTATTTCCAGTATTAAAAGATGAGATAAATATGCATGTAGTATTTTGTAATATTTATCTTACTTCAGAAATAATAAGCTAATATTGATAATCGATTCGTGGTTGATAAAGGGAAGGATTCAGGCACGTTAGAGAGATGCGATACAGATGGTCAGCGGTGGTGATACTATTTCTGTCGAGTTGGTTTATCATCTCGATTGATGCATCATGGACTGCGCTTTGGCCGAGTGTCGTGGCGTTGGCTGCGGTGTTTTTGCTGAACCGGACCATTACAGGGCTGCTGTTGGGAGCGGCGGCGGGCTTGCTTCTGCTGAATGGCGGCAATCCTGTTTCGGCGTTTGTTTCTTTTTTTCCGGAACATCTTTTTCCAGTGCTTGGAAGTTCGTGGAATCTAAGTGTGCTGGCATTTACATTATTACTCGGCGGGTTTGCGGCATTGCTGGAAAAAGGGGGAGGAATTCAGGCGCTGATGCAGAAGGGGCTGAATTCCGGCGGTCATTCCGGGCGTAAGGTTCAATGGAGCGCTTATACACTGGGGTTGATTTGTTTTTTTGATGGACTGGCGAACAGCATGCTGGTCGGGAAATCGATGAGTCCGATGGCGGAGAACGCCGGGGTTTCAAAACAACGGATGGCCTATATTGTCGATTCCACCAGTTCGGCGGTGGCGTGTGTGGCCGTAATTTCAACCTGGATTGCGTATCAGCTTTCCATGATTAAAGAAGGACTTTTGCTGGCGGGTGTTGACGCGCAACCATTCGGTCTGTTTCTAAAATCGATTCCGTTTAATTTTTACTGTTGGTTCACGTTGATTCTTCTGGCCGTTGTGATTTCCAATGATTGGAACATCGGGCCGATGCGGCAAACGGAATCTCAACAGGAAAATGAGAATGGCCAAAAAGAGGCGCATGATTGCGACGAAAAGAAGCAATCTGCACAAAGACACAATGCGCGATCCGCTTCATGTGCAGTTTTTCCTTTGGGGTTTCTGATTCTCGGTTTACTGATCGGGCTGTATTTAAACGGGCTCATGGCATTTATTTTCCCATTTCTCTGAAAGCCGTTTCTGATGCGTTTGGAAATGCGAATGCCGCGATGGTGCTGGTTTGGGTGAGTGCGTCAGCCTGTGTTCTTGCACTTACCATGAATTTCAGACCGATCAAACAGCTGGGAGGAAACGGGCTTGCCGTTTTTGGCATCGGAATTAAAAACCTGATTAAACCGGTGTTGATTTTAATATCGGCATGGCTGCTGAGCAGTACGCTGAAATCATTGAATACCACCGAAGTTCTGGCAGCCATGCTGGAGGGCAATATTCCGCCGGCGCTTTATCCGCTGCTGGTATTCGTGACGGGGGCATTGATTTCTTTCAGTACAGGAACGTCCTGGGGGACGATGGGGATTCTGATGCCGCTGGCTCTGCCGGTGGCGCTTCGTTTTTCGGGGGGTGAACTTTCATCTTTAATTCATGGAACCATTGCTGCGGTGTTCAGTGGTGCGGTTTTCGGGGATCATTGCTCCCCGTTCAGCGACACCACGATTGTTTCGTCTATTTCCTGCGGTATAGAACCGATGAATCATGTTAAAACTCAGATGCCGTATGCGCTGATTGCGGCGAGCACCGCCATCCTGGCCGGCTTTCTTCTTTCCGGACAGGGCTTGAACCCCTATTTATCGTTGCTGATTGGTGCTTCAGTATTGGTTGCATTGCCGCGGATTTTAAAAACCAGAAAAATACTATGACGAAAGACATTTCGAGCATCGCAAAAAATAACGTCCGCCGATTTATCCTGTTCCGGTTGCTGTTCAACGCGCGGTTTTACTATCCGGTTTTTGCGGTAATCTTTCTCGATTTCGGGATGATGCTGGATCAGTTTTCCATGCTGAATGCCATCTGGGCGGCCACCATTATTCTGGCGGAAGTTCCGTCCGGTGCGTTGTCGGATCTGATCGGGCGTAAAAAACTGCTGGTGCTGACATCGGGATTGATGGTGTGCGAAATGGCGGTCTGGGCCTTTGCCCCGCGCGGCAATCCCACGCTACTGTTCTGGCTGCTGGCCGCGAACCGGATTTTAAGCGGGCTGGGGGAGGCGGCGGCCAGCGGATCCGACGAAGCCCTGGTCTATGAAAGTCTTGAAGCTGCCGGAATGCAGAGTCAGTGGTCGCGCGTACTGGAGCTGGTTTCCAAATGGCAGTCGGTGGCGTTTATGTTTGCCATGATTACCGGCGGGCTGGTTTATGACCCGACGCTGCTTTCCAGACTTACCGGACTGAATATCACAAAAGAAATTACACTCCGATTGCCGCTTTATCTGACTTTTATCACTTCAATTATCTGCTGGTTCAATTGCCTGGGGTTTCATGAAACCAGGAGCGAGCAGGGAGAGAATGATGCGCTTTCTGTGAAAGATGCCTTCAAACAGACCTTTAATGCCGGGAAATGGATCCTGAAAACGCCGTTTGCGCTGGTCGTTATTTTGGCCGGTGCTTTTGCCGACAGTATTATCCGCATGTTTGTGACCTTGAACTCGGAATATTACCGACTCATTCATTACCCCGAATTTGCGCTCGGGCTGATTGGGGCCGGTGTTGCGCTCATGAATTTCGGAATTGCTCCGCTTTCCCGGCGTTTAGTGGATCGGCACACCCCCGGTTTTGTTTTCGGGGTCGTGACGGCGCTCGGGTTGGCGGGCTTTTTCGGTGCATCCTTTTTTATTCCGTATATCGGGCTGTTGTTCAGCATCCTTTTGTTTGCGGCCTTTTCCATTACCACGTTTTCTCTGTCGTTTTATCTGAACCGGATTTCCGACAACTCCATTCGGGCTACTGTGCTCAGTTTTAAAGGCATGGCGCTGAATCTGGGCTATGGATTCATCGGAATTGTATATGCCGGATTATTACGGTATCTGACCCGCACCCGTTCCATAGAAGTCGGCTCGGATGAGCTGTTCATTACGGGCACGCAATATTTCTGGCCCTATTTTCTGATTGGCGGAATCGGCGTGGCTCTGTTTGTTCGGGTATATTTTCCAGGGATCAATCACTTCCAATCCCAGGAAAATACATTAAAGGGAAAGTAATGAAGAG
Source organism: Pontiellaceae bacterium B12219 (assembly GCA_029432795.1). Classification (GTDB taxonomy): domain Bacteria; phylum Verrucomicrobiota; class Kiritimatiellia; order Kiritimatiellales; family Pontiellaceae; genus Pontiella. The sequence continues at coordinate 4,348 of JARNMJ010000002.1, forward strand.
CAGTATGATGAGATGAATCGTATCGAATGCTCATCACGGTCTTAAAATCCGGAATCATTTTTCGGAGGGAAAGAAGCCGGCTTCGGCGATGATTTTATTAAGCGGACTCTTCCGTTTTTTCTCCTTTATTCACCGGTTTAATTCCTGCTTTATAGGCACTCAACATAATAGGAGATATGACGATGAAACTGATCGGACTGAGTTGTGCATTAATCGTAGTGCTTTCCATCGCATCCGGATGCGCAACGAAACAGGAGAAAGCAGCGAAACAGGCTAAAAAAGAAGCATATTTTAAAGATGGAAAAATGGATCAGCAGGTCGATTCCTGGAAAAAACCCGGCACCCGGTATTAATGTTCAGACCTGATAGACCACATTTTTCATTTTACCCGCGTCGGCCTTTTTTATGAAATCGATCGGTTTGAATGGTGCAGCGGCAGAAGCATTCAATACAGCGTTGGTATGCCGGGCGGATGCTGAGCATCCTGATCAATCATCCAATGATTGGAAAATCAGATGCCGTGTTCGACGTATTGATTCGTTACCGCAATAACGGTTTCCCGACAGCTTCCGCAGGAGCTGGCGGCATAGGTTGCGCTCATAACTTCTTCGGGCGTTTTTAAATGATCCCGATCAATCGCCTTGCAAATATCACCCTTTGTAACGTAGTTGCAAAAACAAACCACATCATCATCCGCCATATCGATTTCTGCATTAAACGGCTCGCCCACGGGGGCCAGTAAATCATGTGGAGTGGGCGGCAGATCGCCTCCGTTTTCCAGCGTTTTACGAATGAGCTCAAATTCGGAAATTTCGCCCACCAGCACAGCACCGATCAGTTTTTTCCAATCTTTGGAAATCAGCAGCTTTTTATACACGCCAATGGAACGATCCATTTCATACACAAAATCGACCTCATCCAAACTGTAGTGGGTTTCTCCAATGCTCGCCACCTGCAGATCCAGCAGCTTCAGCTTGGAGGCCGGAACCGATGTCTCGAAGGTTTTATTGATCTCTCCTAATTGGGCTGCGGCCACCTCGGCCATCGCATAGCCGGGCGCAATGAGACCAAATAAGACATTATTAAACGAAGCGCATTCACCAATCGCAAAAATGGCGGGGTCCGATGTCTGGACTGTATTTTGAACGGCAATACCGCCGCGGCTGCCCAGCTCAAGCCTGGCGTCGCGGCCCAGTTCATCATTCGGCAGAATTCCGGTGGCAATAATCACCAGGTCGGCCGGAATCGCTGTTCCGTCTTCGAGCCGCACACGGTCCACTTTGACGCGGCCTTCGATGCTCTTCACCTGTGTATTTAAACGCAGGTGAATGCCGAGCTCTTCGATTTTTTTATCAAGAATTTCGCCGGCCATTTCATCCAGCTGGCAGGCCAGTAAAAAGGCCTCCCGTTCAATCACGGTTGTTTCAAGCCCGAGTTCCCGGCAGGCTTCAGCTGCTTCGAGCCCGAGCAGGCCGCCGCCGATAATCACCGCGCCGGTCGCAGTGCGGCTCGCCTGGAGAATACCCTTCACATCAGCAGGGGTGCGGTAAACCCGCACGCCGTCCAGTTCCGTTCCTTCAATGGCGGGAATATGGGGACGGGCGCCGGTGGCGATGACCAGGTAATCGTAGGCATAAACGGTGCCGTCGGTGGCTGTGACCGTTTTTTCGGCACGGTTAATCGATTGGGCACGTGTGCCGAGTTTGAGAGTAACTTTATAATAGGAATACCAGCGATCTTCCGCCAGAATTAGATCCGTATCGCTTTTTCCTGAAAAGAGCGTTGAAAGGGAAACGCGGTCGTAGGCGGGAATCGGCTCCTCGCCCAGCACCGTGATGCGGTATTGATGATGCGCATCATATTCCAGCAACTTTTCGCAGAAACGGAAACCAGCCATCCCGTTTCCGATTACCAATACCTGTTTTTTCTGTTCCGACATGCAAATTCCTAATTAATACGAAAACGGTGCGGGATACTTATCCGAGACCGGCTCCGGTGTCTATCAGTTGTTCACTTTTTATTGTTGGAGATCCTGAGAATTTGCCGCATCTTCACCTCCCATGACCGGTTTATACATCCACGTTCCCCTTTGCATTGCCAAATGCCGCTATTGCGATTTCTACAAGCTGACGCCCCGCGAGGTGGATGGCATGGACCTCTTTCTCCAATGTCTGGAAATTGAGCTGCGGCGACTTCCGAAAACGTTTGCACCGGATACCGTTTTTATTGGCGGCGGCACCCCCACGGCCTTGAGTCCGGTCGAATACCACCGCATGCTTGAATCGATTCATCGGCGAATTAATCTGTCGAACGTCGTTGAATTTACCAGCGAGGCCAATCCCGGCACGCTCACACCGGAAAAACTGGCCGTCATGCAAGAGGGCGGGGTTAACCGCGTCTCGATCGGTGTGCAATCCTTTAATCAGCAGGCACTCCAGCTGCTGGGCCGTATTCATGATGCAAAGACGGCCATTGATGGTTACCACATGCTGCGCGATGCCGGATTCGATAATGTAAACATTGACCTGATTCAGAGTATTCCCGGCATGTCGCCCGAAGATGTGATTGCGGATGCCCGCCAGGTGGCCGAATTGGGGCCCGATCATATTTCCTTTTATAACCTGATTTACGAGCCCGGAACACCGCTGACAAAATCCCGCGATGAAGGCAAAGTGATTCCGCCCGGTGAAGATGAAGAAGCTGATAACTATTTTTCCGTAAAAGCTTTTCTCGAAAATGCCGGCTACGGGCACTACGAAACGTCCAACTTTTCGAAACCCCGGAAAGAATGCCTGCACAATGTACTCTACTGGCAGGGCGGAGAATATTTCGGGTGCGGTCCTTCGGCGCACTCGCATTGGGACTCCAGGCGCTTTGGGAACATTCCGGATTTGAATGTGTATACAGACCGGCTCTTAAAGGATCAAAAACCGTTCGATGAAGTTGAAACACTCTCTAAAGAGGAAAAGGCGCGGGAAACATTGGTGATGTGGCTGCGCATGACCCAGGGCTTCGATCTTGACGCGTTTAAACGGGCCACCGGATTTTCCGCATACGACCTTTGCGGTGATTCCATTGATTTTATGATTCGGGAAAAGCTGCTCCAATGTTCAGAGAACCGCCTGTCGCTCACCCCGAATGCGCTGTTTGTGAGCAACGCGGTTTTTGCTGAACTGCTGTAATGACCGCAAGATGTTGTACTTTGCGCGATGAAGCAGGGGCAGAAAAACTGTATTTAGTCTTGTAAAGCCGACAGAAATGCTTAGATTCCCAAGCTCTTGTTAAACAAAACAATTTTGAAAACACCATAGACGAGGTAATTGAGATGGCTAGAGAATGTGCAGTTACAGGAAAGAAAACCATCGTGGGACGTCGTATCGTCCGTAAAGGTTTGTCCAAGAAAAAAGGCGGTATCGGTCTTCACGTGACCAGCGCCACCAAGCGTACGTTTAAACCCAACCTGCAGCGCGTCCGTATTCGTACTGAAAACGGAACCGTTAAGCGTGTTTGGGTTTCTGCAAAGGCTCTGCGTTCCGGCGCGGTCAAAAAAGCCTAAGTTTCCAATCATTGGAAATTGCAAAGCCGTCCCGGGTTCGGGGCGGTTTTTTTGTGCCGGTACAGAATCGAATAAAATAGGATTCGGTTTAGCGCAAGAGCTCTGGGGGGATGAAAAATCCGGGACGTATTTTGCTGGAGACACAAAAAAAAGCCCCGTCCGAAAACGAGGCGTATGGTCTTCAACAAAGTAAGGAATGATTACCAGCTGGCCTTTGTCATGCCAGGGATCTTGCCTTGGGAAGCCATTTCACGAAGCGTGATACGAGAGAGACCGAACTTCCGGTATACCGCGTGCGGGCGACCCGTTACAGAGCAACGATTCATGATGCGGTTGGGATTGGCGTCGAGCGGAAGCGAGCGAAGCTTGCGAACGGCAGCCATACGGTCAGCAGGTTCCGTTTCCGGGTTGCTGATGATTTTTTTCAGTTCCATGCGCTTTTCGTAATACTTCTTAGCTGTTGCGATGCGCTGTTGGTTTTTAACTACTTTGCTTTTTTTAGCCATAAATTCTTAGTTCCTATTGTTGAAAGACCCGTGGATAAAACATAAACGACGGCGGTCGCGCAATATAAATAGTAAGAAAATTAAATGCGGCCGGGTTCTGTCGCTCCGCGCGAATGCGTCTGGATTGCTTTTAAACTTGAAAGCTACACAGCAAAACGTATTTTCCAAAGCATCGCAAGTCGAACTGAAGCTATAAATAAGGGATATATATGTCAAAGATTAATGAGTTGGGAAAAGCAACACTCACCTTTAATGATAAGACAGTCGAATTGGGCGTATTTGAAGGATCAGAAAAAGAGGTGGCGATTGATATTCGTTCGCTTCGTAAAGATACGGGAATGATTACCTACGATCCGGGCTTCGTGAATACGGGATGCTGCCAGAGCGATATCACCTATATTGACGGCGAAGCGGGAATTTTACGCTACCGCGGTTACGACATTAATGAGCTCGCCGAAAAGTGCGAGTTTGTCGATGTGGCCTATCTGTTGATTCACGGCACATTGCCGACGGCACAGCAACATGCCGATTTTTCAGCAAACCTGAATCAGCATTCGCTGCTGCATGAAGATATGCGTCATTTCTTCAGCGCCTATCCTGATCACGCCCATCCGATGGCGACGCTATCGGCAATGGCGGTGTCGCTTTCGACGTTCTATCCGGAATTGGAAGACAACACCATTCAGGAAAACATCGACTTCAAGGTTACGCGTCTGCTTTCCAAAATGCGCACAGCAGCGGCCTATGCCTATAAAAAGTCCATTGGCCATCCGGTTGTTTATCCGCGTCCGGATTTGAAATATTGTGAAAACTTTCTGAACATGATGTTCCACACGCCGGTAAATGGATTCGAGGTGGATCCGGTTGTTGCCAAAGCACTCAACAAACTATTGATTCTCCATGCAGATCATGAACAGAACTGTTCGGCATCTGTGGTGAAAATGGTCGGCAGTGCAGGCGCGAACCTTTATGCCTCCATTTCTGCAGGTATCTGCGCGCTATGGGGCCCGTTGCATGGCGGTGCAAACCAGCACGTAATTGAAATGCTGGAACGCATTATTGTGGAGGACAAGGGCGATGTGAAACGCGTAATCGAACGCGCCAAAGATAAGAACGATCCGTTTCGTCTGATGGGCGTCGGTCATCGCGTTTACAAATCGTACGACCCGCGCGCTTTGGTGGCCAAACAGATGTGCAAAGATGTACTCGCAAAATTGGGAGTGGATGATCCGCTGGTGAATCTTGCTCAGGAACTGGAAGAAGCTGTGCTGGCTGATGATTATTTCGTTTCACGCAGCCTCTATCCGAATATCGATTTCTATACCGGTCTGACCTATCGTGCTATGGGCATTCCCACCGATATGTTTACGGTGATGTTTGCCATTGGCCGCATTCCCGGATGGATTGCCCAGTGGTTGGAAATGCGTGACGATCCGGAGGGCCGCATCGGCCGTCCGCGTCAGATCTACACCGGCCATACACAACGGCCGATTAAAAAATAGCAGGAAGATTAATGAGTAAGAACAGAGCGCCCGGCCGCGCCAGGGAAGATGCGGTCGAACTGAGTTTCCTTGAGAAAGTTTCCAAACGCCTGCCTGAGGATATTGAAATCCTGCAGGCCCTTGCCGACCTTTACACCAAGTCCGGGAAGTATGCTGAGGGGCTTAAGATTGACGAGAAACTCAGTCATCAACTGCCAAACGATGATCTGGTTTGGTATAATCTGGGTTGTTCTTACTCCTTAATGCATAAACCCGATGAAGCGTTCGAAGCGCTTACCAAAGCGGTTGAACTCGGCTACGGGGATTATGACTGGATGAAGACCGACCCCGACCTGAATTTCATTCATTCCGATCCGCGCTTTGAGTCGTTGCTGAGCTGGATTTATACCGCCTGTAACGAAGAAGAATAGCCGTTTCCAATGATTGGAAACGGATTGGAGCGGTTTGAATGAAGCAGCGAACTCGAGCGGATTGGAAACAGGCAGGTGTTGATATCGGGGAAGAGATTGATCTTTCCCGAATTGCTTCCGATGTCATCATTCATTCCGGCTCACGTATTCAGGGTTCGGAAACCTCGATCGCCCCCGGGTGCGAGCTCGGAGCGGAAGCTCCGCTGGTGCTGCAAAACTGCCAGCTCGGACGAAATGTTGCGCTTAAAGGCGGTTATGTTGCCGGATCCGTATTTTTCGATGGTGCCAATATGGGCAGCGGCGCTCACATCCGTGCCGGAACCATTCTTGAAGAAGAAGCCAACGGTGCGCATACGGTCGGATTGAAGCAGACAATCTTTCTTCCGTTTGTCACGGCCGGAAGTCTGATTAATTTCTGCGATGCGCTCATGGCCGGAGGAACCAGCAGGAAAGATCATTCCGAAATCGGATCCTCATACGTTCATTTTAATTTTACACCTCACCAGGACAAAGCCACGGCGTCTCTGATTGGTGATGTGCCCCGCGGCATTTTTCTGGATCAGAATCCGATTTTTCTGGGCGGGCAGGGCGGTTTGGTCGGTCCGGCGCGTATTGCCTTCGGTTCCGTTGTTGCGGCCGGAGGGATTTGCCGGAAGGATGTCCTGGAGGAAGATCAACTGCACATTCCAATCGTTCCGAAGGCGGGAACGGGGCCCTATAAAACGGGCGTGTACAGCCGAGCCGAACGCCTGATTCAAAATAATCTGATTTATATCGGCAATATCCTGGCCCTGCGTGAATGGTATCGCAATGTGCGTCCGGCGTTTGTTCGCGATGCATTCGATCAGGCTGTACTCGATGGCGGCCTCAAAAATCTGGATCTGATTCTCAAAGAGCGCGTCAAACGCCTCGGCGATGTGGCGGAAAAGTTTAAAACCTCGTTTAAATTTCTGGAAAAAACAGGCGGGGCTCAGGTTGAGATAGAAACACAGAAACAATTTAACAACGACTGGCCGGAGCTTAAAACAACCCTGGAATCGCTTTGTTTCCAACCTCTGGAACACTTCCAATCCCTGGAACCGGCCGGCTCCTATATCGAAACTGTCCAGTCGCTGGAGGCTTCTGTCAAAGAAGCGGGCCGCGCCTGGCTGCAATCGATCGTCGACACGGCATTAAACAGCTGGAACAACTGATTATGGGCAAACTTTTCGGAACAGATGGAATTCGTGATCGGGCGAATCAGGGCAATATGACCACCGAGCTGGCGCTTAAGCTGGGCCGGGCGGTTGCCTTGTATTTTAAGAAACAACAGAATCCGGAAGAATGGCCGTCGATTGTAATCGGGCGGGATCCGCGGTTGAGCGGGACCATGATTGAGTCGGCGCTGGCGGCAGGCATTTGTTCCGCCGGCGTGGATGTCCATTTACTGGGCGTTGTGCCGACTCCGGCTGTGGCAACAATTGTTGCTCAATCCGGAGCGTTGGCCGGTTTAATGGTCTCGGCATCGCACAACCCGTTTTATGATAACGGCATTAAGGTTTTTAAAGGCGATGGATTTAAGCTGTCGGATGCAGAAGAAGCAGAAATCGAGGGACTCTATTTCCGCGAATCTGAAAGTCTGCCGCTCAACGAAAATGTCGGCACCGTGTATCAGCTGGGCAATGCCTCTGAAATTTATACTGAATTCTGTCTGGATACCGTGGACGAAGAAACCCCGCTGGACGGACTTAAACTGGTACTGGATTGTTCCAATGGCGCAACAAGCGATTGCGCAGAATCGATTTTTAAAGCATTGGGTGCGGACGTTGTTGTGATTCATAACCAGCCGGATGGTATGAATATTAACGACAATTGCGGATCGCAGCATACGGGCGATTTATGCCGTAGAGTTAAACAGATTCACGCCCATGCCGGATTGGCATTTGACGGCGATGGCGATCGACTGATTGCGGTGGATGAAACGGGCAGGGAACTCAGCGGCGACCAGATTATGGCCATTTGTGCGAAAGCCTATAAAAACCGGGATGAATTGAAAAACAACATCGTGGTTCCGACGGTGATGAGCAATGTCGGCTTTCATGCCGCCATGAAAGAACTGGGCATCGATGTTGAAACGGCAGGTGTTGGAGACCGGCAGGTGCTGGAGCTTATGCTTGAAAAGGGTGCGGTTCTGGGCGGAGAAGATTCCGGGCATATGATTTTTCTCGATTGCCACACAACGGGTGACGGCGTGGTTTCAGGCATTAAACTGATGGAAATTTTGAAGCAATCGGGCGAAACGCTTTCTTCGCTGAGCGGCGTGATGTCGCCGTTCCCGCAAAAGTTAATCAATGTGGATGTGAAGACCAAGCCGGCTATTGAAGAGGTTCCTGCCATTGCTGACGCGGTGAAAAAGGCAGAGGCTGAGCTGGGCGATTCCGGGCGCGTGCTGATCCGGTATTCCGGTACACAGCCGATGTGCCGCGTTATGGTTGAGGGCCCCACGGCCATCAAAACAGAAACAACGGCCAATCTGCTGGCGGCTGTTGTAAAGGATGTGATCGGTTAAATGGAACAGATTCTTAAAGCGGAAAAGGTCGAACGGATTTACAGGGTCGGCAAGACGGAATTAAAGGTGCTTAAGGGCGTTTCTCTGTCTGTTAATATGGGCGAAACGCTGGCGATTATGGGGGAGAGCGGCTCCGGGAAAAGTACGCTCTTGCATGTATTAGGCGGGCTCGATAAACCAAAGTCCGGAAAAGTTGAGTTTAACGGAACAAGTATTTACGGCATGTCGGCGGCGCACCTTGCGCGGTTTCGGTCGGAAAATGTGGGTTATGTTTTTCAATCGTTTCATCTGCTTCCCGAACTCGATATTGTTGAAAATGTGGCGTTGCCGGCAATGGCAATCGGGTCTCGAAAGGCTGCAAAAGCCCGTGCCCGCGAGCTTTTAGTCGAAGTCGGACTCGCAGAGCGGGTGGGGCACCGGCCGCAGGAACTCTCCGGCGGGGAGCAGCAGCGCGTGGCCATTGCGCGCGCGCTCATGAACGAACCGGATATTATTTTTGCTGACGAACCGACCGGGAATCTGGACTCCGGAACGGGTGAAAAAGTGTTGAATTATTTGTTTCAACTGGTCGAGGCGAGAAGGCATACTCTCGTGCTCGTTACCCATAGTCAGGATGTGGCATCGCGTTGTTCGCGGGAATTATTTCTGAAAGATGGGCTGTTAATCTAATAAGGTAGTATAAATGAAGATTTTTTTAGGCGATAAACTGGTAGATGAAAAAGATGCAGTAGTTTCGGTTTTTGACCATGGCCTGCTGTATGGCGACGGAGTATTTGAAGGTATTCGTGCCTATAACGGACGCGTGTTCCTCCTGGAAGAGCACATTGATCGATTGTACGACTCCGCAAAAGCAATCGTGCTGAACATTCCGATGACTAAAGCGGAAATGGCCGAAGCAGTGGTTGAAACCTGCAAAGCCAACGAAATTTCAGATGGATACATCCGTCTGGTGGTTACGCGTGGAAAAGGCACACTGGGCTTGAATCCCTACCTGTGCGAAAAGGCTGAGGTTATTATCATCGCGGCTAAAATTCAGCTCTACCCGCAGGAACTTTACGATAATGGCTTGAAAATCGTAACCGTTGGAACCGTACGCAATCATTCGGAAGCCATCAATCCGCGTATCAAGAGCCTGAACTATCTCAACAACATTATGGCCAAAATTGAAGCCATTAATGCGGGATGCATGGAATGCCTGATGCTGAATCATAAAGGCGAGGTGGCCGAAGCTTCGGGCGATAATATTTTTGTAATCAAAAACGGAGTAATCACCACACCGCCAAGTTCCTGTGGAGCCCTCGAGGGACTGACCCGCAATAAAGTGATTGAGCTGGCGCGAGCAGAGGGATATGAAGTCCGCGAAGCCCCCATGGCCCGCTATGACATCTATGTTGCCGATGAGGTCTTTTTGACCGGAACCGCTGCGGAAATCATTTCGGTGGTGGATGTGGACAAGCGTGAAATCGGCGACGGAAAACCGGGCGCAATCACGAACAAGCTGGCGGAGCTCTACCACAACGCTGCCAAGTCTGAAGGCACTCCGATCGTATAAACCAGAATTAGAGAGAGTCGTGACGTGAAAAGATTGCGTCACGATCATCCAACGTATTACCGTTCCTGTTGTCTTAAAGGAAAACAGGAAATTTCCATGAAATGTGAATGCTGTAAAAAGACTGACGCAACAATACACCTGACGCAGGTGATTGATGGGGAAGTCAAAAAACTGAATCTGTGCCAGGTCTGTGCACAGCAAAACGGAATCGACCTCAATTCCCCGATCTCCATCACGGATGTCTTGCTGGGACTGGGCAATCCTTCTGCCGATGCCGATAAAAAGTCGGAGGGGTCCGAATTTGATCTCAGCTGCAGTCGCTGCCAGATGACGCGCTCTGAATTCAAGAAAAGGGCCCGTCTTGGCTGTCCTGAGTGCTACAAAGCCTTTATGGGCGAACTCAGTGCGATTACCCATGCGATGCACCATAGTCGTCAGCATGTTGGTAAAATCCCGGCCCGGCAGGGTAACGCAGCGCGGGTTACCGCCCTGATTGCCGCGTTGCAGAAGGATATCGAAACTGCGATTTCCAAAGAGGAATATGAAATTGCCGCAAATCTGCGCGATAAAATTCGCTCGATAAAGGAAGCCGCGGAACTCGAAACTGCAGGAGGATCCGATGACGCTTGATGAGATGGTTAAACGTCACGGCAGCTGGCTGGAAGCCGGGATTGATGAAGGCCCGGTGATCAGCAGTCGGATTCGCCTTGCACGAAATGTGGACGAATTCAGCTTTCCGGGATGGGCAAGCGAGGAGCAAAATCACGCAGTCTGGAAGCAGACGCAGGATCTTTTCCAATCATTGGAAAGCCCGTTTATGGGATTCAGCATGCTTGATACGCCCACGCTCGACAAAGAGATCCTGTTCGAGCGGCATCTGATCAGCCAGGAACTTGCGCAGCAAAACGACAGTTGCGGTGTTTTTGTGACGCCGGATGAGCGCCTTTCAATCATGGTGAATGAAGAGGATCATATCCGGATTCAATCCCTGCAGCCGGGGCTTAACCTGCGCGCCGCATGGGAAACCGCTGACAAAATCGACGATATAATCGAATCCAAACTGACCTATGCTTTTTCTTCAAGGCTGGGTTATCTCACGTCCTGTCCTTCGAATGTCGGAACCGGCATGCGGGCATCTGTGATGCTTCATCTGCCGGCACTGGTGTTGATGGAGGAAATGGATCCGGTTATTAATGGAATTTCAAAAATCGGACTTGCTGTGCGGGGCATGTGGGGCGAGGGGACCGAAGCGGCCGGAAATATGTTCCAGGTCTCGAATCAGATTACGCTGGGCCGCCGTGAAGATGAAATTATTGCGCATCTTGAGCAGATCGTTCTCGAGCTGATCGAACATGAAAACAATGCACGCATCCGGTTGATGAATGAGCGCTCAATCATGATTGAAGATCATGTGGCTCGCGCCTTCGGCATTCTGTCGAATGCCAAGCTGATTTCCAGTGGCGAGGCGCTGAACCTGCTCTCAAGCCTGCGTTTGGGGCTGGACCTCAATATGGTTACGCAATTTTCACGGCGTGAGCTTGATATGCTGTTTATTTCCATTCAGCCGGCCCATCTCCAACGGCTGGAAGATAAAGATTTAACTCCCGATGAACGCGATGTTGTTCGTGCCGACAAGTTGCGCGACTACATGAAAAGTGCTAGTAGAACTGACAGTTCAAACTAAAGGCAGACATTATGGATAATTTTACACCTAGAGCACAGCAAGTGCTGCAACTGGCCCGCAAAGAGGCCGATCGATTTAATCATGGATATGTGGGCACCGAACACATACTGCTGGGGCTGATTGCCCTTGGGCATGGCGTTGCTGTGAATGCACTGCAGGCGCTGGGCATTGACCTGGCCTCCGTCCGCCTGGAAGTGGAAAAGGCCGTTGGCACCGGTCCGGAAACAAAGACCATTGGAAATATTCCGTTCACGCCGCGCGCCAAAAAAGTGCTGGCCCTTTCCGCCAGCGAAGCGCGCGGACTGGGACATAGCTATGTCGGAACAGAGCATATTCTGCTCGGCCTCTTGCGCGAAGGCGAGGGCATTGCGGCGCGTGTTCTTGAAAATCTCGGTGTTGATCTCGATGAAACCCGCTATGAAATCATGAAAACACTCGATCCGGATTATGATCCTGCAACTGATGGCGAGTATGAAGACGATCAGGAGCCGGAAGTGCCGCCGTTAGGCAACCAGACGCGTGGAAAAGGAAAAACAAAAACACCTGCGTTAAATACCTTTGGTCGTGATTTGACGAAGATCGCAAAGGATGGCGGGCTGGATCCGGTCATTGGCAGAAAAGACGAGATTGAACGCGTTATTCAGATTCTTTGCCGGCGCACAAAAAACAATCCGGTACTGCTTGGCGAAGCCGGTGTCGGAAAAACAGCGATTGCCGAAGGTTTGGCGCAGGCTATTACGGACGGCAACGTTCCCGATCTGCTGGTTGATAAAAAGGTCATCACACTCGACCTTGCGCTGATGGTTGCCGGCACAAAATACCGGGGCCAGTTTGAAGAGCGCATCAAAGCGGTCATGGATGAAATTCGAAAGGAAAAAAATATCATTCTGTTCCTGGATGAATTGCACACAATTGTCGGTGCCGGCTCAGCCGAAGGCACCATGGATGCGGCCAACATTATCAAGCCCGCTTTGTCGCGCGGTGAACTCCAGTGTATTGGTGCCACCACATTGAAGGAATACCGGAAATATATTGAAAAAGACGCAGCGCTTGAGCGTCGTTTCCAGACGGTGAATGTGAAAGAGCCAACGGTTGAAGACGCGGTTGAAATCATGAAAGGGCTGCGTGTTAAATATGAAGAGCATCATCATGCGCAGTTCACTGATGATGCGCTGAAAGCTGCGGTTGAATGCTCGGCGCGTTATCTGCCGGATCGTTTTCTTCCTGATAAAGCCATCGATCTGATCGACGAGGCGGGCGCGCGGGCGCGTATCGGAAGCATGAGCCGTCCTCCCGAATTGAAAATGCTCGAAGAAGATATTCACGACTTTGAGACGAAGAAAAATGATGCCATCCACGAACAGAAGTTTGAGGATGCCGCAAACTTCCGCGATCAGGAGCGGCAGGCAAAGGAAAAGCTCGAGCAGTTACTCGCCGACTGGCGTAAAACGCGCGATGAAAACCGCTCTGTAGTTACCGACGAAGACATCATGATTGTGGTCTCAAAGTGGACGGGTATTCCGGTCATGAAGATGGGCGAAAAAGAAATGGCGCGTCTGCTTCGAATCGAGGAGGTTGTCGGTGAGCAGGTGGTTGGCCAGCAGGAAGCTGTGAGTGCCATGGCCCGCGCCCTGCGCCGCTCCAGTGCTGATTTGAAAGATCCCAAGCGCCCGATCGGTTCCTTTATTTTCCTTGGGCCGACCGGGGTTGGTAAAACCATGCTGGCAAAAACGCTGGCCGAATTTATGTTCGACGATCCTGAATCTTTTATTCAGATCGATATGTCGGAATACATGGAAAAATTCAATGCTTCGCGACTGGTTGGTTCGCCTCCCGGATATGTCGGGCATGAAGAAGGCGGTCAGCTGACTGAACGCGTTCGGCGGCGCCCATATTCCGTGGTGCTTTTCGATGAAGTGGAAAAAGCGCATCCGGATGTGATGCATATGCTGCTCCAGATTATGGAAGAAGGACGTCTGACGGACAGTCTTGGCCGCAGTGTTGATTTCCGGAATACCGTTGTCATCATGACCTCAAATCTGGGCGCGCAGGAAGTCAAAAAATCCGGGGCACTCGGTTTTGCTCCCTCGAATGAATCGGCTGATTTCGCCAAGCTGAAAGAAATGATGATCGGGGTGGCCAAGAAAACCTTTAAACCTGAACTGCTCAACCGTCTGGATGATATGATCGTCTTCCGGGAGCTGACGCGGAAAGATCTTGAAACCATCATTAATCTGGAATTGGCCAATATTCAGAACCGGGTGCTGGGCCGCAATATCGAACTGAAGATTATGAAGCCCGCTCGCGACTTCCTGCTCGAAAAGGGGTACGACAAGGCGTATGGCGCTCGTCAGCTCCGGCGAACAGTTGAGCGTTATCTGGAGGATCCGCTGGCCGAGGCGATTTTGCGCGGCACCATTGAAAATGATTCCGTGGTTGCGGTTAAGGCTAATAAAGAAGGGCTGACGTTCAAGAGCGCTCCCAACAGCATTGAAGAATCAGCGACGGAAGAATAACTTCCAATCATAGGAATCAATACCGATCCCTGCGTTTCCAACCCTTGGAAATCAGGGATTAATCGTTACAGAGGCTGGAAAAATCCGGCCCTTTGGGGAGATAAGAATTATGCGGGAATTTGCCACATTTGAAGAACGCCTGTCCGCCTGGACTACTGAAGCCATGAAGTCGGTATTTGACCTTGGAGGCTGTGATGTGAACCTCGGGGTGTCTCCGACCAATAACGATAAATTCGGCGATTATCAATGCAATGCCGCCATGGTCCTTACCAAGCAGCTTGGTAAAGCGCCCCGGCAGATTGCGCAGGAGTTTGTTGATGCGGCACCGCTGCCTGACTTTGTCAGTAAAATTGATATTGCCGGTCCGGGCTTTATAAATTTCCACCTGTCAAATGATGCGCTTGCGGCGCACATCCAGGCCCTGGAAAACGACCGGTATCTGGGTACGGAGCAGGTGGGAGAGGGGAAGAAGGTCATTATCGACTATTCCAGCCCGAATGTTGCCAAATCGATGCATATTGGCCATATCCGCTCTACCGTCATTGGAAATGCCATTGACCGGCTGTACCGCTTTCTGGGTTATGATGTCATTGCAGACAATCATCTGGGCGACTGGGGAACACAGTTCGGTCTTATGCTGGTGGGATACCGGGAATTTGTGAATGAAGAAGCTCTGGCGGCTTCTCCGGTTGAAGAACTGGAACGTATTTACGTGGCCAGTTACAACAAATCGAAGGAAGACCCCACGTGGCGCGACCTCGCCAAAGCGGAGCTGGTTAAACTCCAGCAGGGTGATGCTGAAAATCGCGCGCTCTGGGAAAAATTCATCGAACTCTCCATCGGTGAGTTTAATAAAATTTATGATCGCCTGGATGTGAAGTTCGATCTCTATCGCGGCGAAAGTTTCTACAACGACCGGCTTCCTAAAATGATCCGGACCCTGGAAGAAAAAGGTTTGGCAAAGGAGAGCGACGGTGCGTTGATTGTGGATCTGGAAGAAGACGGCATGCCGATCTGCATTGTTCGGAAAAGCGATGGCGGCTTCAACTATGCCACGACCGATCTCGCAACGGTGGAATCGCGAATTGAGGAGTTCGATCCCGACCGGATTATCTATGTAACCGACGAGCGCCAGCAGCTGCATTTCAGACAGTTTTTCACCATTGCAGAAAAGATCGGGTTAACCGCTAATCTGGTCCATGTCTGGTTTGGGCTGATGCGTCTGCCTGAGGCTACTTTTTCCACCCGTGAAGGGAATGTAATTAAGCTGGCAGCGTTGCTGGATGAAGCGGAATCCCGCGCTTTGGAAATGGTCAAATCCAGCAGTCCGGACATGCCTGAAGAGCAGCAGAAAGATCTGGCTAAGGCCATTGGAATTGGTGCGATTAAATATACTGATCTGAGTCAGAATCCGCAGAGTCTGGTGACGTTTACCTGGGAAAAAGCGCTCAATATGGAGGGGAATTCAGCCCCGTATCTACAGTATGCATATGCCCGGATTTCTTCTGTTTATGATAAGTATCATGCTCAGTTTCCGGACTCCGACTTGAGTAAATGTTCATTAAAAATTGAACATGAAATCGAGCGTCGGCTGGCCATAAAACTGTCCCGTTTCCCGGCAGCCGTTCAGGCTGCAGCCGATAATTACCGCCCGAATATCATGACCGATTACTTGTACGATCTCGCACAGATCTACAGCAGTTTCTATCAGAATGTTCCGTTCCTGAAGGCCGAGGAAGGTGTTCGGGAGAGTCGGATTCGTCTCTGCAGATCAACTGCCAGAACGCTGAAGCAAGGTCTGAACCTGCTCGGAATTGAAACGCGCGAACGAATTTAAATCAGCCCGGACGTTAAATATTTTAACCGGTTGGACGAATGTCCAGCCGGTTTTTTATGGGCCTGGAGTTTTGGCTGCATTTAACTGCCGGAGAATCGAAAAAATAAAAATACATACGGGAAACGGTCAGCAGTCTGATTTTCGGCCATTCAGTTGGGGAGTCATTTTCTTGCGAGTTCAAAACGCGGCGAATAAAACGGCATGAGCTGAGCAGGTATCTTTGATGAGGATGAGTGTGTCCTGTCGATTTTATCTCGTTGACCGAAGGTGAGATTGAGGCCGGGAAAGTTCGGAAATCACGGTTGAATGGTGCAAGAGGCGCATGATCTGAAACGCGAAAAAATGCGGTGCGGAAATGATAAATTCTCCCGGAATCCACTTATTCACAGTTATCCACATTTTTATCAACATTCACTACGTCGCATAATATATCTTATGTCTATATATGGTTTGTAAATTACTCTATATGCGGTGGTTAAAGTTGGCTTCTCTGAAAATTGAATACCTGTTAAAGACGGTGTGTTTATCGGGATTCCGAATGATCCGGCGGTCTGGTTTATTCATTATTTCAACGTTTTTTTTCGTCCTGATTATCAGCCACGGAGATTTCATCTTGTTGAGACTGCAGAATCTCATTTGAGTCCCGCTGTTAATCTGCCCGAGGCCGCAGTCGGGATTACGCGGGAGCTGAGCAGTTTCCGACATAGATTCCGGGATCCCGGCCGGCATCGAAAATCCGCCCCCGGTTCTTTTCAATTTCGTTCGTTGAGGCCGCAGTTCCGATGGCTGGACTTTTGTCGGCATTCTCTGGGTGATTGGACTGAATCTTCCCCCGCCCTGCACCCTTATCAAATAGAGCGCTTTGATTTTGTCTGCGTTCGCCGGAGGCTTGCTTATGCGCGCGGGCACGATCTGGTTTGCATATAATGCATTTTCGGTATTTAGCGTAAGAAGCTGTTATTTATTTAACTTTCGAAGATTCCGACTTTAATACGAGTGCAGTTCTTTTTCAGCATGTCGTTGCTGGTGGTGAGCATTGAATGTATGAGTTCCTGTAATTGTATAAATTCCGCATCGTATAAATCTATCCGTATGGCGGTTTTGCCCGAAAACGGAGGCGCGGAATTGAGAGGCGGTTTGTCTGGCAAAGCAACTCGTCTTTCGCTTTAGTCTTTTTCAGGTCTTAGTACAGGAAATGAATTCCACGCGGAGAATGACCGGAACTACATGAACACCATAGATACTGAATATTTTTTATATAGCTTACTTACGCTTTTTCTTGCCGGACTTTTGGCCACCGTTTTCACATCGCTTCGTCACACCGGAGACTCCGGGGTTTCACGTCTTACCGACCGGGCCGGTCGCAAACTTAAACTGCTCAATTTCTGGGCACCGCGCTGGGATCTGTTGTGCAAGGCATCCCGGGTTGTCCTGACCAATTTAGCCATCGGAACTTTCATTCTTTTTTACTTCGCACTGCGGGGCGGAAATCTCGTTTTTACGGGATTGCTGCTCTTTGCCTTTTCGCTGCTTTATATGGTTGTTGCCCGGGTAATTCCTCATGTGCTTTCCGAGAGTTATGCCGATCGGATTTCACTGGCCGTACTTCCAATGGTTGGTGGTCTGACGCTGGTGCTTTATGTTTTTGTCTGGCCGCTCCAGTTTATTGAAGATCGTCTGCTTCGGCACGCCATGTCGACTTCCGACCAGGAAGACCGCCCATCCACCGAAGATGAAATTAAAAGCCTGATTGAGGGCACGGATGAAGAAGAACTGGAAAAGGAAGAACGCGAGATCATTCGCAGCGTGTTTGAGTTCGGCGAAACGGTTGCCCGCGAAATCATGACTCCGAGAATTGATATCAGCGGTATCAAGGATACGCTGACGATTGAAGAATGCATTGAGCTGGTCAAAGAGTCGCGCCACTCCCGCTTTCCGGTTTATCACGAAAACATCGATGATGTGGTCGGGTTGGTGCATGTGAAGGAGTTGCTGAAATTGATGGCCTCGAATGAGGGTAAAAATCCGATCAGTCAACTCGCCAAGAAAATTGAATATGTCCCGGAAACCATGCCTTTGAACGATCTGCTTCAGTTGATGAAAAAAAGCCGTTCGCAGATGGTTCTGGTGGTGGATGAATACGGAGGAACGGAAGGCCTCGTGACAATGGAAGACGTCATCGAAGAGCTGGTGGGCGAAATTGAAGATGAATATGATCCCGCTGAAAATGAATTGAAGCGCCGTTCCGACGGATCACTGATGATTGAAGCGCGTATGCCGATGTATGAGCTCAATGAAATTATTGACCCCAAACTTCCCGAGAGCGATGAATACGATTCGCTGGGTGGTTATATCTTTTACATCCTGGGCCGGATTCCTGCGCCCGGCGAAAAGATTAACGTTCCTGGATATACGCTCAAAATCCACTCAGCGACTCAGCGTCAGATTCAGGTTGTCCATATGTCGCCCCTTAGCGACGTTTAATCCGTGAATTCAAAAAAGGGTTAAATGAAAAAAACACTGACAACTGCAATCGCACTGGCACTCTGCACGGCCGCATTGGCTGCGGAAGATCTGAAGGGGTATTACGAAGCACAGAAAACAGCGCTACGTTCGCAGTTTTCGCCGCCGCAACTGGGCTCTCAGGTAACGTTCAGGCTGGCATCGGGACAATCGCGTACCGGCATTCTGATGAAGCTTTCCCCCGATTCGCTTTCGCTGATGAGCGAAACCGGCAACGCCACATTCCAGCGCATGGCTCTTCATGAAAGTTCGCGCACTGTTTTTTTTGCCGAGGATTTTGCGCATGTATCGGCCCTTGAAAAAACGCGTGAATACCGAAATAAACAACGCGCGGCAAGTCTGGCCGAAGAGCAGGCCAACATTCATGATGGCCGGATCTCGGTTTCTGCAAAAACGACGAAAACAAATGAAAAGGATGAAAAAGTCGAGGAAAAGGAAAATCAGCGGACCGGAGAAAAAAGAAAACATTCAACCATCACGCGCACCTACAGCGAAACGCAGCACCTGAAAATTGCGGTATTCAACAGCACCGCCCATCCGGACAGTTTTACCCTTGAATGGTATTTTTTCAGTAAAAATGTCAGTAAGGGCGGAACCGAAAAGGAGCGTGAAAATGACAAAAAAGATGATACCCCGAAACTCCAGAACAGCGCAAAAAAGCAGGTAACACTTGAAGGGCTGACTCAACTTGAAATTGAAATGAATTCCAGCCCGTTTGTGATGACCAGAATTGAAAAGTACACAGGGGGAAATACCGGCAGAAATGAGCCCCGAACAACCGGCGAAGAAAATGCAGGCTGGCTGGTGCTGCTGAAATACAATGGGGAAATTCTGGATAAAAAGGCCAGTGCCAAGAGTTATCTCGGCGATGATTGGATTCAGCAGCTCCCCTCCCCGCGCTGATTGCATAAATTAAAGACACGAATACACTCGACCCGGCTTCCAGTCTCTGGAAAATACGCCCCGGTTCCAATCATTGGAAACGGGGCTTTTTGTATATGGATCAGACGAAAAAAATTAAACGGGCGGTTAAAAGCCATTTGCTGCCTTGGTTCTCCGCCAATCAGCGGAGCATGCCCTGGCGGAGCAACCGAACGCCGTACCGCGTCTGGATTTCCGAGCTGATGCTGCAGCAGACCCGGGTTGATCAGGCCACCCCCTACTTCCACCGCTTTATGAAGCGGTTCCCTTCCCTTAAATCGCTGGCTGCTGCCTCGCAGGAAGATGTGCTGAAACAATGGGAAGGACTGGGATACTATTCCCGCGCCCGCAACCTGCACAAAGCCGCTCAGATTGTGCAGACGGATTTAAAGGGGCGTTTCCCCTCCACGGCTGAAGAAATTATTAAACTTCCAGGCATTGGAAGTTATACCGCCGCGGCGATCGGCTCGCTGGCATTCAATCTGGATTTGGCTGTACTCGACGGAAATGTGATCCGCGTTCTTACCCGGCTTTTTGCCTACGGAACCGACAGCCGTTCGAGCCTCGCCAAAAAAGAACTCCAGCAGCTTGCTGACGATTTACTGGTTAAGGGCGATGCCGGCAACTTTAATGAGGCCATGATGGAATTGGGGGCCACCATCTGCCTGCCCAAAAATCCGGATTGCGCAGTGTGCCCGTTCGTTCGCTGCTGCCTCGGCAAACAATTCGGCGAGCCCACCCGTTTTCCCGTTAAAGCACCGAAGAAAAAGGTCCCGCATATCATCGTCGGCGCAGCCGTGGTAACCGATGACGAGGGCAAGGTGCTGATTGCCCAGCGCAGAGATCAGGATATGCTGGGCGGACTATGGGAATTTCCCGGCGGGAAACAGGAGAATAACGAAACCATTCAGGAATGCATTGCCAGAGAACTGGAGGAGGAACTGGGCATAAAAACCGATATCGGCGATTTTCTGGTTACGGTAAAACATGCCTACAGTCACTTCACGATGGAACTGCATACCTATTTTGCCACCATTTCGTCCGGCACGCCCCGGGCGATCGAGTGCAAGGATTTCCAATGGCTGGACGTTTCCAGCCTTCGGAAGGTTCCGTATTCAAAAGCCGATTTAAAGATTATCGACGAACTGGAAAAGCAATGAAACTTGCAAGCATACTCATCCTGTTGTTCTGCGCGTCTGTTCATGCGGACTTCGACGCCATGGTGGCCGTGACCCGGCAGGATCCTTCAATGGACTGGTGGTATGCCGTTCCCGGCGAATTTACGCCCAAAATCAGCACCGTCAGCAGCGTAACTAAAGATGAGTATTTCAGGATTATCCCGTTCTTTAACAAGTACGGCATCGACTCCAACCGCGCGGCTCATATTTCGTTTGATGTTGAAGTCATCCGGCCCGATGGAAGCATCGACATCTCCATGTCCGACTGCGAGGGGTATTCCGGACCGGTGAAATCGAAAACCCTGCTGCCGGCGCAAGCCATTCTGAATATGTGTTTTGATCCCGAAGATCCCTATGGCGACTATCGCATTCGGGTGACCTCCGTTGATCACGTCAGCAACGAAACCCTGATTCAGGAGGAAAGCATAACCCTGAAAGAAATGACGCTTGAAAAGCTGACGGCTTCCGAACGTGATCAGCTCTTTTTCAACTACGCCACTGCGCCCGACCCTTCCCGGGCCTTTGCGGCTTTTCTGGAAACGGAACATTCTTTTTTCAATGAAGAAAGCGAGCCGATATGGTCGGCCATCTGGTTCTTTAAAACGATCTTTGAAAACAACCCCTATCTTTTGCCGCATTTGCAGGAGATCTATCCGGCGGGAACACGAAAACAGAAGCGCGATATCATTCTCTTGCTATCCCTGCTGGGGCAATCGGAACTGCTGCCCAGAATTTCCAGCGATTTAAAGACCTATCAACGCGGTGTGGAAGCCGGGCGGATTCCGAACCCCTACGATGAAATCACAACCGGTAAACAGCTGGATATGCTCTGGGCTGAATTTTTTGCAACCGGAACGGTTAAGCCGATTGAGCAAATCATCAGCGCGCTGCAATTGGTGGAGCATCTGGGTACGCTCGATAAAATAAAAGCCGGTGAGCTGGATATCGATGAACTGGAAGTTTATCGTGCCGGAATGCTGGAAGCCGTATTTCAATCCGCTTTGTGGTCGCTGAAAAGCAATTGCAGGGAATGCCCATTGGTCTTTCAATATGCCGTTGGAATTCTGAATTCAGGAAAACTGGAAAAACCGGTTCAATCCTGTCTGGGCATGTTGCTGAAATCCATCGCCAACGAATCTGAAAGTCAACCGAAGGAAAACTTATGAAAAAAATCATAAACACAACGCAGGCACCGGCGCCGATCGGCCCGTATAATCAGGCGGTTCAAATGGGAAATCTTCTGTATACCTCCGGACAGATTCCAATCGATCCCGCCACCGGAACAAAAGTGGATGGTGGAATCCGCGAGCAGACTATCCAGATATTGGAAAATCTGAAAGCTGTTGTTGAAGCAGCCGGAACAACGCTGGAAAAGGTCATCAAAACCACAGTCTTTCTGCAGGATATGAACGACTTTACGGAATTCAACGGAATTTATGCCGAGTACTTTGATGAGAAGCATGCCCCGGCCCGCTCAACCGTTCAGGTTGCCGCTCTTCCGATCGGAGCGCGTGTTGAAATCGAATGTGTGGCCGCCATCTAATGACTCGTAAAAAAATTATACAGATGGTGCTGGGGCTGGCGATTGTGCTGGTGCTCGGCATCGGCGGCATTCTCCGTGCGCGCTCAATCACCAACCCGGCCACGGGTGGCGAAACCATGGGCACGGGATACAGCATTAAGATTACCGGAAAAATACGGAAGGCGCTGCTTTCCGAAATCACGCTTCAGGTTGAACAAACCCTGCGGGAAGTTAACCGGCAGATGTCGACCTGGGATCCGGAAAGCGAAATCTCCCGTTTCAATCATTTCCAATCGCTGGAACCGTTCCCATGTTCGGGAGAATTTGCGATGGTTGTTCGCAGCGCGCTGGACATCAGCCGCAAAACCGGTGGCGCATTTGATCCAACCCTGCAGCCGTTGCTCAATCTTTGGGGCTTCGGCAGCGAGGCGGAAGAAAGCCACGTGCCCTCCCCGGAAGCCATTGCGGCGATCAAAGAAACCACCGGCTGGGAAAAACTCCGGGTGGACAACGCTGATACCCTCAGGAAAACCGTACCCGACCTTTCGCTCGCGCTCGGAGCCATTGCCAAAGGCTACGGCGTCGATGCCGTGGGTCAGGTGCTCGACGATGCCGGACTTGAAAACTGGTTTGTTGAAATCGGGGGCGAAGTGACAACCCGCGGCGTGAATGCCGATGGTGTTCCCTGGAAAGTCGGCATTCAGTTTCCCACCACCAATCCTATGGATATGAACCTGCAGGGCATTGTGCAGATCAGCGATGGTGCCATTGCCACTTCCGGCGATTACAGAAATTATATACAGGAAGACGGAGTGGTCTATTCACACATTCTCGACCCGAGAACCGGACAAACTGCCCGCTCTTCAACCGCCAGCGTCACAGTGCGTGCCCCGACCTGTATGCAGGCCGATGCCATGGCAACCGCCCTGTTTGTGATGGGGCCCGATGAAGGGCTCGAGTTGATTGAAGAAATGGACGGGCTGGAAGCGCTGTTTCTGATCCGGACCGAGGCGGGTGAAATAATCGAAAAATTTAGTTCGGGATTCAAAGCGGCTACAGCCTATACTGCGGCACTTTAATTTTTGAAAGGCGGAAAATACATGCGTAAGATTTATCCTATTTTGTTTGCAGCACTGGTCACCCTCACGGGATGCGGTAAAGATGCCGGTTCCGTTGAGGCGCGTGAAGAGAGCGACCCCAATATTATTTCCGGACAGGAGTTCATGGAACAAGGCGACTATGATGCCGCGATTGCGGAATTCCGACTGGCGCTCGATCAGGATCCGATGATGGCTCGTCCGCATCTGGATCTGGCCATTATCTACCAGCAGCACAAGATTAACTATATCCACTCAATCTATCACTACGATCGCTATCTTGAGCTTCGCCCCGATGCCGAGAAAGCGGCGTTCATTAATGAACAGAAACTGAAAGTCGCTCAGGCGTTGGCCAATACGTTGATCAATAATTCTCCGGAAGTGAAAAAGGTTGTCCAGGAGCGGAATACCCTGATCCAGCAGAATAACGATCTTAAACGCCAGCTGGCGGATGCGCTGAAGAAGTCAGCTCCGGTAACTGCATCAACGGTTAAACCGAAGCCGGCGGCATCGTCCAGCCAGACGGTTACGGAAACTGTGCCGAAAACTGCGACGTCCGGAGCCGCGCAGAAACATCAGATTTATCATGTCGTCGGCGGCGATACGCTGTCTAAAATTTCAACCAAGTTCTATGGCGATTCCAGCAGGTGGGATGTGATTTATGATGCCAATAAAGACAGGATGCGTAATGCAAGCGACCTGAAAGTTGGGCAGACCATCGTTATTCCGGCAATCGGACAATAACTGTAAGGCCCTGACAATATAAGCGACGCTGCTTTCAGCGTCGCTTTTTTTGTTTGTGAACCAAGGCTTTTCGTCAAGTCCGAAACGAAGAGTCTTTTCAGGTCAACGGGCTTGCATCCCCCCAACCGCTGAGCTATCAAAAAGACAGTTGAGGACAAATCAAACACGAAGGGGTCATAAAAATTATGTCACACTTTAAAGATAATATCACTGCAGAGTTACTCACAGAACGCGCCTTGTTCCACCTGAAATATAATCGTGGAAAAGATATCAACGCCGCAACGACTTTTGACAAAATGGTTTGTTTCTCTCATGCGGTCCGCGACATGGCAGTAGATGGTTTCATTGCCACGCAGCGGCAGTACCTCCAGGAAGATGTCCGACGGGTCAACTACCTTTCAATGGAATATCTCATCGGGAAAATGCTCGCGAACAATATCTATGCATTGGGTATTGAAAAAATTGCGGCAGATGCGTTGAAGCCAATGAATATCAGCATCGAAGAAATTCTGGCCCTCGATGTTGAAGCCGGGTTGGGCAACGGCGGGCTGGGCCGTCTCGCCGCCTGTTATCTCGATTCACTCGCCACCATGGAACTGCCCGCCTATGGATACGGCATTCGCTATGAACATGGTATCTTCCGTCAGGAATTTGAAAACGGATGGCAGAAGGAACGCCCCGATGAATGGCTGGCACTGGGCTATCCATGGGAACTGGTTCGCCCGGAATATACATTGCCGGTCTGCGTCTACGGACGGGTGAAGAAAAACTTCCGACCGGGAAAAGGTTCCGACGATGTCTGGGAAGATTTCCAGGTCTTTGAAGCGGTACCGTATGATGTTCCGATCATTGGATATCACGTGAACACCGTGAACATGCTTCGCCTCTGGAAATCCCAGCCGGCGGAAGGGTTCCGGTTGGATGTATTCAATCAGGGCGACTATGTTCGCGCGGTTGAAGAAAAGAACTGGGCGGAAAATGTATCGAAGGTGCTGTATCCGTCAGACTACACCTACGCCGGTAAAGAACTTCGTCTGATCCAGGAATACTTCCTGGCGTCCTGCTCCGTGCGCGACATCATCCGCCGTTATAAGAAAACCCACAACGACTTTACCAAGTTTGCTGAAAAGAACGTGGTTCAGCTGAACGACACGCACCCCACCCTCGCGATTGTTGAGCTGATGCGCGTGCTGCACGATGAAGAACGTATTCCGTGGGATAAAGCCTGGGATATTACCGTCAAAACCTTCTGCTACACCAACCACACGCTGTTGGCTGAAGCCCTTGAAAAATGGACGGTTGACCTGTTGCAGCGCGTATTGCCGCGTCATATGCAGATTATCTATGAAATAAATCACCGCTTCCTGGAGCAGGTGGAGCTGAACAATCCCGGCGCAGGCGATCTGATGCGTAAAGTTTCGCTGATTGAGGAAGGTCCGCATAAGCAGGTTCGTATGGCCAACCTTTGTGTGGTTGGAAGCAACAAGGTGAACGGTGTATCCGCACTGCACTCTGAACTGCTCAAAACGAATACCATGCCGGAACTCGACAAAATCTATCCGGGCAAATTTACCAACGTAACAAACGGCATCACACACCGCCGCTGGCTGCTGAAAGCCAACCCGGAACTTGCCGCATTGATCAGCGATAAAATCGGTGAAGACTGGAAGTCGGATCTTGCCCTGCTGAGCGAATTTGAAGGCGCGGCAAAAGACCCGGCGATCCAGAAAAAATTCATGGAAATCAAACGCCAGAAGAAAATTGAGCTCTGCGCAACGATTAAAGAACTGACCGGTTATCTGACCAGTCCGGATTCGGTATTCGATGTGCAGATCAAGCGCCTGCATATGTACAAGCGCCAGTTGCTGAAAGCAATGCACATCATCCATCTCTACAATAAGATCAAAGCCGATCCAAAGGTTAAGGTGCAGCCGAAAACCTTCATCTTTGCGGCCAAGGCGGCACCGGCTTATCTGATTGCAAAATCGGTTATCAAGCTGATCAACACCATGTCGGAAGTCATTAATAACGATGTGGATGTTGCCGGTCGTTTGAAGGTGGTATTCCTGCCGGATTACAATGTATCGCTCGCTGAAAAGATTATTCCTGCAGCGGATGTTTCAGAACAGATTTCCACGGCCGGGCTGGAAGCTTCCGGCACGGGTAATATGAAGCTGTCGCTGAACGGCGCACTGACCGTTGGAACCTGGGATGGGGCCAACATCGAAATTGCGCAGAATGTTGGTGAAGACAATATCTTCATCTTCGGCCACCGTACGGAAGAAATCGCCGAGCTCGCGAGCAACGGATATAACCCGTGGGATTACGTGGAAAAATCGGAAGATCTGCAGGGCGTGCTGGATGCGCTTCGGGACAACATCTTCGATCCGTCACAGCCGGACCTGTTCAGAGATCTCTATAACGAGGTTACCGAACATGGCGACTATTATTACTATCTCGCCGACTACGAAGATTATATCGCGTGCAACGAGAAGGTCGACGAACTCTATGCAACGCCAAGCAAGTGGGCCGAGAAAGCCATTCTGAACGTGGCGCGTATGGGCTGGTTCTCTTCCGACCGTTCCATCCAGGATTACTGCGACGGCATTTGGCACCTGGAACGCACACCGGTTGATATGAATAACGATGATGCCTAAGGCGTCTTGACTGAGAAAACAAACGCGTCCCGTCCGGGGCGCGTTTTTTTTATGCGTACTCCTTCAAGCGCTCGGATAGCGTGGTAATCCGTTCGCGGGCATCGGCGCGGGTGATGGCCAAATTAAGTGCCTTCTTGGTGCCCAGAATAATCACCAGTTTTTTAGCGCGGGTGAGGGCCGTATAAATCAGGCTGCGCTGCAGCAGCACAAAGTGCTGCGTATGCATTGGAATCACGACGCACGGATACTCACTGCCCTGACTTTTATGAATGGTAATTGCATAGGATAAAACCAATTCATCCAATTCCCGAAAGTCATAAACGACCTTGCGACCGTCAAAATCCACCACCAGTTCCGACACTTCGGGGTTGATGGATAGAATGCGGCCGATGTCGCCGTTGTAGACATCCTTATCGTAGTCGTTCTCCGTCTGCATCACCTTATCGCCCGTGCGGTAGGTAATGCCGAAACGCTCCACTTCATCACCGCGAGGATTCAGGAGTCCCTGCATGGTCAGATTAAGGTTGCGCGCTCCGAGCTCCCCTTTCTGCATCGGGGTTAAAATCTGAATATCCTCCATCGGGTTAAAATGGAACTTTTTCGGCACCGATTCTTTAACCATTTTCCCGATCAGTTTCAGGGCCTTTTCCGGGTCGTCAGCTTCCACAAAATAACAATCGCTGTTTTCGCCTTCTTCCGGAAATTCCGGAGCTTTTCCCTGATTGATCAGATGGGCATTGGTGATAATCCGGCTGGAAGCCGCCTGACGAAATACCTCGTTCAAATGACCGACCGGCAGGGTTTTCGACTGAATGATATCCTGCAGCACGCGTCCCGGCCCCACCGAAGGAAGCTGATCCGAATCGCCGACAATCACAACCGCGGCATGCAGCGGAACTGCATCCATCAGCTGAGATGCCAGTACGACATCAATCATGCTCGATTCATCCACAATCAGCACATCGCACTGCAGCGGATTTTCAGCACCGTGAATAAAGCCGCCGGTTCCCGGATTAAACTGAAGCAGGCGATGGATGGTTTTGGCCTCCATACCGGTGGTTTCCGCCATTCGTTTGGCGGCACGCCCCGTCGGCGCACAAAGCTGAACCCGCATTTTCTTGGCTTTCAGCACCATCAGAACAGAATTAACCAGCGTCGTTTTTCCAACCCCTGGACCTCCGGTGATCACCATCACCTTCGATTTTATGGCGGTCTTCAACGCATTACGCTGTGCCTGCGCCAGCTCAATGCCGGTTTTCTGCTGCACCCACTGAAGGGCTTTTTCAAAATCAATCGCCGGACACGGATGCCGTCCTTTTTCCAGAGCCTGGAGTTTTTTGGCCAGTTCAATTTCGGCGAAGTATAACTTCGGCAGATAAATCAATTCCCGGCCTCTGAAGTCGGTCCGTTGAATCAGGCGTTTGTTTTCCAATCCGTAGTTTAAGGCTTCGTCGATAATATCCAGATCGATCTGCAGCAGCTCGGCGGTACGGGATAAAAGGTCGTTCCGAACATAGGCGCAATGGCCTCCGGCGGTGATTTCCCCCAGGCAGAATTCAAGTCCGGCCCGGGCACGCAGATCCGAGTCTTTGGCAATGCCGAGCTTCATCGCAATCTGATCAGCAATCAGAAAGCCGATGCCGCGAATATCGCGCGCCAGGCAATAGGGATCGCGCTGTACCATTTCAATGGCTTTGTCGCCATAGATTTTATGAATCCGGAAAGCACGGGTGGTACTGATGCCGTGGCTGAAGAGAAAGGACATAATCTTCCGGACATTTTTCTGTTCGTCCCAGGCTTTTTTAATGTTGTCTTTCCGGCCCTTGCCGATGCCTTCCACTTTCAACAGCTTGCCGGACGAATTTTCAATGACATCAAACACATCGCGGCCGAACGTCTGCACAAGGCGTTTTGCATATTCTTTGCCGATGCCTTTTACCATGCCGGACGCCAGATATTTTTCGATGCCTGCCAGCGTATCCGGTTGCGACATTCGCATGCCGCTGGCCTTAAACTGCTGGCCATGCCGCGGGTCGGTGAGCCATTCGCCGTCCGCCGCCAGCCATTCACCGGCATTCACGGTGGGCACGGTTCCGGTAACCGTCACGAGCTCTTTATGCCCCCTGACTTTTACGCGTAAAACACAAAAGCCGTTTTCCTCGTTACGGAAAACGACCCGCTCAATCTGTCCGTCCAGCTTTTCCATCGATTAATGAAGAATGCAGAAGTAAGAATGCAGAAT
Source organism: Pontiellaceae bacterium B12219 (assembly GCA_029432795.1). Lineage (GTDB taxonomy): Bacteria > Verrucomicrobiota > Kiritimatiellia > Kiritimatiellales > Pontiellaceae > Pontiella. Next base: position 33,343 of record JARNMJ010000002.1, read on the forward strand.
AAGAGCAGCGTCCACCCTCGATAGGGTTTGGGCGGCGAAGCAATCGCCGGTGGTCCGTTAAAAAGGAAGCGGTTGCAGACCAATAATTCTTCATTCTCAACTCTTCATTCTGAATTCCCCTAATACTTTTTTTCGTACTCGCCCTGGCCCAGTTTTTCATAGGTGGTGAAACCGGCATTTTTTGCGCGGTCGTGCAAACTGCTCTGCGACCCGCCCACACTGGGGGCCGAAAGTTGGCGTTCCACTTTTCCGCCGCAACGCGGGCAGGTTTCCTTAGGGGGCGCATTCAACGATTCCACCTCTTCAAACCCGTCTTTACAATGCCGGCAGCAGTTCGCCGGATCAACAGCAGCATATTCACGAATGGGCATAAATGATTTCCTTCCAATAATTGGAAAAGTTCTACCACGGTTTCCAGAGTTTGGAAAGCGTACCGAACGCTAAATGGATGCGTTGGGCTATTTCGCGGAAGGCAGCGAAAACTTTACCATCGCCTTCGTGCGCACATCAAAAATGCGTTCGATCTGCTGAGGAGCGGCTGCGCCATATCCGATTTTTGCATTCGGGTCGGCTGCATCGAGCATATAGCCCCGCTGCCCGTTAATCAGAACATACGGAACGCCGTCCAGTTCCTTATATCTCCCTCTGAACGTGGCCATCGAAAAAACATGATCGGAGGTAAATCCCATAAAGGTGTTCACGCCCACCGATTCAAGCAGCGAGCAAAGCAGCACCGACTGGTCTTCACAATCTCCGCCGCCGGAAATCAGCGTATTCAAGGGATCTTTGGCATATTCTTTTCCATCATCCGGATCAGAGACATAGAAGATGTCATTACTGACAAAATTCAACAGGATAAGGGCTTTTTGCAGGTCATCATCTCCGGCACCTCGGACCTTCCGAACCGCGAGCATATTCAATTGTTCATCGCGATAATCAACCTTGTTCAGGTACCCCATATAATTCCCGGCAATCAGCGTGTTCGCAACATCCTCAATCGGCTGGATTTGAAAGATTGTCCGGCCGCATTTCCCGAGCGTATCCAGAAAGCTCATTTGTCCCGATACCGCCGCATTCCAATTCGCAACGGTCACGGAAATAAAGGTCAGTGCCAGAAAAGCCATTAAAATCTGAATAATGGTTTTGCGGAAAACGACCAGCAAAAGGGAAAGACTTCCGAAAATAATCATCGTCGCAATTTTATAGTCTTCGACGTTACGGGCCACGACGCGCAGTCCCATCAGAACAACAAGGCCCGTGAAAAATGAAATCAGATACCACTTAACGGTATATTTCGAATGCTTGCGCGGTAAGGTGCCTTTATTTAAAAGCGCGGTTGTGAACAGCATGATTCCCAGCAGTGCCGCAGTGCCGCCGATAATTTTCAAGGACAGCGACGGCCAGAACAGATACGTACAGGCGCAGAAAATAAACAGGTAGAGCGTCAGAACCGTAAAAGAAATGCGTTCATCACCATTCAGCGAACGCATTTCTCCCGGTTTCCAGTGTTTGGAAACCGGCTCCTCCATAACGTCTGCCTCTTGATTGTGTCCGGCCATTAAAAAACCTGATTCCGCAAACACAGCTCAACGGGATGCGGCTGCAGATAATATTGCTGTCCCAGATAAGGTTCCTGATATTTCCGGATATAGTGGTTGATCAGGGTGACCGGAACGATCAAAGGAAAGTTTTCCTGTTTATACGTTTCGATGGTTTCAACCAGCTCCTGTTTTTCATCCGCATCCAGCTGTTTTTTAAAATAGCCCGCCAGATGCTGCAGTACGTTGACGTGTTTCTTCACCGTCGCCCGCAACCGCAGTGCATCCATCAGTTTTTTCAAATAGTCCGTCTGAAGCGCTGGCAGTTTTTTACCCTTCATATCCGAAACAATACGCCCAAGTTCCCGGTAATGAGGAATGCTGTGAGACATAATCAGATATTTATGACGCTCATGAAATTTAACCAATCCACTGCGGGTATTGTCTTCCTCCAGCATTTCGCGCCAGCGTTTAAGGGTGAAAACCCGCTCAATAAAACTTTCCCGCAGTGCCGGATCGTGGAGCCGCCCCTCTTCCTCCACCGGCAGCAACGGAAATTTGTTCATAAAGGCATTTGCAAAAAGACCGCGTCCGTTGTTCGAGGGCATCCCGTTTTCAGCATAAACCTTAACGCGTTCCATGCCGCTGCTCGGCGATTTACTCTTAAAAATGAAGCCGCCCAGATTTTCCTGTTCCAACCCGTTCAGCCGTTTTTCGCACCAGGCCAGCATCGGCTCCGTTAAATCCCGGCGCGTTTTATTCGTCATCAGGCGCGGATGCTCCGGGTCGCCCTCCAGCCGCATCGATTCGCGGGGAACGCCAAGCCCCAGCTCAAACTCCGGACAGACCGGCACAAACTCGAACCAGCGCCCCAATGTTCCGGTAACATAGCTGTCGTGTTTATGCTGTCCGTCATAACGGACTTTCTCGCCCATCAGACAGGAACTCACACCGATTCTGATTTTATCCATTAAAAATCTCCCAGCAGTTTGATTTCACGTTCCAGCTTAAATCCGAATTTTTCCTCAACCGCATTCACCATTTTTTCCGTCAGCAGATAAACGTCCGTGGCCCTGGCGTCCGGTTCGGCAATAATGATATTGGCGTGCTTTTCAAAAAGGCGCGCCCCGCCCACCTTGAAATCTTTAGCCCCGGCCTCTTCCAGAAACCACCCCGCCGCCTGCCGCCGCTCGGCCGCCGATGTCGGTTCCACATTCCGGAAAACGCTGCCCGCACAGGGGTTGATTTTCCAGTCCGGGTGTTTAGTACGGCGCAGTTCCAGAATACGCTCCCGCTCCTGCCGCATCATTGAAACATCGCAACGTTTCAAAACCAGATCAGCCTCCAGCACAATTGCCCCATTTGTCTTCAATGCCGACGAACGATACGCAAATGCCAGCTCATCCGCCTGCACGCGGGTCACAACGCCCTTGGCATCCATCAGCCGCACCGATGTCACCACATCGCCGATCTGCTGTCCAAAGGCCCCTGCATTGCCGGCAATCGCACCGCCAACCGTGCCGGGTATCCCACTGCAAAAAGAAAGATCTCCGATGCCCTGCTCAATCGCGAGTCGCGCCAGCTCATCGAGCAGCGTATTCCCGGAAACCCGAACGCGCGGCCCATCAAATTCCACCACCGGATGTTCTTCGGCACAATAGCGCAGAATAACGCATTCCAGCCCCCGGTCCGATACCAGCAGATTGGACCCCTGCCCGATCACCATATACGGCACCGAATGCTGCACGAGCAATGCAGCCGAAGCCGCCAGGGTTTCAGCATCGGGACAATGAATCAGCGCCGGGCACGGTCCGCCCAGCTGAAAGGTGGTATAGCTCCGCATTTCGGGCGACCGAATCACTTCGGCCGCGGCGGGCAGTTCTTCAAAAAGGCGATCATCAAGCATGGTTTCTTCCGCAAAATTCTCGCCAATCTAATCGCCCCTCAGCTAATTTCCAAGCATTGGACGATGAAGATATTGATTTACAGTTTAATTCTGCTTGCAGGCAGCCCGGCATTTGCCGTGCTCTCCAATATCACCTTTGTGGCGTTTGATGTTGAAACCACGGGGTTTAGCCCCGCCTACGAGCGCATTATCGAAATCGGAGCTGTGAAATATCGGAACGGAAAAATCATCGATTCCACCCACTGGCTGGTGAATCCCGGCCGCCCGATCTTCAACAGCGAAATTCACGGCATCACCGATGAACAGGTTATCGGCCACCCCGGCTTTGCGGATACCTACAGAGCGTTCAGCGCCTTTGCCGGCGATTCCGTCCTGATTGCCCACAATGCCTCGTTTGATGTCCGCTTTATGGCCGCTGAAATTGAGCGAAACGGGCTCATCCCCCTGCCCAACCCGACAATCAATTCACTCACCCTCTTTCGGCGTTGGTTTCCCGATGCCGAATCGCACCGGCTCGGGCCGTTGGCCGAACAGCTCCGCATTCCGGTCAATGTCGAACACCGGGCCGAAGACGACTCCAAAACCCTTTTACTGATACTGGACCGGGGCCTCAAAGCCCGTCCGGATCTTACGCTGGCCCAGATGGCCGAAACCGCCAACGGCACCTACTGTTTTGATGGAACCCGAAAACCATGATGCGCGAAATCACCTCCACCACCAATCCGCAGATCAAACACCTGCGCGCCCTCTCCTCCTCCAAAAAAGCCCGGCAGGAATCCGGCACCTTCATCATCGAAGGCTGGCGCGGCATTCAAACCCTGCTCGAACACAGCAGCCCCTACTGCAAAATCGAACAGCTCGTCATTTCCAGGGATTGGAAGAAACCCCTGCCGAAAAGCATCGATACCCTCGTTCTGCCCGAACACGTCTTTGAAAAAATTTCCGATGTCCGGAACGCACAGGGCATCCTCGCCGTCGTTTCGCCCATCGAAATGAAACACGCGCTGCCGGCCACCGGAAAATTTCTGTTGCTCGACAACCTGCGCGATCCCGGCAACCTCGGCACGCTCATCCGCTCCGCCGTCGGTTCCGGTTTCGACGGCGTCCTGCTCTACGGCGACTGCGTCGAGCCCCACAACCCCAAAGTCATCCGCTCCACCATGGGCACCTTCGCCTTTTCCAAAGTCTGGAACATCACGCCGCCCGAACTTTTCCAGGCCCTGGAAAACGGATTCGAACTCTGCGTCACCACCGGACTCGACGGAGAAAACCTCTACAAAACCACCTTCAGCGAAAAAACCATCCTCGTCATCGGCTCCGAAGCCCACGGTGTTTCCGAGGAATTATTCGAACGCGCCGCAAAAAAAATAACCATTCCCCTGCAGCCCGAATGCGAATCCCTCAACGCCGCCGTCGCTGGCAGCATCTGCATGTTTCACATGCAGAACGGACATCACTAAATCGCCACGCGGCCGTTGAGCTGGTCGATCCGCTTCACAATTTCCTGCGCCACATCAATCCGACCCTCAAATAGATCAATCAGCGAGCCGTGCCGCGTGAACGGGTGTTCGTTCAGCGTGCTCTTCTCCAGATAACCGTTCGCCACAATATGCCGCACAATGCGCTGCACAAACTCCAGCTGATGGCTGTCGAGCGACTGATCGTTAATGAATTCCGAAAAGAGCGCATTCGCCGCCGTCTGATCCAGTCCCACCAATCCCGCCACCAGTTTCAGCAGCGGTTCGTCGCCGAACGCCTTGCGATAATCGTCCTCACTGCCCAGCTCATCCCAAAGCACATGCTCCAGATGTTTGCAGTCGTGCGGCGTTAGTTCCTTATTAAACCGCAGCTTATGCACCACCAGATCATTTTCATAATCCTGCAGATAGGCATCCACCTTTTTGCGATAACTGTGAAATTCGCCCGATCCATATTCGCCTTCATGCTCCGCCCAACCCAGTACCTCATCTTCAAACGAAGTGTAATAAATCGCGCAGCGCCAGCCGTACGCGTTCATAATCGAAGGTGTCCGCCGCCTTCCAGAAGGCATCCGTCTGCACCTCCGCAATCAGTTCCGCCTGCTGTTTCACCTGCGGCAGATTGCCGATCTTCTGCAGGTTTTCAGCCGTCGTCTGCACCTTCATGCGCGGTCTGGAAACCGGCTCGCCGCGCAACGCGGCATATTCAATCGTATACATCAGATAATCGAACCGCTTCGCCAGTTCTTCATCCTCAATCGCCGGCACCAGCGGCGCAATCTGCCGTTCCAGTTCGCGCAGCATTTCATCCGAAATCGTCTGCCAGCGTTTTTTCTGATTATACCGATGGATAAACTCAATCCGCATCCGGCTGTAAAACCGCGATTCATCAATCTCGCAAACCGCCGCGTGCAATGCATCCACCAGGCTGGTGCGATACGCGGCCAAGGCGTCCGTCTGATGGTCGGCATGCTGCAGCTCCTGCGCAATACGCGCCCGGATGTTAAACAGATTTTCCGAAAGCGACTTCACCGCCTTCGCCTCTTTCCCGTTTTTATTTGCGCGGAAATACTCGAAGTTGCCGCAATAGTCGAAAATCACAAATGCTTCTTTATCCTGCCCGCCGCCGAACAGGTTTTCACATAAACGCGTGCCCCGCCCGATCATCTGCCAGAACTTCGCCTTCGACCGCACCCGCTTGAAAAAGACCAGATTCACCAGCTCCGGAATATCAATCCCCGTATCCAGCATATCCACCGAAATCGCAATCCGCGGATTTTTCTCCTTCTCGCCCAGATCTTCGATCACCCCGTCGACATACTTAATGCCGTTATAAATGCAGGCGGCCTGACCGGGATATTCCGGAAAGAGCGTGTTGAACCGCCGCAGAATAAATTCCGCATGTTTCGTGTTCGCCGCGAAAATGATCGTCTTGCCAATCCGATCGCCGCCGCGCACCTTGATGCCCTTTTCCATTAAATCCTGCAGCACCCGGTCGACCGTATTATCGTTAAACAGGAATTTATTCAGCTCCTCGCTCGAAACCTCCGTCACCTCTTCGTCAAAGGTCTCCTCCCAATGCTCCTGCTCCTCCGGCGAAAGCTCATCGTAATGAATGCCCTGCTCCAAAAACTTCAACGACGTCTCCACGCTCCGGTACGGCACCAGATGCCCTTCATCAATCGCCTCGCCCAGCTCATAGGCAAACGTCGGCACATCGTCTTCAATATCGAAAATGGAATACGTGTTTTTGTCGATGTCGCTTTTCGGCGTCGCCGTCAGCCCCAGCAGATAGCTGTCGAAATACGTAAAAATGTCCTGATATTTTTTATAGATCGACCGATGCGACTCATCCACGATCACCAAGTCAAAATGGCCGCAGGTAAACAGCGGCGATCCATCCTTGCGCTTCGTCGAATCAATCGCATTCATCATCGTCGGATAGGTGCTGAAAATCATCCGCGACAACGGGTTGTTGTCCTTGTCGTCCGTCTTTTCCAGCAGATTGCACATGCTCAGATTCGGCAGCAGCGCCGCAAAATTCTTCTTCGCCTGCTTCACCAGTTCCCGTCGGTCGGCCAGAAACAGAATATTTTTAATCCAGCCGTGGCGCTGCAGCACCTCCACCAGCGAAATCGCCGTGCGCGTTTTGCCCGATCCCGTCGCCATCACCAGCAACGACTTGCGCTGCCCCTTCTGCAGATTATCGCACACCGCCTGAATCGCCTTTTTCTGATAGACCCGCCCCGCAATTTCATCCCGCGGACTCACGCCCTTCAGCGACGTGCGATGCTGCTTCTGGAAATTATAGGCATCCAGTTCATCCTTCGTAAAAAAGCCGAATACCGTGCGCTCATTGGCCTGCTCGTCATCGTGGAAATACGTTGTAAACCCGTTCGTTGTATACATCAGCGGGCGCACGCCATGCTTGCGTTCCAGACCATCCGCATACAGCTTTGCCTGCACCTTGCCCACCTGCGGATCCACCGACGTACGCTTCGCCTCCACCACCGCCAGCGGATCGCCGTTGTCGGCATAAAGCACATAATCCGCAAACCCCTTGCCCGACGGATTCGGCATGCCCGCCACCTCCACCTCTTCCAGGCAGTTGGTGCCGATTTCCCAGCCCGCCATTTTCAGCGCGTGGTCGATGTAAATCTTGCGCGTCTTAAACTCGCTGATGTCGTCGCAATCAAACGCCTCATGCGGGGTTTCCCGCACCGTCGCAAAAGCCGCACGCTCCTGCGCACTCCGTAATTCATTTTTCAGTGCGTCCCGCTCCGCCGCCCAGGCCGCCTCCTTTTGCTCTAGCGCCTTCTGCATCGCCAGCGTCCGCTTTTCCAACGCCGCCCCGTCCGGCAGCAGCGCCGCGTCAAACACCACCCGATGGCTCGCCTTCGCGTAAGTGAACGCCAGCCAGCGCACAAAATCATACAGATTTTTCAGCGACAGCTCCGTCTCATCGCGCCGCATGCTTTTCGCCGTATGCGCCGCCATATTTCCCAGCGAAACCACAAACTTAATGCGCGGAAAAAGCCGCGAATCGATCAGCCGCTTAAATTGAACATCGTGGATCAGCGACGACAGATTATCCTGATACGGCACCGTCAGCCCCTTGTCGTAGCGATACATCCACTTCACCGCCACCTCCAGCGCCCGGCGCGACTGCAGCGCGCACGTCGCGTTCGACACCGCAATCGACGCCTCCGCCTCCGCGCACACCGCCCGCACCGCATCGAAATAGGGATAGGCCTTCAGAAAATCAAATTGGCTCATTGCGCTTCACCCTTCCTGTTCTCTCTCGTCATGGCGAGAGTCTGCTTCACAAAACCGTTCCACCCAACTATTTGCCTGTTCGCAACTGGCACGCGTGGCCTCGGGCTCTTCAAAGGCCGAAAGCCACAATGCGCGCCCTTCCAAAAACGCATCCGTCCAATCCCTGGAAATCGTTTTCGGCAGCGCCATCGGCATCACCCAGATGAGCCGCGCCGACCCCGCCCGCAGCGTATCCCGGCACGCCCGCTCGCCCGGCGAAAAAAACGTACTGCACACCACGCCCGGAAAATCCGATATCTCCCGCTGCAGTGCCCGGACTTCCGCTTCCGAACTTTTCCGCGAAACCCGCAATGCCCGCCGGGGTCTCACCTTCAGCAACTCCGTATTTCCCACAAACCGGCTCTGCTTGATCCGCCCGCGCGACACGCCCTTCAGCGCCCACCGCCGCGGATTCGCCCGGACATACGCCTCCCGAATCTCCAGCACCTCCGGCTCAAAACAAATCACATCCCAATAATTCGGGGCCCACACCTGCTCTTTCCCGCCATGGCTCTGCCCTTGCTCGCCATGGCGAGCTCCTGCAACAAGCCCGCCTTTTCTCGCCAACCGCGTCACACTGCCTTTGAACATGTTCAACACCTCGCCCAGCCCGGCGCCGCCCGCCGAACAGATGCGCACAATACCGTGAAAATGGTTCGGCATCAGCTGCCACGCGCCCAGTTCAATGTGCGCATAGTGCGCCGGAATCTCCGTCCAGCACTGTTCCACCAGCGACCCCAGCGCATTCGGAACCATTTTCACGCCATCTATTCGACCGAACAGCATCCTGTGATAATCCGCGCACATCGTCACGAAGTACCAGCCCGGCTGCGAATAATCCCGCCCGTCCATCCGAAGCTTCTGCGACATGCTTTTCTTAAATTCCATCGGTCTCCACAAACTTGCTCTTCTTCGCTAAAGCGAGATATCTCCTCGAAACGCGGCCTGCATCAGCGCCGCAAACAAACCCTCCTTTTGAACTGTCAAGGAATCCTTGACAGTTGCCCCTTCCGGCAATTCCCCCTCTTTCAGGATGTTATTGATATGCAGGCTGATATTTTGTTTGGTCGACGCAAAAAGTTCGGCCATTTCCAGCTGCGTCAGCCAAACCGAGCCCTCCTCCGCACGAAGTCGAAGTTCGGTATGCCCATCGGCACTGTGATAAAGAATCAACTCATTGCTCATCATGTTTCCTCGCTATGCGGACGCGCGGACGGCTGGGACAGCCAGCCCTACCTTTTGCCATTCAAGATTCAGGTTTGCCGCTTCGCTGCCGTCGCCTTGCGCCAACCTCACTTCGTGTCCTATTTCAAGTTTCACATTTCCGGTTTCAGGTTTCATCCCTAAAGTTCCCCTCGAAACGCGCGTTGGTTCAGCGCCGCAAATAAATCCTCCTGCTCCGACAACGAGGCCGACATCGCCGTTTTCTGCGCTTCAATCGCCGTAACCCGCTCCGCAAATTCCTGTTGGAGGGTGATGGGGGGAATATTAATTTCGATCTTCTTGAGTTCTTCTGCATTAATATTCGCCATCCCAACAATGCTTTTTGCCTTATTCAGCAATACAGATTTTCCATGTTTGGAATTCAAATAAGCAGAAATATATTCAGGATCAGCCCTTTCATTAACAATTAACTTCACCAAATAACCTGCATAAGCCATCGGAGTTTCTTCTCGATAAACTGCGGTTTTTCCAACGAGTTCTTTACTGTTTGTCCTGTTGAAAAGTATTTCGCCTTTATGTACCAAATACTTCTCTTTTTCTTTTGCATCAAAATCTACGAATTTCAGACTTCGGAAATCCCATCCTCCTATATAGGTAATGTTATTCATTCTTAAAATTGGATACTCGCCATCTGTTTCATGCGCTTTCTTGCTTGTTCCATATTGAGTTTTAACAGCCAAATCTTTGATCATTCCTTCCTCCCACCCCATGGGGTTGGTGACGGGGTCGCCGAACATGTCGTAGAAGAGGCTTTGGACGAGCTGGTCCATCAGGGCGATTTGCTGCTTGCGCTGATCGATTAACGCCTGCGCCGCATCCAGGATCGCCACAATCCGCCGCTGCTCCTCCATCGGCGGCAGGGGGATTTCATGCTTCCAAAATTCTTTCATTGTTAAACGTGGCATTTTCGCGCCAGCAACAGCATTAGAAGCCCAAGAGACGAATTGTTTTGAGCGCAAATAGTGAACCAGAAACCATTTATTCAACTTTTCTGGATTAGGTTTTAATGGAACCAATTCACTGGTTGCACATGCAAACTCATCAGGAACAACCACCTTGTTTAAATAAGGTCGTAATTTCGAATAAAGCACATTTTCTTCATCCACAAAATTAGTAGATGAAGATGCATCGGAAATTTGAATATATTGACGTTTCGAAATTTTTCCAGTGTCTGCTTCCACCTGATCCAAGGTTAAATTCCAAATATGGGAAGAATCGGGACACTCTCGTTTTGACGGGCTCGCAGGACACACTTCCCCCAACGTCACCATTTTCCAACCCGGTTTCATGATGGGCTCCCGCAAAGAAAGTAGAACAAGCGTCCCGCTTGTTTACGGTGGCGCGGCTCCGTTCGACGGGAAACAAGCGGGACGCTTGTTCTACGTTGTTGCGCGCTCACTTCAACATCCCCTTCAATTCCTGAATCCCGGCGGTGATGCCGGTTTCGAGTTCGGCGATACGGTCGAGCAGGACGGCGGGCGGATCGTAGGTGACTTCTTCGTAGACGATCTCCTTATAGCGGTTGATGGAGAGGTCATAGTCGTTTTCGGCAATCTCGGCTTTGGGCACGAGGAACGATTTTTCGGTGCGGGCACGGTCCTGCTCGGATTGTACCGCAGGCGTCCCGCCTGCTCCCCGCAGCGCCGGCTGATCCGCCGTGGCAGGCGGGACGCCCGCGGTACGCCCATCCAAACTCAGATACCGCGCCACAATATCGGGAATATCGTTGGCGTCGACCGGCTGGCGTTTGTCGTCGAGGCTGAGTCCGTCGGCCTGCATATCGTAGAACCAGACGTTTTCCGTGCCGCCGATGCCGGTTTTTTCAAAAATGATGACGGCGGTGCTGACGCCGGCGTAGGGTTTGAACACGCCGGAGGGCATGGAAATGATGCCTTTGAGGTTGTGGTTTTCCACCAGCTCTTTGCGCAGTTGTTTATGCGCGTTGCTGCTGCCGAAGAGCACGCCGTCGGGCACGATGGCGGCGCAGCGTCCGCCCTTTTTGAGCATGCCGAGCATGAGGGCCACAAACAGCAGTTCGGTCTTTTTGGTTTTGGTGATTTTGAGCAGGTCGGCGGAGACGGTGTCGTAGTCGAGCGATCCTTTAAACGGCGGGTTGGCGAGAATCAGCGAATAGGCATCGCGCTCGGGATTCTGGTCGGAAAGCGAATCGCGGTAGGCAATGTTCGGATGCTCGACGCCGTGCAGCATCATATTCATGGCGCCGATGCGCAGCATGGTGGAGTCCATTTCGAAGCCGTGAAACATGGTGTTGTTGTAGTGCGCCCGTTTCGCCGGGTCGGCAAACAGGTCGTCGTGGTGCTTTTGCAGATATTCGCCCGCCGCCACCAGAAAGCCGGAGGTTCCGGCGGCGGGGTCGACGATGGTGTCGTCCGGCGACGGTTTCATCAGCTCAACCATCATTTGAATAATATGGCGCGGCGTGCGGAACTGGCCGTTGGTGCCGGAGGTGGCGACTTTGGAAAGCAGATATTCGTAAAGATCGCCTTTTTGGTCGGTCCCCTTTTTGAGCTGAAGCGCATCAATGGCGGTGACGATTTTTTCGAGCATGGCGGGTGTGGGAATCTGGAAGAGCGCGTCGGCCATGTATCTGGAAAAGGCGGAATTTTTGTCGTCGTGCATGTTTTTGATAAAATCAAAAACCCCGTCCGCCTGGGTGAACCGCTGAAACATGGCTTCGGCGGGCAGTTGCTTGAAATGGCTCCAGCGCAGTTCCTGCTGCTCCGGCCCGAAGATGGATTCGGCCTCAATACCCAGCAGTTGCGCATTGGCTTCAAGATCGTTCTGCCGGTCGTCGAGCCCTTTGATAAACAGCAGATAGGTGAACTGCTCAATCACGGTCAGCGGATTGGTGACCCCGCCCGTCCAGAATATTTCCCAAACCCGATCCACCTTGTTTTTAATTTCGCCTGTAATCATAAAATATCCCTTAAACATCAAATCCGACCGCCCCGAAACAGGGCCGAAGATAAACGGTTTAAAAGATAGATTCAGGCAAGCTTTTCAGCAAGTTCCAACCCTTGGAAAGATCCGTTGCTACTCCCCTGGTACTTTTAAGCAACGGATTGATAGGAGCAACGGAGGAGGCGCCGGGAAGGAACCGGTACTTCAGGTTTTGGAGGGACGCTGTCCTCAGCGTCCGCAGACAACGGAGACTTTGTCCTCCGCCCATTTCCCAGCCTCGGAAAGATCCGTTGCTCTTATCCATCCGTTGCCGCTCTTCAGAAACTTTTAAGCAGCGGATTGTTTGGCGTCCATCGCGGTGAGCAGGAGCGACCAGAAGCAGAGCACGATGTTGAAGAGCGGAAACTGCAGCGCCAGCGGCAGACAGTAGACAATGGCCATCGTCGGCATCCAGACCGCCCAGAGCGCAATCAGTACGGATGGAATCTCGACGGTGAACATTTCCCGTGAAAAATGAGCGCGCGATTCCTTAAAGGAAAACCAGTGACTTTTCCAGTACATGGCGATGGCGGAAAACGGAGCGGAATAGAACGGACTGAAAACAAACTGATCGAAACAGACTTTTTTAACGACGGTGGCCGCATTGGGCTGATCGCCGAACATCAGGGCCTGCCCGGTATAGAACAAGTCAACGGAAAGCCCCATCAGCGCCCAGAAACCGAGCATGAAGAGCAGGTTTTTCACGTACATCCCCGACGGAATCTCACGACGCACAACCTGGAACAGATACGGAATGAGCCCGCCGAAAAATGCAGTGACCACAATCGGAAACCCGATGCCCATGCGTTCCTGAATAGCGGGAATTCTGAGCAGCATATCGTGGAACGGCGGATAAAAATAGTAGAGCAGCACCAGCGTCAGCGCCAGTCCCTGCAACAGCAGGCCCGGCCCGAAATTTTTCCGTGCGGCCTCCCATCCATTTTGAATTACGATGTGCATTTTTTCTGATGAACCGTCTTTGGGTACAAAAAAAGCTGAAACCGAAGTTTCAGCTTAAAGATGGTGGGCGTTGACGGGCTCGAACCGCCGACCCTCTCGGTGTAAACGAGATGCTCTAGCCAACTGAGCTAAACGCCCTTAGGGGTTTCCTTGAAAAAAATGGTGGGCGTTGACGGGCTCGAACCGCCGACCCTCTCGGTGTAAACGAGATGCTCTAGCCAACTGAGCTAAACGCCCTTTCGTTCAAAGGAGCGCACATCCTACTTATTCCGCTTTTTGAGTCAAGCGGTGATGCTGAAAAAGTTTTAAATTCTAACCCAGCACTTCTTTCAGGGCGTCCAGCATGATGCGGTTCTGCTTTGGCGTTCCGATAGTTATGCGAATATACTCCGGCAATCCGTAGGGATCCATCGGACGCACAATGACCTTTCTTTTTTGCAGTTCCTGAAATACTTCACGGCCGTTTCCGGTTTTGATCAGGATAAAATTGGCGCCGGATGGAACCGTTTCAATTCCAAGCTTTGGAAATTCGGCTTCAAAAAATTCCAATCCCTGGAAAACCATGTTGCGGGTTTTCTCTAAATGATCGGCGTCGTCGAGCGCAGCCATCGCGGCGGCCTGGGCCATCAGATTCACGTTAAAGGGCTGACGCACCTTATTGAGCAGATTGATCAGATCGGGGTGAGCGACGGCATAGCCGATGCGCAGTCCGGCGAGGCCGTAGGCTTTGGAAAAGGTCCGCAGCACGATAATGTTCTTTTTGCCGGCGCGGATGTGTTTGAGCACGTCGGGCTTCATGGCATCGGGCATGACTTCGAAATAGGCTTCGTCGAAAACGGCCACCACATGCTCCGGCAGCTTTTCAATGAAGGCGTCGATGGCTTCCGGAGGCAGCATGGTTCCGGTTGGGTTGTTCGGATTGCAGATGCAGACCAGCCGGGTTTCGGGGGTGATGGCCTCAAGCATGGCATCGAGGTCGTGCACGTGCCCGGGCATGGCAACACGAATGGTTTCGCCGCCGTATAAGGCGTTGGCCAGAAAATAGACGGCAAAGGCTTCAGCGCCCATAATCAGATTTTTCCCCTGCTCCATGAAGACATGACAAAGGAAAACAATCAGTTCATTGCTGCCGCAGCCGAACAGGAGATTTTCGGTATCAACATTCAGTTTTTCAGCGAGTTTCTGTTTCAGATAAAAAGCGCCGCCGTCGGGATAGCGATGCATCTCGGTCAGGACGTTCTGCATGGCTTCCATGGCCATGGGCGACGGGCCCAGTTCGTTTTCGTTGGAGGCGACTTTGATGATGTCGGCAATATCGTCGAACCCCAGCTCACGTGCCACTTCTTCCATGGGTTTTCCGGGTTCGTAGACCCGCAGATCGGAAATATATTTTTTGGGTTTCATCCCCTGCTCCTTGCGTTGAATTTAAAGCGCACATGTTATCATCCGCCCCCCGCGGAGCAATGCCCAACCGCGATAATTCATCGCGGCAATACCCAACAAAGCCGATCATATTTTGCGGGAGAGAAAGTCCGCTTTATTCGAATATGCGTATTGTTTGTATGTATATTTTTTGGCTAACCTGTTTATTACGTCGAATTGTAAAAATACAGGGGAATGAGATGTTGGGGATTGAAGATCCGGGGGTCGTTTTGGCTTATTTTCTGTGCATATTCTGCACGCTGATTTGCCTCATTTGGGGCGCTGTCAAATGGAATGTCGATGACTCGGTTCAGGAGCCGGCGGAAGAAATTTCGCATTGGGCTGAAGAGGAAGACCGTGTTGAGGAAGAGCTGTAAGGGGGATCGATGTCTATTTGGATGATTATCATTGTTGTGGCGTATCTCTGCGTTATCGGCTACCTCGGATTTCGAGGTTTTAAAACCACAAAATCGGCGACGGATTATATGCTCGGCGGGCGCTCGGTTCATCCGTATGTGATGGCAATGTCGTATGGCGCCACCTTCATCAGCACCTCGGCCATCGTCGGGTTTGGTGGTGCGGCCGGCGTATTTGGCATGGGGTTGCTATGGCTCACGGTTATGAATATCTTCGTCGGCATTTTTATCGCCTTCTGGGTGTTCGGCGGCCGGACCCGAAAGATGGGACTGCGGCTCGATGCCCATACCTTCCCGGAATTGCTGGGCCGCCGATTTCAGTCCCGTTTTATTCAGGGAGCGTCGGCCGTTATCATTTTTCTCTTCATCCCGCTCTATGCGTCGGCCGTTCTGACCGGTGCGGCAAAATATATTTCCTCGCAGTTTTCGGTCGACTACAACGTGGCGCTGTTTGTTTTTTCCGTCATCATTGCCCTGTATGTGGTCATGGGCGGAATCAAGGGCGTGATGTATACGGATGCGCTGCAGGGAACGATCATGCTGTTTGGTATGACGGCCCTGCTCATCATAACCTACGTTAAAATGGGCGGTGTTACAGCGGCTCACCAAAGCCTCACCGATATGGCGGCACTGGTCCCGGAAAAGTTACAGGCGGGCGGTCATCAGGGGTGGACGAGTATGCCGAAGTTCGGCGCGCCGAGTTGGTGGGTGCTGGTGAGCACCATCATTATGGGTGTGGGCATCGGTGTGTTGGCGCAGCCTCAGTTGGCTGTGCGGTATATGACGGTGAAGAGCGGCAAGGAACTGAACCGTGCGATTCCGATCGGCGGCGTGTTTATTATGATGGTGACCGGCGTGGCCTATGTGGTCGGCGCGCTCTCCAACGTCCACTTTCAGCAGACGCTGGGCAAAGTATCCATTGTGGCGGCCAAAGGAGATGTTGAAGCCATCATCCCGATGTATCTTCAAAGCGCCATGCCCGAATGGTTCAGCGTCCTGTTTATGCTCACCCTGATTTCCGCGGCCATGAGCACGCTCAGCAGTCAGTTTCATGTGATGGGCACCTCGCTCGGTCGGGACCTGGCTGAAGAGTCCATGGGACGGAAGAATAAGGGCGGCGGCGTGCTGGCCACCCGTGGCGCGGTGTTCGTGGGCATTCTGATTTCCGTCTACCTCAGCTACATTATTGAACTTAAGTTCGGTAAAACGGGAACCTCCATTGTAGCCCGCGGGACAGCTATTTTCTTCGGACTCTGCGCCTGCGCTTTTCTGCCCATGTATGTGGGCGCCCTGTGGAGCCGCGGCATTACCAAAGCGGGTGCCATTGCCGGTATGCTGAGCGGCTCCTTCTTCAGTCTTTTCTGGATGGTCTTCATTCAGGAGAAAGCCTCCTCCGCCCTGCTTCTCTGCAATAAACTGTTCGGTACCCGATCGCTGGCGATTCATATGGTCGACGGAAAAGAAGTGTTTTCGTCCATAGGCCCCATTGTCTGGGCCTACGTCGATCCGCTGATGATCGGTCTTCCGCTGGCGGTCGGTGTGACGGTGCTGGTTTCGCTGTTCACAAAAAAAACAGCGCCCGATCATCTGAATCGGTGCATGGGAACAAAATAATGAGAAATGAAAGAATTATGAATACGAATCAAAAGATGATCTTTGTTTTGGCAACTGCCCTGGCCGCCTCGTTCGCCAATGCGGAAAGCGTTGTAAAACCGTTCAACGAAAAGGGCTATGGCACACTCTCCGGCCGTCTACAGACCGTCAGCATGTACCGCGACTATGAGGGCGCACCGCTGGGGGATTCAGCTTACTCCACCACACTCGGTCTATTGCTGAAATATGTTTCCCCGGATTGGTCCGGCTGGTCCCTCGGCGCGGCCTATAACGGCGCGGGAGTACTTGATTCCATGGACTACGGCGACGTGACAAATCCCGGCGACTATCTCGTGTCCAACGGTCGCATCAGTGTGCTCAACGAAGCGTACGTGAATTACAGCTTTCTTGAGTCCTCCAGTATCACCGCCGGACGCAGAATCAACAACGGCGAGATTTTCCGCGCGGACGACATCCGCCAGAAATCCCGTTCCATCGCGGCCCTGCAGGCCCAATCCTCAGATGTCGAAAACTGGCAATTCGCGGCGGGTTATGCGCTGGAGCAAAGCGGTATTTTAGATACGGGCGATCGCTGGAAATTCAGAAACTATGGTCAGGTTTTTGGAAAAAGCTACGACACGGACGGCATCGCCTGGGGAGAAACCTCCTATACCGGAATTGAAAAGCTCGATATTGCGCTCTTCGATGCGGCCGCATGGGATGTGGCCAATCTGTCCGGGGTTCGCGCGGGATATCAGATCTCGGAAAAGACCTCGTTGCTGGGCTACTACCGCAATGAGTTCAACCTCGGACGCGCACCGGCTCACCACGCCGATGCTTTGGGACTTTCTGTGGTGCAGAAGATCGGAAAGGTTCGTCTGGAAGGCGGTTATTTCGGCGTGTATGGCGATAACCTTCAGTTCAATCCATTTACAACAGGCTTCAATCATGCGCTGGGCACCTCCCTGATGTTTTATACCGACACCTTTGCCGGCGGTGCAAACTCCCTCTATCTGAAAGCCACGACCAAACTGGACGGTTTGAACACCATTCTCTATACCCTGCTGCAATACACCAAACAGAATGATCTCGCCGTCTTGAAAAATGCGGGCGAGCTGGATCTGATTGCAAAACAGCCCGTCGGTGAAAACCTGACCGTGTGCGGAAAAGTCGGTCTCGGATATCAGGATGGACCGAACACCTTTGCCAGCGATCTACGCCTGTTTCTGACCTGCGCGTTCTAAACGAACCGGATCACAAACGAAAAAAGCGCCCTCCGTACGGAGCGCGCTTTTTCGTTTTCCAGACCTTGGAAATTTCCAGAGATTGGAATTATTCGCTGTCGGGCAACGGCGTGCTGGTTTTGTAAACCGTCGCATTGTAGACCGCAATCTGTTCGCCGGCTTGATTGGTTACCTTGATCCGATAGTGCGCCAGTTTGCGGCTGGCGGAAACCTCTTTGGCTTTCGCCGTCAAGGTGTCGCCCAACGGCGTGGCGTGAAACACCTGGATATTGCCGTTGGTCAGCAAGGCCACGTTTCCATAGGAGTTCGACGCCGCTGCCAGCGCAATATCCGCCAGCGCAAAGATGGAGGCTCCGTGGGTGACGCCGGCCGCGTTCAGATGACACTTTTCAATCTTCAGTTCAGCGTATGCCCGCCCTTCACTGACTTCGGTTAATTTGACACCCAGATAATTTCCCAGGTTGTCGTTCTTCCGAATCAGCTCTTTAATTTTATCCGCACTCATATAAATCTCCGGTTTCCATTTCAGTCAAAGGTCCCAATGTCAAAGGTCGAAAGTCAAGCAGACCTTTGACGTTCGACCTTCAGACTTTCTGACAAGAACGCCGGTTCTTATTCACCGCGGCCGAGCATAAACGCGGCTTCGTTCACTTCGTGCAGCCGTTCCGGCAACTGCGCCCGGACCGCATCCATCCACTGCTCCACCGGAAACGGCATGTGTTTGCTCAGCGCGCCGAGCAGCGCCACATTCAGCGTCCGTTTATTGGTGAGTTTGTCCGCATCAAAATCGGACGGCTTTACGAGCGTGCCGCCCTCTTTCAGAAAATGCTGATTTTCTTCAACCTGATCCTCGCCCAGCACCACCAGAAAATCGGCCTGTCCCGCGGAAATCATCGGGCTCAGCACTTTGTCGCCGAAACGCAGATCGGAGGTGATTGAGCCGCCGCGCTGACTCATGCCGTGCACTTCCGCTTTTTTAACATCGTTGCCCATATCAAACACAACGCGACCGAGAATGTCGGTGCAGGTCAGGATCCCCTGCCCGCCGAGTCCGGCAAATTTTACATTCGTAACTTTATTCATTTCAAAATCTCCTTTGGTAATCCGTAACTTGTAATGCGTAACTTTTCTGAAATTACGCATTACATATTTACTCGTTACGTTTCTATCTCACCTTTTCTCCGCGGTTGATTTTTGCATCGCGCACAACGGCGAGAATGCAGGGACGACGAGCAATGATCACGGTCAGATCGTTGGATGCCATGGCATCGCGTACGGCCTTTTCGAAGGCTTCCATTTCGCGGGACGGATCAAGAATAATCACCTTATCCACCCCCATTGCTTCGCAGGTTGCTTCGATGGAAACCGTTTTCCCGGCCGGGTGGTGATCCAGCGTTTTTCCGGTGCCCGGATGCTCCTGCAAACCGGTCATGGCGGTGGTGCCGTTATCGAGGATCACAATCACGTGACCATATTTCGGGCGGTTGCAGATCATTTCGGCCACACCGGTCAGACCGCTGTGCATAAAGGTTCCATCGCCAATCACACTGACCACTTTGCGCGCCTGCTCTTCGGGCAGTACGTGCCGCATGCCCAACCCGATGCCAATGGAGCCGCCCATGCAAATGCAGGTGTCCATGGTTTCGAAGGGCGGCAGTACACTCAGGGTATAGCAACCGATGTCGCCGGTGATGGTGCAGCCGATATTTTTCAGCAGCTGGAAGCTGGCGCGGTGCGGACAGCCGTCGCACAGCTGCGGGGGTTTGCCGCGCGGCGGAGCCGCTTCTTCCGAGTCGTCGCCATCAATGATGCGCTTCACACGAATGACATCCAGTTCTCCGTAGCGATAGCGTTCCAGACGCGGACGAACCCTGCCGCCGGCGGCCTGCACTTCGGTCTGAATGAACGGATCAGACTCTTCGATAATGATGCAGTCGTCCACGGAATCGATAAATTCGAGAATCGTTTTCATCGGCAAAGGATAAACCATGCCCAGCTTCAGAACTTTCGCATCCGGTGCGGCTTCCTGCGCATGCAGTGCGCTAACCCCGTTTGCAATGATGCCGAGTTTCGTGCCGGTTCCAACGATTGGATTCGGCCCTTCGGCGCAGTTCCAGGCTTCAATTTCCGTCAGTTTTGCGCGCATTCTTTTGTGCGCCGGCCGAGCGTAGGCCGGAATCATGACGCGGCCCTTGATGTCGCGCACATAATCGGCCGCCGGAACGTCTTTTGAATCGGAAGGGACCACGATGGTTTTGGAATGGCAAACCCGCGTGCTGAGACGCAGAATGACGGGCTGGTTCCAGCGTTCGGAAATTTCGAATGCCAGTTTGGTCATGTCGTACGCTTCCTGCGAGTCGGCCGGTTCGAGCAGCGGAACACCGGCCGCCCGGGCATAGTTGCGCGAATCCTGTTCATTCTGAGAGGAAGCCATGCCCGGATCGTCGGCAACCGCCAGCACCATTCCGCCGGTAACCCCGGTATAGGCCACGGTGAAAAGCGGATCCGCAGCCACATTAAGACCAACGTGTTTCATGGTGATAATGGTGCGCGTTCCGGCAAAGGCCACGCCGATGCCTACTTCGAGTGCCACTTTTTCGTTTGGTGCCCACTGCGCTTTGCAGCCTTCCAGTTTGGCATAGTTTTCGAGAATCTCGGTAGATGGTGTACCGGGATACCCAACGCCCAGCGCACAGCCGGCGTGTTTGGTTCCCAGCGCTACGGCTTCGTTGCCGCTCATCAGTTTACGTTCACTGCTCATGTTTCTCTCCGTTTAATAAATCATGAACCCAATCCGGAATGCGGATCGGACGTCCTTCGGGGCTGGTCAGCGCATGAATGGTGAATCCTTCAGCCACGGGCTTCCCGGTTTCGGCCATCGTGATAACCGTATTAAATTTAAGCCGGGCCCGACCGGCCTGCTCGCACGTCGTCTCCAGATTCAGCAGATCGTCATATTCCGCGCGCCCTTTAAACTTCAGACCGGCTTCGATAATCGGAGCCATCACACCTTCAGCCTCCCATTCCGCATAGGCTTTTCCGGCGGCGCGGGTCAGCTCCGACCGGCCCACTTCCATCCATTCCAGCAGGCGCGAATTATAGAACGTCCCCATACGGTCCGATTCGCTATAGCGTACTCTGAGTTGACAGGTATGATTGAACATGAATCCCCTAAAGAAAATAAACGTATTTTTTAACCGTATTTTAAGTGCATTTCAACGAAAAGGGCGAAGGATCTTCCCGCCGTACATGGTGTACTCGATGATCAGCTTATGAATATTGAAATCGGACCGTTAAATTCCTGAAAAGGAATACGCCTATGGATTGACCTTTTTATTTGGTCTGTTCTATCTTCAGCGCCTCAATCACGAAAAGATCTGAAACCTTACAAACCCGGGAGCTGTTATGAAATTTACCGTTGATCCAAATCGTTGTGTGGGCTGTGAGGCCTGTAATGGAATCGCCCCTGAGGTTTTTGAATTCCCCGCTGGGATCTCGCAGGTCAAGCTTGATCCTGTGCCGGAAACACTTCAGAAAAGTGCGTTGGCCGCCGAAGAAAACTGCCCGGCTTCGGCCATTTCGCATCAGGCATAAACCAGCGTGCCCGATCTGTTTTACCGGATGTGCATTATCGCGAAGACCTGAGGCTTTTTGATATTTAATTTAAATACGTAGAGAATTACAGTATTTCGGGGAGCACCCTTGCTTTAATGGCTTACATTCAGTAGATCTTTCAGCTTCATATAATTTTACTGAAAGGCACGCCATGCACACACAATGGAATGATCGGGAAAGTTTGATTCATCCCGCTTCAGCGCCGGATTATCTGCGCGAAGAGCAACTTCATAAACTTCAGCTTCAGCGTCTTCGGGCGATCACTAAACACGCCTACGATAATCAGGCGCTCTTCCGGGAACGCATGGATGCCAGCGGGGTAACGCCCGATGATATCCGGACGCTGGACGATATCCGCAAACTGCCGTTCACACAGAAAACGGATCTGCGGGACACCTACCCGTACGGTCTTTTTGCGGTTCCGATGAATGAAGTGGTTCGCTTGCATGCTTCGTCCGGAACGACCGGAAAACCCATTGTCGTTGCCTATACCAATGAAGATATCGAGGTATGGAAAGAGGTCATGGTTCGGGCATACGCCTGTGCCGGACTGGACAGTGGCGACATTATCCAGAATGCCTATGGCTATGGCCTGTTCACCGGAGGGCTCGGTGCCCATTACGGCGCGGAAGCACTTGGCGCAACGGTTATTCCCATTTCCGGCGGAAATTCCGAGCGCCAGATTATGGTCATGCGCGATTTCGGCACCACGGCGATCTGTTCCACCCCGAGCTATTTCCTGCATCTGATTGAGTTTGCAGAAAAGATGGGTATTAACTGGGAGGACTTCCCTTTGCGCGCCGGTATTTTCGGAGCCGAGCCCTGGACCGATGAAATGCGCGACTACATTGAGGGAAAAACCGGAATCAAAGCGTTCGATATCTACGGGCTCTCGGAAATCATCGGCCCCGGCGTCGGCATGGCCTGCTCCGAACAGAATGGACTGCATATTTTTGAAGATCATTTCATGATCGAAATTGTCGATCCCGTCACCGACGAACCGATGCCGGACGGCCAAGAAGGCGAACTGATCATTACAACACTCAGTAAAAAAGCGATGCCCGTGATGCGCTATCGTACGCACGATATCACCAGTATCATTGCAGAAAAGTGTGCCTGCGGTCGCACCATTCGCCGAATCAACCGCATTGCCCGTCGCTCCGACGATATGTTCATCATTCGCGGCGTCAACATCTTCCCCTCCCAGATCGAGGCGGCCCTGCTTAAAGTTGAAGAAACGCTGCCGCATTATCAGATTGTTCTTTACCGATCCGGCGGAATGGACCAGATGGAAGTGCAGGTGGAGGTCACGGCCGAAACCTTCAGCGATACCGTCCGAGGAGTGGAAGCCGTGCACAAGCAGCTTTCCGAGGCGATTGCCCACATTCTCGGTATTCGCGTCAAACTTACGCTGGTCGAACCGAACACGATCGAACGATCCATGGGGAAAGCAAAACGAGTCATCGACAATAGGTAGAATTAATGAACCACGGAATACACAGAAGACACAGAACCGCTCCGTGTATTCCGTGTATTCCGTGGTTAACAACCTGGAGAGAGAAACGTGAAACTAAAACAACTATCCGTATTCTTAGAAAATAAACCCGGTCGTCTGCGCGAGCTCTGCGCCCTGCTGGCTGATAACGGAATCAACATGATTACGATCTCGTTGGCCGATACCGAGCAGTTCGGCATTCTCCGCCTGATCGTCAGCGACTGCGAAGCCGCAAAAACCATTCTGGAGGCCAAAGGTTTTGTGGCTAAAATCACGGAAGTGATTGCGGTTGAAGTGAATGATGAACCCGGTGGATTGCGCGATGTGCTTCAGGTGGAAGATGCCGCAGGAATCAGCGTTGAATATATGTATGCCTTCACAATTAAGAGTGGTGAGAATGCGGTTCTGCTGTTCCGTTTCGACGACATGGATAAAGCTGTAGTGGCGCTGAAAAGCGCTGGGTTCAAGGTGCTGGACCGTGTGACCCTTTTCCAGCATTCGGAAAATTAAATGAGCGGGTTTGTTGTTGAAAACCGCATCCGGGATAAAGAGGAATCGTTGTCCCGCCCGGAACTGACTGCACTTCAGACGTCCAGACTTCGGAAAACGGTAGAACAGGTTCAGCAGATCCCGTTCTATAAAAATAAGTTTGCCGAAGCCGGAATTGCGCCCGAAATGATCCAATCTCTGGAAGATCTGCAGCGCCTCCCCTTCACCACTAAAGCGGATTTACGGGAAGAATATCCGCTGGGCATGCTGGCGGTAGATCGGAAAGACATTGCCCGATACCATGGTTCGTCCGGCACCACCGGTCAGCCGACCATGGTGGCATATACAAAAAATGATTTAAAAACATGGGCCAATTTATGTGCCCGTTTTCTGACTGCCGGCGGACTTCGACCCGAACACAGCGTTCAGATTGCGTTTGGCTATGGTCTTTTTACGGGCGGATTCGGGTTGCACTATGGCGTGGAACATGTGGGCGCCTCGGTCATTCCGGCCGCAGCCGGCAACACCTCGAAACAACTGATGCTGATGAAGGATATGCAGGTTGACGCCTTGGTCTGTACGCCGAGTTATGCCCTGACGATTTCAGAATTTATCATTAAAAATAAGATTCCGCGAAATGCGTTGAACCTGAAGTATGCCCACTTTGGCGGCGAGCCCTGGACAGAAGATATGCGCGCTCGGATCGAAGATGAAATGGGGATTCTCTGCTTTAACAATTACGGACTGAGCGAAGTCATCGGTCCCGGCGTCAGCGGCGAATGCGCCATGCGGGACGGTATGCATATTGCGGAAGATGCCTTCATTGTTGAATGCATCAATCCGAAAACGCTCGAACCCGTGGCCCCCGGTGAAGAGGGCGAACTCGTTTTCACCTCATTGAGCAAAGAAGCCATGCCGATTATTCGCTATCGCACGCGCGATATCGCATCGCTGAATCCGGAACCCTGCGCCTGCGGACGAACTACAGTTCGGATGAGCCGCATCACGGGACGCAGTGACGATATGCTGATTATCAAAGGCGTGAACATTTATCCTTCACAGATCGAACAGGCACTATTGCGCGTTGAAGGAACCGCCCCCCACTATCAGATTGAAGTGGACCGCCCGGACCGGAAAGATATTGTCTCGGTGAAAGTGGAGATGACCGAAACATCCTTCAGTTCCAGTATGAAAGAGATGCAGGAATTGAGGGAACGGATCGACCGCGCCATTCAGACGGTCACCGGACTGCGGATGAATATTGAACTGGTTTCACCCAGCTCACTCGAACGCTTTGTCGGCAAAGCCCGGCATGTGATCGACCACCGCAGGAAAGTCTGAGCCCCAGCTGCGCCGCGTGCGATGCAGCTCAATCCGCAGCCAAAGGCGAGAGCTCGCGAAGCCGCTTGATAATGAGGGGCAGCTTTTCGAGCACGGCATCCACATCCGCTTCCGTGTTATACCGCCCGAGGCTGAATCGGATGGAGCCCTGCAGAAAGGCGCGCGGCACATCCATGGCGCGCAATACATGCGACGGCTCCAGCGAACCCGATTCACAGGCAGAGCCGGTGGATGTACAGATTCCCGCATCGTCCAGCATCAGCATAATCGCTTCCCCCTCCAGGTATTCAAAGCTGATATTGCTGGTATTGGGTAAACGGTGCAGGGTGTCGCCGTTTATACGTGCACCTTTGCAGGTGGCCAGAATGCCGGCTTCCAGCCGATCGCGCAGTTTGCGTTCATGGTTCGTATCCTTTTCCATCTGCTGCATGGCCAGTTCACAGGCTTTGCCGAGACCGACGATGTAGGGCACGTTTTCCGTACCGGCGCGCCGGCCGCGTTCCTGATGGCCGCCTTTCTGCAGCGCACCCAGCCGGGTTCCGCGGCGGGAATACAGCGCACCAATACCTTTGGGCGCATACAGCTTATGGCCGGAAATAGAGAGCAGGTCAACCGGTACCGTTTTGACATCGATCGCAATTTTTCCGGCGGCCTGCACGGCATCGGTATGCATGATGCCTCCGGCTTCTTTTACTTTTTCCGCAATTTCAGCCATGGGAAAAACGACCCCGGTTTCATTGTTGGCCCACATGATACTGGCCAAGGCGGTGTCGGTATTTTTCAACTGTTCGGCCAGCACATCCTGTTGCAGAGTTCCGTATGGATCGACCGGAATTTTATGCAGTTCAATCCCTTCGCTGTTCAACGCCATGAGCGGTTCCAGCACGGCGGAATGTTCGACCGCCGAGGTGATGAACGAGACCGGGCGGGATTGTGCGGAAAGATTTCCTTTCAGCGCAAGATTGTTACTCTCGGTACCGCAGGAGGTGAAAATGATTTCGTTCGGATCTTCCGCGCCGATCAGCGCAGCCACCGACCGGCGGGCCTGATCCACCGCTCGTTTGGCCTTGCTGCCCAGGCGGTGCATGCTCGAAGGATTTCCCCAGTGTTCGGAAAAGTACGGGGCCATGGCCTCGATGACTTCCGGCGCAACGGGTGTGGTGGCATTGTTGTCGAAATAGATCGGTTCACCCATTGTTTATTCCTTTGGTTATTCGTCCGTAAGTTCTTCTTCTATCAGTTCAGCTATTTTTTTGCGGCAGCCTCCGCATCGGCTGCCCGCATTGCAGTGGTAACTCACCTGATCCACCGTGGTCAGTTCATTTTCCTGAATGACTTCCCGCACCGTGTCTTCAAATACAAAACAACAACGGCAGAGAATTTCGCGGCGTACTTCAGACATGCAGAGAACCTGACTTTTAGCTGAGCTCGAGCATCCGTTCGATCGAAAGGCGCGCTTTGTCGGCCGTTTCTTTCGGAACGGTGATGCGGTGCTGCATATCTTCCAACGACCAGAGAACTTTTTCGAGGTCGATCTTTTTCATGTTCGGGCAGAGGGCCCGATCGCTGACCGAATAGAATTTTTTCGTGGGGTTCTCATTCCGCAGGCGGTAGAGCATGCCCATTTCGGTGGCCACAATATATTCCTTGTGGTCGGATTCCGCCGCAAAAGTAATCATTTGACCGGTGGAGAGCAATTGGTCGGCCATTTCGCGAATGCCGAGCGGACATTCCGGATGGGCCATGATGACCGCTTCGGGATGTTCTTCCTTTTCGCGGCGCACATCGACCTCGCGGATGCGGGAGTGGGTCGGGCAATAGCCGTCCCAGATGATCATTTCGCGTCCGAGTTCTTCCTGAATGTAATGGCCCAGATGCGTATCCGGCACAAAGATAATTTCCTGGTCGGCCGGAACCGAAGAGACGATTTTCATCGCATTCGAAGAGGTAACACACAGGTCACATTCGGCTTTGACCGCAGCGGAGGTATTTACATAGGCAATAACAACCGCGCCGGGATGTTCCGCCTTTTTGGCCTGAAGCGCTTCCGCCGTAATCATATCAGCCATCGGACACCCGGCAAATTGATCGGGAAGCAGAATGGTCTTTTCCGGACTGAGAATGGCCGCCGTTTCAGCCATAAAGTGCACACCGCAGAACACAATCACCTCTTCATCGAGTTCGGCCGCTTTCCGACTGAGTTCCAGTGAATCGCCGGTAAAGTCGGCAATGGCCTGTACTTCGTCGGGTTGATAGTTGTGCGCGATGATGATGGCACCGCGTTCGCGCTTGAGTTCCTGTATTCTCTCTTCAATAGATTGCATGATTTCACCTCGAAAAGCGGCGTATATAAAAGGAACATCGGCGGAAAAACAAAACAAAAAGGATAGCAGTTCAGTTACTTTCAGCAGAAAGCAGACGATTCGGCGGATCAATTCACCCCGGCGGCCCCTCGAAAGGACGTCTATTCTTTAATCTTCTTCGGCTTGCAGACTTTGTCTTTTTTCTTCACGACCGCCCCGCATTTGGCACATTCGAACTTTCCGGGTTCGCGCGGTTTTTTAGGCTTATCTTTTCTGCATCCCATAATGAGAGCCCTCCGGTCATCAGAACTTTAATTTGTCGCCAAGGCAGGTATCCACCAGCACAGCGGTTTTCAGCCAGCGGTGGTCCAGCGGAACCCGTTTTGTTTTTCCGGCGACCTCCTCCAACGGCACAGCTTCGCAGGTATCCCCTTTCAGGCCGACCATGACATTATAGCGGCCTTCAACCATTAACTCGCCGGCTTTGGTTCCCATGCGTGTGCAAAGCAGACGGTCGGTGGCGGTTGGAGAGCCGCCGCGCTGAACATGCCCGAGCGACGTATAGCGGACTTCAATTCCGGCGGCCTGCTGAATTTCGCGGGCAACACGACTGGCGGTCGGCTCCTGGATCAGACCTTCCACAATTTCATCTTCAAGGTCGTCGGACTTTTTGCCGGACTTGGCCTCTTCTTTGGAGATGGCGCCTTCTGCCACGGCGATAATTGAAAACCGTTTGTTGTGATGACGACGGGCGAGCAGATGATCCACCACATAGTTCATATTGTATGGGATTTCCGGCAGAAGGATCACATCGGCTCCGCCGGCAATACCGGCCCCCAGAGCAAGCCATCCGGCTTTATGTCCCATAATTTCGCAAACAATCGCGCGGTGATGACTGCTGGCGGTCGTATGCAGGCGGTCGATCGCTTCGGTGCCGATGGCCATGGCGGAATCGAACCCGAAAGTGATGTCTGTTTCAGCGACATCGTTATCAATTGTTTTCGGCAAGGTGATGACGTCAAGCCCCGCTTCATGCAGGCGCATTGCATTTTTCTGGGTTCCGTTTCCGCCGAGACAGATTAAACAGTCGAGGTGATTTTTCCGGGCATTGGAAACGGCCACTTCGGTCATATCCATTTGAACACCGCCCATTTTCATTTTGTGCGGCTTGTCGCGGCTGGACCCCAGAAAGGTCCCGCCATGCGTCAGAATTCCACTCACATCCTTGTCCTCGAGATTCATGATCCGGTTTTCCACCAGTCCTCTGAATCCATCCTGAATACCAACAACTTTGGTACCTTGCTGCATGGCCGCCTTGGCAATGCCGCGAATGGCGGCATTCAGGCCGGGACAGTCTCCGCCGGAAGTAAGAATACCGACTGTTTTAGTTTTGTTTTTCATAAAAAATTAATCTCCAGAAGCTTTTTGTAGACCCAAGCCTCCTGCATCGCCAGTTAAAACAAGACAAAACAAAATCCCCTTAAAGCAGGTTTTGTATCCGTTTAATCCTTACTGCTCCCGGGGCTCGGGACGATGCGGTTCAAAACGTGTGCGACGGTTTTTTGATGCGGCCGCAACGGCCTCGCAGGCCTGTTCATATAAAACCTGTTGGCTCCGAACCGCCGGGTTCTGCTGCTCGACAACCCGTTCGTAGGAACCGGAGGGCAGCAATTTCCACATCTTTTGATTGTCGTTTAAATGCAGTTCCAGAATCTGGATCAGCCGATCCCGGCAAGCCGGATCTTCAATCGGAACCATCAGTTCCAGCCGCTTATCCAGGTTCCGGGGCATCCAGTCCGCACTGGCAATAAATACGCGGGGTTTCCCGCCATGATGGAAATGGATGATACGGGCATGTTCGAGGTAGCGATCGATAATACTCGTGACCGTAATATTTTTGGCGGGTACCAGACAGCAGATGCCTCGGACATTCAAATGAACTTTTACACCGGCGGCCGCTGCTTCGTAGAGTTTTTCCGACAATGCCACATCGACCAACGAATTGACTTTTACATTGATGACGGCTTTTTTTCCGTTCAGTGCCCGCTCGGTTTCGTAGCCGATCAGTTCCAGCAGTTTGCTCCGCATGCCGATCGGAGCCATACTGATGAGTTTAAATCCGCTGGGCTGGGCATAACCGCACAGGGCATTGAAAAAAGCGGAGGCATCCGCGCCGAGCTCGGCGTTATTCGTCATATAACTGACATCCCCGTACAGCTTTGCGGTGGATTCGTTATAGTTGCCGGTCCCGAAATGGCAATAGCGCACCACCCCGGTCGATTCCCGGCGCACCACGAGGCAGATTTTAGCATGGGTTTTGTAGCCCTTGACGCCGTAGATCACCTGAACACCGCAGGTCTCCAGATTACGCGCCCAGTGGATATTCCGTTCCTCATCGAAACGGGCCTTGAGTTCCATCAGCACCGTAACATTCACCCCGTTTTCCGCAGCCCGTTTCAGCGCGGCAATAATGGCACTGTCGGAACTGGTTCGATAGAGCACCATCTTGATGGCCATGGTTTCCGGATCGGCGGCCGCTTCTTCGATAAAACGCACTACGGGATCGAAGGTTTCATAGGGGTGATAAAGCAGTACATCGTGTTTGGCAATCTGCCCGAACATCGGTTCATTTGCGATAAGGTCCGGAGAGCGCTGCGCAGGCCACGGCTCGACCTTTAATTCATCAAACCCTTCCAGACAGGCGACGGACATGAAATCTTTCATGTTCAATACCCCTTTAATCGGATAAACGCCCCCCTTCGCGATCGCAAGTCGTTCCGTGAGAAAACGCAACAGACTCGGGCTGATTTCCTCCGCCACCTCCAGGCGAATACATTCGCCGGTTTTACGTTCTTCGAGTACATCCTCCATGCCGGACAGCAGATCCGGAGCCTCCTCTTCGTGAACGGCAAAATCGGCATTTCGTGTAAAACGGAAAACGGCACATTCTTTCACCTCATATCCGGGAAACCAGTTGGCCATGTATTTGATCACAACCTCTTCTTTCAGCACATACGCATAGCCGGAATCGGCCGGAAGCTGTACAATGCGCGAGCCCGTGCGGGCAAGCGACATGACGGCATAACGATCGGTCTGATCTTTTCCGCTGACGGCCTGAAGACGGATCAGAATATGCAGCGTCAGATTATGCAGATGCGGGAAGTGCATTTTCGGATCCACCGCAATCGGCGTAATTACCGGAAAGAGCTCGTCCGCAAAAAGATCATGCAGCGCGGCATCCTGTTCCGCGGTGAGTGCATTGATATCCGCATGGCAGATCCCGGCCGATGCCAGGGCCGGCGAAACAACATCGGTGAAGCAAGCGTGAAGATCGCGCATCATCGCCTTTGCCCGTTGCGTAATTTCGTTGAGCTGTGCCAACGGCGTAAGCCCGGACGGGTCTTTTTTTCTGCGGCCCGCCATCCGGGCCATATGCAAACCGCCGACACGAACCATGAAAAACTCATCCAGATTCGACGCGGTAATAGCCAGGAATTTCAGACGTTCGAGCATCGGGTTTGCCGGATCTTTTGCTTCCTCCAGCACCCGCTGGTTAAATTCCAGCCAACTGAGTTCCCGGTTGAAAAATTTAGATTTTTTTTTCGCTGCTGCCATGACTATTTCTGCCTCCGCTTGGTGCGCAGAATGACACTGCGTCCATACACCTGTTCAAACATTTTTCCCTTTTCCGCCAGTGCGCGCTTCTCCGCAGAAAAGTCCCCGGTCCGGTTGATCGAAAGGACCACCTGATCCTCCTCGAGAATAACCCTGAGCCCTTTGATCGAATGCGAGTGCGAGCGATCGAGCGAATCAGCCACTCTGAGAATGGCCGCCAGTTTATTCACCACCAACCGCTGCTCGCGGCTCAGGGCATTGTATGCCGTATGGCTTAACCGCGGTGCAGCGCGGCGGTGGTAGCGCACCACCATGCCGGTCAGCAGAATATCTTCTCGGCCCAGTCCGAAAATATCGCTGTTTTCAATAATGTACTGGGCGTGTTTATGATGACTGCTGCTCGCGATAAACATACCGATATCATGCAGCCAGGCCGCAACAGTCAGGATCATTTCATAGCGATACCCCAGCCGATGTTCTTTTTCCAATGCCCGGAAAAGCGTAACTGCATTTTCAGCCACGCAGGAAGCATGCGATTCGTCGAGCTGATACCTCCGGCCCACTTCGCGGACTGAGTTCATAATCTGTTCCACAAAATCTTCGGTCAGCGCGGTGCCCGAGGCGGCCGCGGCCAGCAGTCCATCACGCAACGTTGCTCCGCAGACATACAGCGTTTTCAGCTTAAACGATTCCGCCAGGCGAACATACGTCAGCAAAGCAATGCCGAGCGTTTCGGCATCTTCCATGGGCAGATAATACTTATGGGTCACCGCCTCGGCATCCATCGCCAGAACCCGGGCAGCCAGTTTTGCGAGTTCGCTGACTTTCAGTTGGGCCAGCGCATTTTCGTCCCAATCCTTAACCAGTTGACGGGTTGCCACCCGAGCTTCGCCGCCCATGAGCAGTAATGTGTGTTTGGCGCGTTTATCTTCCACCGCATCGCGGAACTGCCGAATGGCGACATCAATTTCCATTTCCAGAAAATTAAGGCGTCCGGTGGCGGAACCCTGCTGCGTTTCCATCAGCTCCCGCATCCGAAATGCTCCCATACGATAAGTATGGGCAAATTCAACCCGTCCGTTTTCCAGCCCCAGGAACTCCGTGCTTCCGCCGCCCACTTCGGCCACCAGAAGACTGCCCTTCCGCAAGAGCGCATTGGATTTCAGGTGAGGGCGGATGGCCAGAAAGGTCAGGCGGTTCACCTCGGCTCCGCTGATTACTGCCACATTGATGTCGGTGGCAATATAGATGCGGTCCAGAAACTCATCGCGGTTGCGGGCCTCCCGAACTGCACTGGTGGCGACCGCCCGGACATCTTTGGTGAGATCGATTTTATATTCTTTCAGCACCGTGGAAAAGCTGCGCATGACTTTTACGCAGCTTTCAATCGTTCCCCGACTGATCCGCCCTTTGGCAAAAGAGTCTGCACCAATGGCCACACTCTGATTGAGGGTGTCGAGTGTCTGGAAGGAGCCATCGCTGTGAATCTGGGCAACGACCATGCGAATGGACGTCGACCCGACATCAATGACAGCCTTTAGAGAATAAACGGTGCGTTCCTGCTTCGCTTCAGCTTTCGGCATAAGAATCCCTCGAAAAATAGAACCCTAGAATAATTTGTTGCCGAATGAAACGCAATCCAAGTTAGGGTTTGGTTAGAAGGCCCGCTCCGTCGGGCAGACGGTTCGTCGGGCCGTCCCTACCCCTCCACGCTGAAGAAGGCGGAGGTGGTGGTTTGGCCGATGGGAATCCCGACTGGAGTTCCAGGGTCTGGAAAGTTGGTGAAAGGTAGGGCTGCTTCGATGAAGCTGCCGTTCCGCCGGGCGGGCGGTTCGTCGAACCGTCTCTGCCCTCCTGTCGGTGAATTTGCCCATTTCCGTGTATTCCGTGGTTGAAACCTTTCAAGGTCTGGATAAACTGGAGCTTTTGATTTTCAGGGAGATGTATGGCGGAAAAGAAAGAAACACCGATGATGGCGCAATACCGGACAATCCGGCGGGATTTACCGGCAGATACCATCCTCTTTTTTCGGTTGGGCGACTTCTATGAAATGTTTTTCGACGATGCCAAAACAGCATCGGACATTCTCGGCATCACGCTGACCAAACGCCACAATACCCCGATGTGCGGGATTCCCTACCACGCCGCGGCGGGCTATCTTGAAAAACTGGTTAAAGCCGGCGTTAAAGTGGCGATCTGCGAACAGATTGAAGATCCGGCCACGGCCAAGGGCTGCGTGAAACGTGCCGTCACCCGCATCGTCACACCGGGCACAATTCTCGATGAGGTGGCGCTGGAAGGAAATCAGAACAATTTTCTCGCGGCGCTTTATAAGGGTAAAAAGCGATTCGGCATGGCGCTGCTGGATTTATCGACCGGCGAGTTCTGGATCGAAGAATCGGATGATGTCCTCAGTGTACAGACGAATCTGTCCCGCTATGCGCCGGCGGAATGTATTGTGCCGGAAGAACAGGTGGATGATCCCGACTTTTCGGAACTGATGCTCGAAGCCACCCATACGCTGCTGACCGCCTGCGAAGACTGGACGTTTGAAGCGGCGTCGGCCAACGACTATCTGCTGCGCCATTTTGATGTTCATTCACTCGAAGGGTTCGGTTGCTCCACGATGACTGCCGGACTGGGCGCAGCGGGGGCCATGCTTTATTATGTAAAAACGGAACTGCGCCGTAATCTTTCCCATGTTCGGAATATTCGCGTTAAAAATTCAGCGGATTACATGCTGCTGGACGAAACAACCGCCACGAATCTCGAACTGGTTGCTCCGATCAATTCCAACCGCCAGGCCTATAAAGCCACGCTGTTGAATGTGCTCGATTCCACCAAAACCGCGATGGGCGGCCGCCTGCTCCGCGAATGGGTGCTTCGGCCGCTGAACAATCTGGAGCAGATCAACGCCCGCCACGATGCGGTTGAACTGATGGTAAAGAACCAGACCTATCTGCGGTCGCTGCGTGATGTGCTCGGCGATATTAAAGATGTGGAACGGCTGATCTCCCGTATCGGTTCCGCCAACGGAAACCCGCGCGATGTTCGCGCCATGGGTCTTTCTTTGCAGCAGATGCCGATGATTAAAGCCTTGCTGAATGGCAAGGGTACCATTCTCGAAAAACTGGGCGAACAAATTACCGCGCTGCCGGAACTCGTGGCCCTGATCGATTCGGCGATTGTGGATGAACCGCCGATCAATTTGAAAGATGGCGGTGTGATCCGCACGGGCTATCACGACGAGCTGGATGAATTGCGCGACGCGGCCTCGCTGGGCCGAAAATGGCTGGCGGATTTCCAGGCTTCGGAAATTGAGCGCACCGGAATTAAGTCGCTGAAGGTTCGGCACAATAAAGTGTTCGGCTACTATATTGAAATCAGCAAAAGCTATCTGGCCGACGTGCCCGATTCTTACATCCGTAAACAGACCTTGGTGAATGCGGAACGGTTCATCACGCCCGAGCTGAAAGAATACGAAAATAAAATTTTCGGTGCGCAGGAACGTTCCGTTGTGCTGGAGCAGGAAATTTTCAACGAAGTCCGTCGGCAGGCGGTTGAACAGTTGGAAACCATCCAGAACAATGCTTTGGCTATTGGTCAGGTGGATGTACTGGCCACCTTTGCGGATCGTTCCTTATCCAATGCGTACACCCGCCCGATGATGAGCGATGACGGACGGCTGGATATTCAGGACGGCCGTCACGCGGTGGTGGAACAGATGCCGAATGCAGAACGGTTTGTGCCGAACGACACGCGGCTGGATCGGGACTCCCATCAGCTGATCATCATCACCGGCCCGAATATGGCCGGTAAATCCACCTATATCCGACAGGTCGCACTGATTTCAATTATGGCTCATATGGGTTGTTTTGTTCCGGCCGCCAAAGCCGAAATCGGACTGGTGGACCGCGTGTTTACGCGGGTCGGGGCGAGCGATGATCTGGCGCGAGGCCGTTCGACCTTTATGGTTGAGATGCAGGAGACTGCAAATATTCTGAACAATGCCACACCGAAAAGTCTGATTGTGCTCGATGAAATCGGTCGCGGAACCAGTACATTTGATGGCATCAGCATCGCCTGGTCGGTGGCGGAGTTCCTCTGCAAAAATCCGGCAATGCAGGCCAAAACACTGTTTGCCACGCATTATCACGAGTTGACCGACCTCGCTCTGACGCTGCCGAATGTTCAGAACTACAGCGTGCTCGTTAAGGAGAAAGGACACTCCATTACATTCCTTCGGAAAATCGTTCCCGGTTCTGCCGACAAGAGTTACGGCATTCAGGTGGCGCGATTGGCAGGATTGCCGAATGAGGTTATTGCCCGGGCAACCGATATTCTGACCAATCTGGAGGAAGGCGAATTCGGCGATACCGGCCAACCGAAGATTGCAAAGAAGCGGCCACACAAACTGAAAGCAAATGTTTCTCAATTGGATTTGTTTTAATTTTCAGGGTATTCGTAACTTGCATTAGCATTCCGGTTCGCTTTAGCCTGTTATACGTTTAACAAGGGAGTTGTTATGAGTAAGAAGTCATTGGGAGGGTCCAGCCTGTATGTAATTCTCGGCCTGGTTTTTATTGCTGTCATCGGGCTTCGAACCATCAGCACCCCCGAAATATGGACCCATCTGGCTCTCGGGCAGGAGAATGCTCCGATTTCGTTTATTGAAAGTGACAGCTTTGTAAACACGACCTGGCTTTACGACAATCTGACCTACAAATTCTGGACCATCGGCGGGGCTCCCCTGCTCATTATTCTGAATGTCATCGGCCTGCTCCTCACGTTCATCCTGCTGCTGCAGGTTTCCAAAAAATGGGGAGAAGGACTGAGTCAGGGATTTGCCCTGCTGATTTGCGGGCATCTGATTTTCCAAACCGTGGACGTCGGGCCGCAGGTTTCCATGATGCTCTTCATTGCGCTCTTCCTGTATATTTTAAACTCACAGAAGTCGCCGGCGATCCTGTTCGGCACCTTGATTCCGCTTCAGATTCTATGGACCAATATGCACAGTTCATTTCTGTACGGGCCAATCATTGCGGGGCTGACAGCCGTTCAGGTGGCGCAAAACAGCAAAGCGTCCAACAGTCGGAAGAAAAACAAAGCCCCGCAAACGGGGTTGCTGGGCATTCTCGCAGTCAGCCTGCTGGCAGCATCGCTCATCAATCCGTATTTCCTGAAGATGCACGTTCAGGTTTTTGCCAACATTCAATCGCCGTTGCCCGCATACTGGTCCTCTCTGTTTATTGAATACTTCCAGATTCCGGCCCTGAAGCCGCTCATTCTATTCACCATGGTGCTCGGTGCCTGCGGCCTGATTACACTGAAGAAAAAGCTGCCGCTCGTATTAACCACGCTGGCCATTTACAGCGCCTTTCTGGTCTGGACTTCGCCGAAGACCGCCATGCTGTTTGCGGCGATGGCCTTTCCCTTCATTGTGCTCAGCCTGACCTCCATCAGCGAATATCTCCAAACTTCGTTTGATTCGTTGCTCGGAAAGAAGGCAAAGTTCATTGCGCCGGTAACCGGTGCGGTTTTGGTGCTCCTTCTGATCGCCTCCATTGTTCCAATCGTTGGAAACAGTGCGTACGTGAAAACCGGCAGTGCATCGGTTTTCGGATTGGGAGCTCAGGATAATCTGTATCCGAACGATCTGGAAGCGCTGTTTAATGATCCGGCCTTCCCGGAAGTGGCCATCAATCTGGCAGCCGACGGCGGATACCTGGCCTTTAACTACGGCCGGAAATGCTTCATTGACTACCGCCCCGGAACCTACAGCAAAGAAGATCTTAAAAACCTGTCGGAAACCATGCTGGGCAACCGCAAGGCCTACGATGAGTTATTTGAAAAATACCGGCCGGAAGCCTTTATCATCAATACGCTGACGCCTACATCGGCTCAGGGTATCGCCACCCTGCTGAATCGCGGGATCTGGAAACTGGCCTACTTTGACGGAACAACCGCTGTGTTGATTCAGAACAAAGAAAAGTTTGCAAAGATCATCAATAACACCGAGTTGCAGCAGGCCGGTCTGGCCAAACTGGAAGAGGCCCGGGCCACTTACGCGAAATTGAACGGAAGCTCCAAACTGGGCAATCCGGCGGAGCTGATCGGTTCCGGAAAAATCTATCTGGCCTTTAACCGCCCGCAAGAAGCCAAAGCCATTTTCTCCATGCTGGTTCAGGGCAGCGGAACCATTCCCGGCGCGTGGATCGGCCTGGGCAGCTGTCAGTTGATGCTGAAGGAGTTTGATGAGGCGGTTGCTTCGCTGAAGATTGCCACGCAACAGGCCCCGAACAGCTTCCTCGCCTGGGCCAACTATGCACAGGCCTGCAAATACGCCGGTCTGAGCGATGAGTATGAGGTGGCTGTGGATAAGGCAAAAAAACTGGCCGAGCAGAATGCGAAGGCTGCCGAAAAAATCAAAGTGGAAGAAGAGGTTCTGGCGCCCGTTAAGACGAAGTCGCTCGAAGAACTCAGCATTCCTTAGGTTTCACTTTCCAAGCGCTGAAAAAGAATCAGGGCCGGATCTTCGGAAGAATGATCCGGCCTTTTTCGGTGATCTGATGATCTTTTCCGAATAAGTATTCATACGAAAAAAGTGCAACCCCCCGGGCGCCGCTTTCTTCCACGGTTTCGATTTGTTTCAGGACCAGCTCCGGATCGTGTTTGCAATAAAGCCCCACCACAACCGAACTGCGGAACGGTTTTTTGCCGCCGGCCTTCTGCATCGCGCTGAGATAGCGGTCGAATGATTTTGTGGCGTAATTCATTTGCACGGCCCAGTCGACCAGTCCTTTTTTCAGCCAGAGGCCGGAATCCTGATAGGCATAGTTTTTTCCTTCCACCGGATTTCCCATCACGCTGGCGGACAGCACACAGCGGTTCGGCTTTTTCATCTGCATCACATAGGAAATATCCTGTACCACCCGGGTTATACTTTCCCGGCGGAAATCTTCAATCTGGCGCTTGGTCACATCCCAGCCGTAGCGTTCATACAATGCGGTCTGCGATGCCGCGTCGTATGAAAAATCCGCCCGGCGTCTCAGCTCGTTTTCCGACGCATCGGGATAAATTGATCCGGCCACCAAATGGTAGTCGTGGGGATAGCGAATATAATCGAGATGAACGCCGGCAATATCATACGTGCAGAGTTCGCCGACAATGCCGCGCAGATGTTCGCGAACTTCCGGAACAACGGGGTTAATGAAAGAATACCATCCGGAGGTCGGGAGCATTTTATCGCCCAGCGAATCAACCATGAACCAGTCGGGGTGCGCCGTCCACAGCTGGCCGGCGGCGGCCGGCGGCTCATCAAGCCCCTTCCAGCCCGGAAGCACATTCATATAGGCATGAACCCGCAAGCCGTAGGGACGCGCGGTGTCAATCGCCAGCTGAAGCGGGTCCCAGCCGGGATCGGTTCCAAGCAGTGGAAGTTTCTGTTCAGACAGTTCGTAAGCCCAGGGTTCGAGCTCGCTTTTGTAGAAAGCCGTTCCATTACCGCGAATCTGAAAAAAAACATCTGTAAAGCCCGCTTCTCCGACGTTGTTTATGATACGTTGCACGTCGTCGGCCTTCGAATAATCAAAACGCGTAACCCATAAAGCCCGCACGGGAGGAAATACAGCAGCGGAAGGCTTGAGCGATACAAACAGAACCGCCACCAATGCGGTGACGGCAAGCAAAATGGCTATTAACACTCGAAAACGTTTCATAAATCAAATCAGGGTGCAGATTCCAGACATTGGAAATTTACACTCGCGCCTACAATGTTCTAATCTTTTCACCCGATTACATGAAAGGGAAATATGAAGTATAAACGAATCCTCGTGAAGATCAGTGGCGAAGCCCTGCAGAATAAGGCTAAAGGACAGAATCACGACCCCGTGCTTTTGAAAACGGTCGCCGACCAGTTTAAAGTGATGCTCGATCAGGGCGCAGAAATTGCCGTAGTTGTCGGAGGAGGTAATATTTTCCGGGGACTGTCCGGAACCTCCAGCGGCACCGACCGCACCACCGGCGATTATATGGGCATGCTGGCCACGGTCATTAATTCCATGGCCATTCAGAATGCACTGGAAATTGAAGGTATTGAAACGCGGGTCATGACGGCAATTTCCATGCCGGCCATTGCCGAGCCTTTCATTCGCCGCAAAGCAATCCGGCATCTGGAAAAAGGCCGTGTGGTGATTTTCGGAGCCGGAACCGGTAATCCGTATTTCACAACCGACAGTGCCGCGGCACTTCGCGCATCGGAAATTGATGCCGATGTTTTGATGAAGGCCACGAAGGTGGACGGAATCTACTCGGCCGATCCGATGAAGGATCCGGAAGCTACGCGATTTGATAAAATCACCTATCAGGAAGCGCTTTCGCTTCAGCTCAAAATTATGGATGCAGCGGCCTTTTCGCTGTGTATGGAAAACGACATCCCGATTGTCGTATTTAACTTTTTCAAGGAAAACGGAATGGTTGAAGTGTTCACCGGAAAAGAATCCGGCACACTGGTCACCCACGGATAAGCAGAGGACGAGCAATGACTGACGAAGTATTATTGGAAACCGAAGATAAAATGGACAAAACCGTGCAGTTTCTGCAACAGGAACTCAGTGGACTGCGTACCGGTAAAGCCAATCCCGCATTGGTCGATACCATTACAGTCGACTACTACGGTACCCCCACCCGCCTGCGCGATATCGCCAACATCTCCACTCCGGAACCCCGCCTGATTGTAGTCAATCCCTTCGACCCTTCATCACTCGGTCTGATTGAAAAAGCGATCGTGGCGGCAAATATCGGAATCACCCCGATGAACGACGGCCGTCTGATCCGCGTTCCGATTCCTGAACTTTCAGAAGAACGCCGCAAGGACATGGTTAAAATGGCCGGTCGTACCACGGAAGAGCAGCGGGTTTCCGTCCGGAACATTCGCCGCGATGCCAACGAACAGATCAAGGGGCTTCAGAAAAACGGTGATATCACTGAAGATGAGCGCGATGTTGCGCTGGAAGAAATTCAGAAAACCACCGATGTGCATATTAAAAAAATGGATGCGATGCTCGCAGCCAAAGAAAAAGACATTATGGAAGTTTAAGGGAAATCAGAGCAGCGAAGGAGGATGCGACGGATCATGAAACCGAAAGTATTGATGGGAATCACCGGCGGAATTGCAGCATACAAAAGTGCGGAAATTGCCAGCCAGCTTGTAAAAGCCAATTGTGATGTTCGGGTCATTATGACCGAATCTGCCACCAAATTCGTTGCTCCGCTCACCTTCGCTGCGCTTACCCGGCAAAAAGTACTGACCTCCATTTTCCCGGACACCGGATCCGGAGAAATGGATGTCATTTATCCCCATCTCTATCCCGCCACCGAAGCGGATGCCTTTCTGGTGGCGCCGGCAACGGCCGATATGATTGCCAAACTGTCGCTCGGTTTCGGAGACGATATTGTGTCCTGCAGTGCGCTTTCATTAAAGGCCGATTGCAAACGGATTTTCTGTCCGGCCATGAATGTGCAGATGTGGGAAAATCCGATTGTTCAGGATAACACCCATCGACTGTTGAGCTATGGCTGGCATCAGGTCGGCCCGGAGGCAGGTCATCTGGCCTGCGGCACATCCGGATTCGGACGCATGAGCTCGCCGACGGTGATCAGTCAGATTGTGCTCAACTCCATTTTCTGATGCCGAAACACGTTCTTATTCTTTCCGGACCGACCCATGAATACATCGATCCGGTTCGTTTCATCGGCAATGCCAGCAGCGGCCTTATGGGCAAAGCTCTGGCAGAAGAAGCCGGCAAACGAAACTGCGAAATCACCTTTATTTCCGGACCGGTCGCGAACGGGAATCTTCCGACGAAGGGAAATAAGATCAACCTTATAAAGGTGACCGGCGCGGAAGAAATGCTGCAGCAGGCCGCAGCATATTTCCAATCGTCGGACATCATTATTTTTGCCGCGGCCGTTGCGGATTACACACCTGCTGAAAAACGGCCGAAAAAAATGGCCAAATCAGAAGCCGACCTTTTACTGCGTTTGAAGGCCACACCGGATATTGCCAAAACATTATGTGCGAATAAAGCAGCCCATCAGATTGCAATCGGTTTTGCCCTCCAAACGGAAGACGGCGAAACCAATGCCCGCCGTAAACTGACCGCAAAAAAATTAAACGGCATTGTGCTCAACACGCCGGCCAGTCTGGGATCCGCAACCGGAACTTTCAGTTTCCTCGCGGAAGACATGCCGGCTTTTGAGCACTGGGGCACGATTGATAAAGAAACCTGTGCAATGCATATTCTGGATTACGTCCTGTAAAAAAACTGGCCCGGAACAAACGATCAGCCGTGAAAGATAAAAAACTTGCGGCCGGCATAATTGATCAACGTGGCGGCAACGGCCTTTGCAATATAGGAAAAGGTTGTTGAAAGTCCGAACTGTGTAATCAGCAGTGCACCCACCGCCGTTCCGATGGCAATACTGACGCCTGAAACAAGATAGAACAGGCCCAGTTCTTTCCAGAATCCGTGTTTGCCGGCTTTGAAAACAAACAGCACATTCAGAATGTAGGCGGTCATGTTCGAAACCAGAAATGCCACCGCACTGCAGATCACAAAATTGATTGTACGGACGGAATCTGAAACCGGCTGAATTTCCAGCTGAAACAGCTTAACCGGAATGTCGTTTTCCGTGAGGGCCGGAAAGAAAAACCATGCCATGAGAAAAAAGGTGATGATGTCCGCCCCGAAAGCAAAACCACCGAAAAGGCTGTATTTAAAAAACTGAATACCGGGGTGGTTCTTTTCCATCAGGATTTTTTTCAAAAAAGTCATGACGTTAAAGTAAATGAGCCCGTTGGGATTAGCAAATTTCAACTCGAAATATTCAGCTTAAATCTCATTTTTTCATGGTCTGAAACCGGCGGTAATGGTAGCCTGTTTACAGATGTTAAGAAAAGGATGCAACGCCCTACGTGGTACGCGAAATAGGTATCTCCTCTTACCCAATGCTATTATAAAGGGAGCTTAACTTTCGGCCCGGTGCCCGATGCCCTTGAATAAGGGAGGGTTCTGGAAACCGGCTTGATTTGCACCCACATCTATCATCACGGTGATAGAGGTTCGCCTAACAGACGGCCAACGCGGGGTTTCCTTTTCTTACTTCTTTTTTTATTTCGCACTGCATAATCTCCATTCCCTTCCCGATATTCTCCTAATTCGCCTTGCAAGTTTGTCCCCGCTGAAAAAAAATATACGCAATACGCAATACGCAATACGCAAT
This sequence comes from Pontiellaceae bacterium B12219, assembly GCA_029432795.1. GTDB lineage: Bacteria > Verrucomicrobiota > Kiritimatiellia > Kiritimatiellales > Pontiellaceae > Pontiella. The sequence goes on from JARNMJ010000002.1 coordinate 75,541, forward strand.
ACGCAATACGCAATACGCAATACGCAATACGCAATACGCAATTTTCGCACAAATACAGCGTTCTATTTCCGCCCTCAAACCTTTATCTTCATTTCAATATGGATTTATTTCAGGAATCACCACAACCCGGAAAAGCAAAAGCCGGGGCCGGCACCGCTCCGCTGGCCGCCCGTATGCGCCCGAAGCGGCTGGATGAAATTATCGGTCAGGAACATATTCTGGGCGAAAACAAACTCCTGCGTCGCGCCATCGAAGCCGATCGCATGAGCAGCATCATTCTGTATGGCCCGCCGGGATGCGGGAAAACAACATTGGCCGAGGTGATTGCCAAAACCACCAATCGCCGCTTTGAACGGACAAGCGGGGTGCTGGCCAATATTTCCATACTCCGGAAACTGCTCGAAAGTTCCAGTCATTGGAAAAAAATGAAGGGGCAGGATACCATTCTGTTCATTGATGAAATTCACCGTTTCAACAAATCCCAGCAGGATGTGCTGCTTCCCTATGTTGAAAACGGCGACATCATTATGATCGGTGCCACAACCCACAACCCGTTTTTCTTCATCAACACCCCGCTCAACTCCCGCTCCCAGATTTTTCAGCTTCAGCCGCTTTCGGAAGAATCCATTATTCAAGTGCTGGAACGGGCACTGAAAGCGCCGACCGGTTTGAATGGTCTGGTTACGGCAGAACCGGAAGCGCTGGAGCATCTGGCCGCCGTCTGCGAAGGCGATGCCCGCCGATCGCTCAATGCACTCGAAATTGCGGCCTTAACCACACCGCCCGATGAAGACGGTATCGTGCATCTCACAAAACACGAGATTGAAGAGTCCGTTCAAAAGAAAGCGGTCAATTACGACCACGACGAAGATGAACATTACGACACCATTTCAGCCTTCATCAAAAGTGTGCGCGGTTCCGACCCCAATGCGGCGGTCTATTGGCTCGCAAAAATGCTCTATGCCGGCGAAGACCCGCGTTTTATTGCCAGGCGCCTGATCATTCTGGCTTCCGAAGATATTGGCAATGCCGATCCGCGCGGCATCACTCTCGCCGTTTCCGCCATGCAGGCCGTCGAATTCATCGGCATGCCCGAAGCCCGTATTACATTGGCACAGGCCACCACCTACCTGGCCTGCGCCCCGAAAAGCAATGCGGCCTACGTTGCGATCAATCAGGCGCTCGACGATGTCGAGAACGGCCGCACCCTGCCCGTTCCCAAACATCTGCAAAGCGGACCCAAACCGGATAAGGGCGATACAAAATATAAATATGCCCATGCCGGCGAAGGTCATTTTGTGGTTCAGGAATATGTGCCCACCGATAAAGTCTACTACGAACCGACAACGAACGGCTATGAAGACACCATCCGCAAGCGCATCGAATACTGGAACAGTCTGCGCAAGAAAAAGTAAATTGTTTTCCGATAAACAACCACACCTCCCTCAATCTGGATTAAATTATTTAAACCATGCTGCCGACCAAACAACAGATCCGAACCACGATTGCCGCCAAACGCGACGCGCTCGATTTCCAATGGCTGGAAGCGGCGAGTGCCGAAATTTCGGCCCGTTTTCAAACCCTGGACGCCTTCCAATCTTCGGAAACCATCGCTCTTTATAAAGCGATCGGCGGCGAAGTTTCGCTGGAACCGCTTTTTTCCAAGGCCTGGAAGCTGGGCAAACGCACCTGTATTCCGGTGTTTAATGCAAAAACGCGTCTTTATGAAATGGCTGAAATTACAACGGAAACAGAGTTTCGAACGGGCCCGTATGGCATTCAGGAGCCGGTATCCCCTGCGCTGCTGGCACTATCGGAGATCGATTTGATCGCGGTTCCCGGCGTGGCTTTCGACGCGGCCGGAAACCGGTTGGGCCGGGGCGGCGGGTATTATGACCGTATGCTTGAATCATTTGACGGTTTCTCAGTTGGGGTTTCTTTTGATTTTCAGCTTCTTCCGGAAATCCCTATTGAAGCGCATGATCAACCGCTTGATGCGGTGGTTACTGAGACAAAAATGATTAATGCTTAAAACGAACGTTAGACAAAAACACCGGTCTGAGTATAAGCTTTACCTTTAAAAATAAGGGGATCGTACTGCCCGCATGATGCGTCAACACTGCATCGGGCACTCCATGGAGTGCGGTCTATCATTTGAAACGGAGGTACCCCGTGGAAGAACTATTCGCAGGACAAGGCGTATTGCTTGGCCTCGGGTTTCTGGTTCTAGGCTTTTTCTTTCATGCCTACATCACGAAAACCAATGCTATTGCTGCCAGTAAACAGGCTAAAGCCATTCTGGCTGAAGCGCAGAAAGAAGCAGATGTTGTGCGGCGCGAAGCAAAGGTGCAGGCCAAAGATGCCATTTTACGCGCCCGTGAAAATTCAGAACGCGAGCTTACGGCTCAACGAAAAGATATCCTCGATCTGGAAAAACGCGTGGTTGAGCGCGAAAAAAATCTCACCAGCAAGCTGGAAATGCTCAACAACAAGGAAATGCAGCTGACCGGCCGCATGACCGAAATCAGCGAGCACAAAGAAGCGTTGCGGGAGAAGCGGGAAGAATTGGATCGGCTCATCCGGGAAGAACTGCTTCGGATTGAAGATGCCGCCGCCCTGTCAAAAAGTGAAGCGCGGAAGATTATCATGAAGCGCATGGAAGATGAGCTGCAGGTCGAAGCCAACGGACTGATTCGTCACATCCAGAAAGAAGCCAAAGAAACCGCAAAACAAAAGGCGCGGGAAATCGTTACCACAGCCATCCAGCGCTATGCGGCGGAAACCGTTTTTGACATTACGACCAGTCAGGTATCGCTCGAAAGCGATGACGTTAAAGGCCGGATTATCGGAAAAGAAGGACGCAATATTAAATCGTTCGAATCCGAAACCGGTGTAAATGTACTGATCGATGAAACACCGGAAGTCGTGGTGCTCTCCTGCTACGATCCTATCCGCCGGGAAGTGGCACGGGTGGCGCTGGAACGGTTGATTGAAGACGGGCGTATCCATCCGGCCCGCATCGAAGAAACCGTGGCTAAGGTTCGGGAAGAAATTGATGACACCATTCGCCATGCCGGCGAGGAAGCCCTCTTCGGTTTAGGATTAACCGGTGTTGCTCCTGAACTGGTTCACATTCTCGGTAAATTAAAGTTTCGTACGAGTTATAAGCAGAATGTATTGGATCATTCTGTTGAAGCTGCGCATCTCATGGCCATGATGGCGGCCGATCTGGGACTCGACCCTAAAATTGCCAAACGCTGCGGTATTTTTCATGACATCGGAAAAGCGCTGGATCATGAAATGGAAGGCGGGCATGCTGAAATCGGTGCAAAAATTCTGCGGAAATACGGTGAAGACGCGGTGGTCTATGAAGCGGTTGGATCCCAGCACGAAGGCATGGACGTTCAAAGTGTATACGGCGTCCTTTGCGATGCCGCCGATGCGCTGACCGCCGCCCGCCCCGGTGCCCGGATGGAAACCACGGATATTTATATCGAGCGCCTGGAAAAAATCGAAAAGATTGCAAACCAGTACGCTGGGGTTAAAAGCAGCTATGCGGTTCAGGCCGGACGCGAAATCCGCATTCTGGTGGAACCTGAAAAGTTCAATGATCACGGCACGTCGCTGCTGGCAAAAAATATTGCGAAACAAATCGGCCGTGAAGTGAAAATTCCCGGCGTCGTGCGGGTAACCGTTATTCGCGAAACACGCTGCGTCGAATATGCGAAGTAGCATCTCATTAAAAGTTCCATAGATAATCGAGTCCGATAATCTCTCCGACCGGCAATGTGAAAACAATGCCTTTTCCCGGCTCTGAAAGTTCTCCGGCGGCAGTTACAGCTGAAAGGATTTCTTCTACGTGCGTTTGGGGAGCAAGGATCAGCGCGACTTCTTTCATTGCATCAACCTGCAGTCTGAAAAAACTCAAATGCTCATCGGTACCCGTTCCGCGGGCAAAAAAAACCGTGGCTCCGGTAGCCCCCGCTTTTCGGGCAGCTTCAACAAGATGATCGGCTTTGCCCCGCTCGACAATAGCGACGACGGCGGCATATTTATTTTGATTCATAGTCTTTCCCCTGCAGTTCCCATCACCAAAACGGCGGCTGTTGTGCAAAATGCGGTAAGCGCAATAAGTCCGAACCCATGCCGAATGGGGTCGGCACCGGAAACACTCTGCGAAAGGCCGATGGCAATGCCGAGCAAAATTGGAATATTGACCGGCCCGGTGGTGGCACTCGCGCTGTCAAAGGCAATTCCGACGATATGGCTCGGCGCAATCAGCACCAGTAACAGGAGAATGGAGAGCCCGATCAGCACCGCGGTTTTCATTGAAAACGGAGAAATAATCCGCACGACCCCCAGCCCGGTTCCAAGTGAAAAACCAATGGCTGATGCGTGAATAATTGCCGGTTTTCGAATGGCCCCGACCGAAAGTTCCTCCACCTGAAGAGCGAGCGCACGCAGCCCCGGCTCGAGGAGTGTCGCCAAATAGCCGACTGTGCAGGCAAAGATCACGACGGGGATCTTATAGCGAACAGATGCCAGATCCCGACCGGTCTGTTCCGTGAGCGGAATCAGACTTCCGGAAATCCCGGCCAGGAACAGATAGAGCCCCAGAACAGTAAGAACCATTGCTCCAGCCAAGGTCCACCCCTCTCGAAGGGGCTGCCGAAGGAATAGAAGCCTTACAACCATAAACAGCCCAACGATGGCCAACATTGGTTTTGCAAGCGACCAAAGCTCTAGAATGATCGGGCGGATTGTCATACCGCCAGGGACTCCTGCTGAGGTACGGATTTCAGATCGCTGTAATTTTTAACGAGTGCACTGTTCTCATAGGGAAAGTCCTCATGCGGTTCGAGAATCTCTACCGCTTCGGCGGCGGTTTTGCAGCGCAGCAAGGCTTCCCGTACCGATGAATTGAGCATTCGTTTGGATATTTTTGAAAGGAATGCGAGGTATTCGTCGCAAAAGCCATCCGGCGTCACCAGTAAAAATACAAAGCGGGTCAGATGACCGTCAGTATGCCCGAAATCGATACCGTCCGGAAAGATTCCGAGCGTACCCGCGACCCCGAAAAAACCAGGCAATTTAACGTGAGGAAAGGCCGTTTCACAATCAACGGCGGTGGAGGAAATCTGCTCACGTTCCAGTGCGCGGGTAAGAATGTCTTTTTGGCTGGTTGGGGGTAATTGGTTATGTCGAATCAGATTATCAACCATGCTTTCCAACGCCTGGTTTTTACTGCGCGAGCGCAAACGGGGTTTGATCAGCTTGCCCCATAACAATCGACGCAAGCTGATGTGTCCCAATGGCGGGCTGGACAACAGAATCAATGGATTCGGAATTCGCTTCGCCAATTGGTCCGGTAAAGAACCTGCAAAGTCGGCAACCAGCCGCAGCGGACTCGGAGCACCGACAATCAGGAGGTCATCCGGTCGCAGGCTGCAGGCAACGGAACCCGCAAAATCGGTACCGCTGCAATGAATGGTATCCACCTGCATATTGAGTAAATGAACGCACATTTTTTCAAGCGGTCCATTGTCGTTCGGTCCATCAATCGGGATATCATTGAAATCAGGAGTCCAGTGCAGAATTTCAACCGGAACACCGAGATCGGATGCCGTCTCTCTGGCCAGCCACATCTGTTCATACAGGTTCGGACCTCCGCCTGTTGCAACAACAACCCGGCGAACTTTTTTAACTTCTGTGGTCCGAACAAAAACCGCGGGTATTTCCCGCTCTTGCGCGAGATGGATTAAGTCCTGCATCGCCCGGGTATGACCAAGCCATTCGGAAATAATCAGATCCAGTTTGCGTTCTTCCGCGAGGCGTCGTATTTCCGAAACGGCTAACGCATCATCTTCCGGAACAGCAAAACCCGGAATAAGCACACGGTGGTATACCGCATCTTTTGATACGGAGAAAAAGCCGGCATGCCTGAACATTTCCGTTTCTGCTCCGCAAGAAGCCACAACCGCGATTTTTGTACATTGGGTTTTCACAGCTTTTTCACTCCTTTAACACACCATACCGGGGATGCTGTTTTCCGGTTGAAATAAAATTTCATCTACCCGCAACCGACAGTTACCGTCAGGAAGCGGCCATTCAATTTCCTGTCCGACCCGGCTTCCCAGCAGGGCCATGCCCAGCGGAGCGAGTACATTAATCCGGTTTTCCGAAACATTCGCTTCGTGGGGCCAGGAGAGCGTGAAGCTATACTCATCGCCAAGCTCTAAATCGAAAACCTTAACCAGTGAATTCATCGTGACGACATCAGCGGGTATATCCTGCTTGGCCACCAATTGAGCACGGGCCAACTCATGATCCAGTTTTTCAAAAGCCTGCCGATCTGCCCGGGGGTTATTAATCCGATGCTCTTCAAGCAACCGGGTAAGTCGAGAATGGTCCGGCCAGGTCATAACAATGGGCTGTTCTTTCATGGAATTGTTCCTTTCTGTTCTGCGTTAATTATTTTTTTTGTTAACTATTTTTTTTCGTGTCTTCTTCCAGCGTATGCGCAGTATTCGCCACAAGGTCGGAAAGAGCCGGGGAATGGGTGTGATATTATCATTATTACTGCGAATCAAACGCGGCAGAGCACTTTGCTTTACCCGATATGCTAACGCAGAAATGAAATAGACTTGCATGTTTACAACCTCCGTACTGGTGCTTCGTTGACATCCCTATTGCACCGGGTGTGCCAATGTATTTCACCGGTCGGCCGGACGCTCATAAACTGAAAGTTTAAAAAATCACATTAGCTGCAAACGGTTGTTTACATAGCAGTTACGCCTTAATTCACTTTATAAAAAGGCGCAAATCCTCCCTTGTGGAGGACGATCAACGATTTGGCCGGCAATGTAGATAAATCTCCCAGGCGGGTACTTTTACCGCACCTGAGATATGCGCTCGGTGCGCACTATGCTTTGAGTTTGTTTTGAAGTGTCTTTCGGTCGATTCCCAGAATCGAAGCCGCCCGGCTTTTATTCCCGTCCGTTGCCGCGAGCACAGCCTGAATATGTTCGATTTCAACCTGAGCCAGCGAACGTGGAGATCCGCCTTGCGCGGCGCTGAAGCGCATCAGTTCCGGCAGTTGCGGGGCAGTGATTTTGTTCCCGTCAGCCATCAGCACCAACCGATGAACGAGGTTTTCAAGTTCACGGACATTGCCCGGCCAGGCATAGGCCTCGAACATCTCGAGCACACGGCTGTCGAATTTCGGCGCGGGTCTGCCCTGCTCTTTTGCAAAACGGTTCGCAAACAACTGGATCAACAGCGGGATGTCGCCGCTGCGTTCGCGCAGAGGCGGAATTTCAATAGGAACAACATTGATGCGATAAAAGAGATCTTCCCGGAAATCACCTTTTTCAACGAGTGTTTCCAATTTTTTATTGGTGGCGGCAATCACACGAACATTGACTTTGCGCGCCTCGCGAGCCCCCACCATATAAACGACTTTATCCTGCAGCACACGCAGTAAAGCGGCCTGCATCGGCATGGTCAGTTCGGCTATTTCATCGAGAAAAATACTTCCGCCTTCCGCCGCCTGGAAAAAGCCGGTGCGCGATTCTACCGCTCCGGTATAGGCACCCTTCCGGGCACCGAATAATTCACTTTCGAGCAATCCATCGGGAATGCCGCCGCAGTTGACGGGAATGAATGGAGCGGACGCACGACTGCTCCCATAGTGCATGGCGCGAGCCACCAGTTCTTTTCCGGTTCCGCTTTCGCCCAGAATGAGCACAGTGGCCGAACTGTCGGCCGCTTTTTCAATGGATCGGTAAACCGATTTCATTTTTTCAGATTCCCCCAGAATCCCCCATTTGGCGGAGTTCGGTGCATCTTTGCTTTCAACCGTCCGACGCAGGCGCAACCGGGAAACCGCCTGTTCGACGGATTCAAGAAGCTCGGCATCCGTAAACGGTTTGGCCAGATAACTGTGTGCTCCGGTCTGCATCGCTTCAACTGCGCCGGGAACAGAGGCATAGCCCGTAATCATAATCACTTCAGCATCCGTGAAGTTCTCTCGTATGTGCCGAATCAGATCAAGACCGCTGGCTTTCGGCATGCGCAGATCAGTAATCACCAGATCGGCCGGCAGCGCATTGAGCGCCCGCACGGCTTCAGCAACGCCCGGCACGGTACGAACTTCGTAGCCTGCGGCGGAAAGATTGCGGCGAATAACCTCAAGTGTATCGGGGGAATCGTCGACGACCAGAATGCGTTCCGAATGTTTATGTTTACTCATGAGCTATTCCTGAATTATGTGGACGACGCACGGGCAGCCGGACGGTAACAAGCGTTCCGCAACCGAGCGTACTTTCGAAAGCGATAGTTCCCTCATGCCCGGTAATGATTCCATGAACAACCGACAGCCCCAGCCCCGTGCCTTCATCCACTTCTTTTGTCGTAAAGAACGGATCAAATATACGCGGCAGAACGTCCGCTTCAATGCCGAAACCCGAATCAGCAATGCTCAACAAGATCCACCGTCCATCACGTTTTGTTGCAATGCGCAGCGTCCCCCCGTCGGGCATGGACTGAATGGCATTAACGACCAGATTCGTCACCACCTGGCGGAGCTGTCCGTCATCGCCCACAATTTCCGGAATGCGCGTATCGAAGTCGTACTCAAGATCAATCTCCGAAGCCGCACAGCGTGGCCGCCAAATCGATTCACTTTCCCGGATCAGCTGGTTGAGATTAATCTGAACATCACGCGGCGGTGTTTGACGCGCGAAAGTCATGAGCCGGCGAATGGTATCGCGCGCATGCAGCGTGGCCGCCTCGATCTTCGCAATATCTTCCTGTGCCTGTTGCGGCAGATCCGGAGTTTTGGCCAGAAGCTGAGCAAACCCCAGAATACCGCCCAGCGGTTCGTTAAGCTCGTGTGCAACACCGGCCGCCAGCTGGCCGATCGTTGCAAGCCGATCTGCATGGCGCAGTTTTGCATGCAACCGTTCCTGTTCCGCGGCGGTTTCGCGGCGGTCGACAATCAGGCCAACCTGCCGACCGACTTCCTCCAGCAGTTTTTTTTCTTCTTTCAGAAAGATAATGGAGGAAGAGGAATAGCCCACTTCAACCGAACCGCGCACCTGACCGCGAACAATAACCGGCGTTGATAACCGGTTATTAAATTGTCCTTCTGTTCCGCATCCGAATCTATTCTCGTCAAGAATGACTCGTGCTGAAGCTCGGTGCGGATACTGCCAGGCTTCCGGCAAGGCCTCGGCAACGCCTTGAAGAACCTCCTCCAGTGCCGCCGCCGGATTTCCGGAAATTTGCGCAATGCTATAGAGGCAGCCGAGTTCCTTGACCCGTTCCTTCAGTTTTTTTTCTATGTCACGGCGTTCTGTTTCCATATTCGATCCTATTTATACCAATCGTAATAACATTGCGGTATGAATGTCTCGGCAGGCTGGCCCGGTATGTTTTGGCAAAATGGTATCAGTTGTAAAAATTTAGCACACCCAAAAGGATTGTCCACCGAACGTTGCTTCGGCTGTTCCCCTGCCCGCGTGGCCCCCGTGTTCAATCCGTCAATGCCGTCGTTCATTATCACCGTCCTGAAATAAAAAAGGGAGCCTTGCGACTCCCGAAACCTCGCACCCTTCCTCCGGCGTTGCCTGGAGGAAGGGGCTTTTTACCCGCTAACGGGCAACGGCCTTCCCGGCGACAATTCCATTTTTCTCACGCTGGAGTCTTTTCTTTTCCTTTAACGTAAGTTTAGGCGTTTTCCGCCCGGACTTTTTCTTAGGCATGTCATTCTCCTTTCATCGTTTATTTAATGAACACTATGCGAGCCTGATGCCGCCCTACTGCAATGAGCATGCCACCGCCGATTCAGCACATTTTACCAGATGATCCGCTTGAATTATAAAATCCTTACCCGGCTTGAAATGCGCTAATTACAAAAGTCACCCCGAATAACTCAACGTGAGAGCGCCCGTTGCAAGGGATCGTTTGGACCGGTTTCCAGGCGCATTTTTCAGGGTAAAAATACCCCTGAGGGAAAATAGTACCCACCGGCCCGAAAAAATTTCGCAGCACTTCCGCTGGGCTGCAACAGCATCCGCAAACTGAAATGTTAAAAAAAACGTCGAAAGATGATTCCCGCTTGTGCTTACTTTGTCTCTGTTAATTGAACAGTCCAAAGAATCCCCCAACTGAAGGAGTATATAGCATGAATAAAATGGCCAAATACCTGACTGTATTCGTCTTATTTGCAGCAGCAAGCATCGTAACCGTTCACGCACATTGCCAGGTTCCATGCGGCATCTACGACGATCAGATGCGTTTTCACATGATGGAAGAGCATGTGACCACAATCACCAAAGCCATGACGCAGATCGAAGCCGGTCAGAATCAGAACCAGACGGTTCGCTGGGTGATGACCAAAGAACAGCACGCGGATGAAATCATTGAAATCGCGTGTCAGTACTTTCTCGCACAGCGCATTAAACCGGGAATGGATCACTATGAAGAAAACCTGAAAACGCTGCATGAAATCATCATTACTTCCATGAAGTGCAAACAGACCACCGATGTGGCAAACACAACAAAGCTGGGAGAGCTGATCCATTCGCTGGAACACACCTACCTCGGCGAAAAGCACCAGCACTGATAAATGCAAAGCTGGACGAATGGATGCCTTCCGATCTGAAGGAATTGCATCTTTTCGCTGATGACATCAAACCGGATACGATCCGGTTTGATGTTTTTTTTATCGTGGAGCCTTTGGTTAAAATTTACTTCAGGAAATTTTCATTCAGACTCAGCTCCGCACCTACGCTCCGTTTTCCAATGGCTGGATTTCAAAAGCGGAAGACAACCGGTTCTCCATGGACTCGATTGCTCAAATGGACGGATGTCTGCAGATCCGCATTTTGCATCAACTTTTCCAACGTATGACACCTCCCGATTTAAAAGTTCTGCGGTAGCGTATCCCTGCCGTTTGAAAATTAAATTAACTGATGGAGGTATAAAATGGCACTTGATTCAAATCATGACTATTCACAGGCGGAACTCGACAACCACGCCAATCAGCTGAACCCCGATGCTGAAGCCTATTGGGACAGCCGAGGTGAGGAGATGCCCGACAACCGCGACGACCGGTTCTAGGAATCCGCCCGCCCTCGTCCGGCAATCGCCAGACGGGGGCGGCTTCTTCCGCCAGTTTTTAAAGGTCCTCTGCGTAATCAAAGGAAACAGCTTATGCATAATCCAGTCCGGCGATGCACCGACCAGTTGAGTCATAACCAGATGATGAGAGATAAAGATCATTCCGAATCTGTCTTCGAGCCTCCCAAATGCAAACCGAAGCTTGCCATGGGAACCCCGGGACGGGAAAAACTAACTATCGCCTGGCAGCGGAAGGCCCGCGAACTCAGTGTCCAGCAGCAGAAGCCGCATTTTACTTAACAGCTTTTGCCTGCAGATCTCATCAAAATACCAGGCCAACCCCGCAATTTCGTCAAAATCGGCGGACTCAGAAAGCTCAAACTGTCCTTCCACAGAAGCCGTTGCTTCCATCAGCAGGAGGTCTTTTTCGGGATCGGGTTGCTCCCCTGTTCCGCTGAAGGCTTTCACCACCAACGAGGCCTTCCAGCAAATGGTTTTCGCCGGATCGCACAGGCATTCTTTACGGTTATCGTTAAAGTGAAAATTAACAAATCCCTTGCCTTCCGCCGGCTTGGAATTGTGCGAAATGAAAGTTTGCTGCGTAACCCGCAGTTGATGAACTGAAAGATCAGGCTTCGTATTCACGGACGTCCTCCTCAATCCGATATCCACCGCCCCGCCGCATCGCATCAAAATCAAGCGGTTCGGTTACGCTGGTCTCCAGATGAATGTGCTGCTCGTTGTGATGGTGCACCTCACGCCCGGCCAGTTTCTCGGCAACCGCCTGAGATACAAAGTCGTTTAGCGTTGTTTCCAGCAACACGGCTTCGATCGCGGCAGCTTTATGAAGCTCCGGGGTCATACGGACATTAAACGTGCCCTTAAAGGATTTGTCGGGATCCTTACCGATCTCGGCGCAGGTTTCGAGATAGTCATCGACGGAATCCCTAAAGGCCGCTTCGAGTTCGGGAACGGTCTCGGCCTCGTAGGTCACTAAATCATTAATATAAAGGATTTTTCCATGCAGGCATCCGTCCTCAAGGCTGTAATCAACCGAGCCGACATAGCTATTGTATTGAAGAGGTTTCATTTCAATTCTCCTTTCTCCCGCAGATGCGTCCTAACGTCTTGAAGGACGTACTTTTTGACGATCGATCCAGGGTGCGGTTCATGCAAACTGATCAGATCCCCCGTGCTTTCCTTGTAAAACTTTCTTCGGGAACCTTTTCCTTTGATCATTACGTATCCGAAACCACCCAGCAGCGAACAAAGTTCTTTCCAGGTAAAATCCGCCGGAATCGCCTCAAACCTCGCCCTCGCCTTTTCTTTCTTGCCCATGTTCTACCCGATCCCCTTCTACCTATGCAACTGAATTTCAGTTGCAAATGCGCTTCGTGCATATACGTTCATAAAATCTACAGCTATTCCACCGTCACCTGACCGTTCATCAGCATCGGCAACAGCCAGTCCCGCAGTTCCGTCAGGTGCTGGGTTTCTTTAACCGACAGATTACATCGTTCCCAAACTGGAATAATCCGTTCATTAAAATCTGCCAGCAATAATTTAGGAGGTAATGCCAGTGTATATCCGGAAAGCGACCTCCAACTTGCACGCGGCATTCGGGTTCCTCCAGATGCCGAGGTAGCAAACTTAACAACATCCTCCTGAAAGATAGTACAGCCGACATAACCACGTAATTCGGTATCTTTTGCTCTAATTACAAGAATATCAGTAGAACAAATTCCAGCCTCTGGAACTTGGCAAACCTTATGAAAATAGGGACGTAGTTTTCCGAAAAGAAAATCGTCCTTTTCAAAGCCAGACTTCTGACTATTAACACCATCAGAAACTCCAGAATTCCAAAGTGAAAACTGCTTTCGTCCTATATGTTCAAGCCCAACGTAAAGTGTATTCGAATCACATGCATTGGGGTCAGCAGGCTTTCGGATATTTACAGCAACGTCTCCCAATGTTCCACTATCCCACCCTGCGGGGATTTCGCGTTTGAGGGTTTTGTTGTAGACCATTTTTCCGCCGGAGGATTTGTAGGGGCGGCCGTTGGCATCGGGGAAATCAAACTGCACAAACCAATAGTCGTAGAGCGTCTTTGCCATCGCCTCCAGCTCCGCATTGATCCGGCTGTTTAACTCAATCTTTGCGTCGAGGGCGGAGAGAAGATTCGCTACACGCTTCTGTTCACCAAGAGATGGCAGAAATACGGGTGTATTCTTCAAGATACTCAAGTTTGTATGGGGTACTCCTGTCCGAATAGCATTCTGCTGAATATACTTCTGCTGCTGTTTTCCGATGAAGGTATAATAAAGAAAAAGGGAATCTGCCTTCTGAGAGTCCACTGTCAATTTCATCTGACTTTGCGAGATCAAGTAACGAGATGCACCATTCTCTGGGACTAAAGCAACCTGCCCGATTGTTCCACGCTGAGTAAAAATAAGGTCACCCGGCTTCGCACAATTAGCGGAAAGAGAATCTGCCTTTTCTTCTGATACGTAAACAAATGCACCTGAAACCCATCGACCGGAGCCCATATTTGTCCCGCGAATAACCGGAACTCCTGAGGGCTTGTAATCCTTAGACACTAAGTCGGAACCAAATGGCCCACCCACCAATGCGTTGCGTTCCATGGATAACAATTCGCTGACATTATACCTTTTCCATTCGCTAGACTTCATTAATCACCCCCTTGAGCTGTTTTTTGATTTCCGATTCGAGGGATCTTGATTCGGCGAAAAGTGAATCGAGGTTGATGAACGGGTTGATCATAATTCATCCTCCAGCTGACGGGTAATGGATTCGAGCTGCTGTTGGAGTTCTTCTTTGGAGGGTAGATAGAGCTGGTATTTGGAAGCATAGATATTGGCATCTTCGGGAAGGGTTAATTCAACGAGCGCATCATTTTTGCGGTGGCAGAGGACGATGCCGATGGTCGGGGCTTCGTCGGCGGTTTTGACGTGGCGGTCGAAGTGGTTGACATACATCTGCATCTGGCCGAGATCCTGATGGGTGAGCTTGTCGCGTTTGAGATCGAGCAGCACATAGCAGCGCAAGAGGCGGTTATAGAAAACGAGGTCGACATAGTAGTGATCGTTGTCGAAGGTGAAACGTTTTTGGCGGGCCTCGAACAGGAAGCCTTTGCCGAGTTCGAGCAGGAATTGTTCAAGCTGATCGATAATGGCGGTTTCGAGTTCTGCTTCGGAATAGGCCGCGCGCTCTTCTAATGCCAGAAATTCGAGCACGAGCGGATTTTTGATGAGGTCGGCGGCGGTTTCAACCACCTGCCCTTCCCGGGCCAGGCGCTTGATTTCGTTTTTGTCGCGACTCAATGCCAACCGCTCATAGAGCGAACTGCCGATCTGGCGTTCCAGCTCGCGCACGCTCCAGCTGTTTTCGGCGGCCTCGATTTCGTAGAAACTGCGCTCGGCCGGATTGTCGATGGAGAGCAGCACCACATAGTGCGACCAGCTCAGCTTGAAAGTGCTTGTCAGTTCCTGAAATGCGGGGGAAATCCGAGACGGCATCTCGGAAGCAGATTCGCCAGACACTGTCTGCTGAATCTCTAACCCGTTAATTACGTGCATGTTGAATAATTCGCCAGACAGTGTCTGGCGAATCTCAGCGTATTGTTGAAAAAACGCACGAAAGTGACGGAGGTTGGTTGTTGAACACCCCTTGATACCTGAATCGTTGAGCTTTTTAGATAAAGCATCAATAAAACGTTCCCCATACTCAGCCCGATCCGCACCGTTCTGCTGATATTCAACCATATACCACCCAAAGAGCCAGTTGCGCACGACGAGGCTAATATTGACGGAGCGGGCAGCCTGCCGCTGCATGGCCTCATGCGTCTGCCCGCAAAACGACACCAGCGATTCAAAATTAAATGGCTCATTCATACCGCAACCCCTTGAGCTGTTTCTTAATTTCAGATTCGAGGGTTTTGGATTCGGCAAAGAGCGAATCGAGGGTTGAAGAAAATCCTTTCATTTTGGCTTCAAACTCGGCGGGGGTGATGTCGATGTATTCGATTTTGACGTCGAAATACTGCCCGGCGGAGAGGGAATAGTTTTTGGCGGCGATGTCGGCGTAGGAAACCACGACGGAAAAATCGTCGACGGCTTCTTTGGCGTTAAAGGTGGTGATGATGCGTTCTTCCTCTTCCTCGCTCAGCAGGGTTTTCTGATTTTTGCCGTCTTTGACTTTTTTCCCGAGGTTGGACGCATCGAGCAGGACGACGTCGCCCTGATTGGTTTTATCGAGAAACAGGATCGAAACATTGGTGCCGGTGGTGGCAAAAATATTGCTCGGCATGGAGACCACGCCGGCAAGCATTTTGGAGTCGACCAGTTTTTGGCGAATCTTTTTATCGATGCCGGACTGGGCGGTAATAAATCCGGTCGGCACGACGACGGCGGCTTTGCCGTTTTCCGCCATGGAAAAGATGATGTGCTGCAGGAACAGCTGATAGACCGCCATTTTGTCTTTGGCCTTTTTGGGCACATTGGGCAGTCCGGCAAAAAAGCGTTCTTTGTTTTCCTTTCCGTCGAGCTGATCGCGGAAGTCGGAAAAATCCATTTTAAAGGGCGGGTTGGAAACAATGTAGTCAAACGTCCGCAAGGCGGAACCGTCTTTGTGGTAGGGATGCAGGATGGTGTTGCCCTGAATAATATTCTGAATCGAGTGCACCAGATTGTTCAGAATCAGGTTGAGCCGCAGCAGGCTGGACGATTTCTGGGAAATATCCTGCGAATAGATGGTGCAGCGCTGTTCGCCGATGGCGTGCGCCAGATTCATCAGCAAGGTGCCGGATCCGGCGGAGGGATCGTAGGCCGTGACGTTCTGCACCTTTTCGGTGACGAGAATGGCGGCCATGATTTTGGCGACGGCGTGCGGGGTGTAATATTCAGCATATTTTCCGCCGCTGTCTTTGTTGTAGTCTTTAATGAGGTATTCAAAGATCGCGGCGTAAAAATCATATTTCTGGGTAAAGATATGTTCGAAGCTGAATTCACCGAGCGTATTGATCAGCGCGCGGCAGAAGTCGTCCCGCCGGTCGGTCACAAATTCACTGACGCGGTCGAATAGCGTGATTTTGGAACCGGCTTCGGTTTTGACGGAAAAAATGTCGACATTCACCACGGCAATGTCGCGCAGGGTGTCGTCGAAGGTTTTGGCAAAGTCGGGATCGTACTGCTGATTCCAAAGGGTGGAAATAAAATGGCGAGGCATCAGTTTGGCGGTTTCCGGTCCGATTTCCATCAGGACCATTTCATAGTCGTCTTCAGAAAGCCCGGCGGCGGCCTGCTCCCAGCTCTCGGCGGTTTTCAGCGCCGGTCTTTTCTGTTTCAGCTCGAACGCGAATTTGTCGTTCATAAACTTATAGAGAAACACCTGGGTGATAATCTTAAATTCGTTGCCATCGTTGCCGAGGCCGTACGAAGCACAGATGCCTTTCAGGGTATCGATCAGCTCTTTGGTCTTTTGTTCAAAATCGCGGGTGGTCATGCGTGGGTTCCATTAAATTCGTTCAGATATTCATTCACCACCAACCCGTTGATAAAACGGGAGGTGTCGGCATTCAGCGGCAGATTCCGCCGGGTTTTAAATTGGTCAATCACCAGCGGCATCATGCGGCCGCTGAAATAGGCTTCGTTTTCCAGCATCTTACTGTTTTGCAGCACGAAGCTGTCGGCATCGGTTTTAACCCCCATCAGCGCCTCATGGATCATTCGTTCCTTCAGCGAAAGCGCGTGGTTTTCCAGCATGCGTTTGTGGATGCGGGTATATTTGGGATCGTGATGATATTTGGCTTTCAGCTGCTCGTTCTTCCGGTTGAGTTCCTGAATCGCATCATGGATTTTACTCAGGGCTCCCATATTCTGATTCATTTCCTCCTGTGAAACTTCCTGCAGCTTCTTGGTTTTAAACAACCGTTCGAGCTCTTCGCGCAGTTTCACGAATCCGGGATCCTCCGGATCAAAATTACGGGTCATGGCTTCGCGGGTTTTGCGCAGCATATCTTTGAGCTCATCGGCCAGCTTCAGCTCTTCTTCGCCGACCTTGGAAAACATAAAGACAATATCTTCAAGTGCCTGATTCATCAGGTTGGCGGTTTCGCCCTCGCCTTCCAGGCTGGCTTTGAGGTTGAGCAACCCCAGATGATTACTGACTTCGCGGTAAAGCAGGTTCAGTTTTTTGAAGTCCACCATTTCCAGCAGTTCGTACCGCCCGGAAAAGCGGATCAGATTATACAGCTCGCGCGCGTTGCCCAGCGCTTTTTTGATCGCAAGCACCTCTTTCCGGTCCGCGATTTCGCTGATCTGCTGCTGAAAGATCTCGGCGTTGTCGCAGTCGAACCGGAACAGAATATCTTTGATCGCCTCGATCTCGGATTTGATTTCGTCCTCGGATTTAAACAGCTGGCTGTAGTGTTCAAATTCGTCGCCGAGTTCCAGCTGAAGCTCCTGCATATAGGCTTCGTTGGTAGCTTCAAACTCTTCCATGATGTCGGCAAAGTCGACCACATAGCCGTATTTAAAATTCTTATAGGTCCGGTTCACCCGCGTCAGGGCCTGTAGCAGATTGTGTTTGCGGATGATGCGATTGAGATAGAGCTTTTTCAGACGGGGCGCATCAAAACCGGTCAGCAGCATGTTGTAGACAAACAGCAGGTCGATCTTCCCTTCCTTGAATTCGGTAATCTGCGCCTTGCGTTCCTCCTTGGTGCCGACATCGTGCAGAATCAAGGCGGCCCGTTTCACCCGCCGCTCTTCTTTACGCTGTGTTTTATACGGAGGCGGAGCGTCCGCTGCCACCGGCCAGTATTCCGCCTCGTCGAAGGTTTGCTGTGTTTTTTCAAACTGCTCAAACAGACTTTTGGCCTGTTCGGAGGAATCGCAAATCACCATGCCGCCGATGGAAGGGTCGTTCATGGTCAGCCGGGCATTTTCAAAATCGTCGAGAATATAGTCGAGCAATGGCCTGGTGTAATTCTCATGGGCATAAATCAGCTTTTTATTCGCGCCGCTCTTTTTCACGTCCATTTCTTCGAGCGCTTTTTTCAGCTGCATTTTATAGCTGGTTTCAATCTCTTCCCGAATAAGACGCAGCGTATAGCCGTCAGCTATGGAGGCGTTGTAATAATATTTGTGGATATAGCCGCCGAACAGTTTGCGTGAGTTCGTGTCATTCCCCAGCAGCGGCGTACCCGTCAATCCGATCTTGATGGCCTTGCGGTCCGACTGCGTCAGGTTGGCCAGAAAACTTCCCTTGGGATTGTAGCTGCGATGCACCTCGTCGAGAAAGTAGATGCGCTGGACGTCCACATCATAATCCGAAGCCGTGACCACATCGGGATCATCTTTGAACTTCTGAATGTTCACGACCGTGATTTCCGGCTTGCCGCTCAAATTGTGCAATGCCTTGGTGGCGCGGATCTCTCTGGCAAATTCATCCCGCGAGTTGATGTTTTTAACCACCAGTCCCCGGCTTGAAAATTCGGTGGAGGCCTGAATCAACAGGTCGATGCGATCCACGATAAAGTAAAACTTGGGAATAATACCGCGATGGGTGAAGTAGTCGGTCAGGTGTTTGACGTTGTAATAGGCCAGCGCCGTCTTTCCACTGCCCTGCGTGTGCCAGATAATTCCCTTGCGTTCGCCCTCGTCCAATTTGGCTTCAATCGCTTTGGTCGCGAAAAGCTGCGGATACCGCATGATGTGCTTTTCATGACCGTTCGAGGTCTTCACATAGGCAAAGGCATAGTTCAGCAGAAAGGCCAGCCGGTCCCGGCTGAACAGCGCGCTGGAAAGACGGTTGGTTGGTGAATCCGGATCTTTGTTGGTCAGGAATTCAGGATTGTGTTTGATGACCTCCAGATTGTTGTCCCGCAACACCGTGTCTTCCAAAAGATTATCTTCGGGCTTCAGCAACACGGATAGATCCCGATTTTCCTCTTCCCGGAAATAGTTAAACTTTACCGATCCATAGGCCGGCGTGGCATAAAACGCGCCTTCGATCGGTTCAGGCGATTCGTCGTCGTATTCCATATTATTGGAAAAGACCATCAATTGCGTAATGTTCGCAAACCGCCGGAATGTTGAATTCTTAAACCGGGTATCGATCCGGTTGCGCTCCGCCAGAATGCCCTCTTTATTATTCGGTTTCTTTACTTCTATGAACACCAGCGGCATGCCGTTAATCAGCAATGTGATGTCCGGACGGAATTCCTCGTCCCCGTTTTTGCAGGGCAGTTCAGTCAGCACATGAAATGAATTATTGTTGAAATCTTCAAAATCAATCAGCCGAACACCGGACTTTTCAATCAGCCGTTCATAAAACGATTTGCCCAGATCCTCAAAATCGAGCAACAGCCGCAACTCTTCCAGCAGGCGGTCCGTCGCATCATCATCGACATCCGGGTTTATCCGGCAGATGCTCTCCCGGAAAATACCGGGGAAAATATTGGTGGTTTCATCCCACGTGACTTCTGATTTCGGGAGATAGGTGTATCCCAGTCGGACCAAATGGAGAATGGCCGGTATTTTAACCCTGGAATCTTCATTAAATTTCAACATGCCCCTTACCCCAAAACCTGAATGTTCATTTTACCTTAAAAAGGTTCCCATCTTTATTCACCCGCCTAAGCGAGATGATTGATAAAAAGAGATTGAAAGGATAGAACTGCCGGCAACGCTCAGCAAGCAGAACCCATTTAAAGATTCGGTTTTTACCACCAGAGCTTATAGGCGGAGTCCAGCGGGAATGCATTTTCGATGTGGCGGATTTCGGGCGGCTTGCCGTTCGGCTCGCCAATGACTTCGATGACGTCGAAGCGGATGTAGTCGGGTTTGATTTTTTTCTTTTTGAGGTAGGCCACAGCCGCGCGGGAAAGGCGCTTGCGTTTTGCTGCATTCACGGCAGAAAAGGGTCGGCCGTAGTTTTCATTTTTCCGGGTTTTTACTTCAACAAAAACAAGGGCGTCGCGATCCGTTGCAACGATATCAATTTCATCATGTTTCCCGGCGCGGACACGCTCGCCGATAATTTTCCAATGGTTGGAGCGCAGAAATTTAACCGCTCGTTTTTCTCCCCACCGGCCGGTTTTAAGATGAGCCGCTTCCGGTTTGGATTTCCACAAAGAGGCACACGAGACACAAAAATATTTCACCCAGGAGTCTTCATGTTTTTTGCGCCTTTTCGTGGCCATTAAATTATCCCTTGATAATTTTCCTGTAGAGCTTGATGTAATCATTGGCCATGTGGGTGACGGAGAAGTCCTGTTTCATGGCGCGCTTCATCAGCGGGTTCCAACGCTTGGGATTTTTATATACCCGCAAGGCACGGTTTAAACATTTCATCAATTCCGCTGCGGTGTAATCGGCGAATTTAAAACCGGTCCCGCCTTTTTCGGCATAGTCGGTCACCGAATCTTCGAGTCCGCCAACGGCACGAACCACCGGGATGGTTCCGTAGCGCATACTGTAGAGCTGATTCTGCCCGCAGGGCTCGAACTCGGACGGCATGAGGAAAATATCCACTCCCGCTTCAATGCGGTGAGCCTTGGTATTGGAAAATTCGAGCCAGCAGCAAACCTGATCCGGCCAGCGCTCGGCCCAGGAAGCGCAGGCTTTCTCAAAAGAAGCGTCGCCAGTTCCGAGCAGAACCAGCTGCACGCCGCTTTCCACAATTTCCTCGATGCAGTCAACGAGAAGATCAATGCCTTTCTGGGAAACGAGGCGGCTGATGATTCCAAGCATTGGAACATCGGGGTCGATTTTAAACCCGCATTGTTTCTGCAGCGCTTCTTTGCAAACGGATTTTCCGGACAGGTCCGCTGCAGAATAGTTGGCCGCAATGTATGTATCAATTTCGGGATTCCAGCGTGTGTAATCGATTCCGTTTAAAATGCCGTATAAATCCCGTTTACGATGGAATAAAACTCCGTTGAGTTTACATCCGTATTTTGCGGTTTTCACTTCTTCGGCATAGGTCGGGCTTACGGCATTGATTGCCGTTGCTTCAACGAGCCCGCCTTTCAGGGTGTTGATTTCGCCGTAAAATTCCAGCGTATGCATGGTGTAGCAACTGTCGGGCAGCTGGGTCATATAAAACTTTTCAGCCGGTGCCCAGCCTTGATGGGCCAGATTATGAATGGTCATCAGCGTTTTTTCGCGGCCGTTTCGAAAAGAACCATCGATGCCGTATTTCAGGAACATGGGAACAAGCCCGGCCTGCCAATCATTACAGTGCACCACATCAGGTTTCATCTGCCACAGATCAATCAGCTTCACGACAGCTTTCTGAAAGAACAGAAAGCGCTCAAAGTTGTCGCTGTATGCGTGGTCGGGCGCATTATAAATTCCGGGCCGCTCAAAAAATGCACTGCAATGAATGAAGTACGTAATCACCCCATCGGTTTCCTGATACCAGACAGTTCCGTAATGCCAGGTGTTTCCCAACGGGATATGAAGCTCCGTGTCGGTCTTTTTCAGGCCGAATTTATCGCGGTCAATATCCTGATAAAGCGGAATGAATCGTATCACCTCCTGCCCTTCCTGAATCAGGGCTTTCGGTAAAGAGGCGCAAACATCTCCTAGACCACCCGTTGATGCGAATGGTACGATTTCACTACTGACAAAAATGATTTTCATGTTCACATGTTAAAGGAACCCAATATGAGCTTCGACACTCAAATTCTTCAATTTATCTCTGCGCCCGGCTACCGGCCGATGAAACAACACGAGCTGGCCCATGCACTCCATATCAGTTCAAAAGGAGCACGTGCGGAATTTCGGCATGATCTGCATGCGCTGGAAGATGCGGGAAAAATTGTCCGGCTTCGGAAAAACCGCTGGGGACTTCCAGACACTGGAAATCAGGTGGTCGGCACGATTCGCATGATGGCCAAAGGCGGTGCAATTTTTATTCCGGATGATTCCAGCGAATCGGAAATTTACATTAACGATCGGAATACGGGCGTGGCCTTGCCGGACGATAAAGTATCCATTGAAATCTTTCATTCGGAATACGCGGCCATTCAGCGGCAGCGCCGGGGCCAGACGGATCTGCGAGCCGAAGGGCGGGTTCTTCAGGTGATTGAGCGCAGTACAGAGCAAACAGTCGGTCTATTGAAGCACACCCCCTACTATTCCTATGTTGTGCCGGATGCTCCGGGGTTCAAGCATGACGTCCGGATTAAAGACACGCAGAACATTCCCGAGAATCATAAGGTGCTGATTAAACTCGACGACTGGGTTGATCCGTTTAAGCCGCTTACCGGCTCGATTCTGGAAGATCTCGGCGATGTTTCTGCACCGGGCGTTGACGTCGACAGCCTGTTGCGGGAAGCCGGCATTGAGGAGGATTTTCCACAGGAGGTTATTGATGAAGCGAACCGCCTTTCCGGCGATGTGACGCCGGATAAACTGAAAGGCCGTACCGACCTGCGCGATGCGGTCACATTTACCATCGATCCGGAAACAGCCAAAGATTACGACGATGCGGTTTCCATTGAACCCCACCCGAAAGGCGGCTGGACGCTCGGCGTTCACATTGCCGATGTTTCAACCTATGTCACACCGGGCTCGCTGATCGATAAAGAAGCGTTCCGGCGCGGGAACAGCATTTATCTGGTCGACCGTGCCGTCATGATGCTTCCGAAAGAACTGACGACTAAAGTATGCAGCCTGAATCCTGAAAACGATCACCTTTCACACACCGCCGAAATTCATCTGAGTGATGAGGGCGAAATGCTGGACTTCAAAACCTATCCGTCTGTCATTCATTCCAAAGCGCGCCTAACCTACACACAGGTTCAAAAATTTATTGAAGGAAAAACCGATCACGGCATACCGGAGCTGATTATCCAACGGTTGGAAAATCTCTGGCCGCTGGTTCAGAAGGTCAGAGCCTTGCGCGTGGCCAATGGTTCCGTTGAGATCAATACACCGGAAATTGAGATCAAACTGAATGCGCAGGGCAAGGTGGAAAAAATGATGCCGCGCTCGGAGTCGAAGCAGGCCTACGGACTGGTTGAGGACTGTATGCTGCTGGCAAACCGCGCTGTGGCGGAAATTCTGATCAAATCCGAAAAGCCGGCGATTTATCGCGTGCATGCTGAACCGGACGAAGAGCAATGGGCCGCCATGGGAATGGAACTGCAGGCGCTGGGCATTCCGGTTTTACCGCAGTCGCGGGACGACATTAACCAGGCGGCGCGGCTGGCAACGGGAACGCCCGTTGAATATACCGCAAACCTGGCAATTCTCCGAAACTTCAAGCGGGCGGAATATTCATCCACCCAGATCGGGCATTTCGGGTTGGCCTTCGATGATTATACCCACTTCACATCCCCCATTCGCCGCTATCCGGATCTGCTTGTGCACCGGATGCTGAAAGCGGTTGAGCTGGGGCAGAGTTTTCCAATCTCCGGAGACCGGATTGAGGAAATTGCACACCATTGTAATGAGACCGAAAAGAAAGCCGATGAGCTGGAAAAAAAGAGTACGGAAAAGAAACGGCTCGATTATTACAATGATCTGCTGAATACCGCTCAACCCAAAATCTTTACCGGCTACATCATTTCGATTAAAGGCAAAGGCATGATTGTCGAGCTGCCGGATTCGCTGCAGCGCGGTATGGTTACTTTTGCATCCATCAAATCGGACTGGCTCGAAGCCAACGACGATATGACCCAGGTCCGCACCAAAGGCGGCAAGGTGAAATATACCATTGGCCAGGAACTTGAAGTGGCGCTCGCCAAGGTGGATACCGCCCGTGGTTTTATCGACTTCGTTCTGGCCGACCAGGTCTCCCAACCTGCCCGGCGCGAACGAAAGTCTCGGGTTCAACCGGATATGAAAACCGGTCGCCCCCGCGAACGGAGCAAACACCGCCGACGGAACCGGCGCTGATTTTCCTCATGCACCCTAGCCGACTTTATAAAGCGGCTCGGTGTTTTTCTTGTGTAGGAAATTCAGGGCTAACAGGCAGTTTGCTCTCGAAGGGCAAATCATACCGCAGTATTCAACACGGGACTGGTCATCGACCTGTTCCCGTTTTTCCAGAGGAAAACATTCCTCCGCTTCCTGCCAGGAAATACAGCGGTTTTCCGCAACCGACAGATCGTGACGATATTCGTCCACCACCTGACGATGTTGAAGGATCTGCCAGTCTAACAACTCGTGGAACCCGATACATTTTGCATCACTGTCCACCACTCCCATAGTTTTAGTGCTGTCTTTAATCATTTCATTTCTCCCGTTAGACACAGGAGTAAAGCAAATCGGGTGCCAGCTTTTGAGAGCGGGATAAAAAAGAGGTCAGGGTTGTGTTTCCGGTTCGGGAACGTTCAGCTTCAGCACCAGCCGTGCAGGCTCCCCGGATTCGCGTGCATTGATCCGGTAAAATTCATTTCCGGCCGTACCCCAAAGACCGAAGGTGACGATTTTGCTGCCTCCCTCGATAATTTCTTCAAGAAAAGAAAGGTCGGAAATTGAAACCGTCACCCAATTCCCCTCAATCCAGTCAACGGACATTTTCCTGGCAATCGGCGTATTCCATAGCTTGGGATCTGCGAGGTTAAGCACAGGTTTTCCAGCCTGATCCTCCCATGATGCATCGCGAAAAGAACGCCACTGATAGGTGGATTCGCCAAGCGTGGCATTTTGCCCAAGCGCACCCAGATTTCCGGTTCCTTCCACCCAGGAGGCATTATTTGTGCCCGCAACCATCGGCGCAACGGTTAACGAAATCGGCTGGTCATTCGTTTCCATGATCCGGAACGAAAATGATGCGCTGACGATCTCATTGGTTACCGCCGAGAGATCAAATGCAATTAAGGCCACCATTTCACGAACCGGAACAATAAACATTTCCGGGTTCGCGCCGCTGTTTCCATTACGGACACTGCTTCGCGCAAAATTATCCTTTGCCGCTTCCAGTTCGATCTCCACTTCTTCGCTAAACGCAGCGGTGCTGCTCAGAAGAACTCCCATTATCAATATCAGTACACTTTTCAAAGTTTTCCTCGCTATCCGGTTAAATTACAGATGCCTTTGTCTATAGCAGGATGAAGACCAGAACTGCATTTATTTCAGATCACAAAATCACGTTCAAACTTTTCGAGGCACTTCATAAGCTTATCGGACGTAATTAATTTTTTGGCATCGTCGATGGATACCAGCCTGCGCTCACGCCGGCGCTCTTCTTTCCACTGCGTGGAAAAAGACTGAACCTCAAATGCATAAAGCGTCAGCTGAACCTGCTCACCACTCCGGATGATAACCTTCGTTCTATAGGCATATTCTTTGAAGATTTTACCCTTAAGGCCGGCTTCTTCAAATGCTTCAAGTTTAGCGGTTCCCCTCTTGCCGTGCCGCTTTTCATACTGCCCTTTCGGAAAAATCCAGTAGCCTGACGCACTGGTAATCAGCACCACTTCAATCCCGTTTTTTCCACGAATAAAAGGGATTGTTCCATATTGTTTCTGCATATGACGAATTTCCTTAAACCGCTTTTTCCCTGCGCAAAAGCCCTGGAATGCCGAATCCTCTTTTCAGGACCATGTCATCTATGAAAATCAGGCCCCTTGTTTCTGACGCACTCTTTCCTTAATTTGATCCAGGGCTTCGTCCGGAACCCGCAACTTTCCAAACCCGATGCCCAGTCGCAGATCCGGTGTATTTTTCCCGTGGAAGTCGGTTCCGCCGGTTGCAATCAGTCCCATCTCATCCGCCCAGCTTTTAAAACGGGTGATGTTTTCCGGACGTTGTTCGGCATAATAGACTTCAATTCCATCCAGTCCGCGTGCAGCCAGTCCTTTAACCACTCCCCGCAGCTGATCTTCCGGCAAATAAATGGTTGCCGGATGCGCCAGCACGGACACCCCACCGGCCTGATGAATTAAGTCGATGCACTCACGCGCAGTATATCGATAGCGCTCGGCATAGGCCGGGCGCCCTTTGGCCAACAGCAATTCAAAAGCGGCTTTGCGGCTTTTAACCAGCTTGTTGCGAACCAGCGCTTCGGCAAAATGCGGACGGCCGACCACATCCCCTCCCGCCAGATCCGCAACATCGCTCCACAGCAGGCGATAGCCCAGCTTATTCAGTTTTTTCAGAATTTCCTGATTCCGCTCGTCGCGCCCCTCCCGGACCGTATTGATTTTATCGAGCAGCACTTCACAGGTGTGATCAACAAAGTAGCCCAGAATATGCATCGTGCCGCGTTCGCATTCAGCACTGAGTTCAATGCCGGGTACCGCTTCCACCGAAGCGTCTTTTGCTGCTTCAAGCAAGGGAACAATGCCCCCGACGGTATCGTGGTCTGTCAGCGCCATCGCTTTCAGATCTCGTTTTTCAGCCAGTTTTATGAGTTCGGCCGGCGTGTTGGTGCCATCCGAGTAAATGGAATGCGTATGCAGATCGATCATTGGAATTCCTATAAATAGTATTGAATCGACTATACGGATCAGGAAGGGATGCGCCAAACCTCGAATACCTAAATTAGAATAAATAAGCGTTTTCTTTTAAACAGATACTTAAAGCACTGATTTTGTACGGTTTGGGTTGCGGACCGTAGGTGCGATTCGTAAAGTGCCCCCGATTTTAAACCAGACACTACTTATGGAGAATTAAAATGACCCCAGCAGCTACCAAAATTGAACTTCCCGGTATTGAAAAATTTAAATCCGGAAAAGTCCGCGAAGTGTACGACCTCGGCGATCAGTATCTATTTGTTGCCTCAGACCGGATTTCCGCCTTCGATGTTGTTATGCCGGACGGCATTCCGGATAAAGGCCGTGTATTAAATATGATTTCAAAATTCTGGTTCGACCGCACCGGCGACGTGGTTAAAAACCACATGATCTCGACCGATGTGAATGATTTTCCTGCGGAACTTCAGGAACATAAGGAATTGCTGAAAGGCCGTTCGATGCTTGTTAAAAAAGCCGAACTGCTCCCGGTTGAGTGCATTGTTCGCGGCTACCTGATCGGCTCCGGCTGGAAGGAATATCAGAAATCCGGCACCATCGGCGGTATGCCGCTGCGCGCCGGATACGAAATGGCCGGCAAACTCGATGAACCGATTTTCACCCCGTCCACCAAAGCCGACGAAGGCCACGATGAAAATATTTCCTTTGAGCAGATGAAGGAAATTGTGGGCGAAGAACTCGGCAATAAACTGAAGGATGTCAGCCTGAAGCTTTACCAGACAGCCGCCGACTTCGCGTTGACGAAAGGAATTATCATCGCCGATACAAAATTCGAATTCGGCATGGTGGACGGCGAACTGATCCTGATCGACGAAGTGCTGACCCCCGACAGTTCGCGCTTCTGGCCGGCGGATACGTATAAGCCGGGCTCGTCCCCCTTCTCGTTCGACAAGCAGTTTGTTCGCGACTATCTCGAAACCCTCGATTGGGACAAAACCTATCCGGGTCCATCCATTCCGGAAGAAGTGCTGCTGCAGAGCCGCGATAAATATCTGGAAGCCTACAAGCTCCTGACCGGATCTGAACTGGAGTGCTGATTGCCACAGAGAGGCACAAAATTCACTAAGACTGTTTTTGTGCCTCCTGTGCCTTTTCCTGCCTGTTAATGAACGCTCTTCTGGAAAGTTTTCTGGATTACATTTCGCTGGAACGCGGACTGAGTATCAACACGCGTAAAGCCTATGCGGATGATCTCAGCCAGTTTCTCGAATTCCTCGATCGGAAAGGTGTTTCGTCGCTCAGTCAGGTGAGCCGCAAACAGGTGCTCGATCATCTGATGGCCATGAAAGCCAAAGGCATGTCGACCAACTCGATTTCCCGCCATCTGGTTTCCATCAAAGTTTTTTTCCGCTATCTCCAGCAGGAAGGCCTGCTGGATAAAAATATAACCGACACGATGGATTCTCCCAAACTTTGGAAAATCCTGCCGGACACGCTGTCGGAACGAGAGGTCGAACTTCTGCTTAAAGCGCCCGATATGCGAAAACCGCTCGGGGTGCGCGACCGCGCAATTCTGGAAATGTTCTATGCCTCCGGCTTGCGGGTTTCAGAACTCGCGGGGCTTAAACTTTCCGATCTGCATATTGACGAGGACTACATTCGCGTCATTGGCAAAGGTCGGAAAGAACGCGTAATTCCGATTGCCCGAAGCTCATCCAATATTCTGGAGTGCTATCTCGATGAAGTCCGCCCGATGCTCTGCGACAACCCGCAGTTGCAGAATGTATTTGTTTCCAAACGCGAAACCGCGCTATGCCGGCAGCGCCTGTGGCAGATTATCAAAAAATATACCAGGGACGCAGGCATCATGAAAAACGTGACGCCCCATACCCTGCGGCACTCCTTTGCCAGCCATCTGCTCGAAAACGGGGCCCCCTTGCGCGTCATCCAGGAAATGCTCGGTCATGCTGATATCGCCACCACGCAGATCTACACCCACGTAAATCCCGAGCGCCTGAAATCGATTCACCAGCAGTTTCATCCGAGAGCTTGAATCGTTGTTGGAGCACGCCGAATGCACTCCGGTTTATCACGAAGGATCGATGCCGGATGGCGGCATTTGTTTTTCCAACAATCCTTTATTCCATTCTTCCAATAATTCATTCTTCCACTATTCTGTTCCGATCTTTGGAAATAATTTCGCGGCTCAGCCGTTATCATAGGTCATATGGCTCATTTTAAATACATAGGCAGGTCCAAACAGGGCGAGCGCGTTGAAGGCGTGGTTGATTCCAACGATCGCATGGGTGCAGTTCGCATCATCGAATCGATGGGGCACATCCCGGTATCCGTCACCGAAACCACAAAAACCGTAAATCAGAACAGCAAAAGTGATAAACGCTTCAAGTTCGATTTGGGCTTTCAGCGCAAAGCGAGAATGAAAATGCAGGATCTCCTGTTGTTTTCGCGGGAGCTTTCCGATCTGGTGGCATCCGGAATGACCATCGGGCGCGCCCTGCACACCCTCGCCGCCCGTAAAGATGAATCGGCCGTTGGAAAAATTGTAACCGTATTGCGCGATGAAATCGTGCAGGGCACTTCGCTCTCCAATGCGCTGGAACTTTATCCCGAAACCTTTTCTTCGCTATACATCAATCTGGTTCGTGCCGGCGAAGCTTCGGGTAATCTGCCGGGCGCGCTTGAAAATATATGCATTCACTACGAGCGCGTTCACGAAGCCAAAGGCAAGGTGGTTGCCGCGCTGGTCTACCCCGGCATCGTGCTGATTGTCGGCGGTCTTGCGGTTATTTTCCTGATGGCCGTCATTGTGCCGAAGTTCGCCGTAACCTTTGAGGAAATGGGGGCCGAGCTCCCAACCCCGACTTTGATTCTGATGGCGCTCAGTGATTTTGTGACCAAATACGGGCTGATTGTTGCCGCTCTGATTGCGGGCGGCGTAATTGCACTTAAAAAATGGGTGGCACACGGGAAAGGTCAGGAGATTTGGCACCGGACCCAGCTTAAGATTCCAATCATGGGAAACATCATCACGGCCAATGCCTACGCTCATTTTTCGCGTACCTTCGGGACATTGCTCCATAATGGCGTATCTATTCTGCCCGCTCTTGGAATTGTTCAGAAAACCATTGATAACGTCGTCATTTCCCGTGAAATCGGAAAAGCCCGCGAGCGGGTCACCGACGGTGCCAGTATATCAAAACCTTTGGCACAGGGTAAAATTTTCCCGCGCCTGCTCATTGATATGCTGGCGGTGGGCGAAGAAACCGGCGATATGGCCGGCGCTCTTTCCCACATTACCCGCCGCTACGATGCCGAACTGGACCGTATGGTAAAAACCTGTACCACCGTGCTGGAACCGCTGTTGCTGGTTTTGGTGGCGTTGATTGTTGGCGGTATTGCGGTCAGTCTGCTGCTGCCGGTACTGACCCTTACCGATTCACTGCATATTTAACAAACCGCAAGGAGAGATTGAATGAATACTACAAAACGTGAACAACTGATGAACCGTCGTCGCTCAGGTTTCACCCTGATTGAAATCCTGCTCGTTGTTGTGATTATCGGCATTCTGGCCGGCATCGGCATTCCGGCCCTCAGCGGAAAATCCGACAAAGCCAAAATCGCACAGGCACAGGGAAACATCAATATGCTCGGAATGGGCATCCGTGAATACGAAATCATGAATGGCGATTATCCCTCGAGCCTCGAAGGTCTGCTCGACGAATCCAAAGGCGGCCCGTTTCTCGAAAAGAAAGTAATCCCCACCGATCCCTGGGGTGCCCCCTATGTGTATCAGGCTCCGGGCTCGCACAACACCCATACCTTTGATCTTTCCTGCACATCCCCCAAAGGGACCGTTATTAATAACTGGGAATAGAAATACATGATGAAATGGATGGTTGGATGGATGAATAAATGGAAACAGACGGCTCTTTTCCATCGCTCATCTGTGCCCGACGCTTCAGCGCTCCAACCATCCAGTACATCGAAAAAATGCGGTTTCACCCTGGTCGAAGTGATTCTGGTGGCCGTCGTCATCACCATCATTTCCGGCATTGCATTTCCTTACTTTGCGGGCTCCTATAAAGGCAATAAACTGCGAACCACCGCGCGTACAATCACACGTATGGCGCGCTTTGCCCGCAGCATGGCCATCATGCGCGAAGAGCAGCTGACCGTTGCGCTGAATCGCGATACGATGGAAATTTATATGGGGGGATATCTCCAGCAAACCAATGCCGCCGACGGAGAGCTGGATCAGGATGTCTTATCCCGGCTCGGTTATGTCGACGGCGGAGAATCCGATTCGGATACCGCCGGCATCGATAAAGAAGTGCATAAGTTTCTTCCGGATGGTTTAGAGGTCACTGTTTTTGAAAAAGACTGGACGGATGAAGATCTTCTTCATGAAAATCTCTACATGATCCGATTCTATCCGAACGGTCAGTGCGACTGGTTTGAGATGGAAATCGAGGACAACCGCGGCGTTCGCATTCATTTGGAAAACGATCCAATCTCAGGAAAAATTAAATCAGAATTCCTGCAATAGACCGATGCCGAGTTCGTTTAACGGGCCAATTAAACATCAATTACGCCATGTACATTACGCATTAAACCTATGGATATTTCGGATATTGAATGTATAGAGGCTTATTTGAACGGCGATTCCAATGCGTTGGAACCGATGGTTGAAAAGTACAAACGCCCGCTCTATTCATTCATTCTGAAAATGACCGAAGGCCGTGAAGATACGGATGAAATCTTTCAGGAAACCTGGTTTCGGGCCCTGAAAAATGTTCATAAATTTAAACATAAGAATTTCCTGAACTGGCTGTTTCGTATTGCGCACAATCTGGTGATCGACCGCGCGCGACGGAATAAAAAAAACATTTCCATGCAGAGCTCCTTTGGCGGAGATGATGGCACTGCCACGTTGGAAGATCATCTGGCCGCGCCGGGCATCACTCCGGCGGAAGAAGCCGGAGGAAATTCGCTGGGTATTCAGATCGAGGAAGCCATCAAAACGCTGTCAGAAGAACAGAAAGAAGTCTTCCTTTTGCGGATGTATGGAAACGTTTCTTTCAAGGAAATTGCAAAAATTCAGAAATGCTCGATCAATACTTGTTTAGCTCGCATGCAATATGCACTGGGTAACCTGCGTTCTATACTGAAGGAAGAATACGACGATTTACAGGAGGCGATGTCATGAACTGCCAAAATGCTCAAAAACAGATCCTGTTGCAGGATTCCGGCGAATTGCCGAAAAAATACACCAATAGGCTGGCCGCACATCTGCACGATTGCGAACCCTGCCGGCAATTTCAGTTTGCATTGCTGGAATCGCAACCGTTTTTCCAGCCATTGGAAGAACCTTCAGCACAAGTTGTTCAGAATGTGCTGCGCGAAGCCCGCCTGAATGCTCCCGAAAAGAAAGCCTTAAAAATCCGTATCCTGAAACCTGCCATGGCCGCAGCGGCATCGCTTATGATTGGGCTGGGAATTTTCTTCAGTCTAAACGGATCGGATAAAGTCGCGATGGAACTCGTGGTGGGTAAGACGCAGTTGCTGACTGTCGACGACCAGATTTCCAGCGTCATATACAGCGGCTTGTCGGACGACGATCTGGCGTTCAATTTCCTCATGACCTACGAGGACAACTACGCGTCGCTGTAAAACCGGAAAGATCCTATCGCGCAAGGCACGAAGAACACACAGCACCCTGCTCAGTGAACTTCGTGCCTTTATCTTAATCAAACCGCTGCTTTAATTCTTCCAGCGATTGAATCGGCTTTTCACAGGCAAAATTCCGGCAGATATACACCGTCGTTTTTCCATCGGCCTGATTCTGATCTTTTGTAAACGGCGCAATTTCAGCCAGGGCTTCCGCGTTTTCAGCATCTTTAAACAGAACAACTTTTCCCGGCAGATACACGGAATGGATATAATCCAGCATCCCCTGCGTTTTTGCATCCTTCCGGTCGCCCACCACCACAATTTCCACCGTTTCGCCCTGTGCAAACTGAAGCGCAATCAAGGCCTGTGAAAAATTGGATGGTGCACGGTTGATCTTTTCTGAAAATGTCTTTCCGGTATCCACCGCCTGCGTTTCGAGCTCCGGCTGGCCGGTGAGTCGCGCCAGTTTTAGCAGATTCAAAAACTGTACTGAATTTCCGGAAGGAATCGCCCCGTCATACAACTCTTTAGGTCGGACGATAAGCTCTTCCGCATCATCAGCCGTCATAAAATAACCGCCGTTGCGTTCATCGCGGAAGTGCTTCGACAGAATTTTATTATAAGCCATCGCTTTTTCCAGGCAGTGGAAATCGAGGGTCGATTCGTAAAGTTCCAGTAATCCGTAAATCAGAAATGCATAATCTTCCAGCTGGCCCGGAACCGCCGTATGGCCATCCCGCCAACGATGCCACAGCCGCCCGTCCTCAAGCCTCATCTCGTTTTCCACGAAGGCATCGGCCCGAACAGCCGCCTGAATATAGGCCTCGTTCCTGAATGCCCTCCCCGCCTTGGCAAAAGCGGCGATCATTAATCCATTCCAGTCTGTCAGGACCTTCGTATCTTTCAGCGGATGAATTCGTTCTTCGCGAACAGCGAACAGTTTGTTTCGGGAAGCGGAAAGCCGCGCGCGCTCTTCTTCAGTCAGCAAGGCGGAGAGATGCGGAATATTGTTCGGGTTCCGTTTTGCCGATGCTTCATCTTTAAAATTTCCGTCCGCCCGGATATTCCAGACGCTGGAAACAAAATCATACTCGTCGCCAACAACGGATTTCAGTTCATCCGCGGACCAGATATAAAAGAGCCCTTCCTCGCCCTCGGAGTCGGCATCCTCGGCGGAATAAAATCCGCCCTCCGGGGTGGTCATATCGCGCAGCACATATTTCAACACCTCTTCGGCCACTTGTTTATAGAGCGGTTTACCGGTGAGTTCATACGCTTCCGTGTAGGCAATCACCAGCAAGGCCTGATCATAAAGCATTTTTTCAAAATGCGGCAGCAACCAGTCGTTGTCGGTGGAATAACGATGAAACCCGAAGCCAACCTGATCAAAAACACCGCCCTTTCGCATTTCTTCCAGCGTATGCTCCACCGCCTGAATGCCCTCCGGATTCCCCTGGCGGAGCAGGAATACCAACCGATGCGGCGTTGGAAACTTCGGATGTGCACCAAAACCGCCTTTATCCGGATCGTATTGCTTCAGCAATTCCCTTTGGCCTTCCGCTAAAAGGTTCGGGCTGAGTTCCTCGCCCGACCCCGTTCTGTTTTGCCGGGCGAGAACATTCGTAATATGCCCGGACGACTCCAGCACCTTTTCGCGCTGATTTTCCCAGACGCTGGAAATGCTCGGAATCAGTTGCTTCATCCCCATGCGGCCGAAACGTTGATCCGGCGGAATATAGGTGGCGGCATGGAACGGCCTTTTATCGGGCGTCATCACAATCGTGAGCGGCCAACCGCCCTGCCCGGTCATCATCTGGCAAACCGTCATATAAATATTGTCAATATCGGGCCTCTCCTCGCGGTCCACCTTGATACAAATGAAGGCCTCATTCATCAATTCAGCGATTTCTTCATTTTCGAACGACTCGTGTTCCATCACATGACACCAATGACAGGTCGCGTAGCCGATGGATAAAAATATGGGCTTACCCTGCTGTTGCGCCGCTTCAAATGCCTCCTCGCCCCAGGGATACCAGTTCACGGGATTATGGGCGTGCTGCAGCAAATACGGGCTTTTTTCCTGAGCTAAACGGTTTGTATGTGCGGGAATAGATTCATTGGTCATGCTGTTTGAGTCCGTTTGACTGGCGAATACCAGAGTTAGAATGAGCAGAATAAATTTCACGTTCGGTCAATATGGTACCTTTGTGGTTTTATATCCAGTTCTGTTTCCCGAAAACTTTCAAGCCCGGGAAGCGGGTAAAACAATGTAAAATGCACTTGCGTAACCTGCACCCCGTCCGTATATTCCGCCGCTTAATCAACCGGGAGTGCCGGTTGGAAGCGAAGGCCGTCTGCTACCTCGGACGTGTCAAAGCGGATTGTTTAAATTGTCAGTTAAACTATAGGAGAGGTAAAATGTCTGATTCATTCACTAAGACAGTGTCTGTTAAGGATCTGCTTGATGCAGGCCTGCATTTTGGTCACCAGACCAAGCGTTGGAACCCGAAAATGAAGCGTTATATTCACGGCGCAAAAAACGGGATCTACATTATCGACCTGAACAAAACCCTGTCGCAGCTCCAGCTGGCGCAAACATTCCTCAACGATGTTGTTCTGCGCGGTGAAAAAATTCTTTTTGTGGGCACCAAGAAACAGGCCCGTGAAATTTTCAAAAACACAGCTGAAGAAACCAATCAGCCTTACGTGATTCATCGCTGGCTCGGCGGCATGCTGACCAACAATAAAACCATCCGCTCTTCCGTGGCCCGTATGCGCGAACTGCAGAAAATGCAGAACGACGGCACCATGGAAAAAATGCTGAAAAAGGAAGTTTCTGTTCTGCGTCGTGAACTGACGAAGCTGGAACGCAACCTCGGCGGTATTGCTGCCATGGAAAAGAAACCGGGTGCCCTTTTTGTGGTCGACCTCAAGCGTGAGCATCTGGCCCTGGCTGAAGCCGCTCGTCTGAACATTCCGATTGTTGCACTGGTTGACACCAATGCCGATCCGGATCTCGTTGATTACCCGATCCCGGGCAACGACGACTCCCTTCGCTCTATCGGCCTGATCTCTGATATTCTCGGCGAAACCATTAAAGCAGCTGATGCGGAACACACCGCAAAAGCGAAAGCTGAACGCGAAGCCCGCGAAGCTGCTGAAGCCATCGAACGCGAAAAAGCCAAAGCGGCCCGCGAAGAGCGCCAGAAGAAAGAAGCCGAAGAAAAGAAGAAGCGCGAAGAAGTGCTGAAAAAAATCAAAGAGCAGAAGAAAAAAGCTGACGAAGTCAAAAAAGCTGAAGCTGCCGCTGCCAAAGCCGCTGAAAAGGTTGAAGCAGTAAAAGAAGAAGCACCTGCCGCTGAAGAAGCTGCTCCTGTTGCTGAAGCAGTAAAGGAAGAAGCTCCGGCCGTTGAAGCTGCCGCCGAAGAAACCGAAGCCAAAAAAGAAGACTAAACTTCAGGAGATTTAAAAAATGGCAATTACCACAAGTATGATTAAAGAGCTTCGCGATGCCACCGGACTCGGCATTGCGGATTGCAAAAACGCACTGAACGACAGTAATGGCGATTTCGATGCAGCCATCAAAACCCTTCGTGAAAAAGGCGCGGCTGTTGCAGCCAAGCGCGCTTCCAAGGAAGCTAAAGAAGGTGTGATTACCGCAATTGTTACGGACGACGCCCAGAGCGCCGCCATGATTGAAGTGAACTGCGAAACGGACTTCGTTACCCGTAACGAAGATTTCCAGAATTTCGTTGAAGAACTGCGCGGCGAAGCACTGAGCTTCGAGACTGACGCCATGGCAGCCGGCGTTGCGGAAAAAGTTGAAGAAAAGATCGGATCGATCGGTGAAAAAATTCAGCTTCGTCGCAATGTAAAATGGACGGTTGAAGGAACAGGCTCCATCACCTCCTACATCCACATGGGCGGAAAAGTAGGCGTTCTGCTGGAACTCGGATGCGAAAAAGCAGACACAGTTTCCAATCCGGTTTTTGAAGAGCTTGCAAAGGATCTGACCCTGCATGTTGCGGCGGCCGCTCCGGAATACCTGAACCGCGAAGAAGTTCCGGCTGAAAAGCTGGAAGAGGAACAGGGCATCATGCGTACGCAGATGAAAGCTGAAGACGAAGAGCGTGGAAAATCCCGTCCGGATGAAATGATCGAAAAGATTCTTATCGGTAAAACCAATAAGTTCTTCTCTCAGATCTGCTTCCTGGAGCAGGGCTTCGTTAAAGAAGACAAGGTTTCCATCACCAACCTGATTGCTGAAAAAGCAAAAGAACTCGGCGATACCATCACGGTTAAACGCTATGTTCGCTACCAGCTCGGTGCATAAGTTAATCGTTGATTAACGCTCAAAAGCCCGTCATTACGACGGGCTTTTTTTGTAGGTGCGTATTGCGTATGATGGGTAATCACTTCCACAGAGCCGCCAATACGAAATACGCAGTAAAAATATTACGAATTACGATTCACATTCTTTTTCACCGTTCGCCAGTCCAGACCGGTTCGGCGCGCCACTTCGCCGTAGTT
This sequence comes from Pontiellaceae bacterium B12219, assembly GCA_029432795.1. Taxonomy (GTDB): domain Bacteria; phylum Verrucomicrobiota; class Kiritimatiellia; order Kiritimatiellales; family Pontiellaceae; genus Pontiella. The sequence continues at coordinate 112,337 of JARNMJ010000002.1, forward strand.
TCCATAGCGTTCATAGAGATCAATGCAGTATTTCTCCACCAGCTCTTTGGCGGTAAGCACTCCGGCTTCGGCCGCCTGCCCGAGCGCAATTTCTTCCACCGGTTGTGCCGAGCTATCGCCGGGATACCGCCCGGAAATCAGGATGCGGCGAATGGCCTGCTCCAGCTCGCGCACATTCCCGGGCCAGGCATACCTTTTTCCCGGCTCCTCCTTCAGCTTTCCAATGATTGGAAACCGCAATTCCGAGCCGCAGATCCGTTCCATCAAATGCCCGGCCAGCTGCTCCAGCTCTCTCGGGGTCTCCTGAATACGCTTGCGCAGCGGCGGAACCGTGATGATGTCTGAGCAGAGGCGATAATAAAAATCATCGCGAAACGTGCCTTCCCGCCTAAGCGTATCAATCGACTTATTTGTTGCGGCAATCACGCGCCCCTTAAACCGAATCGAGTCATGACTTCCAACCGGTGTAAAAGTGCGCTCCTGCAGCACCTGCAGCAGCTTGATCTGAATCGGAATGCTGACATCCCCGATTTCATCCAGAAAGATGGCTCCATGGGGACTGCAGCGCGAAAATATCCCATCGTGCTTTTCAATGGCTCCGGTAAAGGCGCCTTTGCGATGACCGAACAGTTCAGATTCAATCAGACTTTCGGAATACTGGGAGAGATTGATCGATACAAACGCGCGCGTAAAACTTTCCTCGAACTTCTGAGAGCCGGGATTAAACGGAATAAATCCCGACCGCCCGATCGCTGCCGCAGAAGCCCCTTTTCCAGTACCGGTTTCGCCGAGCAGCAAGGTGGAAAAATCTTCCATCCGATTCCAGAGGCAGCGTTCGTACCACGAGATTTCATGCGTGAAAATATTATTCCAAAGCTGAGCGCGCAGCGCCTTCATGCAGGGGCTGTCACCAACCAGCCCTTTTGAAATAAAATAATAGGCCCGCCGGATCTGGTAAAATATGGCCACATAGCGGCAGGCATCGGATCGACTGAACCCGAATCCCGTTAATTCTTCCAGACACTGGAATGCAAACGGTGCGCGCAGCGATTCATCGCCGGCCTCGATCTGCCGCTCAATTAATCGATCGAACTGATCCATGTAGCGATGAAAAACATGAAACAGAATACTGATGCCGATCGCCCGAACCGTTTCGTCGCCATCCCGGTCGATTTTGATCCCGCCGCTTTTCTGAAGCTCACGAATGCGTTCATCCAAAAGTTTCAGCAACGGATCCAACATATCCAGCCAATCAGCATTTTCCGGAGCCCCGATAATCTTCCGGTCAATTTCAATGCGTTTCGAGCTGAACGGATTGCTGAACGCCGCCTCGGCGATCATTTTAAAAAATTCATCATTCATACATATATGGCATACCCAATATTCATAAATTGTCCATAACATAATTACCCTGTAATTTATAAAAACTCATTAAACCCTAACTGTTAACATCTTACGCTTTATCCAATTCCGATGGCACACCCTGTGCAATAGGCTGACCTATCAAATCAACCTTCAAATCCAGGGAGCGGAAAATGAAGAACACATTTAAATGGTTAAACATCAGTCAGTTCACCGGGGCATTTAATGATAATGCCTTCAAAATGACGGCGATTATCGTCATTTCAAAACTGTTGGGACAAGCGCATCTGCCGCAGATCATCGCCATCTGCTCGGTCATGTTTATTATCCCGTTTCTGCTGTTTTCAAATGCCGCCGGCGCACTGGCGGACCGATTCAGCAAACGCGACATCATCATCGTCAGCAAATGGATGGAAATCACCCTGTTGCTGGTCAGTATTCCTGTTTTAATCTCGGGATTGGTCTGGCCCGCCTACGGTCTCCTTTTTCTGCTTTGTACGCAAAGCGCCCTCTTCGGCCCGGCAAAACGCGGCATCGTTCCGGAGCTGGTCGCTGAAAAAGGTCTTTCAAAAGCCAACGGTTATCTCACCGCATCAACCTATGCGGCGATCATCATCGGCACCGCCCTGCCCGCGCTGTTGCTTGGCTTTCTCGGCCTGAATCCCATTGCCGTTTTAGCGTGCTGCACCCTGTTGGCTGTCGTCGGTACGTTCGCGGCCTATCGCATGGCCAAGGTTCCAGCCTTTGGAAATCGGAAACCGACTTCTCCATGGATCGTGCCGGACGTTGTTCGGGCACTCAAAAACCTGAAGCAGGACCGCTGGGCAACGCAGGCGGTTTTCGGGCTGGTCCTCTTCGGCGGCATTACGGCCCTCTTTCAGCAAACCCTGATTCTCTACGGAAAGCAGGCGCTCGATTTACCCATTGAAAAAGCGCCCATGCTTTTCCCGTTGGCTGCGATCGGCATCGGCGTCGGTGCCCTGCTCACCGGCCGTCTTTCAAAACACGCGATCGAAATCGGGCTGATTCCGGTCGGCGCTCTCGGCGTGATGGTTTCCGCAATCGGGCTGACCTTTTCCTCCAACCCCATCCTCATCGGCGCATGGATTCTACTGCTCGGCATGGGATGCGGTATGTTCCTGGTCCCAATCAATGCCTTTCTTCAACAGCGCATTCCGGCCGACCGCCGCGGAGAAGTATTCGGCGCGTCCGGTTTCCTGAGCTTCGCCGCCATGATTCTTTCCTCCGGTCTGTTCTACGTGCTCACCAGAAAACTGCATATCGACGCCCGCGGATGCGTATTCATCACCGGACTCATTGCCGCCATTCCCGCCGTACTGGCCTGCATGCGCCTGCCCGGATTCTTCACCCGCTTCTGGCTGATCCGTCTGGTTAAACGATTATATAGAATCCGGTTCCAGGGATTGGAAAATCTGCCGCGCGAAGGCGGTGCACTGCTGATCTGTAATCACACGGCCTATGCCGATCCGCTGCTGATTCAAGCCGCAACGGGGCGCCCGGTTCGTTTTGTGATGTCGCGCGATGTGTTGAAAACCTGGAAATGGGCCTATCCCTTTTTCAAGCTTACCGACTGCATTCCAATTCATACCTCCGACGGACCGCGTGCGCTCGCTAAATCGCTCAAGGAAGCGCGCGAGGCGATGGAAGCCGGCGCCATTATCGGCATCTTCCCGGAAGGCGAACTCACCAAAAACGGCAACCTCATGAAATTTAATAAAGGCTTCGAGAAGATTGCCAAAAACAGCGGATGCCCGATCATTCCGGCGCACATCGGCAATATCTGGGGCAGCATCTTCAGTTTCAAAAACGGCAAACCCGGCTTTCGCAAACCGGAACAGTTCCCCCGCCCGATCTCCGTCCGCTTCGGGAAACCGCTTCCCACCGCAACGCCGGCCGACGAAGCGCGCCGCGTCATTGCAGAACTTGGGGCGGAATATGCCACCGAACAAAGTCTCCTGCCGGGGAAAACGCTCAATCATCAATTTCTGAAACAGGCGCGCCGCAACTGGAGCCGGCCAATGCTCTCCGATACGCTCGGACAGAAGGCCACCTATGGCAAACTGCTGACCGCAGCCATTGCGCTCGCAAACCGCATCAAACCGCAGATTGCGAATCAGAAACACGTCGGTATCTTCATGCCCACAACCGTCAGCGGCACGCTTTCAAATCTGGCCGTCACACTGTCGGGCAAAGCGGCCCTTAACCTGAACTGGACATCATCCGTTGAAGCCCAGCAATCAGCCGTTGTGCAGGCTCGCGTTAAATATGTAATCACCTCCCGCCGATTCCTCCAGAAAATGAATCAGCCCGACCTGCCGGTCCGCTGGCTCTATCTCGAAGATCTGCTGAAAAACCTCAGTCGCACCGAACGGGTTCGGGCACTTGGCGCGGCGCTGTTTTCCTCGGCCGAAAAACTGGCCGGCGGACACGAACCGCAACCGACCGACACCGCAACCATCATCTTTTCGTCCGGCACAACCGGCACCCCGAAAGGCGTGGTGCTCAGCCACTCGAATATTCTGTCCAACGTGGAATCCACGCAGGCGGTACAGCAGTTCAGGAAAAACGATGCCATCTGCGGCACACTGCCGCTGTTTCATGCTTTCGGTTATCTGGGCCTGATGTGGTGGCCGCTGCTGAAAGGCATGCGTGTGGCCTACCACCCGAACCCCACCCAGACCGGTCGCGTGATTAAGCTGATCCGCGAAGAAGGCCTCACGGCCCTCCTGACTACCCCCACCTTCCTGCAGAACTATATGCGGAAGGCGACGACCGATGATTTCCGATCTCTGGAAACCATTATTACCGGCGGCGAAAAACTGCGACCGGAACTGGCCACCGCCTTCACGACCAAATTCGGCATCCAGCCTCTGGAAGGATACGGGTGCACCGAACTTTCGCCGGTCGCTGTGCTGAGCCTGAAAAACGGAAACCGCGACGGCAGTGCCGGCCAGCCGTTGCCGGGCGTCGCCGTCCGTATCGTTCATCCCGAAACTCGCGAAATCCTTTCCGACGGCGAGGAAGGGCTGATGCTGATCAAAGGACCGAATGTGATGCAGCATTATCTCGATAATCCCGAACAGACCGCGGAAGTGCTGCAGGACGGTTGGTACAACACCGGCGACGTGGCCCGTATGGATCTGAACGGATTTGTTTATCTGACGGGACGCCTGTCGCGGTTCAGTAAAATCGGCGGCGAGATGGTACCGCATGGCGCCATCGAAGAGGCCCTCCAAAAGGTGGCCGACACGGATCTGCCCTGCGTGGCCGTCGTCAGCATGGCCGACGAAAAGAAGGGCGAACAGCTGGCCGTCTGCTGCACGCCGACCGCGGGCGATCCGGAAACGCTGGTTTCCAGACTTCGGAACCTCGATCTGCCGAACCTCTGGATTCCCCGGGCCGCCAACTTTTTTCACATCCCGGAACTTCCAATCCTTGGAACCGGCAAACTCGACCTTAAAAAACTTCAGGAAATGGTGAAAATCGCATGAAACGGATAAGTATACTTCTGCTGCTACTGCTGGCCGGATCCTTCGCTGCCATCAACCGGAATTCAAATACGCATCCGGTAAACGAACCGAAGAACGAAACGGTAGTGCTGCTGCACGGACTGGCCCGTTCCGCTAAATCCATGAACAAAATGGAAAAGCGGCTGACCGCCGAAGGCTATCGCGTGATTAATCACGACTACCCTTCCACCTCTGCGACGATCGAAGAACTGACCGCGTCGATTTTCCAAACCCTGGAACCGGAGATTCGGAATGCCGAACAGGTGCATTTTGTTACCCATTCAATGGGCGGCGTGATTCTTCGTGAATATCTGGAGGATCACGAACTTCCAAACCTTGGAAGAGTAGTCATGCTGGCTCCGCCCAGCCGCGGCAGCGAGGTGACGGATAAGCTGGGAAAGACCTTTCTCTATCGATGGATTAATGGGCCGGCCGGGAGTCAACTGGGTACGGGCGTCAACAGCCAACCGCTCCGGCTGAAGACCCCGGATTTTGAATTGGGCATCATTGCGGGCGACCGCTCGATCAACCTGATTCTATCCCTGTTGATTCCCGGACCGGACGATGGGAAAGTTGCGATCGCCCGGGTGAAGCCAGCCACCTGTACCGACTATCTTCAACTGCATACCACACATGCCACCACCATGTGGAATCGCATGGTGATTGACCAGACGGTCTACTTCCTTGAACACGGTTCATTTCAGCACCAGGAAACATCACTGACGCTGCGGAATCAAATCAACAACCGGTTTTATGCTCAACACGGCACCCATCCTCTGAGATTCGGAGATGCGCAATGATTAATCTAACAGCAGCATGGATCGGTTTTGCATTGGGCGGGATATCCGGAGCCGTTCCCGGTTTATTTTTCCATCGGCCGGATTGGCTCGGCGGCTATACCGCCTGGCCCCGGCGGTTGATTCGGCTCGGACACATTTCCTTCTTCGGTATTGGTTTTTTAAATCTGGGACTGGGCCTCACAGCACGCGCATTAAATATCGACACGCCGGCTGCATCAACCCTAATGCTGGCCGGCGCCGTAACGATGCCAACGGTCTGCTTCCTCAGTGCATTTAAACCGCGTTTCAAACATCTGTTTTTCATTCCGGCAGGCTCCGTCCTGCTTTCCATATTTCTCATCACCGAAAGGATGGTCTCCTTATGAAAATTGCATTTATAGCCATGAGCGGAATTCGTGCGTGCGATACCGAACTGTTGGAACTCGGGTTGACGCTGCCCGGCTTTGTGGAACGCAGCAAACAGATTGCTTCGCTTCCAAGCCTTGGACTGCTCACCCTGGCAGGCATGACACCGAAGCACCACGACATCCATTATATCGAAGTGCCCGATCTATCATCCAGCAGCACGATCGTCGCACTGGATGATAGTTTTGATCTGGTGGCAATTTCGAGTTACAGCGCACAAATCAACGAAGCCTATGAATTGGCTCTTCAGTTTCGCGCCGAAGGGATCCCGGTTGTGCTGGGCGGAACACATGTTACGGCACTGCCGCACGAAGCGCAGAAATACGGAAGCGCCATCATTCTCGGCGAAGGAGAGCCGGTGTGGCTCGATGTTTTGAACGACGCCGAGAACGGGCGTCTCAGGTTGATTTATGATGCGCGCAAACTGGAGTTTGACCTGAAAGATGCGCCGATGCCGGCGTATGAACTGCTGGACATTTCCAAGTACAACCGCATCACCGTACAGACCAGCCGGGGCTGTCCGCACAACTGCGAATTCTGCGCGGGATCGAATTTAATCTGCAGTCATTATAAACAGAAACCCGCCGATAAGGTGCTCGCGGAAATTGATCGCATCTGTGAAATCTGGCCGCACCCCTTCATTGAGTTTGCGGACGATAACAGTTTTGTGAACAAGGCCTATTGGAAAGGCCTGTTGCCGGAGCTCAAAAAGCGGCGCATTAAATGGTTCACCGAAACCGATCTGTCGCTGGCTGAAGATCCGGAGTTGCTCGGGCTGATGCGGGAGTCGGGCTGCGCACAGGTGCTCATTGGACTGGAAAGTCCCACCCGCGATGCGCTGGGCGGATTGGAGCTGAATACGAACTGGAAGCAGGCGCGGTTTGCGGAATATAAAAAAGCCGTTCAGACCATTCAATCCTACGGTATTACCGTGAACGGTTGCTTTATCATCGGGCTCGATGGGCAGACCGCTTCCGTATTTTACGACATCTACGACTTCGTCTGCGACACCGAACTCTATGAAGTACAGATCACTATTCTGACCCCATTCCCCGGCACCTCGCTGTATGAGCGACTGAAACAGTCCAACCGTTTAATTCAACCGACCAACTGGAAGCGATGCACCTTGTTTGATCTCAACTTCCGCCCCTTGAATATGACCGGAGAAGAACTGCAGACCGGGTTCCGGGCACTGGCCGTGAAACTCTATTCGGATGCGTTTACCCAGCGGCGGCGCGCTGCGTTTAAACAGAACCTGCGGAACAATTCCAAGGGTTGGAAAACAGAACGACAGTGTGCATAATTGCTGTTGAGGAGATGATTATGAGAAGAGTATCCGGCAAACAGGTGCAATGGCTGAAAAGGGAACTTCCGATTCTTGAAAACGAAGGAATTTTATCTTCGGAAAAATCGCGCGAAATCTCCACCTATTATACCGAGCAGACCGCCAGCGGAATCCACTGGGCGGTGCTGGTCTTTTCCGTGTTGGGATCGTTACTGATCGGGTCGGGAATTATTCTGCTGTTTGCGCACAACTGGGAGGAGCTCAGTCAATCAACCCGCGCTGTTCTGTCGTTCTGTCCCCTGCTGATCGGAGCCGGACTGAGCGCGTTTGCACTTCTCAAAAACAGAGGGACGGCATTCCGGGAATCGGCCGGCATCTTTCATTCGCTGGCCGTGGGCGCCTCCATTGCACTGATTGGACAAACGTATCACATTCCCGGAAATATGCCCGGATTTATGCTTACCTGGGCATTACTGATTCTGCCGCTGACCGTCCTGTTCAGCGCAACCGGCCCCCTGCTCATCTATCTGGCACTGATCTGCGGCTGGTGCGGCGCAGCCCAGCAAAACTATGGACAGGCAACCGCATTCTGGCTCCTGCTGCTTCCAGCCCTTGGAAAAGTTTCCGCCATGGTTCGGGTCCGCCGGAACGATCCGGATACGCTGGTGAGTCTGTTTGGATTCCTGAGCTGTCTCACGATTTCACTCGGCATCGTTTTCGAGCGCACGGTTCCCGGCCTTTGGATTATTGCCTATTCCGCTCTGCTCGCAGCAGCGGCCTTGTTCGGTATTCTTTTCTATGAAGACGAAGATGGCTTTTCGAACCCACTGAAAACCTTCGGTATTATTGGCATTGCGATTCTCACCTATCTGTTCACCTGGTCCGATATGTGGCGGGAGATCGGCTGGAATTATATCCGCTTCGGCTGGCACCACAAACCGTGGGGTGTCGGGTTCGATACCGCCATCACCTTTGCGCTGCTGCTGGTCTGGATACTCGCTGCCGTGAAAGCCTTCCGGCGCCATTCACTTGAAACCCTCACGCTCGCCGTTTTTCCAATCATTGGAACCCTTGGGTTTGTGTTGAGCTCCGGCTATGGAAAAACGGGGTATCTGATTTCTTCACTGATTTTCAATGCCTTCATGTTTTATCTCGGTTTGATGTATATCGTGCTCGGCTGCCGTAATACCCGGCTCCGGCAGCTCAACGGCGGAATGGCCGTTTTATCGCTGCTGCTGGTGACGCGCTTTTTTGATCAGGATTTCGGATTTCTTGCACGCGGGCTGGTTTTCATCAGTCTGGGCACCTGCTTCCTCGTCGTGAATCTGATCATGTCGAATCGTAAAAAACGATTGGGGATACGCTAATGAAAAAACTGTTCTTAACCCTATTGCTGGTTCTGATTTCCATTCAGCTCTATGTCCCCTTTCAGCTGATTCGGAGCAAAGAACGTATTCTGAAAAAGGGTCAGGAATTCCGTTTTCTCACCCGGCCGATCGATCCCGCCGATCCGTTTCAAGGCCGCTACGTCCGCCTGCAATTCCGGAATGATTTTATTACGCAAGGTACGAACAGCGTTCATTCCTTAAAACGCGGCACACAAATCTATGCCCATCTTAAAGAAGACGAACAGGGGTTTGCCTGTTTTTATGACTGGTCAAATAAGCCTCCGGCAGACCGGGCCTATCTGAAAACCCGATATGAGCGAAACCGAAGGTCCTTCCGAATTCAGGACGGTGTAACCAACCGGATCAGCGAAATCCAGATTGATCTGCCCTTTGACCGATTCTACATGGATGAAGCCAAAGCCCCTCGGGCAGAACGACTCGCGGCAACCGCAGCACGCACCACAAACTGCTGGGCCGCCGTCCGGATTTATGAAGGAAATGCAGCGATCGAAGAGGTCTATGCCGAAGGAAAACCGCTATCCGAATTGGCGGCCGAAAAAAGATAAAGAAATGGCCTTGCCATGCCGCGGGTCTTTAACTATCTTCCTCCCTTCTTTGAAACAAATGGCTGTGTAGCTCAGTCGGCAGAGCAGCGGAATCATAATCCGCTTGTCGGTGGTTCAAGTCCACTCACAGCCACCACTTTAACTCCTGAACCAACATGGTTTAGGAGTTTTTTTGTCTATAGAGAATCAGCAAATACCGGTTGCCGTCCAGTCACAGATCGCCCCCGATCCGTAAAATGGCAGGGCGTTGCTCGACGAGCGCGCCGCACGCACGCATAGCCATTATATTGCTCCGGCACCTAAATATTAAGATGTCCAAGCGACTGCTTAATGGCCACAAAGAGGCTCAAAAGGCACGAAAATTCAGCAGATTGGGTCTTTGTGTTTCATGTGCCTTTTTGTGGCAATAATCCCAATATTTGATTGCCACATCTATAAAAGGATGCGCCTTCCGCAAGCCGAAGCGACAGGACGGCCGGTTCATCGAACCAGCCCCATTTAAAACAGGCTTAACACAGACTTTAGCTTGCTTCTGGGCTATCCCTTAGGTGTTAACTTTAAGAGTCTGTTTTCTAAGATTTCTGTCTCAACATCATCGACAGATATATCCTGATCCATCCAGAGGGATATATTTTCTTCCAATGCATTCAATTCTGTCAGGTCAAAATTAAATTCGCGACGCATGCGGGTCTTGATCCGTTCTTTATAACGCTTAAATCTAAATTGCCTAAATTTAACTTCATCCATAGGAACGTAGCTGGGCGTCGTAAGAGACGGATATTCATTTCCTGCGAATGTATCGAGAATCGCCTTGAAGATTATTTTTGCTCCCATCGGAGGAACAGCCATACCAATCTGTTTTCGTACCTGTTCTTTTTTTCCATAGAATACGAAATCATCGGGAAAGCTCTGAAGACGGGCTCGCTCACGATTGGTTAATGCCCGAGGCTCTTTCCAATGATAAACATGCGTTCCTCCGCCCCCACTTCCAGTGATCGTGTAGGAAGGCTTGTCAGCGATAAGTCGTTTATAGATGTGACTCATCTTTGACCCCGTATTTACATGAAGACGACACCACTCTATTTTTTTACGGATAACATCAATGCGACCTAACGGAGCAATTTCAGATGCATACCATGGAATAGTTTTAAGATAGGCTTTAAGCCTCTCATTTTCCCACGTAACTACGTCATCTAGCTTCCATGCGTTTTCTCCCGGAGGGGTAAACCTCAAACGCCAGACCACTTTATCCGACTGTGCTGTAACCTCAGAACCTGAAATACCATCGGGGATATTTTTAAGGGCGGTTGCACAAGTCACATCGACTTTTTGATATGGTTCCGAGCTGGGCACCTTAAACTGCAAACCCTGATCTTTTCGAATGCCGACAATGAGATAGCGATGCCTAGCCTGAGGCACTCCGTATTCTTCGAATTTATAGAGGTGGGTTGTTACCGTGTACCCTTGCCCAGCATTTTCCAGATCCCGGATAATTTTGTGAAATGCGGCATCGGAATTAGCGGAGTGAATCCCACTCACATTTTCCGCGACAAAAAACAAAGGGTCGGAGTGCTCTATCGCCTTAATTCCTGCTTTGTACAAATTTCCGAACTTACCCTGAAATCCTTTTTGCTCTCCAACCAAGCTGAAATCATTACACGGGAATCCAAAAGCCAAACCACTTATTTTATCAAACGAAGAGATCGTTAACTCATTCCCGTCCAGATCTTCAACAAATGCATTAGCATCAATACAAACGCCAGTTCCCGGAAGATTTTTATCGTATGTATTGCGGGCATTGGGGTCCATATCAACACCCCATACATGCTCAATCGGCATTTTGCACCCGTGTTCTTCTGCATATTCCCTGGCTGCCAGTTTAGCCCCGAGCGCCATGCCTCCAGGACCACTGAATAATTCACCTAATTTAAAATTCATTGAAACCTTTTGTCCTAAAAAAGGAGATGCTAGACCACAAAGCCTTCCTGAGCAGCTCTAGATTCGATTTTAAGTAATATTTTTGCCTGAGCATCTGATGGTACCTTATTCGGAATTGCCGCAGCCGTTTTTAATATTCCGACTTCTTTGGGTGAAAGCACATGAGTTTCTTCGTTCCATTCAAGAATACCTCTCCAAAAAGTTCCTCCCTTTTCAACAACATAGGTTAACGCCTCGATAACGTTCAGCTCTCCCTGGTCACGTTCCGCCTCTCTCGCCTGCTCACGTTCTGCTTCAGCCCCCAAAAGGTCATCATAGACCTCACTGGAAAATTCTATATCCAACCGTTGGACTTTCTGCCAACAAAGCTCCTGCTTACAATATTGGGTCACGTTGGCTTCAGTATCCTGAATGGTCTCATTTACTTCTTCTGCTATCTCAAGCAACAAAGAGTTCATGGCTGGTGAGATTGCCTGATTCTGCCATATTTTAAGATAGTCTAGGTGATACCCTGTTGCGTCGATCATATTGGAAAGCTTTGCAAGGGAATAGGTCACAATGTTTGCCTTGTAACCGCCATACCATGGCTGATTCATAATCTGTTTATCCAGACTCTTAAATATTATGGCTTTTGCAATCGCACTTTTAAAATAGAGTTCATTGAACTGCTTTTCACTTTTCTCCCATTTTTTTCCTATATCACTGGCAAACTGAGCGAAACAGAATTGAGCACCTTTACTGACTATGTGAGGCCGCTGTTCAAACGAATATATATACTTTGCCAAATCAGTTTTAGTGAACATCTGATGTTTGGGATTCATACGCAAAAATTCATTCTGCTTACTCTTTGTCATGTTTGCATATGCATTAGCATACTGACCGCGTGCTCGCTCATAAAACCAATGCGTTTCCTGAGATCCGGAAGAAGGGGCCCAAAGCCGTCTGGAAAACTTTTCAACCAACAGATGAAATGGATGATTGGAGAAAAAGTCTGCCGCGTTGACCTTGTTCTGCGTATTGGCATACTCAGATATTCGCGGAACAACAGACTCCACCTCGGATGGAGTTATGACCGTAAGCTTCACCTGTACATAAACCTTCGATAAGTCATGCTGATGCTTTCTTTTCGATGTAAACAATGAGGCTGTAGTTTGACCACCGTTCACTATCTGTAGATTAGTGATGGACTTAAGTGTATTAGTGGAAGTGTCGAACTCCACATCCTCAGCAGTTGTCGTCAGCCCATTATTGTAGGCGAAGAACATTTCTGGCTCATTCTGAACGGTATTTCGCATACCTTTATTTACTTTCCCACGGAACTGAAGAAACGTTCGGACATTCTGCTCAAGGAGCCGCTCACCGTATTCGTCATATAAGGAAGCAATCAGCTCGCCCGGCAATGCCAGCAGGAATGACCGGCAGTTTTCTGAACCAGTAAAAGCGGGTAGACAGGGAATGCCATCTTCAAAAGGAACCACCATATCTTCGCGAGCTTTCCCAGACTCTTCAATTCGGGCAATCCGGCCTAAATCCCAAACCTGATAGGACCAGTTCTTGTCACTGCTTGCTATATCCTTTGCCGATTTGCTTAAAACCGAGTTTGAAACCAGGAAAAATTGAACTCTTGCGGTTACCATTCTGCGCTCACTGATTTCTCGCGCAGCTGTATAACCGGGAGTGCTCTCCTCCAGTGACTGGAAAAAATCATCTGTCGCACAGTTCGACAGAAATCGTTCAGCAAGCAAAAATAGTTTTTTGATTTCAGTATTTTTTAACGTGTCTGCCGTTTTGCCAGCCCTAAAGTCTGAGATTATCAGGCTTAACACTTCGGTTTCTTCATTATAGTTGTATGCATCCAAACGAACGCCCGCAACACCCGAACCTCCTGCTTTTTTATATTCGGCAACTGTATAGTTCTGGAGAATTGCCTGCTCAACCAGAAAGTCGCACATACGCTCTGTAAACACTGATTCTAAATAATTTCCATCCGCCCCGGAACGAGCAACAAGGTCCTGCATAAAGTTTTTGTAGTAGTCATCCATTAGTTTTTCTCCAGCCAAACGGGCCATTTTTCATAAGGAAGGCACTCAGACAGACTTATATTATACCTCAATTTCGTAATACCTTCGTGGATGGTTCCTGCGTCAATCCTGGGAAATTCATCCTTTACCTCGAACATAATTTCCTCAGTTAAGATGTAGTTGAAGTTCTGATACTTCTGGGAATCAACATAGCCCAGACCAAATAGTAAATCAGAGAAACGCTCAGCCTGTTGAGATGATGCCAGCTCCAACTCATTTCGTATCAGCTTTACCAGCATTGGAAGATTAACCGCATCCTGATGATCAGCAGTAGTTTTCCCAAGCGTTACGACATACAGAAACATGTAAGGAAGTTGAGGGCTCAATTGCTCTACAGAAGAAATCTTCACGTATGGCTGAGTTGTGCCTCCCTGGCACTTCACCTCCACAGCAGCATCATTAACATTAAAATCCTGCGGGGCATCCTCCGGACCAACCCAGAAATTTACCGCATCAACATATCCGTAAACAGGAGCCAGATGGTTCCTGATAAATAACAGCTCCCCAATTAGCCCCTTAATTTGCTCTTCCGGTAAAATATCGGCTTTAATTTTTTTCAGGAAATCATGCCACCGGTTCAGTCGACGTAAAATAATGGTAAACGCGGCAGAACTACCCTCTATTTTCCGGGTTGCCTCTACAATGTCAGTACACAGTGCATGAAATATCTCCCAGTTCGACTGCTCGTTCAGCATAAGAACCAGTCTTGTTTTTCCATTCAACGTAATAAAATCAGCAACAATACCCGCTAATTCCGGTATATCCGTCTTTTTCACCTTCCCGTTTTCATCCGTTTCACAAATAAATAAATATTTTCCAAAATGATCTCGGGCCCAGTACAGCCCTAAAGGATGCGCATAGTCTATCAGACGAGCACTAATGTCGTCCTTAGGAGGTGAAATTTCATGCCATGGATTATTCACTTTCTACTCCTTCATCCTCTTCACTTTCAATTTCCTGCCCGTATTCCTGTTGCCAATACCGCGTATTAACCATGTATTGCACCAACTTCTTAGGACGGCCATTTCCTGCCACGCCGGGGAAGCTCAGCCCCCAGCCGACAACTCCCGATTCAAATAGCGGCTCCTCACGTTTATCAGCATCCCGGCAGTCAATAAGATGCAACATCAAAAGAGGTTTATTCCTCTCTTTACGGAAGAGAGAATCAGAAATTGTTTTTCCGGTTGATTCATTCTTAGCACGTTCAATTTTAGAATCGCTCAGCCCGGTTTTCTCTGTACCTACTGTTGCCACCCTACGATTAGGGAATTTTATACGCCGATCATTACTATCAACCGTTCGATACTGATATTTTACTTTCAACCCTTCTTCCACAAATGGCTCCAGATCTGACTTCCCATCCTCAACACTGCAGACAATAACATCCCACTTAGAATATCCATTTTCTGAAAGCCATTGAATATAATCAAGCAATGGCATTTTTTCGGTTAGATCTGATTCCGGATCATTAATGACTCCCTCAATAAATCCTCTCACATGTGTATGATCGACTCCTGACCAGAAAAAGTTATGCCCAACATTATCCATTCCGCGAGTTTCGTTCGCATTCAAATGCTTTAGCAACTGCCTAAATGCACCAAAATTATGTTCGATGCTACCGCGACTAAGGGCTTTAGTTTCAACAAGTCGACCCTCAAGACCAATCTGCCTCGGAATGATCTTACCGGTTCGCATTTTATTTCTAGCTGTGACAATTAATGATTCCGGGTGCGCTCTTACGCATAATCCAAATTCGTCGGGGGTTAGTTTCGCTGCCTTCATACGTTTAAATTCATCGCGCAACTCCTCAATGACAGTTGAAATATGACCATACCAACCAGCTGCTTTTGAGCTCATGTAAATCCTACAGATGTCAGCAAAACCATCCCTATACCCAAACCAGCGTCCCATCTGAAGCAACGTGTCATACATGATTGAGTTTCTGAGGAAATAACTGACAGTAAGTCCCTCAAGAGTCAGGCCGCGAGATAGACTCATCCCCCCCACGGCTATGACATTTCTCCCATTGGGATAATTAACCAGGCTGTAGTCCAAAGGCTCGGCATTAGCAGACGAATTAACTTCTATAACGCCAATTGGGGAGGCTGCTTCATCAAGTGTTTTCTGAATCTGTAACCAACAGAACTCATCGACGTTATATTCCTCTTCCCATAAATCTTTCAAACTGCGAATCACACGATTCTTCAAAGCCTCTTTTTCGGGTAGCATGCAGTGATTATTGATCGCCGGCTTTAACTCCTCTTTTAAGAATTCATTTACCAGACCTTTGATGTGCGACTGCACATCTGTAAACCGACTAACATTAATCATCATGGAGTTATGTTTGCCCGCTTGTCCTCGTAGAATTCGAATAGTCCTTGTCAGAATAAAGGACTGGACTGCTTTGTATAAACTGAGAGGCAGAATCTCCGGCTTTAAATCTTTTTTATGTTTTAAGGGCAGTAAGTCCTCATAATCATCGATCGTCTTTACAATTCCAAGATTACTATTTTGGGAGAATACCTTTTCCGGCCCTATATAGTTGTCCGGAGGATCCAGACTGAGAATAAAATCTCGAGGAAACAGATCATCACCGTACATTTCATCATCCGTATCAGGATCAATAAAAATATTGGCAAAAGGAGTTGCAGTGTATCCGACATACGAGGATTGATCGAAAAGGGAAAGTAACTCGCGAATTCTTTTATTGATTGTTGTAACGTCTCCTTCTTTGTAGTTGATGGAGGCATGATCCGCTTCGTCATCTATCAGAAGCATTGGATATTCATTGAGCTTATGCGGGTTATTATCCTTCAACCACGAAATCAGGTTTTTTAAAGTGGATGGATTCTTCTTTATTACCAGAACGACCGGCTCTTTTAGATCGCCTATCTGCACTCCAATTTGATTTGCAATGGTCTTTTTAAAATCATCGGTACTGGTAGTAAAATATGCCGGTGTCCTACCATTATCAAAAGTACCTGCACCTATGAATTCTCGTAGTCGCGTACATTTGCCTATGAATCCCTGATCTATACGTTCCTGAGTTTGATTCCTGAGTGAATTTAACATTCCAGCCATTACAATAATAACCTGGTATCCAGCATCTGCAGCTTTGCAGATCAGACCAGTGTAATTTGCAGTTTTACCCGACTGAACGTGACCCACGACCATACCTCTGCGATCCCATCCCCCTTCTTTCCGGGGGTTTTCCGTATGATCAAGAACCTGATCGGTGATGCTGTCTAAACTTCGTACAACATGAAGAGGAAATTTCTGATTAATCAGTAAATTTTTGTATCGGCTCCAGTAGTACCAATCTATTTTTCCGGACACCTGCTCAAGCCAAGGTTTATATTTCTCTGAGTTCGCGAACATAGTGCCAAGCGTCATCTTAATATTGAACCGCTGTTGTAATTTCTTCGCGATCAAATCAAGTGGGATATTTTCGACAGAAATATCATAGATAGCCACAACGCTATCAGCGGCACCTCGTACAGCCCTGTGAAAAAATTGCTCAGGAATCTGCGGTTCTCTTTTGGCCATTTGCGACAACATATTTGTTGCCGAAATTTCCACGGCATTAATCAGCTCGTTAATATCGACATCGGTCATTGAACGATTCCTTTTTGGGAAAGTAGCTTTAGGGTGGCACCTTGGTTTAATGAAAATGGATCTACTTGAAGCAGTTCACTGATTTGTTCTTTCGTTGATTCCTCATCGAGGCCCCAGAACTCAATATAATCCTCCAGTACCCGGCCTAACTGTTCTTCGTCAAAACCCGGTCTCTGGAGCTTCTCAGGCGCGCTTGCGAAATCACTAAAAAACAGATCTACAGGAAAACTACCTTCAAACATTTTAAGAAGATTACTGAACATGATCGCCTGCTCGGAACCGACATTATCCACCAACTGTTTCACCAGAGGATGCTTTCGGTTTATTTCATAAAATACCTGATCGCCAGCGGCTCTACGCTCCCACGCAGGCGTCTTGATAGCTGATTTCAAGCGTTGCCCTCTTTGCTCGTAAACACGCTTTCCGGAACATTCAATTTTGCTGATGATCCGCTTCAGCTCGGTTCGAATACTTTCAGGGGGGCTTGCATTTGATTTCTTAACATCAATCTTCCAGAGATGATCCAGCGTGTTCGGAATATCAACCCGAACCCTGACCAGTTTTGTTAATTCAGCTTTCTTTATTAACCTGAACCAGGTGCCCTTAATAATCAGTCGCTTATTTCGGTAAACGTAAAAGCCCTGATTCTGAACATAGCCTTCCTTGCCTGCGTAGAGCTGGTATTGCTCCTTACCTATTTTATTGTGATGTGGAAGAACAAAAGGCTGAACAGAAATTTTCTGTCCGTCACATTCAAAGCACTCATGGGGAAGTTCTATCGTTGTCATGTGCTTGCTATTGAATGGATCGAATGCTTCCAGTTGATTTCCATTCAAAAAGATTTTGAGCTTCTTCCCTGTATCCGGAGCTAGGTATCGGTGAAAAACAAGCTCCAGATGGTGTCGAGTATCAGCGATGAGGCTATTTAGACTGGCTTCTTGCTGACTCGTGGAAACCAGTCGATCTATGCGGTCTATTTTCTCCCACAAGACGATAGTTCCCGACTTAGCTTGTTCTAAGTAGGTATCAGATAGCTCTAATAAATGTTTCTTCTTAGAACATTCCTCTTCACTCAACACATGCAGCAACCACTTGCTGTTGTCATTTGATGAAATTATGTCAAGGTCCCACTCACAGCATGTTGCAACCCCCGCTTTTTTGCTGAAAACCGTTAAATGCCTGCATTGTGAAAATGAAGCGGTCTTCATTCCTAACCCGAATCTCCCAAGATCATCAGCAGCGCGGTCAGCTAACGGGCTAAGGCTACCGAAGCGCATTGCAGCAACAAGTTCCTCTCTCGACATTCCATGGCCATTATCAATGATACCCAGCCACGGCTCGCCTGAATTCCAGGAAAATCGCATATTAATCTCTGAAGCCTTAGCCGTTATGCTGTTGTCCAAAATATCCGCAACAGCAGTCTGCATTGAATATCCAATATCCCGAAGGGATTCCATTAAGGAAGCCGGTGACGGCGATAGGTCAATAAATTCGTCTGTTTTGTAATTCATAAATGATTCCAGATATATGGTCTATGAAATTGGCGGAAAGCAGGGGCTGCCCCACTCTTCGTCCGCGTTTTCCATCATGATGTAAATCATGGCCGGGATAATTTGTTCTAATATGCGGGTCCCATCTTTGACCTGCGCCCGGTTGATGTCGCTCTTCCAGGTGGCGCCGCCGTGCATAAGCTGATTGCGCAGGACGTATAACCGATCGAACAGGATGGTGCAGAAGATGGTCGTATCTTTGATCGCCAGTGCGCGCTGGGCATCGCGCCGGCTCTGTTCAAATTTTTTCTTCCATTGTTCTTCCGTAAGCCGACCGTTGTGAAAGTTCCAGAAATAGCGCGAACAATAGGGATTGTCGATAAACAGCCGGATCTTACCGGAATAGTTGTCCCAGGCGATTTTGTGGATCAGGTTTTCGGCATCGAGCTTCACCAGCTGGCCGAGAAAGCGATTCAACAGACCTTTCTCACCAAACGTTTCGTGCGCATTAAATTCCTGCGCATAGATTGAATTGAAGGTAATCCACAAAAAGATGAAGCGGGTATCGGCCTGATCGCTTTGCTCAGCAGCCTTCAGCCAGCTTAATGCACGATGAATCCGCAGCCGTATCGCCTCCGGTTGCCCATCCCTGATTTCTCTATGCCGACTCTTCAGAGTCTTATAATTCAGTACCATACCACGACTTCCAATCCCCCCAGACTGTTAGGGATCAAGAAATACTCTTAACGGAGTAACCCATCAAGCCAAACCCTTGGAAAGATGTGACAGGAGCAACACCTGTTATAGTACTTTTTACTAGAGCATTAACGAATGAAGTGTCGTCGTGGTTTTGTCGTGCGAGCATGGCTGCGAATTCAGCTGTAAAAAACCCAGACTTTTTAGTTGTTGTTTAACACCGTTGCTCAGCCGTTTCTGCCCTACAATTTTTTGCGGCATCAGAACCGTTAATTGCTCTAAAGATCCGGCGGATAAATATCGGGAGAATAGCCACAAAAAAGCACAGGAAGCGCAAAGACAAAAACAGCAGGGTTTTCGTGCAGATTGCTGCGCTTGCACGCAATCATGTGCCTCTTTGCGGCCATTAATCAGTCGCATGGAATTCTCAATATTTAATCGCCGAAGCAATAGAATAGAGACTGCCGGCAAGGCCTTCACTTTCCAGTTCCTCTGTGTAAATCCATGACAATGGATCCCGTTTCGCTGATTACTGAGGCTCGTATTTTTCAATATCGGGCGCGTACTGATTTTACCGGCGGCGAGAGCTGCCTTCAGACAATCAACGATCGATAAGCCGCAATATCCTTACAGCAAGATGTGTGTGTTTATTCCTGCGGGGCGTAGTCGGGGTTGAGTTCGGTCGGTACGGGGGCGTTGACGGATTCGCGCCATTCTTTCAGCTGCTGATGCATGGCTTCGGTTTTACCCGGATGAATGGCGGCGAAGTTCATGCGTTCGGAGGGATCGGCGGCGAGGTCGTACAATTCAAGTTTTCCATCTTCAAAATTTTCGAAGAGCTTCCATTTTCCCAACCGCATGGCGGAACCGGGGCGGCTTAAAAACTGCGGATCGCGTGCCTGGTCGTCGGTGCCGGCTTCGTAGACGGGATAGTGCCAGAATAAGGGACGTTGCGGGATTTCTTCTTTTTTCATCAGCGGAATCAGACTGACTCCATCGAGCGTTTTATCTTTTGCCACCGGAATTCGTGCGGCTTCCATAAACGTGGGATACAGATCAATCAGGTTGATGGGATATTCGCAGAGGAAGGATTTTTTGATGACGTCCGGCCATTGGATGACGAGCGGCACGCGGATGCCGCCATCGAAATAGGCCCCCTTTCCCGAGCGGAACGGCGCCTGGCTGGAGGTTGCGCGGATGCCCCCGTTGTCGGAGGTGAAAACCACCATGGTGATGTCGGTAAGGCCGAGTTTGTCGAGCGCGTCCAGAATTCCGCCGACGGCCTGATCCATTTTTTCAATCATGGAGGCGTAATCGACATTCACTTTTTCTTCGTCAAATTTTTCCCAGAGCTTGGGGACCCGGGTGATTTCCTCCTGAACGGAATAGAAGGAGAGGTGAATATAAAACGGTTGTTCCCGGTAAATCTGAAGCGACTTAATGACCTGATCGGCCAGGATGTCGGCCCGGTGTGTTCCGGCTTCATAGCGATCGTTAAACTGCTGAAGCGGGCCCGATTTAAACGGGGTGAAATATTCTGTGACCGGACCGTCGGATTCGTCGTCGCCGATACTGACATCAAAGCCGTGCTCTTCCGGCGTTCCGCTCAGCGCCCATTTTCCGATGTGGATGGTTTTATAGCGCGCACGTTTCAGATCGGTCGGAATGGTTGTATTTTCCAGGGTCCGGAACTCGGCGCTTTCAACAGGAATCAGCTTCCGATCGGAGGAACGTCCCTGATCGGCATTCGCATTGGCATAGACCCCGTGGCGCGGTGTGTACTGCCCGGTCAGCATGCTGGCCCGGCTCGGTGCGTCGGTTGCGGCGGGGGCATAGGCTTCGCTGCAGACCATGCCGCGGGCACATAGACGGTATAGATTCGGGGTGTAGTATCGGTTGCCGTTGTATCCGGCATCCATGATGCCCATATCATTGGCGCAGATGTATATAATGTTCGGCCGGGAGGCCTGCCCGTTTGAAATGCCGGTCTGAAAGATAAACGCGGTGGTCAGCAGCAGGATGGTGCTCCCGGTTTTCCGGATGCGCGGCTGGAGTGTAGAAAAGAAACTGTTCATCGTGTACCTCATCATATTGGCGGTTTGTTTTACCGGGCACTATACACTTTTCAGCGCGAAGGAAAAGTTTGGAGCGATGGGTTATTGGCGATTTTGATTGATTCAGCACAAGCACATCTTGGTTAATAGCGGCCATGGCAAAATTACGATTAGATCAGCTGTTGGTGGAACGGAATCTGGTGGACAGCCGCGAGCAGGCGCAGCGCCTGATTCGCGCCGGCATGGTATCCGTTGGTGAAGAACTGGCCACCAAACCCGGTCATCAGTTTAAAGATGATGTCGCCGTATCTCTTAAAGAGAAGGAAAAGTATGTCAGCCGCGGCGGGCTCAAAATTGAAGGCGCCTACAATCAATTCGGCTTTAATCTGCAGCATGCGGTCTGTCTGGACATCGGCTCCTCCACGGGCGGGTTTACGGATTTTATGCTGCAGCACGGCGCAACCAAGGTCTATGCCGTCGATTGCGGAACCAATCAGCTTCATTATAAACTGCGCGAAGATCCGCGCGTGGTGGTGATGGAAAATACAAATGCGCGATACATCACCCCGGAAGACATCCCCGATCCGGCTGATTTCTGCAGCATCGATACGTCGTTTATTTCGCTCACCAAAATTCTGCCGCCGCTCAAACAGCTGCTGAAGCCCGGCGGTCATATTGTCTCGCTGATCAAGCCGCAGTTTGAAGCCGGTAAAAATCAGGTGGGAAGAGGCGGCGTGGTTCGCGATCCGGCCATCCATGAGGAAGTTATTGAAAAGATCCGGACGTTCGGCACACAGGAACTCGGGTTCCACTGGTTGGACGTCTGCACATCGCCCATTAAAGGTCCGGCCGGAAACATCGAATTTCTGGCCTATTGGAAAGTCTGATTATGAAACGGTATTTACCTCTGGCCATTATCGCAATCGCCATTGCACTGACGGTTTTTGTTGCGCCCTACACCGAGTGGAACCAATGCGAAATCTGCGGCGTTCAACAGTGGGACCGCGGCATCTGCAGCACCAAGGTTGCCGCCTGGTCGGTGGAAGAATTTGATGAATACGGAACCTACGCGCAGTGGAAAGAGCTGAATCAGAAGGACCACTGCGAACATCAGTATGTTCCGGTGAGGCATAAATCGCCCAAAATGACACTCGAAGAACTCGGGCAGCATTAAACGGCATTTCTTCCAATCTCCGGAAGATCAGACCGGCTACCCTACCGGTTCGTTTTCATCGGCCGGCTCTTTCTCCGGCTCGCTCACGGGAATGACCGCAGCAGGAGCCGTTTCAATCAGCACATTCGTTGCCGGCGGCGGATTTTCAATGTTTTCAATCTGCACCGAAAGCTCTTCGGGTTTAAATCCCGCAACGGTCGCCAAACTGGGGGATGTCTGTTCCTGCCCCGATACCGCCGCGGCCATGCGCTGACGATTGGCCGTTGTTTCTCCCACCATTTTGCGGAACGTCCAGTAAAACCACGGCGCGGCGGATTTAACCGTCGTGGTCTTGATTTCATACACACCAAAGAGGAACACCATCTGAAAAAGAGCCAGAACCACAACGCATATCAGCGTGAGGGTTGAAATCGGTACGATCCTTCGGGTTTCTGATTTATTCATGACATATTCAATTAAAGGAGTTCGACCGCCTTGTACATGCTTTTCTAGCAGTTGTTCTTCTTGACCCGTCAATGGCGCTTCGGCATTCTCGCCCGTCTTATGAAAGCAAACGACTACGAAGTAACAATGGACGCCCTTGTCAGCCTCTGCAAGCGGCGTGGTTTTATTTTCCAGACCTCGGAAATTTACGGGGGAATCAACGGCTTCTGGGACTACGGCCCCCTTGGCGTTGAGATGAAACGCAATATTAAATCGTGCTGGTGGAAATCCATGACCCAGCTGCGTGAAGATATTGTCGGCCTCGATTCCTCCATCATCATGCACCCCCGCGTCTGGGAAGCCTCGGGCCACGTTGGCAACTTCAAGGATCCGATGCTTGATTGCCGCGAAACCAAAGGGCGGTATCGCGCCGATCAGATTTTTGTGCTGAAGCACAAAACCGACGATTCGGCTCTGATGTTCGCCTATCACGAAAATGCGCCGGCTCCGGCGGAAAAGAAAATCAAGAAAATCGCCAAAGGCGATGCCGCAGACTACGAGGAAGTTGCGCTGCTCGATATTCCGCTCGATGCCTTCGATAAACTCGTCGGTCCCGACACCAATGAACCGGGCACACTCACCGAGCCCCGTGCATTCAACCTGATGTTTAAAACCTTTGTTGGTCCGGTGGAAGAAAGTTCGAATGTGGCGTATCTCCGCCCCGAAACCGCTCAGGGTATTTTTGCGCAGTTCAGTAATGTGCTGTCCACCGTTCGGAACAAAGTTCCTTTCGGTATCGCACAGATCGGTAAAGCATTCCGCAACGAAATCAACCCGCGCAACTACACGTTCCGTTCGCGCGAGTTTGAACAGATGGAACTCGAATTTTTCATTAAACCCGGCACGGATGCCGAACAGCACGAATACTGGGTGGCGGAACGTTTGAAGTGGTATGAAAAGGTTGGATTGCCGGAAGGCCGGATGCATCGGGATATTCACGAAGGCGATGCCCTGGCGCACTACGCTTCGGCCTGCACCGACATTCTATACGATTTCCCGTTTGGTACGCAGGAGCTCGAAGGCATTGCCGCGCGCGGCAACTTCGACCTGACCCAGCATCAGAACACCAGCGGCAAGAAAATGGAATACCGCGACGAAGAAACCGGCGAAACCTATATTCCGCACGTTGTTGAACCGTCTGCCGGGGTTGACCGTATTGCCCTTGCGCTGCTTTGCGAAGCCTATCGCGAAGAGTGGATCAATAAGGAAACCGGCGAAGTGACAACGGCGGAAGTCGGCGCCAAACGTGCTCCGGAAGGACACGAAGCGCGTACGGTGCTGCGTTTTGCTCCCTGCATTGCACCGTATAAAGTGGCTGTTCTTCCGCTCGTTAAAAACAAGGAAGAATTGGTCGGGAAAGCACGTGAGCTGTTTGAGCAGCTTTCCAAACGCTGGAAAGTGTTCTACGACCAGACCGGCGCCATTGGCCGCCGCTACCGTCGACAGGATGAAATCGGAACACCGCTGTGTGTTACGGTCGACTTTGAAACGATTGAACAGGACAATGCGGTTACGGTTCGCGACCGCGATACCATGGAACAGATTCGCCTGCCGATCGCTGAGCTGGAAGCCTACATCTCCAAGATCGTCGACTTCTAAAGCACATCTTCCACGGTATGGAAAGTCCGCCGATAAGGCGGATTTTTTTTATCTATGCATCAATATCTCTTTCCCGGTATTCTCTTTAAATGAAAATTAAAACTGCTGTGTGGGCACTTGTTGCTCTGACCTCTATTTCATTCGCCGAAACAAATTCCACTTCAGCGGTTAAAACAGAACGGGAACGCCCGTGGCTGGCCGCTCCGATGCTCGTATCCAATCCGTCCTTCGGAACCGGAGGCGGAGTGATGGGCATGTATTTCTTCAATACCGAAAAAGGATCCACGAATAATCCCATGTCATCGCTTTCCGGACTGGCCCTGTATTCGGATACCGACAGCCACTTTCTAGGCATCTTTGCCAAAACCTACTGGAAGCAGGATACCTGGCGGGTGACCGCCGGAACGGCAAACCCGCTCATTAATAATGATTTTAATCTGGATGGTTTCGGGGATGTTAAATTCACAACCAAAGTTAATATTCTGTTTGCCCGCGTTGACCGGCGGGTTTACGGGGATTGGTTTTTAGGGATGAAGGGTCAGTTGATGGCGGTAAATTATACGGACCCGAACAGTGCCGCCGAGAACTACTTCCGATTGGCCGACGTGGAAAACAGTACCTCCGGGCAGTTAGGCGCAATTTTATCGCACGACTCGCGCGACCATGTCCGCTATCCAACCTCCGGAAATGAAGCGGAACTCGGGTGGTCGGCGGCACCGGAAAGCTGGGGCGCGACAGAAAGTTATTCCGTCACCGAAGGGTTTTACAATCAGTATATGTCCTTTGTGGAAAAGCAGGTGCTTGCCCTGCGCGCATACGGACGTTTCACCCCTTCAGGAACCCCCTACTCCGGCCAGTCCGCTTTAGGCCGGTTCGGCGACCTCCGCGGATATACCTCCGGAAAATATGTGGCAGAAAACCTGGTTGCACTTCAGGCGGAATACCGTGTGCGGGTTACAAAACGGGTCGGAGGCGTGGCTTTTGCCGGCGTATCGCAGCTCTATAACGGCAGTTTCAAAAATACCAATTCGGATACGTATTATCCCAGCGGCGGCATCGGATTCCGCTATATGATGAATCTTGAAAATAAAATGAATTTCCGCCTCGATTATGCCTGGGGCACCGGCGATGAAAGCGGCTTCTATATGAGTTTTGGCGAGGCCTTCTAAAGTCGACGTTCCGTTTCCAATGCCTGAAAAAAGCGGATGCTCGCATAAAAAAAGCCCCGCAACTGCGAGG
The DNA here is from genome assembly GCA_029432795.1 of Pontiellaceae bacterium B12219. Classification (GTDB taxonomy): domain Bacteria; phylum Verrucomicrobiota; class Kiritimatiellia; order Kiritimatiellales; family Pontiellaceae; genus Pontiella. Next base: position 138,042 of record JARNMJ010000002.1, read on the forward strand.
CGTTCTGATTTAAACGAAATGCGCGAAAGGTCTAACTTTCCGGCTTGTCGCAGCAGGGTTTCGCGCAGTCTGGCGGGCACGCTTTTTTCATTGCAGCGTCTTCTCCTTTTACACATATCGAGCAACAACCGGTCAGTCCGGCAATCATTAAGGCTGCAGCAATAACACGCAGTACTTTTTTCATTGAAGAACTCCTTTGGTTATTTATTGGTTGCAATTTAATTTTGAAATCCAGCTTTCGCAACAGTTTCCCGCGACTATTTCCAGTCCGTTTTTTCGAGAATCAGAAGCACCTCGTCGGTATTCTTTTCTTCGGTTTCATCAAACAACTGCCCGAGCCGGGCGATGGACTGCCTTTCTTTCCACGCGTTGAATGAGTCGAGGGTGAGCCCTTTGGCGGCAAGGAATTCGCCGACCGGATTGGAGAGCATATCAAAATCGGGTTCATGAATCACCCGTTCGACAAACCCTTCAAACGGCCCGGCACTGCCGTGCACAAAATTATCGCGTCCGGGGAACGGGGTCGGATATTCGGAATACAGCTGGCCGCGGAAACTTTCCGGAAGCGCATTGCTGGAATTGGTGGAGCCCAGCACCTCTTTCCGGAACTTTTTCCACGAAACCTGCTGCGGATCGAATTCGACGACATAGTATGCGATGCGTGTGTCGGGATGATAGAAATTGGCTTCCATGGATGGATAAAAGGCATTGATGCAGTAGGCGTCGACATCTTCCAGATAGCCCATAATAACACCGTCCTGAAGTTTGGCGGTTTTCCCGGCGCCGAAGAGCCCGTTCCATCGGTTAAACAACTGATGAACACTCATCGTTTTTGTGTGCAGCAGTTCAGCGGTCGGCATAATTTTCCCGGCACTGAATTCCGCCTCCCAGGTTTTCCCGAAAGCGGTTTCAAACTTCGCTTTGGCCTGATCTGTTACGCTGACGTGATCGGCGCAGGCCGCCTGGCTGTACATCAGATAGTGCTGGCGAATGACGTTCCCTGCCGCGAGCTCGGAACCGGTCCGCGTTCGGCTGAGCACAAATGAAAATCCCTTGGATTCGAAAAAAATACGGGCCAGTTCATCGAGCCGTTCCGGGGTCAGATCGGATTCAAGATGATGTAAAGGTTTGGTAAAGAGCACTGCCTGATTGACTGACATAAATCCTCCAAATCAATTTAGTAGCGTTGAATCTATCGTGCACACCGAACGGGATCAACGTATTTTAAAGACCGGTAAGACCTTCCATCGATTTCCGGGGTGTTCTGAAACCCATTTTCAATCAATTTCGGAACCGTTACCGTTACATCTCCACGATTGAAATTTTTCGGATGTAGGCCTTGGTATGGCGTCCGTTAATACGCTTCGTATCTTTGGCATCCACCTCAATGGCGATTCCGGTTACCGGCGGCGCCGGTTTGCCAAATGTTTTCTGAAACGTTTCACTGAGGGCAAAGCGGGTTTGAATCGGTTCCAATGTACCCGACCCTGAAATACAGAAATATCGTCCACCTTTCTGCCAGTAGTTTCCATAGTATGCTTTTCCCGCGGTCTCCCCATCTCCCGGGAATAAACCGATGAAATAAGGCATGTTGGGAATCAGCAGTTTTCCACTGCTTATTTTTTCTGTTCCAAAAGAAATGATGACGTCGATGGCGTCGCGCGTATTCCGGCTTTTATCGATCGGGCCCTCCCAGTCGGCACCTTCCGGATACTGTTCAACTCCCCAATCGATTAAAATATAGTTCGCGTTATTCACATAGGAACCATCTTCAAATTCATAGATGAACGCACCGGAGTCGCTGTCCAGGGTTTCAAGCACCAATGCACCGCCTTCAAACCGGGGATTCATTTTCAGAATTTTTCCCTGAAAACGCCAGCCTTTGGCCTCAAACCACGCTTTGACATCGCCCTGGGCATCGGCAAAATCCAATTCATAAGGCCCCTCAGCCTGTAAAATCAGAGGCAACAGAATTATCATAAATACCGCTGTAAATAGTTGTTTTACATATTTCATATTTTAATTCTTTCGTTATATATTGGCGCTCATACCATTTCGGATTTTGTTATACACGTAACTGATTCACCTTACCCGTTTGTATTTATGAGGCCTCCTTCAATATATGCTTTAAAGCAATCCTATGTCCGGCTGCTGAACCATAAAGGTTCTCCGGAAAGCATTGCCCGTGGTGCGGCCATCGGGTTGTGGGTCGGTATGGTCATCCCCTTTTCGTTTCAAATGCTCATTGCCTTGCCGATTGCGCTGCTCTTAAAAGCGGCCAAGTTTCCCGCTCTCTTGTTTACCTGGATCAGCAATCCGTTAAGTATACCCTTTATCTATCCGATTCAGTGTTATGTAGGAAGCTATTTAATTGGTCGGCCATTAAGCTATGAAGCAATCAGATCGTCTTTGGATCTGCTGATTGAAGCTCCATCGATTTCGCATTTTTTCGGGTTCAGCGGCGATTTGATTTATTCCTTTTTTGCCGGCGGAATTTTCTTTGGAAGCGTTTTTGCCCTGACAGGCTATTTCTTAACCATCCAGGCCATACAGAAATACCGCATAAAAAGAGCCGAACAAAAAGAGCGCAAGCTCAAAAGATTAAACAATAAAAAGAGCGTAATTCATGAAACTTGCTAAGTATGGAATTAAAGAATGGCTTGGAAGCGGCTGCATTGCACTTGTGCTTTGCGGACTCTGGACGGTGGTTGCCACGCGCTGGAATGTCCCGCTCGGAATTACACTCATCCTGATCACCGCCCTGTTATGGATGGCCATTGCAGCATTTTTCAGAGTTCCTGTTCGTAAAATTCCGGCGGAAGAACAGGTTCTGGTTTCGCCGGCGGACGGCGTGGTGCGCGATATAGAAAAAATTACGGACCACGGAATTGATCTTTTTCAGGGGCGGGAATTGCTTCGAATCGGAATTTTTCTGTCTGTTCTGGATGTTCATGTAAACCGTGCTCCCTGTACTTTCAACGTAAAATACAAGAAGTATAAAGAAGGACGGTTTCACGATGCAAGAAGCTCCGATTGCGTAAAAGAAAACGAATCGCTGGTCATCGCCGGGGAAGGACAGGCTTCCGGCAAATGCTTTCCGGTGGCCGTTCGGCAGGTCTCCGGTGCCATTGCCCGGCGAATTGTCTGTGAAGCCCGTAATGGCGATCAAATTGAAAAAGGTGCGATCTATGGGATGATCAAATTCGGATCCCGCACGGAACTCTTTCTTCCGGTTGAACCGTGGATGAATGCCGCCGTCTCAATCGGGGACCGTGTTCATGCAGGTACAACGATCATTGCCCGTATTGATCTTTAGGAAGTTTTTTATGAAACAATTTAAAATTAAATCCTGGGGAGAAACGCTCACATGTATTCCGTGTTCTCTGACACTGGGGAATATGCTCTGTGGGCTTTGTGCGCTGATGTATATGGTTGGCGGCCATTCGAACAATACATTTCCCGTTCCATCGACTGCAATCTGGTTTGTGTTTGCCGGAATGCTCTTTGACTCGCTGGATGGTTTTGCGGCGCGCAAACTCAATGCTGAAAGCCTGCACGGCATGCAGCTCGACTCACTTTCCGACATGCTGACCTTTGGAATTGTCCCGGCCGTTTTAATCTATCTGGCCGGCGAATCCTGGTGGGATACCTCTTCGTCTCCCCTCCGATGGATCAACTGGGCCGCGGCCGGATTTTATGCATCCTGCACGCTTTGGCGACTGGCGTATTACAATGTCAGCTCACTCACGGAGAACCATTCAAAAGACCGGTTCTCCGGCTTGCCTTCCCCCGGAGCCGCACTCGGAATCTGTTCCGTTATGCTGTTGCTGAACCGCATCGATCTCAGTGCTCAGACGATGGCCTTTGTGGCTGTTGCCTATGCGTTTATTCTCGGTTTTCTAATGGTCAGCAGCGTTGAGTATATGCACGCAAAGAAGATTGTAACCTCCGGTCCCGCTCCTCTTCGTGCCCTGTTGCTCATTCTGATTATCTGGTCGCTTATACAGTTCGGCCCCTTTGCGCTGGCAGCCCTGGTTCATCTGTATATCCTCTCCGGACCGCTCTCGGAAGTGCTCCTTAAAAACGATGAAGAGGCCATTGACCGCCTTCCGTAAGCGACCCGCCCCTTATTTTTGAAGTGCAGCAGCAAGGTCATTTTCACACTCCGAAAGGATGGTGTAAATCGCCTGGTTGTACGCTCGGATCAAGGCATCGATGGAGGTGCCGTCCACCTCAACGCGTTGTTCATATTCCGAAGAACTGAGCACACTTAATTCGCGGGAATGTTCATCGAACAACGTCACCTTTATTTTCAGAACGGCTTTCTTTTCAACCAAATCTTCATGAAAGCTCAGAACCGATACGGTCAGCCGGTGCGTCATAGCGGCCCGATCCGCCATTGTCACATCGCGAAAGAGTCCGCTGCCGGCAATCCAGGTATAGAATATATTTCTGAAATTTTCGGAGGGCGACATCAGAAGTTCCGAGTAGTAACTCATGGAATATTCGACATCGCTTTCTTTTAAAATGAGGTTCCGGCTATTCCCGGGCGGAAGCACAACCACGGAGTCAATCCACAGTTTATCCGCCAATGGTTTTTCAGCCGTCGGCAGATCTCTGTTCACATCCATCATATAGGTCTTGATATCCAGATTATCCTGCCACAGTTTCACGCAGCCGGAGGTGCATAATGCCGCCGCCGCAGCGACGATTGAAATGGACTGTTTCATGATTTTCATAGCCGCGCCCTCATTTACCTAATGTTTGTTTTGGCGGATCCGTCAGCAGAATACCGGGATAGCGCTTAATCATTCGAATCAGCTCTTTTGTATCCTCGGTGATATAGCGAAGGTTCAGCATAACTTCATCGAGGTCTTCCCCCGATTCCAGAACCATATCCTGAATTAAAACAATGGATGACGTTAGATTCGATGTAATCCCCGGCAGATCATCCGAAGCACGGTGTATGTTACGAATTACTTCATCCGAGGCCCCGGCCGCATTGCGCGTTATGTATTCAATATGCTCGGCCGTTAGGTTCAGATTGCTCGTGATCGACTCCACATTGGCCCCAATCGTGTGGATATTGATTCGGTTGATTTCCGATGCCACCCGTTCAACCGACCGGCCCAGCAGCGTAAGCATCGCGGGCGTTGACGGAATGTAGATGTATTTCGGCTCCCAGTCGATTTCAAGCGGCTCGGTGTCGGTGTCGGGATAAAAATCAGCTTCCAGAAACGATAAGCCGGTGATGCCCTGAGGAACGAGTTTCAATCGCAGTCCGTCTGCAATCATTTCCTGACTTTCGCGCTGCCAGGCCTCCTGATCCTTCAATAAATCCTGATCATCCAGCGCCACACGAATCATGACATACATTTTACTCGTATCATAAACCGTCGAAACCATAGCAATCTCGCTGACGTTCCCCACTTTCACGCCCCGAAACTTAAAGGGGGTCCCGACATCAATGCCCTGAACCGATTCATCCACGTACGTTTCGAGGAAATATTTGGGAGAGCGCATCGCATCGGAACTGATATAAATCACCCCCAGCAATCCCAGCGCAGTGGCCAGAATTACAAACAGACCGATCGCAAAATAATGTGGTTTACCGCTCATATAGGCCTCCTCCAATCATTCGTAATGCGGAATCCGTAATGCGGGCCTTTACCAAATCTGTATTGTATGCATTTCGTACGGCATATTGCATCGTTCATTTCCTCTGTTTACGAATTATGTATTACCCGTTACGCCTGCTGCGTTTTCCGATTAAAGAAACTTTTCACCCATGGATCTTCTGCGGAATCCCGAAGTACAACCGGATCTCCTTCAGCAATAATCTTTTTCGTGCGGGCATCCAGCATAATCACCCGGTCGGCAATTTTATAAATACTCGGCAGCTCATGGGTCACAATCACAAACGTAATATTCAGCGAGCGCGACAACTGAATAATCAAATCATCCAGTTCATCTGCCGTTACCGGATCCAGCCCGGCCGACGGTTCATCCAAAAACAGAATTTCCGGATCCAAAGCCATTGCACGGGCAATGGCGGCGCGCTTTTTCATGCCCCCGCTGATTTCGGAAGGCATCAGGTTTGCAAACTCCGCCAAACCGACCAAACTCAGTTTCATATGGGCAATCAGCTCGCGGGCGTCTTTTCCAAGGTCTGTAAATTCCTCCAACGGAAGACAGATGTTTTCCAGCAGGGTCATTGAACCGAACAACGCCCCGCTTTGATACATCACGCCAAAACGCCGAATCAAGGCATCCCGTTTTTCGCCTTCCGATGAAACCACACTCACCTCACCGATTCGGATATCGCCGGCGGCCGGCTTATACAACCCGATCATATGCTTCAGCAGCGTCGATTTTCCGCACCCCGATCCTCCGAGAATCACGAAAATTTCTCCGCGTTTCACATCGAACGTCAACTCATCCAGTACGAGCCGATCGCCGTATTTCGCCGTCATCTTCTCGACGGTTATAATGGGTTTCTTTTCGTTCATCAGATTCCGAGGTAATAAAACAGCACAGCAAAAATTCCATCCGCAATGACAATCATAATGATGGAGCTGACCACGGCGCGGGTGGCGGACGTGCCAACGGCACTGGCCCCTTCTCCGGTTCGCAGACCGCACAGACAACCCGCCGAAGAAATCAGCAGACCAAAGACAATCGCTTTAAACAGGCCTCCTAAATAATCCGCCGGCGTCACAGCCGCCATCACCCGGTTCACATAGGTGATTAATGGAAAACCAATCCCGCTCATCACAACCGCTCCCCCGGCCAACCCAAAGAGATTTGTCATCACGGCCAGCAGCGGCGTCATCAGTGTTGCCGCCGCCACACGCGGAATCACCAGAAAACGAACCGGATCGAGGCCCATCGTTTTTAAGGCATCCACTTCTTCATTCACTTTCATGGTGCCGATTTCAGCCGCAAAAGCAGACCCCGTCCGTCCTGCAACAATGATGGCCGTAATCAATGGGCCGAGTTCGCGGGTTACTGATTTCCCGACAAAATCGGCAATGTAAATCTCCGCACCGAACTGTGCCATTAACACCGCCCCCTGAAAGGCCAGAATAAGCCCCACCAGAAAACCCAGCATTCCAATGATTGGAAGAGCCTGCGGGCCGCTTGCTTCAACTACAGAGAAAAAATCTTTGACCCGAATGCCTCCGGGATGAAAAACCATCTTAAACAAACCGACCACCAGCTCGCCCAGAAATGAAATATGATCCTTCACACCGACAAACGCACCCCATGCTGCGTGCCCGATCTGCTCCACCAAATCGGAACTCCGCTTCGGCGCTGCAGCAATCGGGTCTGCCAGTTTTTCAGCGGGATACAGTTCGAGCATCGCGGCCACGTCCGCTTCCAACCCCTGGAACTCCAGTGCGATTTCCCGCCGCAGAGCAACCTGCCGCATGAACACCAGCAGTGCAGTTCCGGCTCCATCCGCATATAGAATCCCGGAGCCATCCACCACCATCGAACGCACGTCTTTCGTTTCCAGCAATGCATGAACATCCGGCCACAGGTGAGCTGCACTTGGCGCATCCAGCCGTCCCGTCACCGTAATCGAAAGCACGCCGCTTTCGAGATGACCACGGCATTCGGTCTGGCTGCTGGAGGCCTGTTTTGTCATTTAATCGTGGTGGTGATCCCTGATATGATTTTCGCAGTAGCACTTTCCGCAGGTTGAGCAATACCGGAAGTCCAGAGTCGGCTCGGTTTTATCGGTAACGCCGCACTCGGCACAGGTATGCCGGGGCTGCGCCGCCGCCTCGCTGCGTTCGGCAACAAAAGCTTTTCGTCGCTGTCCCGCCTTTACGCCGGTTAAATAATCTTTCCCGAAAAACAGCAGATAGTTTGCAAAGGCCGAGACAACCCCCAGGCGGGCCCCGGAATCGGATGAAAACAGTGCCATCACATAGAAGCCGACCGTAATCCAGGCCAGCCACTTCACCTTCACCGGCAGAATTAAAAACAGACGGAATTCGATGTTTGGAAACAGCGTGGCAAATGCCAGAAATACACCACCCAGAAAATAGGTATTGGTTATAATCGCGCCCGGATTGATGAACGCCATCAGAATGGTCAGCAGATATCCGCTTAAAATATACAGATTAAACCGGAAGGTCCCCCACTGATCCTCCAGCGCCTTTCCAATCATGAAAAAAATATAAAATGAAAAGAACAGCCATAACATAAACAGCCGACTGCCGAGGTCGACCGAGGGCAGCATCAGAAACGAGAGCAGACGCCACCATTCCCCCCGGTGAACCACTCCGCTGCCATACAAAAGCAGGTCGGAGTAGTTTGCACGGTCCGACAACAGCAGCATCACGCCAATCGCCTGAATGGCAATAATATACAGGGCCAGATTCGGAATCGCCCACGACCCGAACCGCTTCTCAAGTTTTGATATAAAATTCATTACCAGACGGTAATGAAATCTTCCAATGCTTGGAAGTGCGGAGTTTCCAGAAATCAGCTTTGTTTATGCTGAATCGTGTAGAGATCCTTCCGTCGGTCTTTCAGGTTCCGAACACTGCCGCGGGAATGGAGCTCCTTCAGCAAATCCAGATTCACATCCGCAATCAGTACCATTTCCGTATTCGGCGTTGCCTCGGCTTTGATGGTATTCGTCGGAAAAGAAAAATCCGACGGCGTCAGAATGGCTGACTGGGCATATTGAATATCCATGTTGTTCACATTCGGCAAGTTCCCGACCGCCCCGGCAATCACAACATAACATTCATTTTCAATCGCACGCGCCTGAGCGCAATGGCGCACCCGCATGTAACCGTTCTGTGTGTCGGTCAGGAAGGGAACAAACAGGATCTTCATTCCCTGATCCGCCAGAATACGGCACGACTCCGGAAACTCGACGTCGTAGCAGATCTGAATACCGATCTTTCCGCAGTCGGTATCAAATGCCTGGATTTTGTCTCCGCCCATCATGCCCCAGGCTTCCACCTCCGAAGGGGTCGGATGAATCTTATAGAAACTTTCGTACGAACCATCCCGACGGCAGAGGTAGGAGACGTTCAGCAACTGGTCGTCTTCAACCACCGGCATACTGCCGGTGATGATGTTCACATTGTAGGCCACCGCCAAAGACGAAAACCGCTCGCGCAAAGGTTCTGCGAAAGCAGCCAGCTCGCGAATGGCTTTCGGCTCAGGAAGGTGATTGTACGGCGACATCAACGGCGCATTGAAAAATTCGGGAAAGAGCATGAAATCGGCTTTATAATCCGAAACCGCATCAACAAAATATTCTGCCTGCTCCATCAGAGAGTCCATATCGACAAACTGACGCATCTGCCATTGCACCAATCCCACGCGCACCTCTGAGCGCTCGACGTTGAGCACCTGCGGATTGGGCTGATAATAGATATTATTCCATTCCAGCAGAGTCGCAAATTCATGACTTTCAACATCCCCTTCAAGGTAGTTTTTCAGCACCTTGCGAACATGGAACCCATTGGAGAGCTGAAAGGTCAGCGTTGGATCATAAATTTCTTTTCCCTGCACTTTTTCAATATAAACCCGAGGGCTCATATCCGCAGCGTGCTCCTTATAGCGGGGAATGCGCCCGCCCGCCATAATGGCTTTCAGGTTCAGGTTTTCACACAGCTCTTTCCGTCCTTCATAAAGGCGGCGCCCCAACCGCATTCCGCGGTAATCGGGATGCACAAACACATCAATTCCGTACAGCACATCGCCTTCCGGATCGTGCGTGTTGAAGGTGTTATTCCCGTGAATCTGATTGTAGGTATGGTTATCCCCGAAATCCTTGTAGTTGATGATCAGCGCGAGCGCACTGGCGACAACCTTTCCATCGACCGTGATGCACAGCTGGCCATCCGGAAAAATATCCAGCAACCGGCGAATATCCTTTTCCTTCCACGACCCCAGACCGGCCTGTTCATAGGCCTTATCCATGGAGGAGCGCAGGTGTACATAGTCCTCAATGCAGAGGTGGCGGAGTTCAATCAAATCACGGTTTTCTTCAGACATAGCAATAACTTCCTTTTGTAGAGGAATGCGTACATACGCCGTTTTTGATCAACTGTAAACCTGCAAATCAAAAATGAATAATGCCCCCGTCTATCGGAATAAACGAGGGCATACGCATTCAGTAAATTTATGGAATGGTTTTATTTACAACCACAGGATCCTGAACCGCATCCTGCATTGCCGGTTGCGGAATTCACGCCCTTGTTATGGCGGGCCATTTTTTCCAGTTCCCGGAAAACCGAATACGGGAAAAAGCCGGTATTATGCCCGTCCGACCAATCAACCATTACCGCGTAATTTCCGATCAGCTCGATTTTTTCGGCATGAATATCCATAGGAATCGAAGCCGGATCGAGCAATGGTTTTCGGGTCATTTCGTCCACGCAAAGTGCACAATTACACGCCCGGCGCAACGCCGCATTTGAAACGGTTACCGTCTCATCCGGCCACGTCAGCGTAATCGTTTTCGCATCGTGCGTAACTTCCGGACGCTCGACTTTATCCATCAGCTTTTTGCCCAGTGTACGAATAACAATATCCGTTGTTTCATTGGCAATTCCGCTGGCGGCCAATTCATCCAGCGAACCGCTCAGATTTCCAGTGATTGGAAGTTCGGCAATGGTTTCCAGGCCGAAACGTTCTTCGAGTTCTTTTCCGCCGGACTCGCCGAAAATATAATGCTTTTTGTCGCAGCCATCACAAACGAAGTACGCCATGTTTTCAACAACACCGAGTACCGGCACGTTGACTTTATCAAACATCATGATGCCTTTGCGGACATCCGTCAGCGAGAGCTGGTGCGGGGTTGTAACAATAACCGAGGCATCAATCTGAACCGCCTGGGAAATCGTCAACTGAATGTCGCCCGTTCCGGGAGGCATATCAATGATCATATAATCCAGCTCGCCCCACTCCACGTTATGCAGCAGCTGCTGCATATACTGGGAAACCATCGGTCCGCGAATAACGGCCGGACCATCGCCCATCAGAAAACCGAAGGACATCAGTTTAAGTCCATCCACATCGTTCGGAATAAAAAATTTCTTATCCGTGGAAGCGCGAACGCCCTGCCCGTGCAGATTGAACAATGTCGGCACGGACGGACCGTAAATGTCTGCATCCAGCAGCCCGACTTTTGCTCCGCGGGCTGCCAGCGTTTTGGCCAGCAGAGCCGCAACCGTGGATTTCCCGACGCCGCCTTTGCAGGAACTGACCGCGAGAATGTATTTTACATCTTTCAGTCCGCTTTGTTCAGCCGACATCTGCCGATCCCCGCGTTTGCGGGCCGTCATCGTTGGAAGCACCTGTTCAACACCGGGCAGATCACCCACCAGGTCAATGGCCTGCTTCTGAAAGACCGGGCTCAACGGACAGGCCGGAGTGGTCAGTTCAATAATGAACGAAACCGTTCCGCCTTCAATCTTCATGTTCTGAATGAAGCCCAGCGAAACAATATCGCGTTGAAAATCGGGATCAATAATTTTGCTCAATTCAGCGAGCACCTGTTCTTCAGTAACCATAATAAATTCCTTGGATGATCGGATCGCTGGATTCATGGAAAATTGCTTTCAGTTTCCCGCCCGCAATCCGCAGTTCCTTTTCCATCAATCCGTTTTTTAAATAAGTCCCAATGCAAGCAGTGCGGCGGTCGACATTTTATCGCGCGTCCAGGGCGGATCAAAAACCAATTCAATATCGGCCTTGGAAACGCCCTCCGTTTCCTCGATCGCTTTTTGAATGTTTCCAGGAATGCGTTCGGCTTCCGGACAGTTGGGAGCCGTTAGCGTAATCCGGCAATACACCTTATTGTCTTCATCAATATCAAGGTTATAGATCAACCCCAGATCATAGACATTAACCGGAATTTCCGGGTCGAACACCATACGGAGTGAGCGAACCACCTGCTTGTGAAGCTCCGGGTTGGTTTCTTCCAGTGAGAACCGTTCTTTTTTCTTTCTTCCAAACATTGGATGTCATCCTTAATTCACAATTCGTAATTCGTACTAACGACCGACTCGGCCCGATTGCAGGGTCAATTACGTCTTACGCATTACTCATTTATATTTATTCCGTGGAAACATTACCCTGCATTTTCTTCAGCGCCGCATCGAATGTGTGCCAGGCCAGGGTGGCACATTTCACGCGAACCGGATAATCCTTCACCCCGGTCAACACTTCCAGTTTTCCCAGCGGAACGTCATCCGGGAAAGTCCCCTCATCGGTGAGCGCATGGTGGAAACTGTTAAAAAGCGCTTCCGCTTCCGCTTCCGTCTTGCCCTTCAGCGCAGTCGTCATCATCGATGCCGACGACGTGCAGATTGCACATCCGTTCCCATCGAAAGAAACATCTTCCACTACGCCATCGGTAATTTTCAGATACACGTCAATCTGATCACCGCAAAGCGGGTTTTTGCCGTGTGCAAAACCATCCGGTTCTTCCATTTTACGGAAGTTGCGCGGATTCTTATTGTGGTCAAGAATGACCTCCTGATACAGATCTCTCAGGTTATCCATGTGATTCCCCTGTTCCCTTTCCGTTTTTCGGAAAGGCTAATTAAACATGTTAATGGTTTTTTTAATCGCTTCGGCAAGCACATCAATTTCCTGGAAGGTGTTGTACATTGCAAAAGATGCCCGCGCCGTTGCCGGCACGTTATAGCGCTCCATAATCGGCTGCGCACAATGATGGCCGGCCCGAATCGCGACGCCTTCGCCATCCAGAATCGTTCCGATATCGTGCGGATGCACGCCATCCAGCACAAATGAAATCAAGCCGGCTTTCTGATCGGCTTCGCCGATAATCCGCAAGCCGTCAATCTGTTCAAGTTTGGAGGTGGCATACATCAGCAAACCGTGTTCGTGAGCGGCAATGGTGCCGATCCCGATTTTATTCACATAATCAATGGCGGCGCCAAGTCCGACCGCGCCGGCAATATTCGGCGTGCCCGCTTCAAATTTATAAGGCAGCTGATTGTAGATTGTTTCTTCAAAAGTGACCGACAGAATCATATCGCCGCCGCCCTTATACGGAGGCATTTCATTGAGCAGTTTTTCTTTGCCGTACAACACGCCGATTCCGGTCGGCCCGTAAATCTTATGTCCTGAAAACACGTAAAAATCCGCATCCAGATTTTTCACATTCACCGGAAGGTGGGGGATGGCCTGCGCACCGTCAACCAGCACCGGCACACCGAGCTCATGCGCGGCATTAATGATGCTCGTAATCGGGTTCACCGTGCCCAGTGCATTGGAAACATGCACCACCGAAACCATCTTTGTTTTTTCAGAAAGCAAGGCATGGAACTGATCCATTTCCAATTCGCCTTTATCCGAAATCGGCACCACTTTGAGTTCCGCACCGGTCTGTTCACACACCATCTGCCACGGAACAATATTGGAGTGATGCTCCATGTGGGTGATCAGAATTTCATCGCCTTTTTTAAGGCGCGGCCGGGCATAACACTGTGCCACCAGATTGATCGATTCGGTGGCTCCGCTGGTGAACACCACTTCGTGAACACAGCTTGCATGAATGAACCCGCGGACTTTCACCCGCGCATCATCATACAGATTCGATGCTTCCTGACTCAGCGTATGCACACCGCGATGCACATTCGCGTAGGAATGTTCATAGAGGTTTTTAACCGCGTTAATGACCGCGGTCGGATGCTGAGTCGATGCCCCGTTATCCAGATATACCAGTGGCTTATCGAAGATTTTCCTTTCAAGGATTGGAAAGTCATCCCGGATCGACTGAATATCGTATTGCGCAGAATTGGTCATTTTGAAACCTGATCCAGCCATTCATGCACCAGATCCTCAATATAGACCTTGGCGATTTTACATTTCACTTCATCCATCACTTCGTTTGCAAAAGCAAACGTCAGCATGGCGTGGCCCTGAACGGGGTCAATTCCGCGGGTCTGCAGATAATACAGCGCCGTTTCGTCCAACTGCCCGATGGTTGCACCATGCGTGCATTTCACATCGTCAGCATAGATTTCGAGCTGCGGCAGCGTGTTCACTTTTGCCGCGCGGCTCAGCAGCAGGTTTCCATTCGACTGAATGGCATCCGTTTGCTGGGCATCTTTCTGAACCAGAATACGACCGCAGAAAACCGCGCGCGCTTTATCGTCCAGAATACCTTTGTAGAGTTCATGGCTGTTGCATTTCGGAACCGCATGATCCATGAAAATGTGCGTATCGAAAACCTGCTTGTCTTTCAGCAGATACAGTCCGTTGCAAATGGCTTCGCCCCCTTCGCCGGTCAGCTTGCCGCGAATATCATTCCGGCCCAGCGCACTGCCGAATGTTACAGCATGGTTGCTGAACACCGCATCCGCACCCAACTGCGCTTCCAACGTCTGGAAGTGAAAGGACGATTCGCTTTCGCGCTGCACTTTATAATGATCAACCGCCCCCTGATCCGCAACAAACACTTCCGTCACGGCATTGGTCCAGTAGGTTGCGCCGCTCTGCCCGATGTATTCTTCAACCACCGTGACCTGCGCATCTTTTCCAACCGAAATAAAATTGCGCAAGTGGAAGGCCGCGCCGTCAACGTCGGCCAGATAAATCAGGTGAATCGGCGTATCGATTTTTGCACCATCCGTGACTTCAATGAAGGTGCCGTCCGCAAAGAAGGCCGTGTTCGAAGAAACAAAGGCGCTCTGCGCATCAGCCAGCGTTCCAATCCTTGGATCCACCAGATCCAGAATGGAACCGATGCAGATGCCTTCCGGAAGTTCCGTGAAATTTGATTTTTCGCGGGACAGTTTTCCATTTTCAAAAACCACCGTAATTTTATCCAGGGCCCGGAACGTCAGATCCGACGGTTTCCAGTCGTTGGAAAACTCTGCCGTCGCAACCCGTGAAACATCGGTGAAGCGCCAGAGTTCTTCTTTTGTGGTGGGAAAACCGTTTGCCTTGAAATCGGCGGCGGCTTTTTCGCGTAGTTTTTTCAGATCCATTTTACGGTCCTTATTCAGCAACCCAGGATGCATATCCTTCGTCTTCAAGTTCAAGGGCAAGTTCTTTACCGCCCGATTTAACAATCTGACCATTCACCAAAACATGAACATGATCCGGAACAATGTAATCCAGCAGCCGCTGGTAGTGTGTAATCACAAGAAATCCGCGATCGGGCGAACGCAGTGCATTCACACCATCGGCCACAATCCGCAGGGCATCGATATCCAGCCCGGAATCGGTTTCATCCAGAATGCCCAGTTTCGGTTCCAGCATGGCCATCTGAAAAATTTCATTACGCTTTTTCTCACCACCGGAGAAGCCGGAGTTCACGGCGCGTTCCAAAAGGTCGCTGCGAATCTTCACGATCTTTTTCTTTTCTTCGACGAGGTCGAGAAAATCCATGGCATCGAGCTGATCAATTCCCTGATATTTACGAACCGCATTTACGGCCGCTTTCAGAAAATACATATTGCTGATCCCGGCAATTTCGACCGGATACTGAAAGGCCAGGAACATGCCGGCACAGGCACGTTCATGCGCCGCCAGCTCGTCGATATCCTGCCCGTCGAACAAAATCTGTCCTGCTGTTTTGGTATACGCTTCGTTTCCGGCCAGCACATTTGAAAGCGTGCTTTTTCCGGAACCGTTCGGACCCATGATGGCGTGAACTTCACCGGGCTTGATTGTCAGGTTGATCCCTTTAAGGATCGGCTTGTCCGCCACACTTGCGTGCAGGTCTTTAATTTCTAGTAATGCCATTGATTCATTCTCCAATCATTGTCTTCCCCACCCTTGCGAAAAGGTGGGAAACTCCATTCAAATTACCCAACTGATCCTTCAAGACTGATGCCCAGAAGCTTCTGCGCTTCCACTGCAAACTCCATCGGCAGTTCACGGAATACCTCTTTACAGAATCCATTCACGATCATCGTCACCGCTTCCTCCGTATCGAGCCCGCGCTGATTACAGTAAAAAATCTGGTCTTCGCCGATTTTGGTGGTGGTTGCTTCGTGTTCCACCTGAGCCGTCGGATTATTCACATCAATGTACGGGAACGTATGCGCCCCGCATCGATCGCCGATCAGCATGGAATCGCACTGCGAAAAGTTGCGTGCATTTTCTGCCGTTTCCTGAACCCGAACCAGTCCCCGATAGGTATTCTGCGCTTTGCCGGCGGAGATCCCTTTCGAAATGATCGTGCTTTTCGTGTTTTTACCGATGTGCACCATCTTGGTGCCGGTATCGGCCTGCTGCATATTATTCGTCACGGCCACTGAATAAAATTCACCCACCGAATTATCGCCCTTCAGAATGCAACTGGGATATTTCCAGGTGATCGCCGAACCGGTTTCCACCTGCGTCCATGAAATCTTGGAATTATCGCCGCGGCAATGACCGCGCTTGGTTACGAAGTTATAAATTCCGCCCTTGCCGTCCTTATCACCGGGATACCAGTTCTGTACGGTTGAATATTTAATCTTGGCATCTTTGTGCGCGATCAATTCAACCACCGCGGCGTGCAGCTGATTTTCATCGCGCTGCGGAGCGGTACAGCCCTCGAGATAACTCACCTGCGCACCTTCGTCGGCCACGAGCAGCGTACGTTCAAACTGCCCGGTGTTGGCGGCATTGATCCGGAAATAAGTTGAAAGTTCCAGCGGACATTTTACGCCCTTGGGGATGTAGCAGAATGAACCGTCTGAAAATACGGCCGAGTTCAGCGTGGCATAATAATTGTCTTTATACGGAACCACCGTTCCCAGATATTTTTTAACCAGTTCCGGATGATCTTTCACCGCATCGGAAAAGGAGCCGAAAATGATGCCCAGCTCTTCCAGATTTTTCTTAAACGTGGTGGCCACGGAAACGGAATCGAATACCGCATCGACCGCCACGTTGGCAACGCCGGCCAACACTTCCTGTTCTCCCAGCGGAATGCCGAGTTTTTCGTAGGTTGCCAGCAGCTCGGGATCCACATCATCCAGACTTTGCGGCATATCGGCTTTCTGCTTTGGTGCAGAATAATAGCTCAATGCCTGATAATCGACCGGCGGAAATTCCACCTTCGCCCACTTCGGTTCTTCGAGCGTGAGCCAATGGCGATAAGCCTTCAGCCTGAACTCCATCAACCATTCCGGCTCGTTCTTGCGCTTGGAAATGGCGCGTACAATATCTTCATTTAATCCCGGCGGAAGACTGTCGGACTCAATATCGGTTACAAACCCATATTTGTATTCCTTATCAGTCAACGTATCGAAGGATTTTTCATCTTCAATTTTCATATCAGCCCTATGGGTGCCATCGCATGATGATGGCACACTGGTTTAGTGGTTTAAACAGAGAGATTAGCCGTTCGTCATATCGTCTAACGTGAGTCCTTCCAGCGCTCCGATGACCGCGGTGTTGACGCGTTGCCAGCTCGGACTTATCGGGCAATTGCGTTCGCACCCGTCCGCGCTTGAACAATCTGTGATTGCAACCGGACCTTCAACAGCTTCAATAATCTCCGCCGCTGAAATAACGGTGGCTTCTTTCGCCAGCGAATAGCCGCCTTTGCTTCCCTGGTGCGAGCGAAGAATTCCGCCTTGCGTCAAAATCTTGAGCACTTTGCTCACCGTTGGAAGTGGAATACCGATTGCTGCCGACAAATCTTTAGCATTATGCAGCTCGTCTTTGCCTTGATTGGCCATATGAGCCAGCAGAATAAATCCGTAATCCGTTATTTTAGTGATTCGTAACATCTTTGTCGTCCTTAGATAGAAGACCTATTTAGTCTTAATTGAGGTCACCGTAACAGAAGGAAGGTCCCGAGCAAGTTTTTATTACCCAGAATAGTACTATTTAGACCCGATTTAAATTAGGGTATAATTTCTCCGAAACCGCTTACAGATTGCGCTCTTTTGCCTCGTCCCAAAAACGATCCAGTTCTTCAAGTGAAAATTCCTTAAACGCCCGGCCGGTGGCATGGACCTGCTCTTCCACAAACCGGAAGCGCGCAACGAACTTTTTAATGTTCTGATTCAGCAGCTCTTCCGGGTTATGCCCCAGATACCGACTGACATTCACCACCGAAAACAGCAAGTCGCCGATTTCATCGCGAATATCCTCTTCATGCTTTCGCTGAATGGCGTCCTTCACCTCATCAATCTCTTCATGAAGTTTTGCAAAAACATCATCAATATGCGCCCAGTCAAATCCGGCGCGCGCGGCGCGCTTCTGGATCTGATGCGCTTTCTGAAGCGCGGGCAGATGTTTCGGAATGCCTGCAACAATCGATGCCGGAGCTTCGCCCTCGCCCTGCTTTTCGGCCTTTTTGATTGCATCCCAGTTTTGAAGCACTTCGCCGGCATCCGCCACCTGCACCTCGCCGAAAACATGCGGGTGCCGCCGGATCAGCTTATCGGATATTCCATCGGCCACGGCATCGAACTCAAACTCACCCGCCTCCGCAGAAATCTGCGCATGAAAGACCACCTGCAAAAGCAGATCGCCCAGCTCCTCCTCCAAATCCGAGGGATTGCCGCTTTCGATTGCATCAATCACCTCATACGCTTCTTCAATCAGATCCGATTTCAGCGACTCATGGGTCTGCTCCTGATCCCATGGGCAGCCATCCGGCGCACGCAGCCTGCGCATAACCCCCAGCAGCCTTTCAATTGATTCGCCCGCTTTACTCATATCTTTATCTCCAATCAAAAAAAAGGCGCTCCAGAGATTGGAACGCCAATTGAATCCATCCGGAAATTACATCCGGAGAGTCAGGTCGAGCAGCACATCGGGCTTTTCGTCTTCGAGCGACTCCAGAACCATTTTCGCGCCACTGAAATCCTGGAACGAAGTAAATTCATCCGGAACCACAATGCAGGCCGCGCCGGCAGTCAGCGCACCCTTGCAGGCAACCTGCGAAGAAACCACGGCAACAAGCGTCGCACGTTCTTTATTGCACTGCTTCAGCATTTTCAACCAATCGTCGGCACGCGGGAAAGAATCTTTCACTTCATCCGGAATCAACAGTTCAACCCCCATCGCATCCAGACCAAGCTTAGCCATCAGCTTCTTGGCAACCGCTTCCGGCAGCGCAGTGAAAGCGATAACCGGAATATTGCGTGCCTGTGTTGCTTTAATCAGCTTGGCCAGCCCGGCATCGAGCTCCGCTTCATTTTCGCAATAGTTGGCAACGGTTTTATCCACTTCACCAACCGCCTTTTCAATGGCATCAGCTTTTTTACCGGCCTGCAAAAGCACATCCGTAACAGCTGTACGGTGCAGCGGCGACATACCCGAACGGGAAAAAGCAACGGGTGTGAGCTCAACGCCCTTCGTATTCATTGCACTTTTAAGTGCGGCAAATTCAACCTCGCGCGTTTTCGCGGCAACATATTCAAGTTCAAAGATCAGGGCGTGGGTCTTGGAGACCTTTTTGGCTTCAGCGCTCATGTATTGCTTTCTCCTTGGTAAACAACTGTTTTTTTTAAAATGAGGGCGTAGTGTATGGAGCTTAGCTGCTTTGGTCAACTCCCTATTTTTACACAGAAAACAAGCTCATTTACTGCAAATTAACCACAAAATAAGCCGTACCCAAACCGGGAAAGCAGAATCGGTGTTTTTAATACCGCCGCGGAATCTCCGAAAAACTCAAGCGGGCACATTTTTCACGCCCCATCATGCAATCCGGGGCCTGGCGCAACAAAAACCACCGCGTTTTCAAAGGTTGAAACACAAAACCCCAATATAGGGTTGCATGGGAAGCACCTGACATGGATGATACTCCGAATTTTGGAAAAACGATGCCCCGAAACAGCGTAATTTTACTGGAAAAACGATGAAAAAAGCAATCATAGCACTCGAAGACGGAACTTGTTTTGAAGGCCGCGCCTTTGCCGGATCCGGCGAATTTTACGGCGAACTGGTTTTCAACACCTCCATGACCGGTTATCAGGAAATCCTGACCGACCCCTCCTATCACGGCCAAATCGTCACCATGACGTATCCACTCATTGGAAACTACGGCATTAACGACGAAGATATTGAATCGCGCGGTATTTTTGCACAGGGGCTGGTGGTCAGCGAATGCTCGCGAATTCACAGCAACTGGCGCGCAACTAAATCGCTCCCCGACTATCTTGAGGAGAACGGAAAAATCGGCATCGATGATGTCGACACCCGTGCCATTACCCTGCACATTCGCGACAAAGGCGCCATGAAGTGCGTAATTTCCACAGAAGACCTGAATAAAGAAAGCCTCGTGGCCAAGGCCAAGGCCTCCGACGGACTCATCGGCCGCGACCTCGCATCCGAAGTTTCCATCGACTCCAGCTATGTCTGGCCCGAAGGCGGAAAAGCCGATGCGGCCTATAAGGTGGCGGTCATCGACTGCGGAATTAAACTCAATCAGCTTCGCATTCTCGAAGAGCTCGGATGCGAATGCACCGTGTATCCCAACAATACCGATGCGGCGGCAATTCTGGCAGCCACTCCGGATGGCATCTTTGTCTCTAACGGACCCGGCGACCCGGCCGGCGCGCCCGAAACCACAAAACTGGTCGGCAAGCTGATTGAATCGAAAGTTCCAATGTTTGGAATCTGTTTCGGGCATCAAATGCTCGGTCGTGCACTTGGAGCCGATACCTTTAAATTAAAATTCGGTCATCGTGGCGGCAACCAGCCGATCCAGGACCTGCGGACCACAAAGGTGGAAATCGCATCGCATAACCACGGCTTCTGCATCGATGCCGACACCGTTAATCCGGACGTCGCCGAAATCACTCATATCAATCTGAACGACAATACGGTCGCCGGGTTGAAACATAAAAAACAGCCGCTCTTCTGCGTGCAGTATCACCCCGAAGCCGCTCCCGGCCCACACGATCCGTTCTACCTCTTTGAGGAGTTCATCGACTTAATGAAGGAAAATAAATAATGAATCATCCCGAATGGATTGCCATCCTCGACTACGGCTCCCAGGTCACACAGCTGATTGCCCGCCGTCTCCGCGAACAGAAAGTCTATTGCGAAATCATCCGCTTTGATACGCCCGCCGAAGAGCTGAAAGCGCGCTCGCCGAAAGGCATTATTCTTTCCGGCGGCCCGTGCAGCGTTCCCGATGAAGATTCTCCGAAATGTGATCCGGCACTGTTTGATCTCGGACTTCCAATCCTTGGAATCTGCTACGGCATGCAGCTGACCTCACAGGTACTCGGCGGCTCGGTGCATCGCGGACTCAAAGCGGAATACGGCAAAGCCATGATGTCCATCACCAAACCCTCTCCGCTGTTTAAAGGGCTCGAGCCCGACATTCAGGTATGGATGAGTCATGGAGACAAGGTTGAAACCATGCCGGAAGGTTTTGAAGTGGTTGCCGAATCCGACAACTGCCCGCTCGCCGCCATCCAGAATCTCGACCGAAATATCTTTGGCGTTCAGTTTCACCCCGAAGTGGTGCACACCCCGCAGGGTAAAGAAATGCTTTGGAACTTTGCCTTCACCGTCTGCAAATGTTCCGGCGACTGGGAAATGTCCAAATTCATCGAAAACACCGTCAAACAGATTCAGGATCAGGTCGGTACCGACCATGTGCTGCTCGGTCTTTCCGGCGGCGTGGACTCCTCGGTGGTTGCCGCCCTGCTCCACAAAGCCATCGGTCCTCAACTGCATTGTGTTTACGTCGACAACGGACTGATGCGCCACAAAGAAACCGAAGAGATTGAAGATCTGTTCGGCCGCGCCTTCGGAATCGATCTGATTGTTGCCCAATCCGGCGACCTGTTCCTCGAAAAACTCAAAGGCGTTTCCGACCCCGAAGAAAAACGGAAAATTATCGGCAGCACCTTCATCGACGTTTTTGCTGAAAAAGCACGCGGACTCAGCGATAAGGTTAAATTCCTCGGACAAGGCACTCTCTACCCCGACGTCATTGAATCCGTCTCTCCCATCGGCGGCCCGTCGGCCACCATCAAGAGCCATCACAATGTCGGCGGTCTGCCGGAAGATCTTCAGTTTGATCTCGTTGAGCCCCTGCGCGAACTCTTTAAAGATGAGGTCCGCGAGGTCGGCCGCGAACTCGGGCTCCCGAGCTACGTTGTCGACCGCCAGCCCTTCCCCGGGCCGGGCCTTGCCGTACGCATCATCGGCGACATCACCCCCGAGCGCATCGAAGTGCTGCAGCAGGCTGATTTGCGGGTCCGCGAAGAAATTCTGAAAATGCCGAACCATCTCGATGTCTGGCAATACTTCGCCGTGCTGCTGCCGATTCAGACCGTGGGTGTTATGGGCGACGACCGAACCTACGAAAGCGTCATTGCAGTACGTGCAGTGGAAAGCCGCGACGGCATGACAGCCGACTGGTACAAACTGCCCTACGAAGTCATGGATTCCATTTCAAACCGGATCATTAACGAAGTCCCCGGCGTAAACCGTGTCTGCTACGACATCAGTTCCAAGCCGCCATCCACGATTGAATGGGAGTAGGACGAAAATCTGAAACAGGAAACTTGAAACCTGAAAGTAGGGAATCTGAAAAGTGAGCAGTGAATTTGACAGATGCGATTTGAGAGAGCGAACCACTGCGTTCGCCATCCAGATCGTTCATCTTTACGGATCACTGCCAATGAAAGATCGCTACGATATTCAGGTTGCAGGAAAACAGATAATGCGGCCCGGCACTTCCGTTGCCGCAAATTATCGGGAAGCATCCCGAGCCAGAAGCAAAGCGGATTTTATTTCAAAAATTGATATATGCACACAGGAAACAGATGAAACACTCCTGTGGCTCGAGGTATTAAACAAAGGTTGCAAACTAAATTTAGAAACAATCGAACCGCTGAAGCAGGAAGCCGACGAACTTATTTCGATTTTCGTCACGATGTCTAAAAACAGCAAAAGCTGATTTCAGGTTTCAGGTTTCAGGTTTCAAGTTTCAGGAGCGAAATATGCCTAAAAGAGACGACATTCATCATATCCTAATCATTGGTTCCGGCCCGATTGTAATTGGTCAGGCCTGCGAGTTTGACTATTCCGGCACCCAGGCCTGCAAGGCACTGCGGGAAGAGGGATACACCGTATCGCTGATCAACTCGAACCCGGCCACCATCATGACCGATCCGGCCACGGCCGACCGGACCTATATCGAGCCGATCACACCGGAAGCCATTGAAAAAATCATTATCCGGGAAAAGCCCGATGCCATCCTTCCAACCCTTGGAGGACAAACGGCACTGAATGCTGCCATGAAATTGGTTGAGCAAGGCATTCTCGAAAAACACGGCGTGGAAATGATCGGTGCCACCTACGATGCCATCATGCGTGGTGAAGAGCGCGAGCTGTTCAAAAAAGCCATGACCGAAATCAATATTGAAACACTTCGCAGTTATGAAGTTCACGATCTGACAGAAGCCAAACGCATCGCAACCGAAGAGCTCGACTTTCCGATCATCGTTCGTCCGTCTTTCACACTCGGCGGAACCGGCGGAGGCATCGCCCAGAATATGGAAGAGCTGATGGAAATTGCGGAAGGCGGACTGAAGGCCAGTCTGACCACCGAAGTCCTGCTCGAAGAATCCGTATTCGGCTGGAAAGAATTTGAAATGGAAGTGATGCGCGACAAGAAAGACAACGCGGTCATCATCTGCGCCATTGAAAATATGGACCCGATGGGCATTCACACCGGCGACTCCATCACCGTGGCTCCGGCGCAAACCCTGACCGATCGTGAATACCAGATCATGCGCGATGCATCGCTGGCGGTTCTGCGCATTGTGGGTGTGGAAACCGGTGGCTCCAACGTGCAGTTCTGTATTCATCCGGAAACCGGACGCCTCGCCGTCATCGAAATGAATCCGCGCGTCTCCCGCTCTTCAGCGCTGGCGTCCAAAGCGACCGGATTCCCGATTGCCAAACTGGCGGCCAAGCTGGCGTGCGGCTACACGCTCGATGAGCTGCCGAACGACATCACCAAAGAAACGCCGGCCTGTTTCGAACCGTCGATTGACTATGTCGTCACCAAACTGCCGCGCTTCACGTTTGAAAAATTCCCATCGGCCAACCCCAAACTCGGCGTCAGCATGAAGTCGGTTGGCGAAACGATGGCCATTGGCCGCAACTTTAAAGAATCCCTTCAAAAGGCCTTCCGATCCCTGGAAATCGGCGTGGACGGTCTCGACCTTAAAGCCGAAGCCAAATTGAATCAGGATCGGCTTGATGACTACCTGCTGACCACCTGCACGGAACGCACGATTGCAATCAAGTCCGGTCTGAAGAAGGGCTATTCTCTCGAAAAAATTCAGGAGATGACCCATCTCGATCCATGGTTTATTGATCAGATCCTTCAGATTGTTGAAATTGAAAAAGAGCTGATTGATGCAACCGCACTCGATTTTGATCTGCTGAAATATGCCAAGAAAAACGGATTCTCCGACGAACAGATCGGCCAGCTGCGCGGTTGCAAAGGAAACGATATTCGTGCATTGCGCAAGGAGCTCGGTATTTTTCCGGTGTACAGCCTGGTGGATACCTGCGCCGGCGAATTTGCGGCATCCACCCCGTACTTCTACTCGACCTACGGGGGGCAGCTCGATGAAACGCGCAAAACCGACAAACAGAGCGTTATCGTGCTCGGTTCCGGTCCCAACCGAATCGGCCAGGGTATTGAATTCGACTATTCCTGCGTACACACCGTCAAGGCGCTGCGGGAAATGGGCTATGAAGCCATTATGGTCAATTCCAACCCGGAAACCGTTTCGACCGACTACGACACCTCGGACAAACTCTATTTTGAACCGCTGACCTTCGAAGATGTCATGAACATCTACGAAACGGAAAAACCGCTGGGCATGATTGTTCAGATGGGCGGACAGACGCCGTTGAATCTGGCGGACCGTCTGCTGGAAGCCGGGGTTCCAATCCTTGGAACGTCACCGAAAAGCATTGCTGCGGCTGAAGACCGTGAACTGTTCCGTCAGTTACTCGACAAACTGGAACTCAAACAGCCGGAATCAGCGACCGCCCGTACGTTTGAAGAAGCGGAAGTCATTGCCCATCGCATCGGCTTCCCGGTCATGATCCGTCCGTCGTTTGTACTCGGCGGCCGCGCCATGATGGTGGCCTATGAAGAAGAGGAACTGGAACCCTTCGTAAATGCGGCATTTGCCGCCAGCCCGGATCATCCGGTACTGATCGACCGCTTCCTCGAACATGCCATTGAAGTGGATGTCGATCTCGTATGCGACGGTACCGATGTCTATGTGGGCGGTGTGATGGAACACGTGGAAGAAGCCGGCATTCATTCCGGCGATTCGGCCTGCTCAATCCCGCCCTACACCCTGTCCGACGACATGGTGAACCGCATCAAAACAGCCTGTACAGCAATGGCCATGGAGATTGGGGTGAAAGGCCTGATGAATGCGCAGATCGCGGTGAAGGACGACGACTTCTACATTATTGAAGTCAACCCGCGCGCTTCGCGTACCGTGCCGTATGTTTCCAAAGCCACCAATGTACCGATGGCCAACATTGCCACCCAGGTTGCCATGGGCGTAACGCTCAAGGAACTGGGTCTGGTTGGTTTTGAACCGAAGATTGAATGGTACGCCGTGAAAGAAGCCGTATTCCCCTTCAATCGGTTTGCCGGTGTCGACCCGATCCTCGGACCGGAAATGAAATCAACGGGCGAAGTGATGGGTATCGATAAAAACTTCGAACTCGCCTTCTGGAAAGCTCAGGTTGCTGCCGGTCAAATCCTGCCGACCGAAGGCTCCGTATTCCTCAGCGCGAAAGATCGCGACAAGGACTGGATTGTGGAAGTTGGCAAAAACTTTTCCGACCTCGGCTTCACGCTCTGTGCCACCGAAGGAACCGCACAGGCCCTACACAATGCCGGCCTTGAGGTTTCGCTGACGCATAAACTTTCGGAAGATGGCTCCAATGTGATCGATCTGATGAAAGAAGGCGGTGTTCAATTGCTGGTGAATACACCAAGCGGCCCGGTTGCCCGTGTGGATGAAATCAAAATCAGGTCTGAAGCGATTCTGCGCGGATTGCCGATTGTGACCACCCAGTCCGGAGCAAAGGCCTCTGTGAAAGCCATCAAATACATTGCAGAAAACAATTGGGATGTGAAATCGATTCAGGAATATCACCTGTAAAAACGGTACTTTCCAATCGATGAAAAAAGCGTCCGGAAAGTTTCGGGCGCTTTTTTTTTGAACACAATGGAGTCCGTAGCGTCTGACTTTACGAACTTGAGGCGCACAGAGGGTTTCCTTTCTCCTTTTCCCTCTGAAAACCTGAAGGCGGTCGTTCCCCTGCGACCGCCTTTTTCATTATCCAAGCAGCTGCTGAACGGCCGAATAAACCTGATCCGGCAAAATGGACGCCAGGGCCTTTTCGGCTTCTTCAGAGGTGCGGGAAATATCGCGCGCCTTCACGGTGCTGTTCTGAATCACGCTGAAACGGCGGGCCAGCGGTCCGGTTTTGTCGGGATCGGTGATACCGTAAATTCCAACCACAGGAACACCGACGGCTCCGGCCAGATGCATACCGCCACTGTCGTTGGCAACGGCCACTCCGGCATTTTTCAATAAGGCCGCCCATTCCTGAAGACTGGTTCGACCGGCCACGCTTACAGCGCGGTCGCCCAGTTTTTCCGCCAAACCATCGCATGCCGGCGCATCGCCGGCTCCACCGGCAAACACCAAGTGCAACCCAGTCTGATCCAGCAGCATTTTTGCAAGTTTTTCAAAATGATCCAGCGGCCACATTTTCGATGCGCCGCGTGCGGCGCCGGGCATCAGAACCGCGTAGTGGGTTCCAAGGTCCGGCACTTTCTTTTCCAGGGTTTGGAAGGCCGATTCCGGCACAGAAAGTTCCGGCAGTTCCTTCACCAGATCGACGGAGCCGGGCGCAACAATCGGATAGTATTCGTTCGACTGATGACCGCCGGCCAGCGGAATCACCTCGGTCAGCATCAGGCGCCGGTGATCCCCTTTCAACCCTATGCGATGGCGAACTCCGGCTAACGTCGGAATCAGCGCTGAACGGAACGAATTGGGCAGAATACAGGCGGTTTCGAAGCCGTAGTCCCGAATCTCGAAAACGGTTCGGCTCATTTTATCCAGCGTCAGAATCTGATCCGGAACCGCATGCATTTCCCACAGCGGTTTCAGGTAGGGCTTAACCAATAGTGCAATATGGGCATCGGGATGTTCAGCACGGCACGCCTGAATGGCCGGCATGCTCATGATGGCATCCCCGATCCAGTTGAGTCCGATAATTAAAATTCGTTTCGGCATCAGTCGGTCCGGGGTGTTTTAAAACAGATACGGGAAATCCAGTTCATGAATTCCTCTTCGCCGCTGAGCATTTCGATTTCCACCCGCATATAAATGACGGGAATATCGCGCCGATCCACAAACGGAAAACGAACGGCGTCCTTTTCCGTGGTCAAAATGGCTTCTGCTCCGCGTTTAATGCTCCAGTTGATCGTATTAATGATTTCCTGCTGCGTAAATCGGTGATGGTCGGCAAAACGGCGGGCATACACAATTTCGGCGCCAAAGGCTTCCAGTGCTTTTTCAAAACTTTCCGGAACCGCAATGGCCGACACCGCCGCAATTTTCATCCCCTTGAGCTTTTCCAGCGGATAGGTTTCGTCGCCGAAAACATCTTTAAGATATTTCGCCGCATGGCGGCATTCTGAAATTTCGGCAACCGGATTCAGTTTGCGCAGTTGCTCCTTTAATTCCGGCTCGCCTTCTGCACCGCATTTTGTGATGAAAATAAACCCGGCGCGCTTGATATTTCTTTTCGGTTCGCGCAGCAGGCCGCGCGGCAGGAGATGGCCGTAGCCGAATGGATTGGTACGGTCAACCAGTGCAATATCCAACCGATTCCCGACTTTTAAATACTGAAAACCGTCGTCGAGAATGAGCGTATCGCAACCCAGTTCTTTGATGGCATATTTACCCGCTTTCACGCGGTCCTTATCCACCACCACAGCCACTTCCGGCAAATTGGACGCCAACATAAAGGGCTCGTCGCCCGCCGTCCAGGAATCCAGCAGCAGGCGCTTCCCGTCGGAAACAACACGGGGGGGCGTTTCAATTTTTCCGGTGGTGATCCGCTGAATCATTTTTTCGCGAAACGACATCTCTTTACTTTTGTAACCCCGGCTTAGAATGGCCACTTTCCGGCCCTGTTCCTGCAGGTTTCGGGCAAAGACTTCCACCACCGGCGTTTTTCCCGTTCCGCCAACCGTCAGGTTTCCCACGCTGATCACCTGGCATCCGAGCGTATTGCCGCGAATGATCCGGTGTTTGTACAACATAATCCGCACCTGAACGATGAAGGAAAACAGGCAGGAAAGCACCTTCATCAATACCCGTAGAGTGGCCGCGCGTTTTCCTTTTTCTGATCCGTCGATGACGCTCAGCAGGTAGGTTTCGAGTTGTTCAGCTTTTCGTTTATTGGCCATATATTAAATCAGAGGTACTAAGGAATCAGCCCACTATACGCACAGCGAACGCGACTTCAAGACAGGACACAAAAAACGCGTTGCCCGCCCAGGCAGACAACGCGTCTTCCAATCCCTGGAAAATATTACAGATTCAAAGCCTTGCGCAGCGCGTCCACCTTGTCCGTCTTTTCCCAAGGGAACTGCGAGCGGCCGAAATGACCATAGGCCGCCGATTCGCGATAGCTCCAGCCCTTCGGAGTCATCAGGCCGAGGTCGGCAATCAGCCCGCTCGGACGGAAGTCGAAAATCTCCCCTGATTTCAGCACATTTTCAATCAGAATATCTTCAACCTTGCCGGAGCCATAGGTATCCACATTGATGCTCAGCGGTTTCGGAACACCGATCGCGTACGCCACCTGGATTTCACATTTGTCGGCCAGTCCGGCGGCAACAATATTTTTAGCTGCATAGCGGGAATAATAAGCCGCAGAACGGTCAACCTTCGACGGGTCTTTTCCGGAAAACGCCCCGCCGCCGTGGCTGCCGACGCCGCCATAAGTATCCACAATGATTTTACGGCCGGTCAGACCGGCATCGCCATGCGGACCGCCGATTACAAATTTACCGGTCGGATTGATAAAATATTCAGTGTCATCTTTCAGCAGGCCGGTCGGTTCCAGAACCGTTTTACAAACCTTGATCAGGTCTTCCCGAATCTGCTCAAGCGAAACATCGTCCGTCTGATGCGAAATCACAACGGTTTCAATGGAGACCGGTTTTCCTTCTACGTAGCGAATGGAAACCTGCGACTTCGAGTCGGGGCGCAGATAAGGAACAGTGCCTGCCTTGCGGATTTTCTGCAGTTCATCCAGCAGCTGGTGGCTGTATGCGATCGGAGCGGGCATCAGCTCTTCCGTTTCATTACTCGCATAACCGAACATCATGCCCTGGTCGCCGGCGCCCTGCTCCGCAAACAGGCCTTCGCCTTCCGTCACCCCCTGCGAAATGTCAGGCGACTGGCCGTGCAGACGGTTGATATATTCAAACGTTTTGTCGCAGAATTCCAGTTCTTCGCGATCGTAACCGATTTCCCGAACCACATCGCGGGCAATCTTTTCTGCATCAATATTATCCCAGCCGGAACAGCTGATTTCACCGGCATTAACCACCAGATTGGTCGTGGTCAGCGTTTCGCAGGCCACGCGGCTCTTCGGGTCCTGCGCAAGACACGCATCGAGAATCGCATCGGAAATCTGGTCACATACTTTATCCGGATGCCCTTCAGACACCGATTCGGATGTAAAAACATGGTCTACGCGTATTTTGCTCATTTTCTAAACCTCTATTCGTTTATTCGGATTTATGGATATATGCGCAGAATCTAGCGAAAGGCCTCGACCAGATCGACAAAAATATTTGAAAAAGAGCCTTTTGAAGGTCGATGCTTGACCCTTCCGCTTGACCCGCCCTACTGTTTCCAAACACGGGAACCTATTTTTATGAGAGAATTTACTAAAGACGACCTGATTAACTTTCTTCCAACGTTTGGAACGTTTGTCGGCATTGATTCCGACGGCTGTGTCTTTGACACCATGGAAGCCAAACAGAAAGACCACTTTCACCCCGCAATCATCAAAAACTGGGGGCTGGAAATCATTGAGCCGGAAGTGCGGGCGGCGGCGGAATTTACTTATCTGTATTCCACCTACCGCGGGCTAAACCGATTTCTCGGGCTGTGCAAAACCTTTGAACTGCTGCAGGACTGGCCGCAGGCCAAAGAAAAAGCAGCTTTGCCCGATCCCACCGATCTGCGCATCTACTGCGATTCCGGCCTGCCGCTGAGTAATGCCACCCTGAAGGCTGAAGCGGAACGTACCGGAAGTCCGGTTCTGGCACAGGCCTATGCCTGGAGCGTCGCGCTCAACGAAAACATCGATAAAAATATGATCGATCCGCCGCCGTTCCAAGGGGTGGAAAAAGCCCTGCAGCGGATTCACAAAACCTCCGACGCCATCGTGATCTCCCAAACCCAGGCCGTTGCACTGCTGAAAGACTGGTACCGCGACAATCTCGCGCAATACGTCTCCGTCATCGCCGGACCGGAACTCGGAAGCAAGGTCGACCATTTCACCATGTCGGCCGTCGACCGCTACCCCGCCAACGCCATTCTCATGATGGGCGATGCGCCCGGCGATATGGCCGCCGCTCAGGCCATCGGCTGCAATTTTTTCCCGATCAACCCAGGGCATGAAGTCGAAAGCTGGCAACGGTTTATGGACGAAGGCTACGACCGTTTTCTCGAGGGCGGCTTTTCAGACGACTATCAGAAAACGCTCATCCACGAATTTAAAGCCCTGCTTCCCGGCACCCCGCCGTGGAAAACACAGCAATAGAGCCGCGAAATACACGAACCGTACGAAAACTTCTTACGCCCCGTCCTTTCGTCTATTTCCCCTCAATGGCCGCAACGCCAGCCCGCACAAACAGGACCTACACCTTTTCCAATTTTTCCCAAGCATTGGAAGTTTTCGCCATCAGGAAAACAAGCGGGAGGCATGCTCTGCAGTTTCAACCTCCTGCTTTTTGCGTCTCGTGCGCTTTTTTTTGGCCGGCATTCTCTATGGCCGATGGCCCAGAGCGCCAGCCCGATCGCTATCCAGCCGCTTGCCTCGCCGGATTCTCTACACCATTTCCAAAACGGCATCTGGCGGGCCGCGAGTGATAGAGCAAAAAGGGGGCGACGTGTTTACATCCACCCTGTCATTCGGTAAAAATTAAAGGGTATGACAAAAAAAATGACATCAAAAGCGCTGCGAAACGCATCAAAGCTCAGCCGCCTTAAAGAATGCCTGCAGAATAAACGTACATTGCTGATCGTGATGCAGAATTTCCCCGATCCGGATGCCATTGCGTCGGCAGTGGGTCTTCGTTCCCTGGTCAAAACGTTTGGCGGCATCCAGTGTTCGCTGGCGCACGGCGGCACCATCGGTCGCGCGGAAAACCGGGCGTTGGCGAAATATCTCAAGCTGAACCTTCATCCACTCGAAGAACTTCAAACTCATCGTTATGATGCCATTGCCATGGTGGACGCGCAGCCCAGAACCGGAAACACCATGCTGCCGGCACATGCCTTGCCGGATATTGTGATCGACCATCACCCAATCCGCAAAGCAACACGTAGCTGTTGCTTTACGGATGTGCGGGGAACATACGGATCCACCTCCACCATCATCCATGAATATCTGCAGCAGGCCGGAATTGAAATTAAGACCGATCTTGCGACAGCACTGCTATACGGAATTCGGTCCGACACACAAGACCTCGGCCGGGAAACCAGCCGGGCCGATATCGATGCCTATCTGGCCCTCTACCCCTTGGCCAACAAGCGCATGCTCAGCCGCATTTTAAATGCACCCATTCCGGTTTCCTACTTTCAGTTGTTCGCCAGAGCATTGGAAAGCGCGGAGGTCTGTGGATCGGCGGTACTGGCTACCGTCGATGAAACCGATAATCCCGATATGATTGGCGAAGTTGCCGATCTGCTGATCCGAAAAGAAGATACTGAATCTGTCATCTGCTGCGGATATCATGAAGGCAAAGCCCTCTTCTCCATCCGCACAACTTCAACCCAGCTCAACGCGGGCCGAATGGCACGTCAAGTGGCCGGCCCGAAAGGAACGGCCGGTGGACATAAGGGGTTTGCGGGGGGACAGATTTCCATGAAAAACGATGCCTCCGAAAAGACATGGAACGAGATATCTCAGTCTATTAGCGAACGGTTTAAAATGGCCGTTAAAGTTTCACAGCTCACAGGAGAAAAACTGGTGCCCTGACCCCGAAACCGAGGATACAGCGGCAGGGTGCCAATTTGAACGAAAGGGCTGAACGCTTCACTTCGCTCATTTGGGGGAAGCCGATTTATGTCGCGCTCCTTTTTTACATTCATCGATCTGTGTTTAGTGTATGAATCGGAAAACTCAGAAAGGATTTTTCATGGAAATTGATAAGCTAGAACAGCTGTTGAACCAGTTTAAAAACGGCGAGGTTGATTTGCCGTCCACACTCTCGACGCTTAAACAGCTGCCATTTGAAGATATGGGCTTTGCGAAAGTGGACCACCATCGCGCACTGCGGACCGGCTATCCCGAAGTGGTTTTCTGTCAGGGAAAAACCCACGAGCAGGTGGAGAAAATTTTCCAATCCCTGGAAAAACAGAATGACCATATTCTTATGACACGCGCCGAACCGGAATTGTTCCAACGATTGGAAAAGGTGGATAGCCGACTGATTTACAACAAACTCGGTCGCACCATCACTCTCAATAAGACCGAAAAGAAAACCACCGGACTCGTACTGGTGATATCCGCCGGAACAGCCGATATTCCCGTAGCCGAAGAAGCGGCCGAAACCGCCTCGATTTCCGGTGCACACGTAGAACGGATTTACGATGCGGGCGTCGCCGGCATTCATCGCCTGTTGGCCCACACCGAAAAAATCCAGCAGGCGCGGGCCATCGTCTGTGTGGCCGGAATGGAAGGCGCCCTGCCCTCCGTCGTCGGTGGTCTGGCGCAATGCCCGGTGATCGGTGTCCCGACTTCGATCGGCTACGGCTCGCACTTAAACGGTATGGCCCCGCTCTTAACGATGCTCAATTCCTGTGCGCCGAATATCACCGTAGTAAATATCGACAACGGCTTTGGCGGCGGATTTTCGGCGGCACTGATTAATGCCGATCGCTAGATTAAATTAGCTGCATTAAGTTCTATATTTAAAACTATGTTTGATTTATAAAACACACTCTCGACTTCATCTCAACGAATGGGAAGAAGCAAGTCTGGGGCGGTTATGAATCAGCAATATCACGTGCCCGGGTTATCCCGGGCTCTGGAAGTTATTGAATATTTGGCGGAATGCGGTCAGAGCGGAGCGACGTTGACGGAGCTGACCGCCGCGCTTGATTATCCTAAAAACTCGATTTTCCGCATCACCACCACCCTGCTCGATAAAGGTTATTTTTCGCGGGATCCCGATTCCCAGAAATTTCGGATGACGAAAAAATTCCTTTCGTACGGGCTCGTTTCAGTGACAGACCGAAACATCATCGAACATGCTTTAGACATAATGAGGCACCTTCGCGACGAAACCAACACATCGGCATTTATCGGCGTTCTCCATAACGGGGCCGGCATGATACTCGAACAGGCACCGGGTGGATCTCCTTTTAAACTCAGCGTCGATCCGGGCACCCGATTCAATCTGCATTGCAGCGCACCGGGTAAAGCATTGCTGGCCTTTGTCAGCGAAGAAGAACGGGAACTGCTGTTGAAAAAAATAAAATTCACTTCGCATACGCCTCAAACCATCACGGCCATGAAGCCGTTTCGCACGGAACTGAAGCAGGTGAAAGATCTCGGTTACGCACTCGACTGCGCCGAGGAATTTGACGGCATTCACTGCATCGGTGCACCGATCTTCGACTACACCAATCAGGCCGTAGCGGCCATCTGGATCAGCGGAGCCAGCTTTGCTTTACCGCCTGAATCCTTCAGCAAAAATGGCCAGCGCGTCAAAACCGCCGCACTGAAAATTTCCGAGCGGCTGGGTTATCTGAGTAATGAAAAGGAGCGCCAAGATGAAAAACAGGATTCTTAAAACAGCCATCGCGCTGTTATGTTTAACAGCATCCTCCCGGAGTGCAGATGAATCAGCCCTTTGGCAGGAATATCCGCTGATTTTTGTAACGCGGCACCAATACAAACCGGATCATCACAATACCGCAACCCTGTTTCAGCGGGGCGAGGTTAACGAAGCGTCCTATAACCCCCCAGGACGAATAAAGATCCTGAACCCGAAAACGGGTGCGGTTAAAACGCTGGTCGATGCCGGTCCCACCGGTATTGCGCGCGATCCTGAAATCTCGCCCGACGGCAGCAAGGTGGTCTTCAGCATGCGCAGGAGCATTGAGGACGATTACCATATTTATGAGATTAACGTCGACGGATCGAACCTGAAACAACTGACCTCGCTTAAAGGTGTATCCGATATTGATCCGGTCTATCTGCCCGATGGAAAGATTGCCTTCAGTTCCACACGTGAACCGAAATTCTGCATGTGCAACAAGCATATTATGGCGAATCTCTATCGGATGGATGCCGATGGCGCAAACATCCACCAGATTGGAAAGAGCACCTTGTTTGAGGGGCATGCCAGTGTTATGGAGGATGGACGGATTCTCTACGATCGCTGGGAATATGTAGACCGCAATTTCGGCGACGCACAGGGCCTCTGGACGGTAAACCCTGACGGCACGATACACGCCATTTATTACGGAAATAATACCGCCTCCCCCGGCGGGATCATCGATGCGCGCCAGATTCCCGGCACCCAGAATGTCATCGCAGTTTTCGGGTCCTGCCATGATCGTCCGTGGGGCGCACTGGCCATACTCGACCGAAACAAAGGGATCGATGAAGCTGACGGAGTCGAGCACATCTGGCCGGCATCGGCCCGGAAACTGATCGGGAAGGGCAACTTTGACACATTCAAAAAAGTGCGCCCGCGCTATGAAGATCCTTTTCCGCTCTCCGCAACCCGCTTTCTCTGCTCCAGAACCATTTCCGACGATGATGAACGCACCGGCATTTATCTGATCGATACCGCCGGCAACGAAAAACTGATTTATGAGGACCCCGATGGCTTCGGCTGTTTTGATCCCATGCCGGTCAAGGCCCGCAAGGCGGCACGCCCCAAACCGGATATGCGCAGTTTTGATCACGCCGGCGGCACACTCTATGTGCAGGACGTCTATGAAGGTACGCACATGGAAGGTGTTGAACATGGGGAGGTTAAGTTCCTGCGGGTGGTCGAATCCCCGGAAAAACGAAGCTTCAATCGAAACCGGTGGGGTGGCCAGGGCACGCAGATCCCAGCCATGAACTGGCATAGCTTTGAGAACAAACGCATTCTCGGCACCGTTCCGGTCGAAGAGGACGGTTCGGCTTTTTTTGAAGTTCCCGCTGACACCTTTTTCTATTTTCAGTTGCTTGATGCCGACGGAAAAATGATTCAGTCAATGCGGTCCGGCACCATCGTGCAACCGAATGAACGGCAGGGCTGTGTCGGCTGTCATGAAAACCGTGTAGAGCCCCCGCTGGCGGCCTCGCTGAGCCTTCAGGCACTGACACGCCCGCCCTCGCCGATGGGCCTAGGTTATGGTGCAGGCCGGATGTTCAGCTATCTGGAAGAGGTGCAGCCGGTCTTTGATAAACACTGCGTCTCCTGTCACGACTTCGGCAAACCGGCCGGAGAAATCCTCAACCTCGCCGGAGATAAAGAACTGGTATTCAATGCGTCTTATGCTGACCTGCACCGCAATAAGTTCATCACGGTTGCTGGTGCCGGACGCGCAGCAATCTATCCAGCCAAATCGTGGGGATCGTATGCCAGTGCGCTGTCGAAACAGCTGGACGGCCACAGCGGAACTCTCCTGACCGATGCCGAAAAAACAGCCGTCTACACCTGGATGGACCTCAACGGGATATATTATCCGAGCTATGACTGTGCCTATCCCAGCAATCCGGCTGGCCGCAGCCCGATCACGAACGCCCAGTTGTCTCGCCTGGCTGAACTCTGCGGTTTTGAGCACAAATCCGGACTCCACTGGAGAACCCACCCCGGCGCACTGATTAGCTTTGACCGCCCAACGCTGAGTCCCTGCCTCAAAAACCTGGACAAAGACGCTGAAGCCTATACCGAAGCTCTGGCCATCATTGAGAGCGGACAAACCAATCTGAAATCAACCCCGCGCGCCGACATGGACGGCTTTATTCCCTGCCAGAACGACCTCGAACGCACCGAGCGGTATGAAAGGTTGCGGACTGTCGAAGCCGCCTACCGCAAAGCCGTCCTTGAAGGCAGAAAACTTTATGACACCGATATGCAACCCGCCACAGGAGAAATGTTATGACCTTTGATTATTTGATTCCCACAAAAATTCTATTCGGAGCCGGAAAACTGAACCAGTTGGCCGAAGAAAAACTGCCCGGTAAAAAAGCGCTTATCGTGATTTCAAGCGGCACATCCATGCGCAAACACGGCTATCTCCAACGATTGGAAGATCTGCTGAAACAACAGAAAATCAGCTCGGTGGTCTACGACAAAATTCTGCCCAACCCGATTAAAGAACACGTAATGGAAGGTGCCTCAATTGCCAAAGAGAACGGCTGCGATTTTGTGATCGGACTCGGCGGCGGCTCCTCAATTGATGCCGCAAAGTCGATTGCCGTCATGGCCGTGAATCCGGGCGATTACTGGGATTACATCGGATCGGGTTCCGGCAAAGGCAAGCCCGTTAAAAACGGCGCCCTGCCCATCGTGGCCATCACCACCACCGCCGGAACCGGAACCGAGGCCGACCCATGGACGGTGATTACCAACGGCGATGAGAAAATCGGGTTCGGCGATCCGGCCTTTACCTTTCCCGTGCTTTCCGTGGTTGATCCGGAACTGATGCTCTCCATCCCACCGCACTTAACGGCTTATCAGGGCTTCGACGCCTTTTTCCATGCGGTGGAAGGTTACATTGCAAACGTCGCCACCCCGATGAGCGACATCTATGCGCTCGAAAGCATTCGCCTTATTGCAACGTATCTTCCGCGTGCTGTGGAAAACGGTTCCGATCTGGAAGCCCGTGAAAGCGTGGCATTGGCCAATACACTTTCAGGACTGGTGGAATCGACATCCTGCTGCATATCCCAGCACTCGCTGGAACATGCCATGAGTGCATTTCATCCGGAACTGCCGCACGGAGCCGGCCTGATCCTGCTGTCCGAAACCTATTTCTCGCACTTTACACCGCACTGCACCGAACGCTACGCCAATATGGCGAAGGTGATGGGCGGATCCGACTTTGTGGCCGAGCTGATTTCCCTCCAGGAAAAATGCGGCATGCGTGACCTGAAAATGTCGGATTTCGGTATCACCGAAAATGAGCTCGAAGCGATTGCGGCGAATGCATTTGATACCATGGGGTTCCTTTGCGACTTTGATCCTGTCCAGATCAGCCCGTCCGATGCCGTCTCTATTTTAAAAACCGCTTTTAAATAGATTTGGAACTCCCTCATGAAAAAAAATATCCTGTCCCTTCTCACCATCTTCGGCATCACCCTCTCTGGCACTCAGGCGGCACAGGAATCGCTTGAACAGAACATTGAAAACACGGCGCTGGCCATTCGTTTTCTGGGTGAAACCAACAGGGACTACGACAGCGATAAACTGCTTAAAGAGCTGGCAGGGTTAAAGCGGAAAAATGCATCAGAGAGCGCGTTGGATACCTTTCGCTACAAAGCACTGGTGCTGCAAAACCCCGTCGTTGATTTTGACCGAATTCTGTTCCGACAATCGGGCAGCGAGAAAATGCCTTCCAACTGGCGGGGGAACTCCCAGTTCCTTCACCGGGGAGGGAAAAAATACAGCTATACCTTTAACGACAGTTTCCAAATGCTGGATTTAAAAAGCGGCAGGATTCGGACCGTTTATGAACCGAATGATGAGAAGGAAGGATTGATGGATATCTGTCTGGATTATTCCGGCGATAAATTTCTCTATTCCGGCATCGATACCGAAACCGGCACTTTTCAGCTCTATGAAATGAAAATAAACGGCTCCGGAAAGCGACAGATCACTTCCTATATTCCGGAGATCGACCATTACAACGGCATCTATCTTCCCAATGGAAAAATCCTGTTCTGTTCCACCCTTCCGCTGAATTCTGTACCGTGCGTCGGCGGCAGCGACTACGTCGGAACACTCTACGAAATGAATCCCGACGGCAGCGGACTGCGGCAGGTCACGTTCGATCAGGAAAACAACTGGTACCCGTGGGTGAAGGACAACGGCAAGGTGATGTATCACCGTTGGGAATACACCGACAACTCCCACTATTTCACGCGCGTTCTGATGGAGATGAATCCCGACGGCTCCAATAACCGTTCCATCTACGGTTCGAACTCCTATTGGCCGAACACCCTTTTCTATGCGAAGCAGATTCCCGGGAACACTTCGAAATTTTCCGCCATCGTTTCCGGGCACCACGGTACCGCCCGCGCAGGCGAGCTCTGGATCTTCGATCAGAACCTCGGCGACTTCGAAGGCGAAGGTGCTGTCCAGCGCATTCTCGCCAAGGACGAACCGATGGAGTTCCCGATCATCGATAATTACACCGCCGGAAAATGGCCGCTGTTTCTTCACCCGTTCCCGTTGAGTGAAAACTTTTTTCTCGTTTCCATGAAAGAATCAAAAAAGAGCAAGTGGGGGCTTTATCTCGTTGATACCTTCGACAACGTAATCGAATTGGCCCGTGCGCCGAAAAATCATTTCTTCGAACCCGTACCGATTAAACCCCGCGAAGTTCCGCCGGTCATTCCAGATCGTTACAACCCCGATGCGGATCATGCGACACTTTACATTCAGGACATCTATGAAGGACCCGGCCTGGCGGACGTTCCGCGTGGTGAAGTCGCTGCGATGCGCATTTTCACCTATGGCTATGCTTACCGAAATACGGGCAGTCATGATGCCCTGGCCATTGAAGGCGCCTGGGATACCAAGCGTATCCTCGGCACAGTTCCGGTGGAAGAAGACGGATCCGTGATGGTCAATATTCCGCACAACCTTCCGCTGTCGCTCCAACCTCTGGATAAAGACGGCCGGGCCATGCAGGTGATGCGAAGCTGGTTGACCGCGCAGCCCGGCGAACGCCTCTCCTGTATCGGTTGCCACGAATCTCCCCTCACGGCTCCCCCGCCAACCGCGCCGCTCGCTTCGCGTAAAGCGCCGCAGGAACTGACGCCTTGGTCAAAAGCGGATCGCCCGTACAACTATGGGTTCAAACGGGAAATTCAGCCCATTCTGGATCGGAACTGTGTGGGTTGTCACGACGGCTCTCACGACAACCGCCCGAACTTTCAGGACATCACCGAAAAACGATTTGGCAGAGGAATCTTTTCCTATTCCTACATGGCGTTGCATCCCTACGTCCGCCGCCCCGGGCCCGAAAGCGATCTGCATGTGCTCACCCCGCTCGACTACCACACCTCCACCAGCGAGCTGTTCCAACTATTGGAAAAAGGTCATCACGGGGTGAAGTTGGACGACGCCTCTCTTCGCGAGCTGATCACCTGGGTTGATCTGAACGTCCCCTACTCGGCCACCTGGCTGGAGTTGAAGGATAATGAAGAAACGCGCGATCTGGCGGCACGCACTGTTGAGTTTAAAAAGAAGTATGCCGATCTCGATGACGATATTGAATGGCTTCCCCCCATGGAACCGCGTCCCGAATTTGTTGAACCGGAAAAACCGGCAAAGCGCCCGGCTCCGCTGACGCTCAAAGGCTGGCCGCTGAACGAATCGATTAAGCCGCAGACCAAAATGATTCGGATTGGGAATGCAGAACTGCAGATGGTTCGAATTCCGGCCGGGAAATTCGTGATGGGTTCCGTTGAGGGTGCCCGGGACGAGTTTCCGCAGACCATCGTTGAAATCAGAAAACCGTTCTGGATGTCAGCAACCGAAATCTCCAATGAGCAGTTCCGGCAATTCAAACCGGAGCACAACAGCCGCGTGATCGACCAACAATGGAAAGACCACATTTATGCGGGCTATCCCGCCGATGAGCCGCAGATGCCGGCCATTCGTGTGACGTGGAATGAAAGCATGGAATTCTGCAGCTGGCTTGCGGAAGAAATCGGAAAAACCGTTACGCTGCCAACCGAAGCCCAGTGGGAATGGGCTGCGCGTGCCGGTTCTGACCAGCCCTTTTTCTTCGGCCAATCAGGTTTTGAGCACTATGCCAATCTGGCCGATGAAAGCATTGGATTTCTGGCGGTCCGGGGTGTTAACCCCAAACCTGTTCCCGAAAAAAACCGCACACCCGTCAACGATTTTGTTCCGCGCGATGCCTCATTTAATGATGGCCGAATGATTCCCGACGGCACCGCGCAATACAGGGCCAACCCGTGGGGCTTGTAT
This sequence comes from Pontiellaceae bacterium B12219, assembly GCA_029432795.1. GTDB lineage: Bacteria > Verrucomicrobiota > Kiritimatiellia > Kiritimatiellales > Pontiellaceae > Pontiella. Next base: position 178,516 of record JARNMJ010000002.1, read on the forward strand.
GATATGCACGGCAACGTATCGGAATGGACCCGCTCCGATTACAAACCCTACCCCTATACGGAAAGCGCCCCCTCTTCCAATGCCCGGAAATCGGTTCGCGGTGGTTCGTGGCGCGACCGTCCGCATCGGGCCACCTCATCCTATCGATTGGGCTACCTCCCGTATCAGCGCGTTTTCAACGTCGGCTTCAGAATCATCATCGAGGAATAAAATGAAACACCTTATTAGTGCACTGCTTTTAATCACCGCATCCGTTCAGGCTCAACACCGCCTCCTGGTCAGCGGATGTAATTACGGCGAAGTGGCGGTTTACGCCGCCGACGGTTCCAGAGAATGGAGCGGTCTGGAAAAAAATGAAGTCAGCGATGCCTGGCTTTTGCCCCATGGCGATATCGCCATGGCCTATAAATATGGAGCACGCATCATTCGTCCCGACTGGGGACGTGGAAACGGCTTCACAGTCATCCATGATCGCCCCACGGCAAAAGGGGGTGAAAATCACACCTGCATGCCGCTGCCTGACGGCGGTTTTTTAATTGGCGAAAGTTTTGACCAGGTGTCGTATATCATTGAACTGGACGATAGCTTCAACGAAACCAAACGGATTGAGCTCAACGGATTGGGCGGCAAACACAGCACGTTTCGACAGATCAATAAAACACCGCAGGGAACGTATCTCATTACGCAGCAGCATAAGAAGGGCATTGCCATGGAAGTGGATGCCGAAGGATCCATTATCCGACGCTTCCCCGATGGCAAGTTCTGCGCGGTCCGTCTGGATAACGGCAACACCCTGCTGGCCTGCGGTGATGCGCACCGTCTGCTGGAAGTGGATGCCGAAGGCAAGGAAGTCTGGTGTGTGGAACAGAACGATCTGGAGGGTATTAAAATCGGTTTTGTTGCCGGTGTACAACGGCTCCCCAACGGCAACACACTTTTTTGTAATTGGGGCGGTCACGGCGGAACCTCAGGAGATTCCGTTATTGAAGTGTCGCCGGATAAAAAGGTGATCTGGTCCACATCGCCCGGCAAAGCGAACCGAATCTCAAATATTAAAGTTTTGAAATGAAATATATTTCCTCTATTTATGTCCTGCTGTTTGCCGCATTAAGTACAATTGCACAAACCTACCTTTCTCCCAATAAGGTAGCCCTTTCCCAAGATGGGAAGACGGTCTATCTGACTGCAGAGACCGCTAACCAGTTGCTCAGCTTTGACCTTTCCACCAAAAAGGTTTCGCAAACCGTTCCCCTGCCCGGTTCTCCTTCTGGCATGACCGTGCAGGAAAACGCCCTTCTCATTACCGGCGGCGGACACCTCGGACGCGTCTGGAAAATTCAGGCCGGAAAAATTTCTGACGAAATTAAAACCGGTCATACCCCGATGTCGCCGGTGCTCTCGCCGGATGGAAAAACGCTCTATGTCTGCAACCGCTTCAACAACGACGTATCCTTCATCGACCTTGAAACCGGCGAAACACGCGCCCGCATTCCGGTGATCCGGGAACCGGTGGCCGCAGATCTTTCCAAGGATGGGAAGTTCCTCTTTGTGGCGAATCATATTCCCGACGGGCGCGCTGATGTGGACTATGTGGCCGCCAAAATTTCCGTCATCAACACGAAAACCAAAGAGGTGAAAACTATTCCGCTGGTCAACGGAGCCGAAGGATTGCGCGGACTCAAAATATCGCCCGATGGTAAAACCGTTTTTGCCACCCATCTGATGGCGCGTTTTCTCGTGCCGACCACGCAGCTTGAACGCGGCTGGGTTTCAACCGATGCGCTCAGCGTGATTGATGTGGCCACGCAAACCCTGCAATACACGGTGCTGCTCGACGACCTCGATCAGGGATTTCCCAATCCGTGGGCAATCGGTTTTTCCAACGGCGGAAAAACACTGGTGGTCTCATCGGCCGGCAATCACGAAATCAGCCTGATCGATCTGCCGGCCCTGACAAAAAAAATTGAAGCAGAAGCAACCGCAAGCACGAGCGCCGCCCATCTGAATGCCCATAACAACCTCTCCTTTCTCTCCGGCATTCGCAAACGTGTTAAACTGCAGGGCAACGGCCCCCGCTCGCTGGCGGTGGACGGCGAATTTATCTTTATCGGCAATTATTTTTCGGATGCACTCGAAGTGGTGCGCGTTTCCAGCGATTGGAACACCCGCAGCGGTTTGTTCCCGCTGGGCAAAGAACAACCGATCACCATGGCGCGACAGGGCGAGCTGTATTTTAACGACGCCGGTCTCTGTTTTCAAAATTGGCTCAGCTGCGCCACCTGCCATCCGGATGCCCGCACCGATGCCATGAACTGGGATCTGCTCAACGATGGAATGGGTAATCCTAAAAACGTCAAAACGATGCTGCTGGCCCACGAAACACCGCGGGCCATGTGGCTGGGCGTCCGGGACGATGCCTATGCGGGAGTTCGCGCAGGCCTGCGCCACATTCAGTTTTCAGTCCGTCCCGAAATCGATGCGCAGGCAATTGATGCCTATTTAAAAAGCCTTAAGCCGGTTCCAAGCCCCTATTTAGAGAATGGCGAACTGAGCCGTGCGGCTTTGCGAGGCAAAACGATCTTTGATTCCATTGGCTGTGCCCACTGTCACCCTGCCCCCTTGTTTACCGACCTGAAAATGTATGATCTCGGCACAACCACCGGACCGGACGAAGGACTTCCCGTGGATGTTCCCCACCTCGTTGAGGTGTGGCGCACAGCGCCCTATATGCACGATGGCCGCGCCGCCACCATGCTGGACGTTTTCACCGTCCACAAACATGGAAACAAACATGGAGCAATCGACGGACTGACCACGGAACAGCTGAACGACCTTGTGGAATATGTGCTCTCGCTGTAATGAAAAGCCGCAAATTAAGGCGACGCATTCAACTTGATTGTTTTCCCGAGTTTGGAGATATTCCGGCTTTTGCAAATAAGGAGCATTTTAATGGTTAAAGCATGTGATTTAAAGAAAACGCACGTCATTGATTTTGACGGTGCCCCTCATGCAGTTGAAAGCATTTCCCAGCAGTCGCCCACAGCCCGTGGCGGCGGAACCATCTATAAAGTCCGGTTTCGAAATGTTTCCACCAAAGCAAAGGTTGATAAAACCTTCCGCAGCGATGACGCACTGCAGGAAACATCGTTCGATCTTCAGGAGGTTTCATACGATTACCAGAGCGGCGACCGGTATTCCTTTATGGATCTGGAAACCTACGAATCGTTTGAGCTCACCGCTGAAGATATCGAGGATATTCTCCCCTTCCTGACCGAAGGTATGGAAGGCATCACCGCCCTCGTTTCCGAAGGAAAAATTCTGACGCTGCGCGTGCCCGACACCATTGAACTGGAAATCGTGGAATGTCCGCCGGCGATGAAAGGTGCATCGGCAACCTCCCGCAACAAACCGGCAACGCTCACGACCGGCCTCATTGTTCAGGTGCCGGAATATATTGCTCCCGGTGAAGTCATCAAGGTGGACACCAAAGAGCGTAAATTCCTCTCCCGCGCTTAAGTTCGACTGGATAACAGGACAAACAAAATCTAAACCGATTTTCTACAGCCTGTTATCCCGTCTAAAAAATGTCCGCCCCGAATCCAGTCTTAGTTCTTGCCCCAATGCGGGGCATCACCACGATGCACTATCGTCAGGCCTTCGTGCGCCATTTCCAGGGATTGGATATCGAGATGGCTCCGTTCATCCCGACCGTTAATGCGGATCGAATCAACCCGAAACTGCTGAAGGATGTGCTGCCCGAAAATCAGTCCGGTCTTCCCATGATTCCACAGGTAATTGGCAACAATGCCGACGATTTTGTGCAGATGAATATCGCCCTTCACGATCTGGGTTACACGGAAGTGAATTGGAATATGGGTTGCCCGCATAAACCCATCCGGAAAAAGCGGCGCGGCTCCGGCTTGCTGCCCTATCCCGATACGGTCGACACCATTCTCGCTCAGGTCTGTGAACGCAGCCCCGTAAAGATCTCCGTAAAAGTCCGCCTCGGGGTTACGGACAAATCGGAACTGATGAGACTCATTCCGGTGCTGAATAGATATCCGCTAAGCGAAGTGATCATTCATCCACGCACTGCCGAACAAATGTATAACGGTACCGTCGATCTGGACGCGTTCGAAGAGTCCTTCCAGGCCTTGGAACAAACCGTTTGTTATAACGGCGACATCAACGACCTCACCTTTTTCCAGTCTCTGGAAACCCGCTTTCCAACCCTTGGAAGATTCATGCTCGGCCGTGGTCTGCTGGCCAACCCGTTTCTCTGTGAAGAAATCAAATGCTCACACTTGCGCAAGTGTGAGAATCCCGTCCAGCGCATCGCAGAATTCCATGAAGACCTTTTATCCCGCTATGAGACGGTATTGCACGGCGCTCATCCCGTCCTCGGCAAAATGAAAGAGTTCTGGACCTATCAGGCTACGCACCTTTCCAATGGTCGCAAAATGTTCAAGAAGCTCAAAAAAACGCAACATCTCGGAACCTACAAAGACATCGTCGCCGAATTTATGGCCGACGCGCAGTGGCTGGCCTGATTTCGCTTTATCATTCCTGAAGCCTTCCCCATACTTTCGCCATGAAAAAAATTGGACTGGCATTAGGGGGTGGCGGCGCAAAGGGATTTGCACATATTCCGATCCTCGAAGTTTTCGATGAACTGGGCATTAAACCCCATTGCATCACAGGAACAAGTATCGGCGGAATTCTGGGGGCGCTTTATGCCGCAAACCATTCGGCACTCGATATTGCGGAAATGATCAACGATCTGCTGGTTAAACCGCAGAAATCTTCGCTGAAGGATTTTTTCCGGAATAAGGATCTCTTTAAATTTCTCCAGCTGATGGATCCGCAGCTGAGCCTCAAGCCCAAAGGGTTGCTCAAAGGCGATAAACTGTTGGGATTTCTTTATGAACAACTTGAAATCGACTCCTTTGAAAAACTGAGCATTCCATTGAAAGTGGTTGCAACCGACTTCTGGCGTAAAGAACAAGTCGTCATTGATAAAGGCGAGCTTCTGACCGCTCTCCGCGCAACCATGGCCATTCCCTATGTCTTCACGCCGGTCATCATCGACGACCGTGTGCTGGTAGATGGCGGTCTGGTGAATATCGTTCCACATGATTTACTTGATACGGATTGTGATATACGAATTGCGGTCGATATCATGGGAAACAGCACCGTATCAAAAACAAAAATTCCTTCCCCGCTCGACGCCATGTTTAATACGGTGGATGTGTTGCAGGACGCTTTGGCCACAGAGAAACGAGCCAATCATCCCGTCGACATCTATCTGCAACCCCCCATCACCGATATTCAGATGATTGACTTCCACAAAGCAGAACTGATTTACAAACAGGCGCTGCTGGCCAAAGATGATTTCAAACGTCAGCTGGAAAAAATGCTCGAAGAAAAATCCGGTGACCGCCACTGGTTCCGGAGAAAACGCTGATGCGTCCCGTCTGGCTTATAATCGACGGGTATAACGTGCTTCACATGGTTGATGAACTCAAAGCTCTTTTGAATTCAGACATCGAATTGGCGCGCCACCGGCTGATTCGCATGATCGAAGGTCCAGCCCTTCGCATGGCCCGCCAAACCACCGTGGTCTTTGATGGAAAAGAGGCCGGGCAGGATGCCGCCCTCACCTCAAAACATCTCGAGATTTATTATTCCCCCGGAAAACATACCGCCGATACCATTATCGAACGGCTCGTTGCCCGATATTCAACACCGGAAAAAATACTCGTCGTCACCTCCGACCGCGCCGAAGCCAATGCCGTGCTGAGCGATGGAGCCCAGGTGATGTCGGCGCAGGAATTCATTGACCAATGCAATATCGACAACAGAAAAACCGTTCCCAGGCAGATGCGTCCGGGCGAAAAACCCAAACTCGGCGATCTGTTCCCCGATGGGCTTTAACGTCGGCAGAGTTGAATCGTCGAGCCATCCGCCCGAAAAAACAGCCCCGGCACATTCATCGAAAAAGCCCTGCCTTTTGGAATTTTATGTCTGATCCACATCCTTGAGAACAACTTCTTCCTTCAGCCGTTCCACATCCTCTGGTTTCAAATAACCCGAAAGTAAATTAAGCGCATTCGCCGCACCGCAGGCCATTCCCAGCGTGAGGGCCTCCCGAATATCCAGCCCTTCATTCAAAGCCACCGCAAGCCCCGCAGTAACCGCATCACCACTGCCCACCGGATTGATCGCATCAATCTTCGGCGGAAAAAGTTCCAACCGCTGCAAAGCATCCACATAAAAAGCCGACCGGCTTCCCCGCGTAATTAAAACCGACTGCGCGCCCCGCTTCATCAATTCGCTGCATGCAGCCATCAGATCCGCCCCGCCGATCGTGGCCAGTAATTCCTCATCATTGATTTTAACCACCGCCGGCTCATGCTCCAGTGTCAGCAGCAACGGTTTACTCGGCGCATCGATAATCACCCGTCCGCCCCGATCATGAACCAGCTTACAAATCTGGGCATACGCATCAACCGGAGCTCCCGCCGGTAATTTCCCAGAGATTGGAACCACCGTCCCGGAAAGCTCCAGGGATTGGAAAAGATCCATCATACGCTTCCAGTCCTTGGAAGAAATCGGCGGCATCTCCTCCACCAGCTCCGTCGTCTCCGGATTCCCTGATTCCACCAATGTCTGACAAATTCGCGTTTCGCCATCCACGGCAACATGGCGATATCCAACGCCCTCCGCTTCCAGCATTTTTTCCAAAAGAACGCCGTTCGGCCCACCGACAAATTCCACCAATTCGGTGGAATTTCCCAGCTGATGAACCATTCGGGCCGTATTTGCGCCCTTCCCGCCAATGCCGATTGTGACGTTTTCGGCCCGATTCACGGAAAATTTTTCAACTTTTTTAAACTCGATGATGCGCTGAACACATGGCGTAAATCCGCAACAGATAATGGGTTTTGATAATTTTTTCATAGGCGGAATAGAATAACCGAATTTTTTCATAAATTCACAGTAGACAAACTAAAAAATTCAGGTACCTTATTCGCTCCTTTCGAGGAAACGGTGGGATAGCGAAGTGGTTAAACGCAGCAGACTGTAAATCTGCCCTCTTTGAGTTCAATGGTTCGAATCCATTTCCCACCACCATCTTAAAAACCCCAGTAAAACTTCGGTTATACTGGGGTTTTTTATTGCCCATCCGTAATCCGTGCCTATCACCAGACGGGATTCCATTGTTCTTGGTAAACCGCCACATACAGGCGATCTCTGCACTCCAGTTTTCCAGTGTGCCGGCCAGCGTTTCCATCGCCGGCAAGCCGCTGTAACACAACTTCCATATCCAATTGAACAATTGCCTGATCAACGGCTGGATCCGCTTCTTCGTGCGATGTTTAATGTTAAGTAGTTTACAGAGCAACTCTTTGGCTGGATACAGCGGCCGGGTGGGCCTCGAGATAGCGATCCAGGCGTTCCCCCCCGGTCAGGAAGTGATGCAGTACGGTTCGAATTACATGGAATCATTCCGATACGATTCGTGCATTCGGGAAATATTTTCGCACGATGGTGCGGCAGGAAGAGGATAGATCGATGATGGTGGCATCAATGCTGTAAAGCGGATTCTTGAGCTGAAAACGTATTCAAATTATGCAGGAGATCTCTTCCAGGCCGTCTATGATTTAAAATGATTACCGGACACGAGTGATTAGATCGCGAATCAGGACAAAAAGTGGATAAAAAAAGCCGCTGCGAGTTAATCTTCCGCAGCGGCTCTCCCTCCTCCTTATTTTCAACATCAATTATCCCATAACACTAGACGGAGAAGCTTGTTCTATTGCCTTCTCAAAGGCTTCCGGACCAAACGGTTTTTTCAACACGGTCAACTTATGGTCAATTTCCAAAATGCTCAACACAGTAGCACTATCATATTGGCTCATAGCTATTACCGGAAGATCGGACCCCATCAACCGTACTTTATCCCGAAACTTCCAGGCGGGTTCGTCCGGGGCAATAAAATCGCATAAGACAGCACTATATAACGGATTTGTGGCGAGCATCAGCAAAGCCTGCTCCGAAGTACAGACACAATCCAGCTCATAGCCAACCGCATTCAGAGTCGCGGTCAAAACCTCCTGAATTTCCGAACTTCCGACAACAGCTAAAATACGACCGCGGCTGACCTTGTGCCATCGGCTTTCCGACAGACTGACCATATCAAACCACTCTGAAATCAGCTCATCCATACTTTTTCCAATCAGAGTTTCCATCCCGCCCTGCGCTCGTTCAATATCAAGATCGGTCATCCGCCAAAGCAGTTTTCTGGCATTTTCCACCCGTCGATTTAATGCAACGTCCTCCAAGTGACGAATCATCGTCAGAAAAACATCCCGAGCGATCAAACTGCCGGTCTGTTTAAGTACATTCACTTTGGGTATCCGAGTAGGAATCAACTCTTCCCCGTACGCCACCAACTCTTCATACATTTTCTCCCCCGGCCGCAGACCGGTAACCTCAATAGAAATATCATTATTTTCCCGAAGCCCGGACAGACGGATCATATTCCGGGCCAGATCCATAATTTTAACCGGGGTTCCCATATCCAGCACAAATACATCCCCTGCCTCGGCAATCACCCCGCACTGCAACACGAGGGTCACAGCTTCCGGAATCGTCATAAAATACCGGGTCATGTCCTGATGGGTCACGGTCAGCGGCCCCCCTGCTTCTATCTGCTTCCGGAAAATCGGAATCACACTGCCGTTACTCCCCAACACATTACCAAAACGGACTGCGGCAAAAACCGTACCCGCCCCATTCATCGACTGAATAACCAACTCACACATGCGCTTCGTGGCCCCCATCACATTCGAAGGACGTACCGCTTTATCCGAGGAAATCATGACAAACCGTTTGCATGAATGCTGACGAGCAGCTTCCGCTAATAACCGTGTCCCCCGCACATTATTTAATACAGCTTCATCCGGATGAGCCTCCATCAGAGGCACATGTTTATAAGCCGCAGCATGGTACACATAATCCGGTTTAAACTCAGAAAACACGCGTTTCACCACATCTTCGTGCTTAATATCACCAATGAACGGTTGAATATCGAGATTCGGAAAATTGTGCTGCAATTCACGGTCAATTTCAAAAGTTGGGGTTTCCCCCGCATCCATCAAAATCAGTTGGCTGGGACCGAATGAGGCAATCTGACGACATAGTTCCGAGCCAATCGATCCCCCGGCCCCCGTCACCAATACGGTCTGCCCCGACAGAGCCCGCTGAACCGGCGCTGTATCTACCTCCACCGGCTTGCGACCCAGTAAATCTTCCACGCACAAGCGGCGCATTCGATCCACACTAACCCCACCCGTTTCCAAATCCTGCAGCACCGAAACGGTATTAAAACGAACATTTAATCCATCACAACGGTGAACGACCTCCTCCACGAAACCAGCAGGGGGGTCCGAAATGGAAAATACGATTAACTGAATGGAACACTCTTCGATTAGACAGGGAATTGCGTCGGGCTTACCTAACACCGGCACCCCATGAATAAAACTGCCGAATTTATGCTCATCGCTATCCACAAATCCCACAACTCTTACATTCTGCCCGAGAAAGCGCTGATCGATCATCCGCAACGTATTTTCTCCCAAATTCCCTGCACCAACAATCAGCGCACGACACCCCGAAGCCATATCAACTTCTTTTTGCTTCTGCGCTTTTCGGTAGTGCCATAGACGAACCGCAATTCGCAAGCCCCCCAAAAACAAGATACAGAGTATCCAATCGAGTAAATAAATCGATCGCGGCATAAAATGTTTTTGATTAAATAAGCTCAACCAAAGTACTGCAAAAGCAATAGAGCCCACAGTTATTGCCTTAAATAAGGTTATAAAATCATACAGACTGACATAACGGTATAGCCCCCGATGCACCCCGAATAAGGTCAGCGTCACCATTCGGACCACCACCATAACCGGTAACCCCAACCAAAGGCACGGCAGGTGTAGATCCGGAATTCCGCTAATATCAAATCGCAGGAGAAATGCGCCAAAAAATGCCAGCACACAAGCCATTAGCGTTATACTGAGCGATACAACAGCATGGTTATCAAATATTATTTTCTTCAATCTTTCTTTCATATTACTCGATTACTCATTTGATACAGTCTCAACAACAAAGTCTTTCTTTAAATTCATACTCCGATCAAACGGAACCCTTATATGAAATCCCGAATAGAGTTTAATTTTTGAAATTTAAGAAAATGAGAGATTCGTAGTGCTAAGGGATAACTATATGCTTTTACGAAGTTTTATCAGTATGCCCAGCAGGATGCCGAACAGACCTCCTGACGCCCCTACCGCAATATCATCCCAGGCGAAACCACGGCAAAACCAACTAGGCAAGCATTTCTGTAGCAATTCAATGGAAAGAGCAATGGAGGTTGAGATAAGTGATACCAGCAGAAATCGATGTAGCAGGCTCACCTTTCCATCATCAAGTAAACAGAAAAGACAAAAAGCGATTCCAATCATTGGAATAAAATGACCCAGCCGCTCTTTCCATTTTAGATTTCTTGTCAGAATACTGCGAAGCAAATTTTCAGTTGCGGGGTCGACACGGATCTCGTTCGAGCCCGACCCCGGAAGCTCTTCCTTTTTAGTCTGGGGCTCTTTTTTATATTCCTCGTCAACTGACGTTGCACGAGGAATAACAGGCTCTGCTTGATGCTCCTGATTCACAACGCCAGCACCGCAAATGTCACCGGAACCATCAACAGCCGATGCCCGCTGAGCAAGCCAGGCCTCCCAATAGCCCGGCCCCGGCATTAAACACACCGAATAAGCCAGAACCGTGAAAACAACAAAAAACAGAAAGAAAAACCGATTCATTCAATCGCTGTCATTTATCTCTAAAAGCAATCCCTCGATTTGCCCGCAAATCAACTCAGGCCGAAAGCCTCCTCTACGGAGCCGCGCGACGGGGTGGTAAAAATTTCCAACCACCCGTTCACATACGTTCACTAGAGATGCCCTGCGGGCGAGAGCATCCTCCCTCGTCGGATCAGAGCAGAAATGAACCTATGGATCAAAGAACTGAAGCGCTGGAATAAAACCGTTTCTGCAGGCTCTCCGGTTCGTTGATCCAAGCCTGTGTAAAGGCCGTGTTCACAGAACAACCGATTCACATCCCAGCAAAACATTCACTCGGCTCAAAGAGCCAACTCAGGCCGGAACGGCCTTCTCTAATGACTGAAAGGAATGGGCGGTAAAAAACATTCTAACCACCCGTTCACATACGTTCACTAGAGGTGCCCTGCGGGCGAGAGCATCCTCCCTCGTCGGATCAGAGCAGATAAATGATCCATAATCCGAACGGAACAACCGAAAGGGAAACCTGTTTCCAGGCAGGTTGTGAAGATTGGATCATCGGCTGTGCAGCAGCCTGCTGTTCATCAACAGCAGTCATTTATCTCTAAAAGCAATCCTCGATTTGCCCGCAAATCAACTCAGGCCGGAACGGTCCCGCGCGACGGGATGGTAAAAATTACAGCACAATTCGACGGATACCGTCTCTCAAACGGGTTACATTAAAATTGATCAGCAGACCGACACTGCAATCCGTCAGTTTCATATACGTCATCAGTTGGGCCTGATGGATCGGTGTGAGTTCTTTAACCACCTTCAGCTCAACAATCACCCGACCTTCAACCATCAGATCCAGCGCAAACTTATCATCCAGTTCCAAATCCTTATACTTCAGATCCAGCGGCACCTGCCTGTGGACGTTGATCCCCTGGAGCGACAATTCATGGGCCAGGCTCTTTTCATAGATACTTTCAAGCAGCCCCGGCCCCCAGTAACTATGCACTTCCATCGCCGCACCGATAATCTTTTCCGTAAGCGCTCTGTCCGCCGTCATTCCCCGTCCCCTATTCTATCTTTCCACCACCCGCTCGTACCTCGCTTCGGATTAAAGCATTCCTCGGCTCAAAAAGCCAACTCAGGCCAGCACGGCCTCCTCTAATGACTGAAAGGAATGGGTGGTAAAAATTCAGATCATCAGCACAGTTAAATCCCGCTTGCTTCTGCAAGCACGTCCCGCAGGACCTCACAGGTCTTCTCTATCTCGCAGTCGGTCAACGTGGGATGTACCAGAAACATTAAACTGGTTTCCCCCAGCTCTTTTGCATTCGGCAAACGGGTCTCAGGACGCCAGCCCGTGCCGTCAAACGCCTTTTCCAGATAGACCTCGGAACAGCTGCCCTGCATACACGGAACCCCGCAGGCGGTGATCTCCTCCACAATGCGGTCACGACTCCAGCCCTCGGCCAGTTTTTTCGGGTTCACGAACAGATAATGTTTATAACAGGCATGCTCACAGTCAGCGGGAACGTTAACAGTCCGTACCACCTCAAAACCGCTGGCTACCGCATCAAATGCCTTGGCATTGGCCTGTCGCTTCGCAGTCCAGTCCGGCATCCGGCACAACTGAATCCGGCCTACCACCGCCTGCATTTCCAGCATACGCATGTTGGATCCAAACGATTCATGCAACCAGCGAAAGCCCGGGGCATGCTGCTTGTTATAAACCGCGTCATAACTCTTCCCGTGATCTTTGTAGCTCCACATGGTTGACCAAAGCACCTCGTCGTTGGTGGTCACCATACCGCCCTCGCCCCCGGTCGACATAATCTTATCCTGACAGAATGACCACGCACCGACATGCCCGATCGATCCGACCGACCTGCCTTTATAGCGGGCACCATGTGCCTGAGCGCAATCTTCAATCACTTTAAATCCGTGCTCTTCAGCCAGCGCCATAATTGGATCCATGTCGGCGGGAAAACCCGCCAGATGAACGACTATCACCGCCTTGGTAGCAGGCGTCAGCACCGCCGCAATCGATTCAGCAGTAATGTTCTGGGAATTCAGATCTACATCCGCAAAAACCGGCCTGGCACCCTGCATTACGATGGAAGAAGCCGACGCCAAAAAAGTGCGCGGCGTTGTGATCACCTCATCACCCGGTCCGACACCAACTGCATACAACGCAACTTCCAGCGCCTGAGACCCATTCCCCAGCGCCACAGCATGAGAGCAATCAGCGAACGCGGCGAACTCTCTTTCAAATTCACGGCATTCCTGCCCGGTCCAATAATTGACCTTATTAGAGAGCAGCACATTTTTAACAGCATCCGCCTCTTCTTCGGAAAAGGACGGCCAAGGAGAAAATTTTGTGTTTAGCATAACTTCAGTTTTAAGAGTTAAATTTAGGTTTTGAGCACCAACGATGTAAGAGAATAGATATCCGACTTATGATGCCCACCGGTAGAACTGAATTCCTACTAATCCGCTTTCTTCACGACTTTCGCAGGAACGCCAAAGGCGACGGTATTGGCAGGAATGTCTTTATTGATGAAGCTGTGCGCGCCAATGACCGCGTTTTCACCGATCGTCACCCCCGGCATGACGGTTGAGTGTGATCCGATGCGGCAGTTTTTCTTCAGCACCACCGGAGCTTCTTTGTCATCAATGGTAGAAACTGAATAAATCGAACAGTGCGAGCCAATCTGTACCTCATCTTCAAGCGTAACGCCGTTTTTTGCATTAATATAAGTGAACGCGCCGATATCTGTTTTATAGCCCAGCTTCAGCCCATCAGGGTTCTGTACCACCCAATTGTATTCCGTCAACTTACCATGCTCAATCTTTGGAACTTTCCATTCTTTAAACCTATCACGCATCTCTATTCCTTACGTCATCTCAAATGTCAAAGATCTGATATTCATCTCAAATCGTCGGCTTAGAACCCTTGAATTTTTCCATCGTCACATGATCATCCGCACTGATGCCTTCGCGGACAAAAACCTTTTTAACGGTTAGGAAAAGGATTTTCAGATCAAGCCAGAAGGATTGGTGATCCACATACCAGACATCGTATTCAAACTTTTCTTCCCAGGAGATGGCATTGCGGCCGTTTACCTGCGCCCAGCCCGTGATCCCCGGCCGCACTTCATGCCGACGAGCCTGCTCCTTCGAATAAAGAGGAAGGTATTCCATCAGTAACGGACGAGGTCCAACCAGACTCATATCGCCTCTGAGCACATTCCACAACTCCGGCAGTTCATCCAGACTGCTCGCCCGCAAAAACTTTCCAAACTTCGTCAACCGTTGCTCATCCGGAAACGGATTCCCATCCGTATCCAGCCCATCGGCCATGGTACGAAATTTCACCATTGTGAATTGCTCACCGTTTAAACCAGGACGAACCTGTTTGAATAAAACAGGTGAGCCTAGCTTTATTCGAACGAAAAGTGCTGTTACCCAAATTAATGGAAACAGCAACAAGAGAACTGAAAATGAAATGAAGATATCGAAAATTCGTTTCATGCTTTTTTAAAATATACTTTCCAGCTATCGGCCTGAGGCTGTTTTTTCCAGCAAATCTATATATTGTGCAGAAATTCTATCCCTTGAAAATTCATGATTTGCCAGTTCGAGTACACACGCTCCAACTTCAGAACGGTATGCGGCATCTGGTTTCAGCTTGTTGATAATGGAAACAAACTCACCCACTGTATTTTGCTCACAGATTAAATCCGCATTTACCTTTTCTAAATAGGGTTTCAGCCATGTAGTTCGTGTGAATACAGGCGGAAGCCCGCCTGCAATGTAATCAAAAAACTTATTCGGAGAATTCTCGTAGTAAACCGGCTGGTTTATAAACGACACGATACCAACATCCGCAGCATTAACGAACTTTGGAATATCTGCTTTCGGGCGCTTCCCCCAGAAGGTCACATTTTCAATTTTGTGTGTCCGAACCTCCTCTTCTAAAAACTTAAGCTGATTCCCGCCGCCCACAAACCACCATTTAACAGAAGAATCATCCTTCAAAGCCGTCAGGCATTTGGATAGAAACGGCATGTCATTCGCTGTATTGATTGCTCCCACATAAAGTAAAACCGTTTCCTCTTTAACACCAAACTGATTCCGCAATGCCGGCCGATCAAATTGCTGCGGCTTAAAGAGAGCAGTATCACTACAGTTGGGAAACATGGTCACTTTATTTTTCTTAACTCCCTTCGAGACAATCCGATCCAACATCCCATCCGACAATGCAACGATATGATCAGATTTCCGATAAACCGTCATCTCCAGCCAGCGCGCACAATGATATAAAAATCCCTTTTTCAAAACCCCGGCATCTACCGCAGCATCCGGCCAAACATCGCGTACTTCAAATACAACCGGGCATTTCGCGAAAATCTTTGCGATCAATGCGGGAATCGCAATGGTTAAGGGAGTACTTGTAGCCAAGACAACGTCATACTTTCGGGCACAAAGCGCAATCCATGCTGAATGCAGCGCATACGCCAAATAGGAATACAACCGCTGAGCAAATCCCATAGTCGGCTTATATACTCCACCTATGACCCTCACCTTAATTCCTTCCACGTCATACGCTCTGCCAGGCACCAAAGAGTCGTCGAAACCTGAACTGGAGATTACCGTCACATCATGCCCCGCCGCTACCCAACGGCGGGCAAACGCATAACTGCGGATACCACCGGATCCTTGAGGGGTACAGAAATACTGATGGAAATAAAGTATCTTCATATATGATTCCCCAACAGAAGGGCATTCAGTTAGAAAAAACAAGACGAGGTAAGCGACTAGTGCTCAACGCTGAGATATCGAAATAAATAATTCTTCTACAAAATTCGCTAAGCTAGGCATTTATATAAGCACAATAGATATTTTATATTTTTTGCCACTTGGCAGGAATGATGTATTCCGTTTTTTGTAATCTATTCATCCACTTTTTTGGCGCGATAACGATCTTTTCAGGATTCTTATTCATCCAGGCACCCCACCAACTAAATGAACTCGCTGAAATAATATTATGCCGACATTGCGACATTAAATACATGTCCTGATAACTATCCTCACCCCTGTTCCAATCGACCACAACAGCATTGCCCCCTAAGTCTAGGTTTTTCCGAACCCATTTTATGTTATCGGTAAACACGTAAAATACCGGATTTGAAAGCTCTTTCTTCATACGATCCACAGCATTGAGATAAAAAAACTTTGAACAAGCCCGGTAACTGATTTGCAACTTTAATCTATAAAACCATTCTACAATCGATTTAGGCTGATCTAAGCGGCGTATGTGCAACGCCACGGAATTTTGCTGTTTCATCTTCTGGGCTAGATCAAGATTCTCTGGTTTGAGACCCTGCCAATGAAACCGCTCAAGAAGCTCGTGGCGAAAACCCAGAAAATATTTTTCATTCTGCCAATATCCATCCAGATATTTCCCAGCAAGTGCCTCAACGTTTTCAATAAACTTACTGGAGTGAGGTTCGATAAAATGAGTTTTTTTAATAAAATGGTTCGGATTCCGAAAAAAAAGCTTCCCCAGCCATTTCCGTACTCGGCGCCAAGCCCGATCATCTTTCTTAACCTTGAGCTCTTCTTCGTTTGCCAGCATTCCCTCACCTACACAATTAAAGACCCGCGCTAACTCCAAGCCATTGTGAAGGGTATAATTTCCATAATCGCTCACATCGAGCTTCACCAACCCTGTCTTTTTCTGCATCAATAAATAAAATGCATATTGGAACATTTGGTTGCCCAGCCCTCCAATTACTCTGACAATAGACTCTTCTCTTTTCACCTTCATACCTTTACATTACTGATTCTGGTAAAAGTCCAAGCTCCTCTAACAAATCATCATTTAAGACATTTTCAATTGCATAATTTTGAGCCTGCTGCTGGCATCGTTGAGACATTACATTCAAATCTAAATCCCCGCGAATCACCTGCAGCATCGCATCTTTCAACGCGAGTGCATCACGCGCGGGAATAATAATTCCGGTCACCCCATCCTCGATTACATCCCCATTGAGATTCCAATCGGATGCAATCACTGGAAGTCCCGCGATAAAGGCATCAATCAGAACGCCCGGAAATCCCTCACCAGAAAAGAACGTAGGGAAAAGCATCGTATCGTAACCAGCCAGAATGTCGTAGTTTGAGCAATCTCCTAAATCGAGAAACCTCCGGTATGCGACATTATCGAAATCCGATAACTGCGTTCTAAACTCTTCTTCATACGAAGGATCAATGACGCCATATAAATCCACCGAAAAACGATCAGAAGAAAGAGTTACATTTAATTGGCGAACACTTTTAAAAATTAGATCTACGCCTTTTTCTCGGGTGATACGGGACAGAAAAACAAACCTTTTTTTATTGGAGTGCTTGGGAGTTTCGGGGAGAGCTCCAACCTCTCTGAAATTTGGAACAACATGCACGTTTGTTAAACCTTCGGATTCCAATGCAACCCGCATTGAGTTACCTTCAACAAGGACTCGGTTGAAATACGCCAGTTGCCTCACAGCGCAGTCACCGCGTTTGACTGATTCCGCCAAATCGCCACCCAGTACCCAAAAATAGACATTCCTCTTCACGTTCAAAAACATCAGCATTCGAACAAGTAAACAGGTGCTCTTCGCACTGGATGAAAAAATAATGGGTCGCGTTCTATCTGAACGAAAGATCTCAATAAGAATACGCCCCGACAAAAGGGGCCGTTTTCGTAAATCGATAGCGTCTATTACCCGAATACTCTTGAAGCGCTCTTTGAAAAATCGGAACAAATGCTGGTTCTTAGCCATCGCTCCCGCCGTCGCCGGCCGGCCCAGGTTCAAAGCACCAACAAATAAGACGGGCTCGTCCATTTTAACTTTCTTCTCCAAGCAGTTTTAAATACTCTTTAAAAAAAGTCTGCTCAGAAAACTTCGCCAAAGCTAACCGCCGACTTTCAGCCCCCATCTGAGCTCTTGCAGGCTCATTTAATGATAAAAACCGTAAGATTACTTCAGCCATCTCTTCCACTGATTCCGGATCGAAAAGGAATCCATTCACACCATCTTTAACCATATCTGGATTATCGCAAATATTGCTGCACAGAATGGGCAGTCCTGAACTCATGGCCTCACACACCACATTGGGGAAACCTTCATAAATGGAGGGAAGACAAAACACATCCGCTTCGTGATATTTTTGCTGTATTTGATCCAATGGTTCATGAAAATACACCACTTTTTCCAAACCCAATCGCGTAAGCTCCCGCAGGCACTCCTCAAAATAGGATTCCGGATTGGGCCGTCCATACCAATCAATCTGGAACGACGCTTCCTGAACGGTCACTTTTGCAATCGCCTGCAAAAAACGGATCACATTCTTTTGCGGAGCAATTCGCCCCACCATTAAGATGCGCAATGCTCTGGATCGCACTTTCGCCTGAGCGCCTGGCTTAAACAATTCGGTATCCACAAAATTGGTAATGGGAACTGTTTTATCTGCCAATCGAGGATAATGCTTTTTAATAAAGCGAGTTTGCGTGTGTGAATTAGGAACAATCCAATCCGCCCATCGATAAAGAAAGAATCGAACCTTTTCACTGAGAGTCAGGGACTGCGTGGTATTGCGATCCGAAACAATTAACTTAAAACGCCGATGCCCTAGAATCTTAAACAGGCACGCCATGATCGTTGGAGAGTTCAGATAGGCAATAACCACATCGGGCTCAAAATCACTGAGGCGTCTATAAACCTCTGTCATCTTTTTAAATCGGCTATCCGCCCCAGTAATATTTTCAAAATCAATTTCATGTTCACGGAGGAAATCATCCCAAAATGTGATATCCCAATAACTCACAATTTTAACTTCATACGAAGCATTCTTCAGTAGACGCGAAAGGCCGACCAACTGCCGCTGAGCGCCTCCTGAATCTAAACTATCTATGAAACACAAAATCTTCATTCAATTTCTACTTAATTACAAAATATATTAAATGGATAGCACATATAAACACACACACAACGCCACCTATAATACTGCGTTGTTTATGTGAGAACATGTCGCGCTGGGCCACGTATGCGACAAAGACCAACGGATAAACGACCATAAGACGCCGCGATGTCGGGGCAATATAAGAAGTGATCATTACAAGCACCCCTGCCAGAAGCAACAACAACCCCTCAGGTTTCAAAGGCCTCCGCCGTAAGAAATAGGGATAAATACTGACCGTCCAAACATACATCCAATAAAAAGGAGTAAGAATACTTACAACTATCAAATTACCTCCGTAGGGCACCGATAACATACCCCACACAGGAAACGGCAACAATTGAGTATAAACAGCCACGGCAATAATATTAACAGGAAAGGGAAGATTGCGGATTCGAGCAGACAACGCCCCCTCAGACGATATCGCATCAAATCGTTCATGATATGTTACCGCCGTTTGTTGCATTACAGAAAAAATAGCCCCAAAAACCAAAACCCCGGCGATTATCATGGATGTTATCAACACAACTCGATCTAGTTTTTTTAATTTATGCCTATCGATGACGGCTCGAACAAAGACAAATGCCAAAGCAAACAGTCCATTCTCCAACCGTAACAACCCAGCCAATAACACAAGTGAAAACAATATAAGATATCTGAATGCTAGCTTCTGTTTAACCACGATGTAACCCATGAGCGTATATACAAAAAGTATATGCGGATCGCGCGTTAAAATCCCCGAGTAAACAAAAATATAGGAGATGACCGAGAAAAATATAATATCACATTTTACTGATTTGCGATACCCGAGCTCATACAGCATTAACCAAATCATGGCTGGCACCGAGGCAACCAACATCACGACATGCAGTTTTAAAAAAAAAAGAAGATCGGATACCCCCAACAACATTCCGATTTTTGCAAGAAAACCGAACAACAGAGCGGCACCTGGAAATTCAGAATATAACGATATAAAAGCGGATGAAATCAACTCCAACCAATCAGAACTACCAACATCAACCGCGACTTTATAAAAAACCAATTGGTCGTTATGAAAAAAATAATCCACTTCTGGATCATCAACGTAAATAAAATGCGCTATCACTGTAAATGATGCATAAACAGCAAACATGATTCCATAAATATTCAAGGCTGCTCTTTTCTCCCTGTTACCAGAAAGGGTGCTAATAAACAAACACCCCCAACCAAATGCTAATAAATAACTACCAAAAATTCGATAGTCATCACCAGTAATGGCCACTAGAACAGCCAACAACATGTTTAATATGGGAACCATAAATTACTTAATATGTAAAAAGCATATGAACACACACCGATATCACTACTTAACATCCACATCATAATCCGTGCGATTGACATACCCCGCAGACCCGTCATACGAAATAACCTTACCGGGAATACCCACCACCACCGCATTGTCGGGAATATCCTTTGTCACAACACAATTCGCTCCAATAGCGACATTGTTGCCGACTCGAACCGCACCGACAATTTTAGCACCCGGACCAATATAAACATGATCACCTATAGTCGGGCATCCCTTATTTTTCCCTCGGTTTGCCTGCCCCAGCGTAACACCCTGTGAAATATTACAATTCTTTCCGATTATGCTCCGGCCGTTGACCACAATTCCTCCGAAGTGCCCGATATAAAAACCACTATCGATCTGGGTAGTGAGAGGAATGGAAATACCCATTTGGAATGAAAGGTGTCTCAAAATCAGCCGGGCAATTGGAAATAGTGTATATCGAGTCAATTTCTTCTGTCGCAGAAAATAACCGGTACGCATCCAAAAGTTGTAGCGATAGGCCTCGCCCAAAAACAATTGTTTAAAAAAGGACCGCCACCTAGTGTAGTGCGCCGCAAATCGGTTTACATTACAAAAAGTTATGGCATGATGGTTTGCATGGGTAGACCAATTCTTCAAATAGAAATCAATG
>JARNMJ010000030.1 GCA_029432795.1 Pontiellaceae bacterium B12219
TATGGATTGAGCGGAACCGATGCGGATTGGAATGTCGACTATGATGGCGACACCGAAAACAACTTCTATGAGTATGCATTCGGTGGAGATCCGACCGATAGTGCGAGTACAGGTTATGTGCCGGTGAGTTCAACGGTGGTAGACGGTGGAACAACCTATTTCGAATATGTCTATGCACGACGGATCGGAACAGAATCCGATCTCGATTATACAGCTCAATTCGGAAGCAACCTGGTTTATACGAACTGGACAACTGCCGGTGTGGTTGAACTTCCTGAGACCGGAACCCTCGATGCCGATTATGAGTCCGTCACGAACCGGGTCGATATGACCGGCAAACCGGTTGGATTCATGCAGGTGACGGTCGAAGAACTCTAACTCCGGTTTGGGTTTGAGCACAGAACATGTCCGTACAGTCTGTACGGACATGTTTATGTGTCGAGATAAAGGCTTCAAGAGGAGAGGCATGAAAGCAAAGAGGTGCGGCAGTTTAACAGTTCTCTGGCTGGTTCTGGCTGGTTCTGCATATTCCGCGAGCTATACGCGTGAATCGGGCGATGCCAGTTGGTCTAATCTCGGACAGTGGAATTACTACAACGGCACAAACTATGTTAATGCGATCTCTTTTCCCTCTTCATCCGATCTGATCCTTCTGAACGGAGGCAAGGTATTGTCTGTCGATACCAACGCATACGCGGATTGGATTAAATTACCGAATGCATCTTCTGATGCGACGCTGGAACTGAATCTTCCCGGGCAGACGTTAACCGTGGGGAGGCTTCATGTTGCAAACAACACGCAGGCGGGAAACGGAACGGTGAACCAGGCTTCCGGTTCAGTGATTGCGGACACGCTTTCTCTCCGTCCAAGCGGAATAAAAAGCGGGGTTTATAATTTATCCGGCGGTTTGGTTTCTGCAACCGGTTTGGAAATCGGCAACTCCGCTGCAGGCGCCACCGGAACGGCAGCCTTTGTTCAATCCGGAGGGATCGTCACCTCACCTGATATCACGATTGGCGGTACGGGGCAGAGTACTTACTCTATTTCGGGCGGAACTCTCGACGTCTCGGGAGCCCTTGATGTCGTCACAAATGGTCGATTGAATATTGTGGGTTCTGCGCCGGTCATTTCTGTGGATTCGATGAATATACAATCCGGCAGTGCGCTGATTTTTAATCTGGATGAATCGGGTATAACTACAATGCAGATCGATGGAAACCTGGATCTGGCCCATGCATCCGTTTTAGTGAACGGTTCCTCCTATTGGGGCCCCGCGGCGGATTTCATCCTGATGGAAGCGGGAATGCTGACCGGTGCACCGGATTTCGGAAAGATTAGCATTTCAGGATTGGTGAATGCCTCGGTGTTGCAGGTAGACAACCGCGTGGTACTGCATGTGGAGGAGTCGAAATCCACCACCGTTTTTGAAAATACGACCGGTGACGGTTTGTGGGGCACGCCGGGAAACTGGTCGTCCAATATGGTTCCTTCCGGCGCAATTCTTGCCGAGGTTGGAAACGGGGACGTGGTAACGGTGGCGGCGAACCCGCCGCCCGTGGATGGGGTCGTGGTCGGAGGTAATGCGACATTGGTTGTGCGAGCTGCATTTTCCGCGGCTGAGCTGCATATCGAAAGCCAGGGGATTCTGGAACTCGAGCTTGGGATGCTGGGCATGCTGCCGGTTTCGCTGACCGCAAGCGCCAACTTCGATCCTGCCAGTCAGCTCATCATTGACGGCAGCGAATATGAAGGGCTCGACGGTTATTTGCCGTTGATCCAAACCGATGCCTTTGTTGGCGATCTGTCCTGGACCAATAGGATTGCTTTTGTGGGAATGGAAGAGCGGGAACCCGCTGCGGTACTTCAGGCGGATGGGCTGTGGCTGCGTCTGATTGCACCGCCCGCGCTGTCTGACCGTCTTTGCTCATTGGTGCCCGCGAGCACGGTTGAAGGGGATTATTCAAACACCACGTTTTTTGCTTCGCGAGCGTTGGAGCCGACGGGGTCCGCCTGGGGCACAACAATTGAAGAGGCCCATGTGATGGACACTCGTTTATCGCAGGTGGCGACATCGAATCAGAGTTGGGATATCCGCATTGGCCGTGGAGGTCAGATTGCTTCGTTCCGCACTCCCGCTCTGGGCGAAACCGTTCCTCCATCGCATTCATCCCCTCCGAACAAATCACCATGGATGGATGAAGTCTGGCAGGGGGTTGCCATTGATACCTCATTGAATGGAACCGTGGATGATTCGCCCTATTTCATTCATCAGGCGGGCGTCTATCCATATAAAGATCCAACCCTGGAAAAACCCTTTTATTCGCCCATGGTGGCCGCTTCCATCAATCAGCAGGAGCGCAGCTTCACCACCATCAACTGGGGGCAGCATGCGCATCTGCAGGTTTTTACCAATGCCGCAACTGCGGATGACTGGCATTCAGACCTGCTCTATTTCACCCGTTTCCGCGATCTCGGACAGGGAGTGATCGAGGTATCGCTCGGCTTTTACAACTATGGAACCGACATGCCGAACTACTTTAATATGCCGTGGGGCGGCGTGCGGCGCACCAGCATGGAATATGCTTTTTTCTCGGAACCGGGCGGTATCGGCTGGACGGCTTCTCTTACCAATAAGTTCGGGGAAGGGGTCAGTAAAAAATATTACCAGACGGGCGGTTCAATGGCATTCTGCGGAACCTCCAACGGAACCACCCCGGCTCTGGGCCTCGTTTTCGGGCAGGATCCTGATCCGTTGATGACGAACCAGACTGCAGACAGTCTGATGCGTTACGGATATGCGGGCGGAAACCCGACGGGAAATGAAGACGATTGGCGGAATTACTATGTCATAAGCGCCATACGGAAATATAATCTCAGTCAGGGACGTGGCGTATGGGCGCGTTATTATTATGTGTTAGGGGATGATCTGGCTGATCCGGAAGCACGCATTGCAGCGCGAAACCTGACCGAAGAACCGTCTTTAACTGAATTCGATTATTCCGAAGCGACCACTCCATTGATTGGATACCGTTATACAGGTAGCGGCGCAACCTTCCGGATACTGGAAGACGGCCGTTCACCCGGCTTCTTTCTTTATGCGTTTCCAATCTCTGGAAGTTTCCCGGTTTATGAAATTATTGAGGACGACGAAACGCGGCATCTGACCTGGAATCCCTATGCGACCGGCGTGGTTAAAACCTACGACGGAACGATCGGAAGTATCCGGCTGCTCGGCTTTGCGCGGCGTAGCGCTGATACCGATGGTTCATCTTATTCGTATGAATCCATGGAAAGCGCGATGTCCGGCGCACCGGAAAACTACCTTCCATCCGGCGAATCATTGTCCGTCAGAACCGCTACGCCCATCGAAACCTGGCGGGTACGTCATTTCGGTTTTTCCGACAATGCCGGTGACGGAGCGAACAATGCCAACCCGGACAATGATTCGGCGCAGAATCTCTATGAATATGCGCTTGGCGGAAACCCGACCAACAGCGCCGATATCGGCTACCTTCCAACGTCTGGAATCTTGGCGGAAGAGGGGACCAACTTTTTCGAATACGCCTATGCCCGGCGGATCGGTTCCGCCGGGGAGTTAGCCTATACGGTGGAATCCGCTTTCAACCTGGTTTCCAATGATTGGAACGCGGCGGAGTATATCGAACTTCCAATGACTGGAAATCTGGATGCCGATTTTGAAGCGGTGACCAATCGCATCGGTACCACCGGAAAAACCAACGAATTCATTCGATTAAAGGTTGAACTGGAATGAAAATCAAAAGCGTACTTTCTATCCTGTTTGTCAGTGGAGTCGTTGCGGTTTCTGCTCAGCGTCCCGATGCGCAGTGGACGTATAAAACGGTCGCCCGCAAAGATCTGAAGCTGGATGTCTTGCTGCCTGATACGTATGAGTCTGCAGAGAAAACCTTTTTGAATGCAGAGGAGTTTGAATCTTATGAATAGAATGATGCTGTTACTGTTGGCGGGAATTGCGTCGAGCACGCTGACTGCAATTGCGCAGCGCCCGGAAAAACCTAATTTTGTAATTCTGCTGGCTGATGATCTCGGCTGGCAGGATGTGGGGTGCTACGACGTGGATGGCAATGCGGTGTATGAAACGCCGTATATGGATCAACTGGCCGCTTCCGGCGTGCGGTTCATGCAGGGCTATTCTCCAACCCCGGTGTGCGGGCCGAGCCGATACGGCATTCTGAGCGGCCGGTTTCCAGCTTATGGAAAAACCCATGTGCAGGGCGGGGAGTGCCCGAAACCCTATACCCAGTCCTTTCGGATGATGGATCCTTATTACACCGGCCGCATGGAACTGGAGGAGATCACCATTGCCGAAGCCCTGAAACCCTATGGCTATCTGAGTGGGCACAGTGGGAAATGGCATGTGGCGGTGAATCATAATTCGTTTCCGCAGCCGACCGATCAGGGCTTCGATTTTTCAAAACATGATCTGGGTATTTCGAAAAAGGTGAGCGATCGACTGAGTACCTTTGCAACCACCGATCCTTCCGATGAATTTCAGCTGCAGGATCTGGACGGAGCAGCCTCCGCCGATGGATTTGCATTTGACCAGACCACGCAGGATATCATCGACTTTATGGACATGGCGGTAGCTTCCAATGCTCCGTTTTTCAGCTACTACGCCGCATGGTATGTGCATTCGCCGATCCAGACGCATACCGAGCGCCTGCTGGAAAAATATGCCTTGAAGATGGGCTATTCCTATCCGCTGGATGGAAACGAGGATCTTTCTGCGGATGCTCAGATTAATCCGTATTACGGGGCCATGGTGGAAGAGCTCGATTTTAATATGCAGCGTATTATCAACTATCTTGAAGAGACGGATGATCCGCGCTGGCCGGGCCATAAGCTGATTGAAAATACGTATATTTTCCTGACCTCGGACAATGGCGGAATGGAAGGAACGGCCACCGAAACCTATACCGACAATGATCCGTTGGACCGTGGTAAAATCCGGGCGGAAGAGGGCGGGGTACGGGTTCCGTTCATTGTCGCCGGGCCCGGTGTCCCGACCAATGTGGTGAGTGATGTCATGGTGAACGGACTCGATTTTTACCCGACCATGCTTTCCCTTGCAGGCATTCCGGTTCCGGAGCGGTTGGACGGGTGCGACTTGAGTCCGCTGCTTTTGAACGATCCGCAGGATGCCGATCTGGTTACTCATTTAGACGGTTCCGTGCGCGATACGATGTATTGGCATTTTCCGCACGGCGGTGCACTGCACAGCACCATTCGTAAGGACGGTTGGAAATTGTTCCGTAACTATGACTATTTAGATAATCCCGGTCTTGAGCCGTATCGGCTCTACCAGCTGTACGACACCAATAATGCCGATAATGATATCGGGGAGGATGTTGATCTGGTGGATGTTGAAACCGCGATGGCTTCGCAGTTGTCGGCCGAGCTGAACAACTGGCTGACGGATGTGGGAGCTCGGCTGCCGCACTACAATCCGACCACCACCGCCACGTTGACGAATAAGGAAAATGTTCCCGCTGTTTTGGATAAAGGGCATAGTAACGGCACAGCATGGGTGAGCTTTGAAACGGATAAGGCGGCGGTTGTTCATGCCGATCTGATCTACACCTTGAACGGGGATGGCAGTGCAGATGAAGAGTGGTTTCGGATGGATGCAGTGCTGGATGCCGCCCATGGTCGCGCCGAAGCCGGGATTCCGGAAGGCACCACCCATTATGTGTTCAATCTGATCGATGAAAATAATTTTCTCATCAGTTCCGAAGATGTCGGCATTCTTTCGGATCATATTCCCGACTCTCAAATGGTGCCGGCTTATATTGCTTCGCCCGTTACTATGGAGGCGGGTTTCGAGAATATCGGCACCATCTTCCCGACGGACAATGTGGTGCTGAGCAATGCAGTCAGCGAAGTCAACGGTGTGCCTGTGCGGGATAACGATTCCTACACCAATTCGGGCGGTCAAACCTTCCGCCTCACAGAAGCCGCAACACTTACCGCCCTGACGTTGAAAGGCGGAAACAATGTGAGTTTCGGTGACGGTGAACACAACGTAGAGCTCTGGATCGGCCAATACGTCAATGGAGTGCCGGGGGATACGCTGGTGAGGGAATATATTGATTTGGAGAACCGTTCGGTCAGTAGCGGAAACTTTTATACGATCGACTTTTCCGATACGGATTTCCCAACCGGAAGCTATGCGTTCCAACTGGCCTGGACCACGAATGATTCTTCGCACGATATCCGCTTTTTCCGGGCGAACGGCAACAGTGCTGCCGATGGCGAAGGGCGGCTCTATTCCGGCTCCGCAACTTTACCCTTCAGTGATTCGGTCTATGATGACACGAAGGATGTCGTGTATGCCTTGCACGGAACCGTTAACACGATTGAGATTGAACCGGGCATTACTGATAACAAACTGAATTATACCTATCTCTATTTTGAAAATGGTTATCCAACGCCGTTGAGCGGATACCGCCGCTCCCAGAGCGAGGCCAACACGGCGGCACGAGCCAATCCAGATCTGGTGGTGCAGACCGGATACTATAGTTTGATGCTGGATTGCGATGATATGGAGCTGAAGGGGTATGACGCGCTGGAGGGATCGGACTACCGTACGGCACTGCACGAAGATGTGACGGTGTTTACTCCGGCTGATCTGACGCTGTCTGTGACGAAAGACGGCACGAATTATACCTGCACATCGGCCGCGGTGCAGAATTCAACGAATCAGCTCGTTCGGCTGATTCAGAGCAACCGGTTCAATCAGCGCTTTGACCTTCTCGGTTTGGTGTTCGAAGACAGCAATGGAAATGTGCTGGATGCCGATGCCCGGTTTGAGGTGACGGCGTGGGCGGACCGTGTGGCTTTTAAGCTCGATGTTGCAGGCGTACCCGGCGTAACCGAAACCTCCGTTCGTGTGGTGTCGCCATTCAGTGTGCTGCATGAGGCCACCGTGGCGGGGGACTCCGCTGTGCTGGCCATTCAACCCCATACCGACACCTCGGTAGCCGCATGGAACTCCGGCGATTATATTCTCAATGCCTATAACCGCGACTCATTGGCTTCGTTGGCGACTTCGTTCGATGCGGATGAGTATGGTCTCCATATTGATGTTCCGGCGGGTGGCATTTCGTATCCTGCCGATACCAATCGCGTTGATGAATATGTGATTGAGGTCACCAATCCCGGCAGCATCGCGCAGAATATTCCGCTCATTTTTGAACAGCCGACGCCCCGGGCGATTACAGGCACGGTCATGTTAATGTGCGAAGAGGCTGACGGTCGGCCCATCGGCATTCCGGTGCAGATTTCAAAAAACTGGCACGGCACCTCCAGCGATATTGTTCACCGCGGTTCCTGGCTGCGCGGCTATACAATGGTTCCGCTGGCGCCCGGCGAAACCAAGCAGTTCCGCCTTCGGGTGGTCTATGGCTACTGGGGCGGATCGGGCACCATCTCCCATTCGCAGCTCAGTCTGATCGGCTGGGGCAAGAATTGGAAATGGGATGAAAGCGCCTTGGGTGCCTGGGGGGAATCCTGCACCTACGATCCCTGTCTGCATGCCGGCGTGGCGTTTATGGATGACATCCGGCCCGCCTTTACGACGCCGATGAATGGGGGGACGGATCATAACTGGACCGAAAACTCCGGCGGCGGTGACTACCTTATTTACCGCGACAGCTCTGATACCTATCGCTGGATTAAACGTCTGAAGACGGCTTATCTATGGACGGGTCCGAATATGACGGAAGTGCTTTATTCCGGCACGACCGATGATGATAAAATCCGGGTGACTTATTCCAGCCAGGCCGTGCGAACCAGTGATTATCATCGTCGTTTCCATGGATATACCTATGAATTCCTGGAAGATGTCACAACACCGGAGCGACTGGTTTTTCATCAGATGGCGGCAGACTATTACACGGGGCCAACCTTCACGAATTATTATCGGGGCGACGAAACCGGCTTGCTTGCTGCAGGCGTAATCGATCCCGGTGGCAATACGTATAAAGGCACTCCGGTGCAGTTTAACAATCAATGGCTGAGTATTGACGATGTGATGTCATTCGACAAAGTATCCCGGAGCCGCCGCGGAATCATCAATCTTTCCTCCACACTGAACGGAAATTCATTCCCGCTCTATATGCATACCTATGGACGAAGCTGGGGAGGGGACCGCATGATGTTTGATTTCAGTGCCGATTCTGTTGAGCGGTCCTATAGCGCCGGCGATGTAGTTGAAGGCGAATTTGAATTTATCATGCCGCCAACCGCCGCGAGCGAGTATTGGGGGAATGATGCCGCATTTGCCAGCCGGTTGGCAGCCTATGGTTCGAATCCTTGGAACGCGGTACACGATGAATTCAGGTACAATGTCGAAATGGATCTTGCGGTGAATGAAGGAACTCTGCTGCGGAACTATCCCGTGGAAGTTGAGTCGGCCGGCGCTACCGTTTTGGCAGATTTGACCATTTACGCGGGGGGAATCGGGCATGTTCCGGTTGTGTTGAAAGGAGTTGTCCCGGGGCTGGCTCTGCAGGCGCAGCGCTGGTCGGGCGGCAGTTGGGTTGCACTTGAAACGGCTGACGTGAATGCAAATACCGATTATCAGGGCGTCCAGAATCCCGATGGCACGATGGATGTGGTGTTTAATATCACCCGTCCTTCTCTAGATCTGGGCGAAAGCTGGCGCATACGCATTGTGTCGGGAGCTGCAACCGATCTGCAGGGGATCTATGCAGATTGGATCTCCGGCTTCGGCCTGAATGGAACCAATTTGGCCAGCACCGCGAATCCCGATGGGGATCGTGCAAATAATCTATACGAATACGGTTTTGGCGGCGATCCGACCAATCCGGCGGATATCGGCTATCTTCCAGAGGCTGTAACCATGCAGGAAGGCGGATCCAATTGGCTGGAGTATGTCTATGCCCGGCGGATCGGTTCCGAAAGTGAGTTGAGTTACACACTGGAATCGGCCTCCAACCTGACTTCCAATGATTGGAATGCAGCTGCCTACGAGGAACTTCCAATCGCTGGAACCCTGGATGCCGACTATGAGGCGGTCACCAACCGCATCGACACCTCCGGCAAGATCAATGAATTCATCCGGCTCAATGTTGAATCGCTGTAACATCCCGTAAACACGGGATATACGAACTGGTCATATAGGGATAATCTGCACTCCTAATCGAGAAATATTTAAATTTCAGGTTAAAAATAAAATGGAGAAAAAATGAAAAGTATATCAGAAATCGGCTCAAACAGAAAAACTGCAGGTGCGCTCCTCTTATGCACCATGGTTTTGCCCTGCATCAGTCTGGCTGCAACGGTTACCCCGACGGGAAACGGAAGTTGGGACCAGAATTGGAATAATGCGACAGTTGCAGGCGGCAGTGGTAATTTACTCCCGTCCGCTTCAGTCCCGGACACCGCAATTATTAATAATAATCGCATTATCAATGTGGACAGTGTTGTCGACATCGTTGCCGGCTCTGTGATTTTGAACAATCAGAATGGCTCAACAACGACGGCAACGTTGAATATTAACAGCGGCGGCAGTTTGACGACGGGAGTCATTACGGTGTCTGCGAATGATAATGAAGGAACCCTGAATGTTCAGGGCGGCGCACTGACGGTCACCGATCAGGTTGATATTAGAGCAAACGGAACCTTCAATATGATCAGCGGCTCTTTTTCGAACAGTGCAACGGGACCCCGAAGCATCACAAAAGATGGTGGCGGTGGCACGTTGAATATCCAAGGAGGCACTTTTACAGCACTGGGTGCGGCTGCCTCCGATGTGCTCCGGCTGGAGAATGACACGATCAATATCAGTGGAGGAACTGTCAGTCTGACGGGCGGGCAGGTGCTGTTGGCGGATACCACCACACTTACCATTGCGGGGGATGCCGCGACGATCAAGCTGGATAATCTGAATATGAATACCGCCGGGCGGGCCGCAACCATTAATTTTAACTTCGATGAGACCGGTGTCAGCACGATTAGCAACGATGGTTTTCTTAATCTGGATTTTGCAAAACTGCGGATCGATGGATCCGCCTACACGGGCGGTGCCGCGACGTTTGATCTGTTTGATGCCGTCAATGTGGCATCTCTTTCCAGCGATGTCATCGTTACAGGCTTCGGAGTCGAAGGGGTGGACTATACGTTCACACAAAGCACTACAGAGAATATTGTGCAGTTGAAGGTCATCCCAGAGCCGGCGACACTCGGCCTGATTGGCGCATTTGGCGGCGGGATGCTGTTTATACGGCGCAGATTTCTAATCTAACCGAATTCACACCTTTCGCATTGAAAAAGGCTGCATGTTTTTCAACATGCAGCCTTTTTTACGGGCCTGCCGAAACAGGCCGGATTTCAGGAAGTACGATTAAACTTTAGCGTACAGTTCGCCGACTTTTTCCCAGTTCACTACGTTGAAAAACGCATTGATGTAATCCGGGCGACGGTTCTGGTAATGCAGGTAATACGCGTGTTCCCAAACGTCGAGTCCAAGGATTGGAAGTCCGTCGCATGCGACGTCTTTCATCAGCGGATTATCCTGATTCGGGGTGGAGCAGACGCTGAGCTTTCCGGCATCGTTTTTACAGAGCCAGGCCCAGCCGGAGCCGAAGCGTGTGGCCGCGGCTTTGCTGAATGCATCTTTAAAACCGTCGATACTTCCGAATGAATCGTTGAGCGCTGCAAGCAGATCGCCGGTAGGTGCGCCGCCATTCGGGCTCATGATTTCCCAGAAGAAAGAGTGGTTGGCGTGTCCGCCGCCATTGTTTCGAACAGCCGTTCGTTTAGCTTCCGGAACTTCGTCGAGGCGGGCGCAGAGTTCGCATACGGGAAGGTCTGCCAGCGCAGTTCCTTCAAGCGCCGCATTCACGTTGTTCACGTAAGCCTGATGATGTTTGGTGTGATGGATTTCCATCGTGCGGGCGTCGATATAGGGCTCCAATGCATCATATGCATAGGGTAAGGCGGGTAATTCATATGCCATAATAAACCTCCAATACGTTGTTTTAACTGCCGCTATAATGAATTGAATGGAGTGGAAGTCAAATTAAATAGAACTAAAATGGTATTAAATTGAGGCGCCGGGTGATAGGAGCAGGGCTTTAGGGTTGAATTAATTTCCAATCCTTGGAAAATGGCCGCTCAATTTTTGAAGACCCGTCATTCGGGATAACGGTTGGAACCGACATGGACCATACACAGAAAATATCAATTTTAGGATTAGGACTGATGGGCGCTTCATTAGCCCTCGGCTTGAAAAAGCGCGGGTTCTCCGGCGAAATCAGCGGCTATGCCCGGCGGGAGGAAACCCGGTTCCAGGCCCTGGAAAACGGGGTGGTGGATGCGGTTTTTTCCGATCCGAAGGATGCGGTTCGCGAAGCGCATATTGTGGTCATCTGTGTTCCGATCTGGTCCATTGCCAAACTGGCGGGCGAGATTGCCGGCGCGCTGAAATCGGGCGCGGTGGTGACAGATGTCGGAAGTACCAAATCTGAACTGCTGAAAACGCTTCAAACGATTTTCCAACCTTTGGAAGCATATTTTGTGGGGTCGCACCCCATTGCCGGCTCCGAAAAAACGGGGCTTCACGCGGGGGATCCGGATCTCTATGAAGGCCGTTTAACCGTTGTATGTCCTTCCTGCGATACACCAGCAGCCGCGGAGCTGGCCGTTAGCAGGCTTTGGGCTTCGGCGGGGTCGGAAGTTGTGGAAATGTCGCCGGAACAGCATGATGCCATGCTGGCCTCGACCAGTCATCTGCCGCATATGATTGCCGCCGCGTTGGCTCGCTCGGTGGCCGACGGGAACCCCGGGGAAAAAGCTGATTTCTGCGGTACGGGCTTTAAGGATACCACGCGCGTCGCCTCCGGGTCGGCGGATATGTGGGTCGACATTATTGATACGAACCGAGCAGCCCTTGAAACAGAGCTGGATCGTTTTCATACCGAACTTCAGGGATTGATTAAAATTCTGCGCAGCGGTAACGGTGACGATATTCGTAAATGGCTTGAAGATGCGCGGGATGACCGCGACGAAATTTTAAAACTGAATAAATTTCTAAAGAGGTGAAACTTGAACCCAGAAACTGGAAACCTGAAACAAGAAGCGTCGCAAACCGACGAATCGGAAATTAAAAATCGGAAATCAAAAATTGTTCACCCAGCGCAGCTGGAGGGAACGGTTAAGGTTCCGGGCGATAAGAGTATTTCACAGCGCGTGGCCATGTTGGCCTCGTTGGCGGATGGTACATCGAAGGTAACGGGCTACCTCAACGGCGAAGATGCGCGCAGCACGCTTTCGGCTATGGAACAGATGGGGGCCAAAGCTGAATTTAAGGATGACGTTTTATACATTACCGGTGTGGCGGGTGAATTACAGACGCCGCTCGAACCGTTGGATATGGGCAACTCGGGAACCGGGACGCGTCTGCTCGCCGGTATTGTGGCGGGGTCGGGCATTGAAGCCTCGATGATTGGTGATGATTCGCTTTCTTCGCGACCGATGGGACGCATTCGGCATCCGCTGGAACTGATGGGCGCGAGCATTGGGCTCACGGGAAAACGCGGCACGTTGCCGATGATGATTGCCGGCGGAAATCTGAAGGGAATCGGCTATCTGCTTCCGATGGCTTCGGCACAGGTTAAATCCTGCGTGTTGCTGGCCGGGCTGTTTGCGGATGGAAAAACGACGGTGGTTGAACCGCGGCCGACGCGTGACCATACCGAAAAACTGTTTCAGGCTCTGGATCTTCCGATCGCCATTAACGGATTGGAAATTTCAATCGAAGGCTTTGGTAAAACGGGGCCGCGCTATAAAGCGCGTGATTTTGTGGTGCCGAGCGATTTTTCTTCCGCATCCTTCTGGATTGTGGCTGTTGCGGCGCGGCCGGGTGCGGAATTGGTGATTGAAAACGTCGGATTGAATCCGCGGCGTACGGCGCTGCTGGATGTTATGAAACGTATGGGCGCGGATATTGAAGTCACAGTGACGGAAGCGAAGGGCGATCCGATCGGAAACATTAAAGTGTGCGGAGCGCAGTTGAAAGGGACCGTGATTGAAGGCGATGAAATCCCGAACCTGATCGACGAACTGCCGATTCTTGCGGTGGCCGGTGCGTTGGCGGAAGGACAGACTGATATTCGGGATGCGGCGGAATTGCGCGTGAAGGAATCGGACCGTATTGCAGAGATGGTGAAGAATCTGAAACTCTTCGGTGTTGAGGTGGAAGAAAAAGAAGATGGCATGATTGTAACCGGTCCGACGCAACTGAAAACGCCGGATGCGGTGATTGACAGTCATGGCGACCATCGGATTGCAATGTCGGTTGCCATTCTCAATACGTTCAGCGATGGACCGATTACGATTGATAAAGTCGGTTGTGTGGATACCTCGTATCCGGAATTCTGGCAGCATATGGAAGCGCTCGGCGGGCGGGTCGGATAAGCGGTAAAACTAAAATTTAGGTGGAGAGAACATGAGTAAGACAATTGCAATTGACGGGCCGTCGGCTTCGGGAAAATCATCGGTATCCAAAGGGGTGGCCGCTGAACTGGGCTTTATTTATGTTGATTCCGGTGCGCTGTACCGCGGGGTAACCTGGCAGGCCGTTCGGAAAGGTGTTGATGTAACGAATGCCGAAGCGGTCGTGAACCTGCTCCACGATTCCGACTGGGATTTCTTTATTCAGGACGGGGCTTCCACGTTTTCGATTGATGGCGATGTGCCGGTGCAGGAGTTGCGGGAAAAAGAGGTTCGGGAAAATGTGGCGCATGTGGCGGTTATTCCCGAAATTCGGAAGTTCGTGGTGGAAAGTCTCCAATCGCTGGAACATTTCGGTTCGCTGGTGATGGAAGGCCGGGATATTGGAACGGTTGTTTTTCCCGATTCCCCGTATAAATTTTATCTGGATGCCGACCCGGAAGAGCGGGCCATGCGGCGTTACCGTGAACTGGTGGCCGCCGGTGAAAGTGAAAAGGCGGAAGAGGTGATGGAAAGCCTGAAAAAGCGCGATAAGATTGATTCAACGCGCAAGGTTGATCCGCTGACGGTTGCACCGGGGGCACAGGTCATTGACAGCACTTCGATGTCGCTCGAAGAAGTGATTCAAACAGTCGTGAATTTTGTGAGGGCGGACTGATGGCCAATGAATTGGTGAAATATGAAGCGATGGCTGATATGCGGATCTATCAGGCATCGACTCGGATATTTAAGCTGTTTCTACTGATCTGGCATCGGTTGAAAATTCGCGGTGCGGAAAATATTCCGAAAGAAGGCGGCGTATTGATTGCCTCGAATCACGCCAGTTTTCTCGATCCCCCCGTCGTGGGCGTGGGGTATCGCGGTCGTCCGGTTCATTTCATGGCGCGCGATACACTTTGGAATTCAAAATTCGGTTCGTGGTGGATGAATAAAGTCGGTTGTATTCCGGTTTCGCGCGGGACGGGCGACATTAAAGCGCTCAAACTGACCATCAAAGCGCTGAAAGAAGGCAAAGCCGTTTCTATGTTTCCCGAAGGAACGCGTACTGAAAACGGTGAACTGCAGGAGGCCAAAGGGGGCATTGCCTTCATCATCGAAAAATCCGGGTGTGTCGTGGTGCCGGCTTATATTGACGGAAGTTATAAGGCGCACCCGAAAGGGACAAAATTTATTAAACCCTGCAAGGTGAGCATTACTTTCGGAAAACCGATTACACAGGAAGAATTTCAGGCATTGGGTTCGGGACGCGAGGCGTACGATGCGCATGCCGCGCTGATCATGCAACGTATTGCGGACCTGAAGAATAAGGGGTAATTCACCGGTGCAGGCCGCCGGAGTGTGCGATTGCCGAAACCTCGAAGCCATCATTCCAAAAGAGTGATGGCTTCGAACATTCAGTATAAATGCATTTTTTATGCACTGTAATCTTTGGTGGCCGCTTTTGCTTTTTTAGCCTGTCGTTTTTCTTTCAGGGTGAGTTGGGGTTTCTTTTTCTGTTCTTTCTTCCCGTGGTCCTTTTTTCCTCGGTCACTCATCTTGCGCTCTCCGTTGGTCTGTCGTTCAGGTTGCCCTCTGTTTTCAAGGGGGGATTTTATCCGCCGTTTATAAATACGCAATCTATTCTTTTGGAGGGCCGGGTGCGTATCCTCTGCTTCAGATGAACATTGACTTGACCAACTTGACCAACTAGATTGGTTCCTGAGGTTGGAAATGAAAAATCGGGTTAATATTTACGAGGCAAAGACACATCTTTCCGAGCTGATAAAAAAAGTCCAGGAAACCGGCGAGCCTTATACCATCTGCAAGAATAACAAGCCGGTGGTGGATATTGTGGCGCATAAGGACGTTGCGAAAGACTTCGACCCGTTGAAACAGGACCCGAAGCTGAAGGGCTCAGCCGTTTATCTTTGCGATCCACTGGAATCGACAGAAGACCTCTGGCCTGAGGAATATCGCTGATGCTGTTGCTGGATACGCATGCACTGATTTGGCTGGCAACCGATTTGACTCAACTGACTGATGTGGCGAAAGCGGCTATTCGCTCCCATGCTTTGGAACTGCACGTGTCTTCAATTACAGCGTTGGAAATCAGTTTGCTGACGCAATGCGGAAAATTGGAGTGGGGAAAAAATCCACTTTCCCGTTTTCAGCGGGCCCTGGAACATCATGGTATAAATGAAGTGCCGATCGATTCTGCGATTGCCTGGGAATCAGGGCAATTGCCGTCCATTCACCGGGACCCGTTTGACCGAATCATTATTGCAACGGCCATGGAGCACAAAATGACGATTTTGACAAAAGACCGGATCATTCCAACCTATCCGAAAATAAAGGCGGTATGGGAATGAGCGAATCAAAACATGAAGCGCTTCAACGGATCTTCGGGTTTAATACCTTTCGTCCGAATCAGGAGGAGATTGTTTCCGCCATTCTGGATAAGCGAGATGTTTTTGCGGTGATGCCGACGGGCGGCGGAAAGTCGCTCTGCTACCAGCTTCCGGCCCATTTGATGGATGGATTGTGTGTGGTGGTGAGTCCGTTGATTTCGCTGATGAAGGATCAGGTGGATGCAGCCAAAGCCAATGGGTTGGAGGCTGAATTTTTAAACAGCACCCTTTCTGCAAAAGACCGAATCCGTGTTTTCCAGGCTCTGGAAGATGATCAGCTGGATTTGCTCTATGTTTCTCCCGAGCGCTTTGCGATGCCCGATTTCATGATTCGGCTCAAGCAGGCGAAGGTTTCCTTTTTTGCAATTGATGAAGCGCACTGTATTTCGGAATGGGGGCACGACTTCCGGCCGGATTACCTTTCGCTGGCCAATATTGTGCCCCATTTTCCAAAGGCTGGAATTGCGGCCTTCACGGCCACGGCGACGCACAAAGTTTCGGAAGACATCATCACAAAGCTGGGGCTGCGCAATCCGCACCTGACGCGCGCATCGTTCGACCGGCCGAATCTGTTTTATCAGGTATTGCCGAAGGAGGATCTGGATCTCCAATTGCTGGAATTCCTGCATGAACACAAAGATCAGTCCGGCATTATCTACCGCACCACACGCAAGAGTGTGGAAGCAACGGCCGACTTTCTGCAAAGTCAGGGTATTTCGGCACTGGCCTATCACGCAGGGCTCACGCCGGTGCAGCGCAAGAAAAACCAGGAACAGTTCAACCGCGATCAGGTACAGGTGGTGGTGGCCACCATTGCGTTCGGGATGGGGATTGATAAATCGAATGTTCGTTTTGTGCTGCACGGTGATCTGCCGAAAAATATGGAAGGCTACTATCAGGAAACCGGCCGCGCGGGACGCGACGGCGAGCCCGCGCGTTGCCTGCTCTATTTCAGCCGCAGCGATATTGTCCGCATTCGCTATTTTATTGAACAGACCGACGATTTAAATGAACGCAAAATTGCCGAAAACCAGCTGTACCAGATGGTGCAGTTTTCCGAGTCTAATGTCTGCCGGCGCAAAGCGATTCTCGGGTATTTCGGAGAGACGTATGAAAAGGAAAACTGCAAAACCTGCGACATTTGCGTAGGCGATGTGGAGCGGTCCGATGCCACGGTGCCGGCGCAGAAGGTGATGTCGGCGATTTATCGGTCGGGTCAGAAATTCGGGGCGGTGCATATTGCGGATATTGTGGTCGGTGCCAAAACGGCGAAGATTAAGCAATTGGGCCACGATCAGCTCAAAACCTACGGTGCCGGCAAGGATCAGGATAAAAAATACTGGCGACGCGTCATCGATGATCTGCTGGCTCAGGAGTGTATCATTCAAAATGCCGAGCAGTATTCGGCGCTGGAACTGACGCCGAAAGGAAAACAGATCCTTTTGGGTAAAAAGACCTTCGAGGTGATACGTCAGAAAGCCGTGAAAAAGAAAGCCGCGGCGGGCATTACCTCCGATTATTCACCCAAACTGTTCGATCAGCTGCGTGCCGAGCGACAACGGTTGGCGCAGGAAGAGGGCATTCCGCCTTTTGTTGTTTTTTCGGATCGAACCCTGCGCGAAATGGCGCTCTATTTCCCGGACACGGCCGAACAGATGGCGGGCATTTCCGGAGTGGGTGCCGCGAAGCTGGCGAAATACGGCGACACCTTTATGACGATCATCGAAATGTTCAAACACATGCATCCCGGCGAAGTGGAAAAACGGGCGTTGCTGCGCATTCCGGTTAAAGTGAATAAATCCAAAAAACCGAAAATCAGCAAGACCGCGCTGGAAACGCTGAAGATGGCGGAGCAGGGGTTGACGATGGAGGCCATTGCGGCGGTTCGCGATATTTCCGAGG
This sequence comes from Pontiellaceae bacterium B12219, assembly GCA_029432795.1. Lineage (GTDB taxonomy): Bacteria > Verrucomicrobiota > Kiritimatiellia > Kiritimatiellales > Pontiellaceae > Pontiella. The sequence goes on from JARNMJ010000030.1 coordinate 17,805, forward strand.
GCACCGTGAGCCAGCATATTGAAAAACTGCTGGAAGAGGGGCTGGGCGATGGATTGGATCTGGATCGTCTGATCGATCCGGAAAAACGAATGTTATGCGAAGAGCTTTTCAGCCGTCTTTCCGGTGCATCGATGCGCTCCATTATTGAAGCGTCCGGGAATAAAGTCAGCTATGCCGACCTGCGCCTGGTTCGTGCGTTTATGACGAAGAGGGAAACGGCGTAAGGGTTTTTGACATAATTAGCTGGATTCGGGTGCCGCTTGCCCTCAGGTTCCCCCGATTCCGAATTTAACGTAATACAGGACATACAGTTATGAAATCATTTAAACAATTAGGAATCGCCGACGATTATATCCGGGGATTGGAAGAACTGGGTATTCAGATCCCGACCGAAATTCAGGAAAAAACCATTGCCACGCTGCTGGGGAAAACGACCGACTTTATCGGGCAGGCCCAGACCGGCACCGGTAAAACAGCGGCATTCGGCCTTCCGCTGCTGGCGGCCGTGAATGCCAAACAGCCCTCCATTCAGGCCGTTGTTCTGGCACCGACCCGCGAGCTCGCCAAACAGGTGCAGAAACAGCTCTTCCGTTTTACCAAATACACCGATCGCATTTTTTCCTATGTCGTCTGCGGCGGAGATAAAATTGATCTTCAAATTGAAGCGCTTAAACGCCCGACGCAGGTGCTGGTGGCCACGCCCGGCCGTCTGATGGATCTGGTTCGCCGTAAAGCGGTCGATCTTTCCAATGTCCGGACACTCGTGCTGGATGAAGCCGATGAAATGCTGAAGCTCGGATTCCGGGATGATATTGAGCAGGTGATGAAACTCACCGCCGGGCAGCGGAATATCTGGCTGTTTTCGGCCACGATTCCGACCGGCATAAAAAAAATGATTCACAAGTTTCTGGCTGCAGATTGCCCCTTTTTGAAGATCGATAAGAAAAATGTGGTGAACCCGAACATCCGCCACCAATACGTGCGCTGCATCGAAGGAGACAAGCTGAAGCATATTGTCGACTTCCTGAAAGAGCGCGGGGAGCAGCAGGGAATCATTTTCTGCCGCACGCGGCAGGATACCATCGATTTCGGGAAAGCACTGGAGCCGCATGGTTTTTCAAACGTGGTTCTGCACGGCGATCTGATGCAGAGCGAACGCGACAAATTTATGCGTATGTTTAAAAAGGGCCGGGTTCGTTTGCTGATTACCACCGATGTATCGGCCCGCGGCATTGATGTGGATGACCTCTCGTTTGTGATTCACCACCAGCTGCCGGAAAAGAACGAATACTATACGCACCGGAGCGGTCGTACGGGGCGTGCCGGAAAGTCGGGTATTTCATTGGTGCTCGCCACGAAGCACGATGAAAAACGCATCGAGCAACTGGCCAAAGAACTGAATATCCGGTTCAGCGAAATTGCCTAATCATTAATCCATATAATCTGCGAAATCGGTGGATGGAGTTTTCATGCAGGAAGTAATCCAAATTTATACGGACGGGGCCTGCAAAGGAAACCCCGGCCCGGGCGGCTATGGCGTGGTACTGATTTCAAGTGTTTTGAAAAAAGAGCTGTCCGGCGGATTCCGGAAAACCACAAACAACCGCATGGAACTGCTGGCCTGCATTGAAGGGCTGAAGGCCCTGAAGCAATCAAGCACGGTGGTGCTGACGAGCGATTCTAAATATGTCGTGAATGCCATTGAAAAGGGATGGGCCATAAAATGGCGTTCCAAGGGGTGGAAACTTTCGCCGTCCAAACCGGCTAAAAACCCGGATCTCTGGACTGAACTGCTGGAGCTTTGTGAGCGGCATACGGTTGAATTTAAATGGGTGAAAGGGCATAATAATCATCCGGAAAATGAACGATGCGATGAACTGGCGGTTGCCGCGTCCTGTGAAAAAGAACTGCCGATTGACGAAGGGTTTGAAAATCCGCGTCCGCCCGAGGGCGACCTGTTCAACCTGTAATGGAGAAACCATCTTATGAAAAAGACATTTGATCTGAATCACGAAAAAATTAAATACCCGCGCATGATCGATGCGACCAAAAATGAAATCCGTAAATACATCAAACGGGAACGCCGCAGGGAATTGCCGGAAGGCGTCGATTTCTGGGATTTCGACTGCAAATTCGGTGATACCGAAGCGGATGCGAAAACCATCCATCTTTCGGAAATTGATGCCTGTATCGCAGATGTTGAAAAGCGCGAACTGACCTCGTTTTATCTTGAGATTCTCCGCAAGGAAGGGGTTCGGCTTAAGAAAGAAAAAGAAAAACCGGTCGTGAATATTGTCGTCCCGAAACCGAAAGGCTTCGGGGAATAAGCAGTATCTGAGCAGGAACTTCAAATGCAGCAGAAAAAACCATTTAAACAACCGCCGAAAAAATTCCACCCCAAAGGCATCACCATTCTCTATGAAGACTGGGATATGATTGTGGTGAACAAATCCGCCGGCATGCTCAGTGTCAGCAGCGACATCAATGACGGTTCGGTTCATGCGGCGTTGTGCGAGTATGTCAAAAAAGGCAATACCAAATCAAAGAACCGGGTGCTGGTGGTACATCGGTTGGAAAAAGGGATGTCCGGCCTGCTGGTGTTTGCCAAGACCGAACAGGCCAAAGAATTCCTGCAGGAAAAATGGCCCGACTTTAAAAAAAGCTGTGTTGCGGTCGTGAGAGGAAAACCGCCGGAGGAAAAAGGAGTGATTACCTCCTTCCTCGCAGAAAACAGTATTCATCTGATGTATTCACTTCCCGAGGCTGGAAGCGGCGTCTTTGCGCGTACGTCGTATGAAGTGATTCGGACGGCGGAAAACTTCAGCCTGCTGAAAGTTAATCCGATGACGGAACGTAAAAACCAGGCTCGCGTGCATCTGGCCGATCTGGGATGTCCCGTTGCCGGCGACAAAAAATACGGCGAGAAGGTTCCCGGAGTTAAACGGCTGTGTCTGCATGCCCTGACCGTCGACCTGGTTCATCCTTTTTCCAAAGAACCGATGATGTTCGAAGCGCCGATGCCCGTCTATTTTAAAACCGTGATGAAATCATAACCGCGGCTATTCGAAATGGATGCAAAAAAGGGCAGACGTTTGAGTCTGCCCTTTTTAATTTTTCCAGTGTCTGGAAGCGTTAATTGATGAGCACCGATTTACCGGAACCTTCCACAATTTCGCCAACAACAAGGGCATCCTGATCGTTGGATTTCAGAATACTGTTAGTTTCTTCCACATCTGCTGCAGCAACGATCAGGACATAGCCGATGCCCATATTGAAGACGCGGTACATTTCTTCATGGTCAACATTGCCCTGCTCTTCGATGAATTTGTAGATCGCCGGCGTTTCCCAGGTGGAACGGTCGAACTGTGCATCTACATTCTTGGGCAGTACGCGGGGGACATTGTCGTAAAGACCGCCGCCCGTGATATGGGCCATACCGTGTACGTCGACTTTTTCCAGCACCGGCATGACTTCGTTCAGATAGCTCTTATGAATCGCCAGCAGGGTGTCCTGGAAAGTGCGGTCCGTTCCGGGAACCAGATCATCGAGTTTTTTACCGGCGGTTTCAAAGATCACTTTACGGGCCAGTGAATAGCCGTTGGTCTGCAGGCCGGTTGATGGCAGGCCGATCAGCACATCGCCCTTTTTAATGGTTTCACCGGTGATCAGCTTATCGCGTTCAACGGTTCCAACGATGGTTCCGACGAGGTCGTATTCGCCATTCGGATAAAGGCCGGGCATTTCAGCGGTTTCGCCGCCGAGCAGGGCCGCACCGTTTTCGCGGCAGGCTTTGCAGAATCCGCTGACTACGTCTTCGAACACCTGCGGGGCCAGTGCAGCGGTGCCGAGATAGTCGAGGAAGAAGAGGGGGCGCGCACCCTGAACGAGAATGTCGTTCACGCAGTGGTTTACCAGATCCTGACCGACCGTGGTGTGAACGTTGGCCATATTGGCAACCTTCAGTTTGGTTCCGACGCCGTCAACAGAGCTGACCAGCAGACTGTCAGCGCCCGGCGATTTAAAAAGTCCGCCGAAGGAGCCGATTTCGCTGACCACACCATCGGTGTTGGTTGACTTCACATCAGCCTTAATGTTCTGCAGCGAACCCATCATTACATCAATATCCACGCCGGCTTCGGCATAGGCGGATTTTTTCTTTTCACTCATAGTTTGATCCCTTTCTGAAAATAATGCGCGCGATTAAACCCGCTGACGGCTCTAAAGGAAAGTATGAAAGATGAATTATGATATACGAATGAGGGACGCAATCGGCGTTGGCCTTTTTTATAGCGTCGCAGGCCCGATTTCATATTTCATCTGTCCTGGTTCCTATTTTATCTGTATTGGATCGGCATCAACTTCCGACACTGTAATGTCAACTCCGTTCCCGAGTGCCTTAGAGAGAGTTTTTCCAAAGATTGGAAGATAACCGCGTTCGGTATTCGTGTGTTCGCAGAGTATCACGTGGGAGCCGTTCAGGGTGGCTGCAAGCGCATTGTGATGGCTCATCTCACCTGTGAGGTAACAATCCGCCTGGATGCCCTTAAAGACGTCCGTTCCGGCTCCGGCGCAGAGGGCGACGGTTGAAATCGGGGAGTCTTCTGCCGGAGCGGCGATCCGGACGTGTTGAAGCCCTAGGTATTTTTTAATCCGTTCAGTCAGCGTTTTCAATTGAACCGGTTTGTTCAGCGTCACCAATCGGCCCTGTCCGGCATCCGAGTTTTCCAAAGGTTGGAGAACAGTCACTTCGCCCTCGCCGACGCCATCCGCCAGCCAGTCGTTCACGCCCCCGATCACGGCATCCAGCGCGGTGTGGGGAGAATAGACCGCGATATTTTTCTGAATCAGTTTCATCACCGTCCGGTCATACGCATTGTCCGCATTCAACCGGTTTGCCGGTCGAAAGAGAATGGGATGATAGGCTATAATCAGATCCGTTTTTTCAGCGATGGCTTCATCGGCCACGGCTTCGGTCAGATCGATCGTCAGCAGGATCTTTTTGATATTTTTCGGTTTCAACGGGTTGATCAGCAGCCCCACATTGTCCCAGTCTCCGGCAAGCGAAAGCGGGGCGATTTCTTCCAGGGTTTGGATAATGGATTGAAGTTTCATCCGGATAATTAAACATACGCAGGCCGACGCGGGAAGAAAATTGGCAGGGCGGAGTGACCGTGCGGGATGCGGCGGGCAGAGATTACTCGTATTCCTCATAATCACATTCCTCAACCGTGACCCGCCCTACAATGTGCGGGTTTGTAGGACTGAAATGGCTGAGGAACGATGCCTTTCAGCCGTCCCTGCCTGGTCATTACGGGCTGATCTCGGCTGGGAACTGGTAGTACGCGCCACCGGCGGATAAGGCCGCGAGGTTGGCGGTGTCCTCAGCGGCCGCGGATACGTTTGTACATCTGAAATGTAGCAAATATGTTAACCCGTTCTTGTCATAAGGGTTTTTGAGATTAAACTGATTTTCACCTAACCAGGAGTACCTATGAAAAAATGGAAATGTGAAGTGTGTGGTTACATTCATGACGGGGATGAGGTTTGTGAAAACTGCCCGAAATGCGGCGCGCCGGCAGAAAAATTCACGGAGCTCGATGAAAAGGCAGCGGGACTGATTGAGCGTTCCCGGCATACGAATGCGCTGCATGCCCAGCTGATTGATCTGGCGCGCCAGATTGAACGGGTCTGCGAAGACGGAATTAAAGATGCGCTGGATCCGGGATGTGTGAAGGTGTTTGAACAGTGCCTGAATATGTCGTATCTGCAGATGAAACTGGCCATGACCGAAATGCAGGGTCACATGAATAAGGGAAAGTGGGGCTGAGGAAAAAGCTCGCAGTTCCGCCTTTAGGCGGTCTTGCGAGGGAGCCGCCTGAAGGCGGAACTACATACCTTTTAAAAAAAACGCCCGTCCGTTTGCACGGAGGGCGTTTTGCATGACTTCCAATGGTTGGAAGCTTATTTCAGGGCCATCTGGATGAAGATCATCACGAAGAGGGCTACGGTTTCCACGATACCGAGTGTGGTCAGGTAGTTACCAAATCCCTGTCCGGTTTCAGCCATGGCGTCGGATCCGGCCGCGCCGGCTTTGCCCTGATACCAGGCAGACATGCCCATGGCAATCCCGCCGATGATGCCTGCGCCGAGAACGGCCGGCCACATGACGGAGGCAGTCTCAGCGACAGCCATTTTATTGAAGGAGAGCAGCAGGAGCAGTCCATAAATGGTCTGCGACAGCGGCGCTCCGATGAATACGAGCAGAATGAAAGGCGCGGGCTTACCCTGCAGGTAGCATTTTTTCCATGCTCCGATACCGGCCATGCCGGCTGTTCCGGTTCCCAATGCGGATCCGATTGCTGCGAAGCTCAGAGCGGCTGCTCCACCAAGTTTGATCAGTGCGGGTGCTAATGCTGCGTCCATTTGTATTTCCTCCGGTTGATAATTCTATTTGTTAAAGGTTTTCGTTGTTTTTTCTAAAGGGATTGAAGTGCAGGCCGGCCCACTCAACACCAGCATGGCTGGAAAATTCGAGTGTGTTCAGTCGAATGCCGTGAACCATCACGCCCATCGCTCCGAGAATAATATTCAAGGCATGGCCGGCAAAGAGAATCAATGCCGCTCCAATGGCGGCAGCGCCATTGAAGCCCATATCCATTGCCATTCCGTTGAATGCCTGAGCAATCGCCAGGGAGGCGGCGCCGACAGCATACAAACGAACGTATGAAATAATATCCACGAAATTGTTAATGACATCCAGCGCCAGGGTAACCAGTCCGAAGTAGGATTTGGACACCACCAAACTGACGATAATCAGCCCTATTCCAGTTCCAAGCATTGGAAGCTGAGCTGCTGTTACCCAGGTGGGAAGCTGCACACTCAGAACCATATTGAGTACTACGCCGTAGAGCATCCAGGTGCAGCAGAGCCAACCGAGATCGGTCAGACAGCTCCATGAATTAATCTTGCGGACAAAGTTCCAAATGTGGGCAATGGAAATATGAACGGTTCCGATGCTGAAGCAGATGAACATGATGTTCTTTGCCGCCAGATCCGGATCCCAGCTTCCATCCGCCAGTTTGCCGGTCATGTAATTATTACTGAGGGCCTGCATCCATCCGGGAAGCGAACTCAAAGCAATGCCGAAATAGTTTCCGGTCAATGCGCCGAAGATCACGCAGAACACGCTCATCACCATGAGCAGGTTCAGCCCGGGTTGCGCAGCGGCGTTGCCTTTGGTTTTCATCTTACCCCAAAGCGTGAGACCGATAAACAGCAGACCGTAGCCGGCATCACCGATAATGAATGCAAAGAAGACGCTCAGGAAAATCAGGAACAGGGCACTGACGTCCAGCTCCTTATAACCCGGAACAACGCCGATCATGTCCAGTGCAGCTTTAATGGGGGAAACCCATTTCGGATTGCGCAGCAGCGTTGGCGGCTCGTCATCATCGGAGACCTCTTCGAAAGTATATCCCCAGCCGAAGTCCTTTGCGGCCGATGCAATATCGCTTTCGCGGTCTGCCGGATAAAACCCTTTCAGATAGACGACTGCGCTGTCTGCACCCATGCCGTTCTGAACTTCCAGATAGTGGACGGCATCGGCGGCACTGTCGGCAACTTCGTCGACCAGTTTTTTGTCGCCCGCATATTTCTGAAATTCAGCTTCTGTTTCTTCAAGGTCTTTCTGGGCCCGTTCAATATGGCGCTTCAATTCGGCCAGCGATTGATCCGGAACCCGGACTTCATGCGGAGCGCATTCAAACTCTTCACGTCCGACAGCCAGAACATAGGTTGTATTTTTGTCGCGACTGATTTCCACAATTGCCACACCTTCGGGCATTTCCGGAGTATCTTTAATCGGAAATGCACAAAGCTTGGCAAAGAGGCCTTGCTCGTTCAGTTTTTTCAGTGCACGCGGCTCAAAATTACCAAACGGGGCAATGCGTTCCACTTCGTGTCTTAAGGATTGGAGCGTTTCGTTGAGCTCCTTTTCCTTATGAAGCAGTTCCCAAACCGTATCAACCACTTGATCCGCATCTTTTCCGGTCGGGTCCGAATCAGGACGGGCACTTAGAACTTCCTGTGCGCGCTGCACATACTGAAGGTGGTTGCGTGCTTTTTCCAATGCCGCTCCATCCGGGGCTTTCACATGCTGCACATGAAGCACTTTCAGTTCGCGGAGTTTGTCCAGCGTCTGTTCCTGTTGCGCTGCCGTGCACAGGAGCGTAAGTTTTTTCATCTTAACGATCATGCGCTTTTTCCTTTGGCAATTTTAGAGCGGGCAACGGCGGCGGTCTGCTGGTCGCCCATGAAAATGCGGATCACACGAATGTTTTCTTTTGCTTCCGGAATTTTCACTTTTTCAAAAAGATTTACGCGCTGGGTGGTGGTACGCAGCTCATCTCCAAGCAGGCGATGCTGCTCTTCGAGAATCTGCCGTTCCACACGAAGCTGGGTGAGCTGCTTCAGTGTGCTGATCCCCGCATCCGTCCAGGCATCGGTTTCAAAGAGGTTTACAGGAACGTCTTTGAACACAAGGCTGTCAAGAATCGGAATATTCACACCGGCAATGTTGCCTTGCGAGGTCTTGAGCGTTTCAAGTTCTGCGTAGGGAGCGAGATCAATCGGCTCGGAATACAGCTGAATCCATGAACTCAGCTTGGCCCGGGCTTCCTGCTCTTCGTCGCGTTTTTCCAGAATTTCCTGGTCGAGGCGCCGCATCTCCATCTGGAGCTGCTGCTTTTTCAACATCAGTGTCGGCAGGTAGCGACTGAACCGCTTCAGCGAATCGCGCTGAGACTTAAGCTCGTTTTTAGTTAGTTTAATCTTTGCCATGTTTTTCTATCCACAGATTACTCAGATTCCCCTGATTAAAAATCTGTGTTAATCAGCGAAATCTGTGGATTCATGTTAATTAACCCTTCGGCCAGAATTTGTCCGTCAGAGTAGATTTAATTCCGGTTTCCGCCGGCTCAAAGCAGTCGGCCAGAATTTTCCATCCCGCATCCAGCGCTTCTTCGAGCGGAAGGTTCACCGTGATGTCCATCATCGTAGACTCAAAGCGTGCTCCATATTTCAGCAGCTTGCTGTCCCAATCCGACATCCGGAAGCCCATGGACTGTTTTTCCAGCGTTTCTTTATAGGATGCGTAAAGCTGAATCATGGTGTCCATGACGGCGCGGTGGTCATCGCGGGTACGGTCGTTCACCTGCTGTTTCAGACGGGACAGGGAACCGAACGGTTCAATGCGTCTGTTCTTCAGATAGAACTGACCTTCCGTGATGTATCCGGTGTTGTCCGGAACCGGGTGGGTTACGTCATCGCCCGGCATGGTTGTAACAGCAAGAATGGTGATCGATCCGCTGCCTTCAAAGTCAACCGCTTTTTCGTAACGGGCGGCCAGCTGTGAATAAAGGTCGCCCGGATAACCGCGGTTCGAAGGGATCTGTTCCATGGTAATCGCCACTTCCTTCATGGAATCGGCAAAGTTGGTCATATCGGTCAGCAGTACGAGTACACGTTTGTCTTCCTGCGCATACTGTTCAGCAACGGCCAAGGATACGTCGGGAACGAGCAGACATTCAACCGTCGGGTCGGATGCCGTGTGAACGAACATTACGGTACGGGAAAGGGCGCCGCTTTCGTCCAGCTTGTCGCGGAAGAAGAGATAGTCGTCGTATTTCAGGCCCATGCCGCCGAGAATAATCACATCCACTTCGGCCTGCAGCGCAATCTGCGCGAGCAGTTCGTTGTAAGGCTCACCGGCCACGGAGAAAATCGGAAGCTTCTGCGATTCAACGAGGGTGTTGAACACGTCAATCATCGGAATGCCGGTACGAACCATATTGCGCGGAATAATACGCTTGGCCGGATTGACCGACGGTCCGCCGATATCAATCATGTTTTCCTTGATTTCCGGACCTTTGTCGCGCGGTTCACCGGATCCGGTGAAAACGCGGCCGAGGAGGTTTTCAGAAAACGGAATCTGCATGGTCCGTCCAAGGAATTTAACCTTGGCATCGGTTCCGATGCCGCGTCCGCCGGCAAATACCTGCAGGAACACGTTTTCATTCTCGAGTCGAATGACCTGAGCCAGCGATACCCCCTGTTCGGAAGTCACCTGCGCGAGTTCCCCGGCGATAACATCGCCCGCTTTAACAACAATCACGTTACCGGTGATCTGTTCAATCCGGTGATAAACTTTATTCTGCATAGTCAGAAACCTCCGCGAGCGCTTTAGTCATTTGCTCTTCAATTTTCTTAAATTCATCTGATTCGAATTCGCTGCCGTTCCAGTCACGGCAGGTCTGCGTGAGCTGCTGGAAGAAGGAACGGGCGGCATCTTTATCTTTAAACGTCATTTTTGTGTTCATGAGCTTAAGCAACTTACCGAAGACATATTCCTGACGCTCAATCGAGTTCGAAGAATCTGTTTCATCGAAAGCATTCTGCTGCAGATAGGTTGCATCAATGTATTCCGACTTCAGGTAGAGAACGAAGTCGTCGATAGAAGTCCCTTCCTCACCGACCACTTTCATCATTTGGCCGACTTCAGCCCCGTTGCGCAGCACCTTGCGGGCTTCTGCCACATTGGCTTCGTTTACAATACTGGGATATTTGCTCCAGGAATCCAACGGGTCGATCGCCGGGTAGCGGCGGGCATCGGAGCGGGCACGGGAAAGACCGTGGAAGGCTCCAACCACTTTCAGGGTGGCCTGCGTTACCGGTTCTTCAAAGTTACCGCCGGCCGGGGAAACGGTTCCGCCGATGGTTACTGTTCCCTGTTCGCCGTTGTTCAACCGCACCGCACCGCCGCGTTCGTAGAACGAAGCAATTACGGATTCGAGGTAGGCCGGGAAAGCTTCTTCACCGGGAATTTCTTCCAGACGACCGGACATTTCGCGCAGGGCCTGCGCCCAGCGGGATGTGGAGTCGGCCAGCAGGAGTACATCGAGTCCCATCTGACGGTAATATTCCGCCAGCGTCACACCGGTGTAAACGGAGGCCTCACGAGCCGCAACCGGCATGGAGGAGGTGTTACAAATAATCAACGTACGTTCCATCAGGGATTTCCCGGTACGCGGGTCCGTCAGTTCCGGGAACTCACGCAGGGTTTCCACCACCTCACCGGCACGTTCGCCGCAGGCCGCGATGATCACGATGTCCACTTCGGCGTTACGCGACATGATCTGCTGCAGTACGGTCTTACCCGCACCGAACGGACCCGGAACACAGAAGGTTCCGCCTTTCGCCACCGGGAAGAAGGTATCAATGGTACGAAGTTTCGTGGCCATTGATTCTGTCGGACGCAGCCGTTCGGCATAGGCTTTAATCGGCATTTTCACCGGCCATTTCTGCATGATCTGGCATTCACGGGTGTTGCCTTTGTCGTCTTTCAGAACCGCAACAACTTCAACAACGGTGTATTCACCGGCAGGCTTAACACTTTCAACGGTCCATTTTCCGCGGAGGTTGAACGGGACCATAACACGATGATCAAACATGCCTTCCGGGATGGTTCCGATGGTGTCGCCGGCAATCACAATGTCACCGGCCTTCAGTTTCGGGGTGAAGGCCCATTTTACATCGCGGGGAAGGGGATCGAGATATTTTCCGCGCTGCAGGAAGAATCCGCATTCTTCGGCCAAACGGGGAAGAGGGTTTTGCAGACCGTCAAAAACCTGGGTCAGCAACCCCGGTCCAAGTTCCACGGAAAGCAGTTCGCCGGTGAATTCAACCGGATCGCCGACTTTAAGGCCGACGGTATCCTCAAATACCTGAAGTTCGGCGCTGGTTCCGCGGACACGAATGACTTCCGCTTTCAATTTAAGGTCGCCGGCGCCAACGCAGGCGTAGGCCACTTCGTTCTGGATCACGGGTTTGTTGAACTCAACCTTCAGGAGGTTGCCGTTCACCCCGATAATTTTACCGATGTTTTCACTCATAGTCTCTTTCCTCTATCCCAATAAAAGCAATAGACCGCGGGGTCTACGCGTCCGCGGTCTCTTCTTTTTCTGTGTTTGCCGTGATGACGGCCTCAATTTTCTCTTTGCCTACGTGAACGTCCATACGATTCCAACGCTCAACAATTTTAAGCTGGATGCCGTAAGCCAGTACCTTTTCAAATCCGAAGGGATTCTGACCATCCACCAGCTGTTCGGCCAGATTCCACCGACCCCGGTCCAGATGCTGTTCGAGCTCAACCGGATCGGTTTGAGCAAAGGCGTCTTTGACGAAGGTTTCAACTTCACCGATGAAACCATCGTGCGGCTGGAGGTATTCCTTGAAGTCAACCCCGAGTTTCTGGCCGCGCTGCCGTGCGATTGCATTACGAATCTGACATTCCACATCGTAAATAAGTTTGCAGAGCGGGCAGGGCGCAATATCCGGCTCCTGGAGCAGAACTTTGCGAAGAATTTCTGATTCGCGCTCGGTTACCCACTGTGAAGCATTCTCCACATATTCCTCCGTCGTGAACGGGGGTTCATCCCCGATCTGAAGGCTGGGCAAGCTGGCTACGAGTGAATAGTAGGCCATCGTTACTTCCGTTAGTTGGAAATCTGTTCGCGGGCAATGCCGCTTACGGTCTTGGCTAGTTCCGGACGAAGGAAGGCTGCCAGCGCTTCGGCAATCGCCTCACCGGTATAATCCAGTGATGCATTTTTGCCCTCGAAAGTTACTTTGAATCCGCTGAGGATTTCAGAGTCGCTGTCCAGCTCAACGGTTTTGCCCGATTGTCTGGCAATATCCGCGCAGAGTGCTGTCAGTCCGGCTTTATCCGCTTCGCTCACCGAAACGGCTGCTCCACCTTCGCCTTGCAGAACGATGTCTGAAATAAGCTTGCCCAGCATGTCGCCGCTAAGTGCTCCGTCGACCTCTTTACCGAGTGTGGCGGTAATGACTTTTTCGCAACCCTGACCCACCGTGATCAGCAGATCACGTGCGGCCTGCTCCAGCGTTTTAACCGAACGTTCAGCAAAAGCGGCAGCTTCCACTTCCGCTTTTTTCAGCGTTTCGGCTGCCTTGGCTTCTGCATCGGCAACGATTTTAGCGGCTTTTTCTTTCGACTTTGAAATGATTGATTCCGCCTCTGTCGTGGCTTTTTCAACCCCTTCTTTCTGGATCTGTTCGATCAAATGCTTCAGTTCTTCAGCCATAGTCCTCTCCGGTATTTTGTGTAAAAGAGGTATCGATATAAATAGTTTGATTCCCTCTTGCAAGCCCGATTGTATGAAAATGTTTAAAACATGATAAATTTAATAGTGTTTATCTGAACGCTATTTGTTTCAGTATTTGTAGTGCAATGTTACCCGTGATTTCAAGGCTTTCAGCGCTAATGTTCTGCAGGTTATCAGCTTCTGTATGCCAATGATCATTTAAACCGGGTTCAGATCCGTACTTAAAGTCGATCAAATCAATGGCTGGAATGCCGATTTGAAGAAACGGAACATGATCGTCCGTAATAATCGAACGGGACAGCATAAAATGATCGCGATATCCCAGCGTGTGAGCTGCATTCAGGGTTTCCTGAACCAAATTGGCGGTACTGTTATACGGAATAGTAAACTTCAGATCACGATCGCCAACCATATCCAACAGAATCATGGCTTTAATTTTTTTGTGATCGCCGGTTTCGACCAGTTTTCGCGCCATATAACGGCTGCCGTGCAAACCATCGCCTTCAACATAGTCGGCAATACCTTCTTCACCGTCGAAAAACGCAAAAATGATTCCAAGGTCCGGAACTGCATCCGATGATTGGATCATGCGCGCCAGTTCCAGTAAAACCCCGGTGCTGGAACCGGAATCGTTTGCTCCCTGAAAGTTATCGATGCCGGGCATGGTGTCGAAATGCGACCCGAGGATAACCCATTCTTTTGTTTTTCCGGGAATCATACCGATGACATTGATCATCGTTTTTTCGCCTTCAGGCGTCATATCAACGAACGTATCCATATCCGCTTCAACGCCGAAGGTTTCCAGTCGCTGGAAAATATGCTTTGCGGCTTTCCAGCCTTCGGAAGTCCCGGCATCGCGCGGGGAGAACTGCACCAGCGCTTCGACCTCCGCAAACGCCTGCTGCCCATTAAACGGTGGCAGGCCGGATGCCGTCTTTTGCTGCCGGCATCCAACCACTGGAAACAAAAGGGCAGAGAGCCCCAGCGCAATGAGTGTTCGCCTTTTGTATCCGTTTAAAGTCATCAGAATCACCGACGCTTATTTTTCTGCAGCGGCTTCTTCTTTGGCTTTCAGGATACGTTCAACAACTGAGTCGCAGAGTTCTTTGTCTTCCTTAAGGGCGCGGACAGCGGCATCGCGGCCTTGTCCAAGCTGGGTGCCGTCCATCGAGAGCCAGGAGCCTTTTTTATCGATAATGCCCACTTCGATTGCCGCATCAATAACAGAACCCGTGTAGGAAATGCCTTCTGCATAAAGGATGTCAAATTCCGCCTGAGTAAACGGAGCGGCCACCTTGTTTTTAACCACCTTAACGCGGGTGCGGTTTCCGTAGACTACGCCGGCGGAATCTTTCAGCTGGCCGATCCGGCGGATATCGAGGCGAACAGAGGAGTAAAATTTAAGCGCCCGACCGCCGGGCGTGGTTTCCGGGCTGCCGAACATGACGCCTACTTTTTCGCGAATCTGATTGGTGAAGATCACGATGCATCGGGAATGGTTGATGGCCGAAACCAGCTTGCGCAATGCCTGCGACATCAATCGGGCCTGCAACCCCACGTGAGACTGTCCCATTTCGCCATCCAGCTCGGCGCGAGGGGCGAGGGCGGCAACGGAGTCGACCACAACAACGTCGAGTGAATTACTTTTCACCAATGCTTCACAGATGTTGAGTGCTTCTTCTCCGGAGTCCGGTTGGGAAACGAGCAGGTTATCAATGTCAACGCCGATTTTTTTGGCGTAGCCCGGGTCGAGCGCGTGCTCGGTATCAATGAAGGCCGCAGATCCGCCGGCTTTCTGGGCGTTGGCGATAACGTGGGAAACCAGCGTGGTTTTTCCGGAGGATTCCGGGCCGTAGATTTCAATAATTCGGCCGCGCGGCAATCCGCCTATGCCCAGGGCAAGGTCAACGGTCAGTGCGCCGGTTGAAATGGATTCAATATGCTGATTGGCCGAGGCGTCACCTAGTTTAACAATCGCCCCTTCTCCGTATTGTTTCTGAATTTGTGCAACGACTGCGCTCAGTGCGGTTGCGGGATCTTTTTGGGCGTCTTTTTTCGCTGCCATTCCGGGTTCTCCTTGATCTTGAACTTGAGTTTAAATTGAAAGGCGGAATCTATCAAACCCCCTGAAGGTGTCAACGCAACCTGCTTCCAATCATTGGAAAACTGCATTTATATGGGATTTTTAAAAATTTCGTAAAAAACTCGCGTTACCGAACGATTCTGGGATAGTGCCGCGTTTTTAAAGCTTCCCGTACACATAATATAAAATTGGAATGATCCTACGATGAAAACAAATAGACTCTTCAAGCTGAATATTGAGCGTCCGCGAAATGTTAAGAACGATATTCTTTCCGGCCTGACGGTGGCACTGGCCCTGGTTCCGGAAGCTGTGGCATTTTCGTTTGTTGCAAAAGTCGATCCGGTCATCGGGCTCTATGCCGCTTTTATGATGGGGTTGATCACCGCAATCTTCGGCGGACGTCCGGGCATGATTTCCGGAGCAACGGGGGCGGTTGCTGTAATCTTTGCTCCGTTGATGATTGAATTGGCGCAACCGGGCATTCTTCCGGAAGGGGTAAGCAAAGAGAGCTATCTTTTTGCGGCCGTCATTTTGATGGGTGTCATTCAAATGCTCTTCGGTATTTTTAAGCTGGGTAAGTTTATCCGCCTGGTGCCGCATCCGGTGATGCTTGGATTTGTGAACGGGCTGGCGATCATCATTTTTAAATCGCAGTTCGAAATGTTTTATGTCGGCCACGGGGCTGAAGCGCATTTACTCCCGGCCATGGATCTGGCCTACATGGGAGTGATGATTGCCCTGACGATGGGAATCAGTTTTTTCCTGCCCAAACTGACCAAGGCGGTTCCGGCTACACTTGCCGCCATCGTGACAGTAACCATTATTTCGATTGCGCTCCAGAAGATGGGAATTCATGAATCCCGCACCGTACTTGATTTTGTGCAGGGTATGGATCCGACCAAAGAAACCATTGCCGCCGGCTTTCCAACCTTCGGAATTCCGCAGATTCCTTTTTCCTGGGATAGTTTTATGATGATTCTTCCCTTTTCCGCGCTGGCGGCTGCCGTTGGTTTGATTGAGTCGCTGATGACGTTGACGCTGGTGGATGAAATCACGGAAACCCGTGGCCGCGGTAATAAGGAATGCAGAGGGCAGGGGCTGGCGAACATTGTAAACGGCTTCTTCGGTGGCATGGGGGGGTGCGCCATGATCGGGCAGAGTATGATCAATATCCGCGGGGGTGGCCGAGGGCGTTTGTCGGGCATCGCTGCCGCACTTTTCCTGCTGGCCATTCTTCTGATTGCAGCACCGCTGGTGGAAATCATCCCGCTGGCGGCACTGGTCGGTGTCATGTTTATGGTGGTGATCGGCACCTTTGAGTGGTCGAGTTTCCGTCTGGTCGGCAGCATTCCGAGAATGGACCTGTTCATTATCATTCTGGTTTCAGTTGTCACTGTGCTGCATGACCTCGCGGTGGCCGTACTCGTTGGTATCATTGTGTCCGCGCTGGCCTTTGCCTGGGAACACGGCAAAAAGATCCATGCCAATATCATGGTCGATGAACACGGCACCAAAGTCTACAAACTGGAAAGTGCGCTCTTTTTCGGTTCGGCTCAATCCTTCAAGGATCTGTTTGATCCGCTCAATGATCCCGAGGATGTTGTGATCGATTTCCGGAAGGCGCGGGTCTACGACCATTCCGCCATTGAAGCCATCAACAACATTACCGAGCGCTATGCTGATCAGGGTAAAAACCTGCACCTGCTCAATCTGAGCCCCGAATGTCTGGAGCTGATGGAAAAGGCCGACAATATTATTGAAGTCAGCGTGATCGATGATCTCGATTGGCACATTGCCGACAACCGATTGGGTTAGCGATGCTTCGCGTTCAGTCGGAACGTCTAACGTCGGGCCTTTGGACCGAAAGACCTTCGGTCTGTTTTTAATAGATATGCGGTACGAAGTTCTGCTCTTCGTGCGGAGGGCGTTTATAGGATCCATCGTCCGCTCGCGGAGGCAGAGTGATCGGGGGCGGCGTTAAATCCTCATAAGGAATCACACTGAGCAGATGCGAGATGCAGTTGAGGCGGGCTTTCCGTTTATCATCCGCTTCCACAACCCACCAACGTGCTTTTTCAATGTCGGTGTACTCGAACATCTCATCTTTGGCCTTGGAGTATTCCGCCCATTTTTCCCGCGATTTTAAATCCATTGGGCTTAACTTCCAGCGTTTTGTCGGGTTGTCGATTCGTGCTTCAAAGCGTTTTTCCTGCTCCTCGTCGCTGACGGAAAACCAGTATTTAACCAGAATGATTCCTGAGCGGATAAGCATGCGTTCAAACTGAGGGCAGGATTTGAAGAATTCCTTCACCTGGGCTTCGCTGACAAATCCCATGACACGGTCAACCCCCGCGCAGTTATACCAGGAGCGGTCAAAGAGGGTGATTTCTCCGGCTGCCGGGAGTTCGGGAACGTAGCGCTGAAAATACCATTGCGATTCCTGCCGCTCGGTCGGTTTTCCCAGAGCAACCACCCGGGCAACACGCGGATTCAGGCATTCCGTGATCCGTTTAATGACTCCGCCTTTCCCGGCGGCATCGCGCCCCTCAAACAATACAACAACTTTCAGCCCCTTGTGTTTCACCCATTCCTGAAGCTTGATCAGCTCAACCTGCAGACGGGCCAGTTCCGCTTCATAGAAGTCTTTTTTCAGCTGACCGTTGTCTTTGTAGTGTTTCCCTTTGATTTTTTTATGCGCCACGTCTACCTCCGGTGAATAGCCTGTTGTTTAGAAACAAAGCTTAGAACCTGCCCTGTGATCCGTCAAATATCTAAAGGGGAAAGCTCGGCGGGCCGTGGTCCGGAGGGCACCGGTGGTGTTATCGGGAAACCATGTTTTCAGACTGGAGCGTTTGAATGGCCGAATTGATAACCAGCTCCAGACCGTCCTTTTCAGAGCGGTCGTTGGTAATCTGTTTCTGGCCCAGCCAAACCAGTTTGCGAGTGTTTACATCATATAGATTGGTTTCGAGTTCATACTCAATATATTCTTCAATTTCAGCCTGATGATATGCGTAGTTATAAAACCCGTAGTAATGCCAGTAATGATCCGGATATTGATTGACGGCCACTGCGCGAATGCGTTCTTTTTCCGAAGTCATGCGTGTCACAATGATGGAGTCGAACTGGTTGTCGGTGAGAATTTTAACAATTTCATCTTCCGTCACCAGTTCCTCGCGGCTGATATGCTGGTGCATGGAGTCGGCAGTGATTCCCAGTGCGGTTAAATTATCCACAAACATGCTTTCGTAATATCGGCTGATCTCTGCCGTTTTTCCCACCCCCAGCACCATGGTTTTTCCAATGGGCCGGTCTATGTACTCGGGGTTGCTCCAGGAATACTCACCGCTCGTTGTGGTGCAGGCCGTTAATAGGACTGCAAGTCCGATACTCAGGATTTCACCTGCAAACTTCAGTTGCATGAGTATTCCCCTTTATAAGGTTTCAGTTTAAGAGGCCGCGTTTTTGTAAATCATGAATGACGGTTTTGATAACCACTTTCATATTTTTCTCATCCGACCGGTCATCAAATACGCTTTTTCTGCCACTCCAAACGAGCTTTCCCGACTCAACATCATACACATTCGTTTCAAGTGTGTACTCCATATAGCTGTTGACCAAACCAAAATTCATCTCACTCGCCATTATAGTATAACCCCAGTTGTAATAGCCCCAGTAGTCATCGGTATACATGGTTGGGGTATAGCCAATCGGCGCCACCTGCTGCAGTTGTGTTTCGCCCCGCATCATGGTAACGACCAGAGTTTTAATCTTATTTTCTTTCAGCAGTGAAACGAGTTGCGTCTTATCCATTTTTCCGGTGATGCCGTAATTGGCGTGCAGCGATCCGGCCGGAACGTAGGGCAGCAGCGAGTTTACAAACAGTGTTTCATATTGCAGGCAGCGGCTTTCGCTGTTGGCCATCGCCAGCACCGAAGTCTTACCGAATTTATAGGTTGTGTACTCGGGATTGATCCAGGATTCCAGTTTGGGCGACCTCATCTGACAGGAAGAAAGAAGAGCGGTCAGTACGGTGACTGTGAGCAAGGTTGGCAGATATTTTTTCATAATCGTGAGTTCCGCGTTATTGAGAGAGGGGGATATAATCGATTTCCTGAAATTCAACGACTTCTTTAAGCCAAACCTGCTGAACAAAGGCCACGTGATCCGGATGAGTATTATAAGCATCGTATGCCGCCTGATCCGGAAACTCCATAATGAGTCCGTACTCAAAAGAATTTTTCGGGCTGGTCTCTTCCAGGATCTGGAAGTTCAAAACCCCCGGAATGGAGGACAGTGCCGCGGCTTCAGAAAGAAACCGAGCTTCGGCTTCCGAACCTTTAGCATGGTTTAATTTAAAAAAGACAGAGTGGGTAATCATTTCGCGGTCCTTTACTTCCGAGGGGGGATTTGATGTGGCACAGCCTCCTAACAGGAGGGCCATGTATGAGATGATCAATAGCTTTTTCATTTGTTCTCAACTTTCAGTGCAATGTGAATATAAACAAAAGAATATATTCCAGGTATTGAAAAATCGCAAACCATGTTTTCCCCGAGCGTCTCGCTCCGGATGCACCCGGTTTCCCGGCAACGTTTCCGCTGTTTTAAATTGTCACTTTAAGAGTCAAATGCGTCCAATTCTGATATCGAACTACGTCTATTGTCCTAGATAAAGCGAGCTGTGTGTTAACGAATAGAATCCGGGAGGAAAAGAATAATGTTGGAAGAGAAGAAGAATAAAAAACGGGGGAGCCAGGCGGGGTTCACATTGCTGGAAGTCCTGATTGCAATTGCTCTGCTCGCAGCCATTGCCGGACTGCTTGTCTCCAACCTCGACCGTATTCTTGGCGGCGGGCGCGAGGAAGTGGCACGGCTGTTCGTGGAAGAAACCCTTGAAACTCCGCTAACCGCCTATCGCGTGAATATGGGCCGTTATCCCTCCACGGAAGATGGTCTCGAAGCGCTGCTGAAAAAACCGTCGGATGAAGCCGTAAACTGGCGCGGTCCATACGTTAAGAAACTCAACCCCGATCCCTGGGGAACACCTTATCAGTATCGGTATCCCGGAGAGCACAACGAATCCGGCTTCGACCTCTGGTCTTTAGGACCTGATGGGGTTGAAAGCGAAGACGATATCGGAAACTGGACGGTAAGCACTTCAGAAAACGATTAACCCGAGTGAACGGCGATGAGGCGTTTGCAACAAGCTGGTTTTACCGTAGTGGAGGTGTTTCTTGTAATCACTCTGCTGGCCATCGTTGCAACCCTGATGGTGGTTCCCGTGCAGCACATGGCGGAACAGGTTCAGGTGCGCCCCCTCGAGGAGACGCTGTTGAATGTTGTGCGGAAGGCGCATATGGAAGCTCGGCAAAGAAATATTCCGGTTGTTCTGCACTATGCCGGCGAAAGCAATGTGCTCGAACTGGCCACGGCCTCCGGAATCATGATCGAGGAAATTGATCTGCAGGCGGCAGCGGGGGAGGAGGATGCTGAAATCCTGCGCTTCTTCCGAATGCTTCCCGAAGATCCGAAAAATGAATCTCTGGCGTATGAAACAGAGGAAGAGAGCATTGATTCCATCGTTTTTCATCCCGCCGGAGCCTCCGCGCCGTTTGCGATTGAACTATTGCAAAAAGATATCCGCTTGGTCATGGACCCATTTTCAAGCGAACCGTTGATCCGCGAAGTCGAGGGCCACGAATCATGAGACGTGAAGGCTTCACTTTGCCGGAAACCATTGTGGCAATGAGTCTGTTTGCCATGGCGGCCACCGTTCTTTGCCAGGCTGCACTGAATGCCAATCTGGCCCTCATGCGTCTGGAGCATAAGGAAGATGCCCATTTAAAAATGGACTGGGTGCGCGAGGAAATTCTCAGCATCACAGACCGTGCGGTCATCGAAGAAGGCGGAGAACTTGTGTTTCCTCTGCACGTTCGTAAGAAACCGCTCGACGATGAAGAGCCTGAACCGGAGGACGGGATCAGCAGTATTAAGGCCTCCTGGGAAGCAGAGATTTTTCCAACCCATGTACTCGATGTGCATCGGCTCGATATCACGGTGACTATTGAACTGGGCGAAGAATTGGCGGAGCCGCGAACAGCCTCCTACTATGTTTATCGCCCGGATTGGTATGAAGAAACTGACGGCCGCGGCAGTCTTATGTCTGAAAAAGAAGCGGATTGGGAGCGGCAGCAGTTGCTGCGCGGAATCTAATGAAGAAGCGAACACACACTTCCAATCATTGGAAAGCCGGGTTGACCTTCCTCGAACTCCTGCTGGCTGTTGCAATTTCGGGACTCATTCTGTCAGCATCGGCGCAACTGATGTTTTCCTTCGGCAATTTCTGGAAGCAGTCCGAACTGGAACCGCGTTTTGAGCATCATGTGGACGGCGTGGTTTCGTTTCTGCAATACTGCCTCGATGAATCGGAAGTGCTCTCTGCCGACCCCGTCAGTCCCTTCGGATGGAAAAAAGTGCCGGGAGTCAGCCAGAAAGGAATTCAGTTTCGCCTCACGGCACCTCCTCCGTTTTTTGTGACGGATATACGCCCGGTTCCCCAGATTGACGGATGGCTCTATTTCGACGAAGACAAAGGACTGACCATTCTCTGGCGGATTCCTGCAAAATTTACCGATGGGAAAACGGAGCTTATGCAAACTCCGGTTTCCCCCTGGGTTGAGGATTTAGAGCTGGGCTATTTTGATGCGGAAAATAATACGTGGGAGTATGAATCTTCCGCCGACGATCAATACAAAGCTGCGCGCACCGCTCCGGGGGCCTTGCGCATTCTGTTTAATCAGGACGGACGAAAAAAAATGCGTGATCTTCGTCTGCTCCGTCACGACCGCCATGTGCTTATTTACTAATCCATCCAAAAAGCGCCGGGAAGGCGCCGTTCTGCTGATTGTGCTCGGAGTCATTCTGCTCGCAAGCTGGATGCTGGTGCAGATCCTCGCACGGGTCGGTGAAGAGGTGTCGGTGCGCGGTGAAGACGAACAGAACGATGCCCTGAAAACCTCCGCGTTCCAGGCATTGGAAATCACGATGGGGGTCCTGGCGGAAATCAAGTTGCTCGATGACGGCCTCTACAGTCCCGTGCAGGGATGGGGCAATCCCTTGGGCTACGCCGGATTTCCATCGCATGCGGCATCGAACGAACTGGAGTTTGCGGCACAGGAGAGCGGCGACATCGAGGAAATCGTTCCGTTTGCATTTCCACCCGGAATTCAGGTTACCGTGGAGCTTCGTGATGAGTCGGGGCGGTTTCCGCTTAATACGACTTCCGGCGAACGGTGGAAACTGCTGTTTGAAGAAATGGAAATTCAGTCTTCCGATGCCGCAACCCTTACAGATTGCCTTCTGGACTGGATCGATGCTGATGATGAAACCCGGTTGAACGGTGCGGAAAAAGGTACCTATCAGCGACGCGATCCCGCCTATTTACCGGCCAATGCTCCGATTGTGAATACGATGGATCTTCAATTGATTGAAGGATTCGACCGTCTGTTTTTTGATGAAGATGGTCTTCCGAATGATCTCTATCGGACCTTTCTGGACTGCATCACGGTGCTCAATTTTGAGGGCGTGAATCTGAATGCGGCCCATCCGCTTGTGCTTGCGGTGCTGGGCGAAGAGCGCGATTTTGAACCGGAACGGATTGCTGACTACATCGCCGGTACCGATCTGGAACCCGGCACGCTGGATGACAATGTCCTGCGACCCGGGCTTGATGATCCCGACCTGCCGACGAACAACGAAGGCGAGGCGCTCGATTTGAGCACAACCAGCCGTTTTATAACGGTATACATCACGGCGATGTCCGCCGGTACGGTGTTTAATCTTTCCGCGCGTCTCGATACCGAGACGCCGTCCGAACATCATATCTATCCAATGACCATTCTGGATTTGCAAACGAAAGGCTCAACCTTGTGACCGGGGAATTAGTTAAAACAGAATATAAAGCGAGCGGTTTAGTGACCGCCGATCCGGTGCGTTTAGTCGCTTCGGCACGGTTTATTGTGGAGACGCTGGAGCTGCCGCCCGGCATTTCGCCACGCGATACACAGGGTTTTCTTGAAGGTGAAGTGGAAGAACGCTCGCTCTTTCCGCTGGAATCGACCTCCTGGGGCTATATGGAAAACCGCCGAAAGGGGGCCAATGCTTCCATCCTGCTGTATTCGGCCTTCCGGGAACAGGTGAACGGAGAAAGTGATCCGCATTATGCCCAGCGCCATGCGGTGCTGCCCGGTTTTGCCGCGTTGGTCGGTCGGGCGTGGCGGAAAACAACCTGGATTTTTCTGCAGGAAACTGAATGCCTTACGCTTCTTCGTTTTCCTGCGCGTTCTGAAATTCCGGATCGCGTGCGCAGTCTGTATGGAACGAATCTGGAAGAAGATCCTGCAGCCGCCTGGATCTTGCGCGACACGTTGCTGAAGGGCGTGGAGGTGCAGGAGGATGAGTGCATCGAAGAAGGACTCGTGCGGTGCAGTAAACCTTCCAATGATCGGAAAGGCGGAGTGATTTTCCCGCTCGAACGGTGTCGCGCTCCCGGCGAAGAATGGAAGCGCTTCGGTACGGGAAAAATAAGTTCAGAGGCTGCACTTCGGGCGGCAGATGTTCGCGATCCGCATTTTCTGAACAAGCTTAGGAATCGGCGGAGGGCAGCCCGGCAACTGAATACGTTCCTCCGTCTGGCCGCCGTATTATTGATCGGACTGTCCTTTTTTCAATTTCGCTACATTCAGTTAAAGAAGAAAACGGCGCGGCTTTCGGATCAGGTTTCCGCACAGCGTCCAGTTGTTTCGGCGCTGCAGCAACAGGAAGCGCTGGCAAAATCAGCCGGCCGGTTTGCTGACCCGCCGCTGGAAATTTTTGCGTGGCTGACAGCGGTGAATGATATACGCCCGGAAAATATATCCTTTTTGAGCACCTATGCCGACCGCGATGGAAACCTCGGTTTTTCCGGAGAAGCTCCGAGTGTGGCGGACGTGAATAAATTCAAAGAAGGACTGAATCAGACGAACCGCTTCAGCCAGGTTGAGGTGAAAGAAATCAACAGTGCAAAACGCGGCGTTAAATTCAGCATACAGGTCAAGATGAATACAGACGTCCAGCCGCTGGAAGGAGGCGATGCATAATGCTTAATCTTCTTTCCCGAATTTCCTCTCGCGAGCGCATTATGCTGGCGGCTCTGGTTGTGGTGGGTTCCATGATCTGGCTGAACAGTTTATGGCGGAACTGGGAGTCGGTCTCCGTTCGGTACCGTAAAGTGAAACTTGAACTCGAGCAGCAAACCGTCTGGCTGGAAAATTCCGATCGATTTGCAGAAGAACTGGATAATTCACTGGCTCAGCTGGACCCGAATAAAACCTATAATGATGCGGAGTTAATTGCCCTGATCGACAGTCTGGCAAGGAAACATAAAGTGTCTCATGATCTCGGCGCACCGGCCACTGTGGAGGGGGAACTGTTTTTTCAGCATACGCTGAAAGTCAGCGTTAAGAATGTGCCCTTGCCAAGGCTGATCGCTTTCGAGCGGGATCTTTCAACGCGCTATCCCTATGCCTCGGTAGAAGATTTTTCAATTTCGGCCAACAAGGCCGACCCGCGGCTGCTGAATGCGCGTTTAACCATTTGTGCCTATCAACTGACCGCTGAAGAGGATTACTCGAACGCGCTGTTCGATTAGATTTTAAGAAGGAATAACTATGAAAAAACAATCGTTCATTATTTTCACGGCTATGGCCCTCGCGGCGATACCTCTGTATGCACAGACCAATACGGTGTCGGCACCGCGGATCGTGGCCGCTCCCATCGATTCGCTTGATCCGACGGACGAGGTCGGTCCCATCGTCTTGCGGAAGATGTCGACCGATCAGGTGTTTGAACTGCTTCAAACGTACAGTGGCCGGGTGATTATTCCGGCGGCGGGTCTGCCGAAAACAACCTTCACATTTAACAGTTCGGAAAAGATGCGGCGCGATGAGGCGATACTTGCAATTGAAACGCTGCTTAATTTGAACGGTATTCTGCTGGTACCTCAGAAAAATGGATTCCTGGAAGCAATTCCGCATAATCAGGCATTGCGGCACGGACCGATTCTGCACGATGGGGCGGTTCCGGAGAGCAGTGCAGAACAACAGGTCTATGGCCGTATTTTTGAACTGACCCATCTGGATTCAAAAAGCATATATCAGCAGATTCGCAATCTGCTCTCTCCCGGAGGGCTCGCTACTATTCTGAATCTGGAATGGCGGAATTCGCTGCTCATTTTTGATACCGATCAAAATCTGGATGCGTTGGCAACTGTCATTAAAATGTTGGATCAACCAGCCGGACATCGGGCGGAAGTGTATGTGATTCCGATTAAAAACAGCCGGGTCTACAGTGTCTATTATGCGTTGCTTCATGCGCAGCGCTATCGGGCGAATGCCGCGCTTTTTCGGGCCCGTTTTCACATCGACAGCGCAGCCAACCATCTGGTCGTTGTTTCGTCGCCGGAAAGCAAACCCTATATCGAAGAGCTGGTTGAAAAACTGGACCGGGAGATTGCACCGCTGACCACCAGCCAGGTGTACACCATCGAAAAGGGCAACCTCCGTACGATCTACAGCATTCTCACCGGAATGATTCGTCATCAGCAATCGCAATTCGGGAAACGTGGTTTCCAAAGTCTGGAAACATATCGGATTTCGCAGAAATTAAATGAAGCGGACACGCTCACTGAAACGGAGCCGGTGGATACGCCTCCGGTTGAAACTGTGGTTTCGGAAATTGCGGCCGATGCCGCAAGCACTGCCGAGCTGCAGTTCAGTCCCTATATGGGCGTATGGCTGGATTATCAGAATAATGCGTTGGTGGCTTACGGCACTCCGGCAGATTTACGGCGCATGGGAGAGTTGATTAAAAAACTGGACCGGGAAACGGCCCCGTATACAAGCAGTGAAATTATTAAACTCAAACATGCCTATGCCGCCGGACTGGGGAGCCTGTTGAATCATATGGTGAGCGTGCAGCGTAACCTTTTTTCGAGACAGGGATTAAGCAGTGGGGAAGCCCGGGATGGGCAGGGGAGTGATGTTGCAGACGATGCGTTTGAATTCAGTCCATACATGTATATCTGGACCGAACGGGCGAATAACGCGATCGTTGTGTATGGAACCCGATCGGATATTGACCGGATTAAGTCCATCATTGCGCAGATGGATGTGCAGCAGGCGCCCGTCACACGCAGTAAAACAATTACGATTCAAAATACGCAGGCGATAACGGTTGCCAATATGATTGGTCGAATTATTTCGATGCAGCGTTCGATGTTCAAACGCGAAGGTGTATTTTCCGGCAAGCCTCGTGAAGATGGAACAACTCCGGGCGAAGGCGGGGCAATGGAGGTCGGCTTTGAATTCACTCCGTATGCAATGGTAACGGCTGACCGCACCGGAAACTCCCTGTTCGTTTACGGAACGGAACAGGATATCCAGCGTGTGGAAGAATTGCTGGTTGATCTCGACCGGGAAACCGCACCGATTACAAAAAGCAAAGTATATTATTTAAAGCATGCCGAGGCGTATAGCTTGAGCCGAATCATATCGCAGGTGATTACCTCGCAACGCCGTATTTTTGACCGACGCGGACTGCGCTCGGGTGAAGAAACCGCTTCCAGTGACGCGGAAATGAATATGGGATTTGAGTTCAGTGAATTCGCCACCATTGTTGCCGACCGAAGAAGCAACAGTCTTTTGTTCTATGGCACGGATTCAGATATTATTCGCATTGATGCCATGATTGCCGAAACGGATATTGCCGTTGAGCCCATCACGGGCAGTCGGGTCTTTCCGCTCAAGCATGCAGAAGCGAACAGTCTCTCGCGTGTTCTGCAGCTTATCGTCACCAGTCAGCGCCGGGCCATGAAATCGGTGGAATCCGCCAGCGAGAAAGTGAGAAATTCACAGGAAGGCAGTGATGCTCCGAATGCCGAAGGTGATCTGGCGTTGCAATTCAGCCCCTTCCTTTCCATCGTTCCGGATGCGCGGAACAACGCGCTGATTGTATATGGAACCCATGGAGATCTGAAGCACGTGGCTTCATTGGTTGAGCAGACGGATGTGGAGGTTGCTCCGCTGACCCGCAGTCAGGTTTTCTTCCTGGAAAATGCAAAGGCGAATACGCTCTCTTCAATTTTAACCCGCATGATTCGCAGTCAGCAAACGGCTATGCGTTTAGTGCAGTCGCGTTTTCGTGCGGTGCAGTATCCGGGAGAAGAAAATGACAATGCCGGGGCAATGCTCTACGACCCGAATCAGTCGATGCAGTTCAGTCCCTATGTTTCGGTGGTTCCCAATGATCGGAACAACTCGTTATTGATTTATGGTACCGAAGAGGATATCCGCCAGCTGGATGCAATCATCAGTCAAAATGACATTGCGGTTGCTCCGCGTACACAAAGTCGCATTTTCTATATCCGACATGCCGATGCAAACGATGTGGTGCGGACGATTAATCCACTCATCACATCGCAGCAGAGAGTGCGGGAACGGGAAGCGACGCTCCGACGGTTCTACCGGAAAAGCGGGGGCGACCTGGATGACGAATTATTGAATGATGAGCTGGAACCGCAGGGAGGGGAAGCACTTGCTGAGATGCCCGATGTGGGTATGGAATTTGATGAAGATCTTCAGTTCAGTCCCTATGTCACACTCTCGGCCGACGACCGGAGTAATTCTATTCTGGTTTACGGAACGCCCTTTGATCTGGAGCAGGTCGAAAACCTGATCGACCGGATTGACCGGGTTCTTCCCCAGGTTCAGATTGAAGTGGTCATTGCCGAAGTCATGCTGGAGAATGGACAGGTTTCAGGGCTGGATTCGTTCGGCGTCAGTTATGACAATCCCTTCCCGTTTCAGGTTGCCGGAGCGGCTGCGGGTGGGGTTGCGAGCCGCGGTGGTGTGCTTGGGCAAACGGGAGAGATCGACGCGGGCGAAGGCGCAGCCGGTGATATTGGGCTCGGCTTAAATCCGTTCAGCCTTCAAATGGTTTTCCGCACGGCCAAGGAAGACGGCAAGGTCCGCATTCTTTCCGCCCCGACAATCACCACAAGTCATAACCGCCCGGCCAGTATCAATGTCGGCGAAGCGCGGCCCATCATCACCAGTTCCACCTCCACGTTGAATAATAACAACACCTCCCGTTCTACGGTGGAATACCGCGATATCGGCATCGAACTCAAAGTCGTACCGTTGGTGAGCGACCAAGGCTATATCCAGATGGATATCGAACAGACGGTTGAAACCGTTATCGGTTCGCAAACCATTGATAACAATGAACAGCCGATCATCGGAACACGCCGTGCGAATTCATTCGTCAGTGTTCGGGATCAACAGATCATTGTCATGGGCGGCCTGCAATCGGAAACAACTATCGTAACGGATGGGAAGGTCTGGATACTGGGCGATATCCCGTTAATCGGTCGTCTCTTCCGCCCCAAAAAGAACGTTTCAACGGTTCGGGAACTGATCATTTTTATTCGTCCGCAGTTGATCACGGACAGCAGTACTCAGGAGATGATGAAGCAGTTGACCGAAGAGCCGGGACTGGCAGCCGAAGATGCGCTGATTTATCTCGAAAACAATCAGTTTGCCGGACAGCTTGCGCGAATCGAAGAAGAGCAGGAATCCGTGCGGGGAAATACAAATGAGGTAACAGAGGTTATCGTGACCGCGGAGGAATCGGATGAAAAATAAAAGCGGCTTCATTTTGATCGTTTTGCTGTGTGTTGGCTTTGCCGTTGCCGGTGAAAAAGAGCAACCGTACAAATCGCTCATCGATAATTCTCCGTTTCTGACGCCCGCATTCAAAGCGCGGCTGGGCAAACATGATACGTCTTCGCTGAAATTTATCGGATATACTCAAATTGGAACGGTATGGCATTTTGCGCTGATTGATAAAAAAAGCGGAAAAATGCACTGGGCTAAAATCGGTGAAGATTATGAAGGCATCAAAATTGAATCGTTTGATGAAAAAACGCGGAGTATTCATCTGACGGTAGCCGACATTCCCTATGATCTAACTCTGGCGAAGGAGTAAAACGACATGCGTATTGATTCCATTGCCAGCAATTCGGGACTGGGTAAAATTATCAGCCAGCTCGACCCCGAAGCGGCACGAACTGTTGAAACCGCGGAACGCGAGGATAAACTTAATTGTTTATCCGTGGCGACCGGCATTGATGCCCGGGAACTCCTGGCTCTGCTTGCTCATGGCACGGGTTATCCGCTTTTAACGGCATTTGATCCGGAGGTTGAAGAATCCGCAGGTTTTCCTGAACGACTCATTCACAGCTGCGGTGCATTGCCCATTCATCCCCCGGAGGAGTGCGAAGCAGGAAGCTTGTGCCTCGCGACACTGTGGCCGCCGAGTGAACGGATTAAACAATGGGTCTATGCCGTGTGTGGACAGGAGGTTCAGTGGTTTCTGGTGGAGCCGCGAAAACTGATTGCTGTCATAACGAGCAACTTCGGCGTCGGAGCGGCCAGTCTGGATGAATCCGATTCCGAAGGAATCGGTGGCGCGGCTAAAGAAGAAGAGGAAGATGAAAATGCAGCCATTATCCGGTTTGTGAATGATGTCATTCAGCAGGCGATGCGCGATCGGGCAACGGATATTCACTTCGAACCGCGGAAAGAGCATCTGGATATTCGCTATCGTATTGATGGCCGCCTCGTCCCGGTCCGGGTTCCGGCAAACCTGGTCAATTTTCAAAGTGCGATCATCTCCCGTATTAAAATTATGTCGCGGATGAATATTTCTGAAAAACGCCGCCCGCAGGATGGGCGCATCACCTATGGAAAAGGAAGGCAGGAAGTGGATGTGCGCGTTTCAACACTTCCAACCATGTATGGTGAAAGTGTTAGTATGCGTTTGCTGAATGAACAGAGTCAGCCGACTTCTATTCAGGAGCTGGGCTTTCTGCCGGACGATGCCGAGCGCATTAACCGGGTGCTCGATCTGCCGCATGGCATAATGCTGATCACCGGGCCGACGGGTTCAGGAAAAAGTACTACGCTGGCTTCGTTTATGCGGCAGATTGGAACGCCGGAACGCCGGATCATTACGGTTGAAGATCCCATTGAATATGAAATTCCCCAGATCAACCAAACCCAGGTGAATTCAGAGATCGGTCTGACCTTTGCGAGTGCGTTGCGCAGTGTGCTTCGTCAGGATCCGGATGTAATCATGGTGGGGGAAATCCGCGACCGGGAAACGGCGGATATTGCGGTGCGGGCATCGCTGACCGGACACCTGGTTCTGAGCACCCTTCACACAAATGATGCACCGGGAGCGATTGTGCGTCTGGTGGATATGGGCATTGAACCCTTTCTGATTGCATCATCGGTTAAAATGGTTATCGCTCAGCGTTTGATTCGCCGTCTGTGTCAGAACTGTGCCGTGCCCGACGATACCCCGATCGAAGTCATTCGTTCCTGTTTAATGACGCTGGGGGTGGATCCCGCCCGGGCTGATGCCGCAGATGGTTTGCGCCTGCCCGCCGGCTGCGATTCCTGTTCCGGATTAGGCTTCAGGGGCCGCGTCGGTATGTTCGAATTATTGCAGGTGGATGAAGCCATTCATTCGCTGATTGTGCAGCGGGCTTCAGCACATGACATCCGCCGTCAGGCATTGTCAAACGGCATGCGCAGTTTGCAGGCCTGTGGATGGGAGCATGCCGCCCATGGCCAATCCGCCTTGTCGGAAGTTATGCGCTATGCCGAGATGGCGGAAACCAGCGGAGAATAGCCATGCCGAGATTCTTCTACCGGGCTGTTAATACAAATGGACACGCAACTTCGGGGGCCGTGGAAGCGGCCGATGCCGCGGCTGTAAGAAAAAAACTCCGGAATGACGGGCTGACTCCCGTTGATATTCGCCGGGCAAATCCGGCGGACAGCGCCCATACATCCCATCGCGAAAAACATACCTCCGTTTCTTCCGCCGAAATGGAAAAGTTTACGAAAGCGCAAATCAGCGCCGGAGAAGCCAATAAAATCTCATTGGAGTTTTTCACCCGGGTTCATCAGCTCGTGGATAACGGTATGCCGTTGGGAGATGCGGTGAAAGCATTGGGCCAGCGCCTAACCGTTCCTCGTCAAAAAGCATTATGTGCCGGACTTTGGCAGGAGTTGAGCAAGGGCGCGAATATGGGGGATGCTCTGCGGCGCTTTCCGAAAATTTTTGACCCGACCACCATAGCTATGATTGAAGCCGGTGAGGCAACCGGAAACCTTGCTCCGATTCTGGCCAATCTGATTGAAATGCTGAATACCCGCCGGGAGATGCGAAAGGAAATACTTTCGGGACTGTCGTATCCGGCATTCATTTTGGCTGTCGTTTTTTTTGTGATGATCTTTGTGCTGTTCTACTTGATGCCCAATGTTCAGACCATGATGGATTCAATGGGCGGGGAGCTCACCTTACCGACTCGCATCGTGATGGGATTCGCGCACTTCAGTCTGACCGGCGGACCGTTCATTCTCGCCGCGCTGGGAGGAATTGCGCTGGTGATCCGGCAATGGCGTAAATCTGAAAGCGGGCGAATGAGTATTGACCGTTGGATGCTTCAGGTCCCGATTGTGAAAGATATTGCGCAGAATGCTGAACTCTGCCGCATGTGTAATTTAACCGCTGTTCTGCTTGATAGCGGAGTGGATACCACCGATGCTTTGCGTCTGATTGAACGCGCCATGCAAAACCGATACCTGAGAAGCTTATTTTCTTCCAGCCGAACGCTGATCAGCGATGGTGCCTCCTTTGCAAATGCCTTGCGTCATAATAAAGTCATGCCTGATATGGATCTGGATATTCTGAGCATCAGTGAAGATGCCGGAGATTTGGTGGCCGGGTTTCGCAGTGTCTATAAATCGCGCAATGAAGAATTGCGGGACCAGATGAAAAAACTGACCGTCTGGATTTCCACCTGTGCACTCTTATTTGTTTTTGCGCTGGTCTTCCTGCTGGTCTTCGGGATTGTGAGCAGCATCCTCCAGCTCAGCAGCAGCGTACTGGGATAAAACTCCAGAATCCGGGATTCCTGATTGAAGCCGGATGGCTCTCCATCAAATACGGGGGCGGTTTCAGGTTGCTATGATAACCGTTTTGTCATGGTTTCGAGACCGTGGCATAGCGGGATGTTCCGAACGCCGCCCGGCGAAACAAACACGCCGGTCTGGCGAAGATCATTCTGCCCGAGGGGCTGGAATCTCGATGGCAAGAGCTACTGTGGCAGTTGCTGTGCGCTCATCAACGGTGCTTGTGAATGGGCACCCGGCGGTTTGAATCCAGCAGAGCATCCTCTCCGTCGGTTTCCATGGCCTCCTTATAGCGATAGAAGGTATCCCGGCGGAATTGCAGCATTTTGCAGGTCTTGAAGTTCTTCGGCGAGATTGAGCAATCCGAATTTCGTGCTTATGATTTTATCATTTACTGTCATTTCGTTACCCCTGTCAGGCCAGTCGGCTGGCTGGTTTGTTATTTGTGTTCCTAACAGGGGTAACATCTTTTCAGATGAAACCGTCCGATCGCATCGCGACTAATACAGATGAAGAGCTCACGAGTTCCGCCCACTCTCGGAAATCCCCAGCTGATCGCACTTTTTTCAGCCAGTTCACGACCATTGTCAGCTAGCAGTCTGTCGGACTTATCCATTTCAGATTTAAGATATCTGTGACAGACTGGATCAGTCTTAACGGATTGGACTTATGGCGACTCGACTTAA
>JARNMJ010000031.1 GCA_029432795.1 Pontiellaceae bacterium B12219
TGGATTTAAGAATTTCGAAAATTACAGGTTGAGAGTCATCGTCCTGTGTGGTTAAAGAAAACCGCCCTCGCCCCCGTATTTGGTGGAGAGCCAAATATACGAAAGTTCGTATTAAGGATTAATGGTGCCGGGGGCGGGACTCGAACCCGCATGACCGAAGTCGCGGGATTTTGAATCCCGTGCGTCTACCAATTTCGCCACCCCGGCTCGGTGTGGAAAGCGAGGAAGATAGCAAAATACCGGAGTTTGGCAATAGCTTTTGATGAGCTATTCTTCACACGTCTACAAATTCTTAAAGAAGATCGGTATAGGTCCCCTTTTCCCGGAGAGCCACAACCATTTTTTTTATGTCCTGCGCTCGGTCTTTCGGACAGACCAGCGTGACGCCTTCCGCCTGAACAACAATAAGGTCCGAGACACCGATGACGGCAGTTAAATGGTTTTTGGAGAGGATGATATTCTGTGCTGAATCCAGCAGTTCAACCTGTCCGATGGCCGTATTTCCGGATGCATCCTGATCAAAATGATTTTCCAGTGCGGGCCAGGCGCCGACGTCGTCCCAATAGAACGTGCCACAGGCCATTACAATATTATCGGCCTTTTCCATCAGGGCATAATCAACCGAAATTTTTCCAAGGTTTGGATACGTGGCATTCATACCTTCGATAATCTGTCCGTCCTTCGCATAACCGGAGAGCACACTCATCAGTTCAAACATTTCGGGACAATGGGTCTGAAAGGCCTTTTCCAGGGTCTGGACGGACCAGATAAACATGCCGGAGTTCCAGAAAAATGTTCCGGTTTCCAGATAGCCGGTCGCCGTGACCTCATCGGGCTTTTCGACAAATCGGACGGCTTTTTTAAAATCCACCTTTTCCGAGGTCTGGAAATGATCACCCGATTCAATATAACCAAATCCGGTAGCCGGATATGTGGGTTTGATACCGATGGTTACCAGAATATCGTTTGTTTCAGCCAGGTCCATTCCGCCTTTGAGCGTGTTGGAAAAGATATTCAGATCGCGCATAACCTGGTCGGCCGTGAGTACAGCAAAGACTCCATTTGGATCTTTTGCTTTCACGAGTGCTCCGCCGCAGGCCACTGCCGCAGCGGTGTCGCGACCGATCGGCTCGCCAACCACATTTTCGGGAGGAAGCAGGGGCGCGGCTTTACGCGTGGCTTCCACCAAATCTGCATTGGTGACCACAAACACGTTTTCCGGAGGCACAAGACCTTCCAAACGATCCACCGCCTGAGCAATCAGCGGCTTATCCCCCACCAATGCCAATAGTTGTTTTGGACATTTTGAGGTACTGAGCGGCCAGAATCGCTCCCCCTTTCCCCCTGCCATGATGACTGCGTAACGACCTGCCATGAGAACCTCTGTAGTATAACCTGTTGAATTCTAAACTGATTTGACTGCGTCCACCATGCTTTTGACAAATGCGGTGGCTTCCGCCCGGCCTTCTGGTGTATGGGCCTGATTATGGAATGCATTCACAATGGCACTTCCAACCACCACTGCATCCGAGAGTCTGGCGGCATCGCGCGCCTGTTCGGGCGTACCAATTCCGAAACCAAGGGCCACCGGAAGATTTGTTTCACTTTTTATACGTTGAACCAACGCTCCGGCTCCTACGGCAATTTCATCCTGCACTCCGGTCACGCCTTCGCGCGACACGCAATAGATAAATCCGTTGGCCTGCTTCACAATTTTATGAATGCGCTCATTCGGTGTTGTGGGGGTTACCAGCTGAATCGCATTGAGCGCATTCTGCTTCAGGGCATTACGATACGGTCTGGCTTCTTCCAGCGGCAGATCCAGCAGAAGAAAACCATCGATCCCGGCCTGTGCAGCGATAGCAATCGACTGTTCATAACCACGGGCCAACAACGGGTTCATGTAGGCGTAAAAGATCATCGGAACTTCAGAACGCTTCCGAATATTCGAAATACATTCCATTACGCCCTCGAAGGTTGAACCGGCCTCCAATGCCCGGGTGGCAGCTTCCTGATTCACACGTCCGTCGGCCAGAGGATCCGAAAACGGCAATCCCAACTCAATTACATCCACTCCGGCATCTTCCAACCGAAGACAGATATCCTCTGTATCTTTCAGGTTGGGATCGCCGGCGGCGAGATAAGCGATGAATCCTTTTTTATTCTGCTTCTTCAATTCAGAAAAACGGTGATCTACTCTGGTCATTTTCATAGGTATTCCCGGTTAAAAACTAGAGCATGAATACTACGTAAATTTACAACCATTGGAAGCACCACGATCACAAAAAACGACACCCCTTTTTTAAAATATGATCAAAGCGAGTTGGCAAACCCAAGACGCTCGACGCCGCTTTCAGCACAGGCATCCATTACGTCGATAATACGGTAATGCAAAGTTTCCTGATGAGGCAGCAAGGTGACATGGAATGCCGATCCCTGACTCGTCGCAATTTGCCGTAATCCAGAGATCTGAGCTGACAACTCTTCAAGCATACGATCTGCTCCGGAAAACCGCATTCCATCCAATTCCACTGTTCCATCGGGTTTAACCTCAATCAAAGCTTCGATGGGGACTTCGGTCAGTAGTATTTCATCGGGTAAAGGTATTAGAAAAGAGATGTCCGCCTCCTTCCTGATCAGCGATGCCGTCACCATGAAGTAGATCAGCATTAAAAAAACCACATCAATCAATGAGGCCATCTGCATTTTCAGATCCGTACTTTCCATTACACCTGCCAGTTTCATTATACCCTCCTTCCAAGGATTGGAACATGGAGGATACGTCTCTCACGAAAAAAACCTTTGCAGAACACAAAAAAAGCCGCCTCGATTTGATCGAGGCGACTTCCAACAACGTACCCTGTTATACGTTACAATGATTTACTGAAGGTCAAGCTGTTCACTCCGGCAGCGGCACAGGCATCCATCACATCAATAATGCGGCGGTGCAAGGCATCCTGATGCGGCAGTACATTCACAAAGAACGGAGAACTTTGTGATGCCGCGATTTCTTTCAGTCCTGCGATCTGCGTTACCAGATCGCTCAACTCACGATCCTCCTCAGCAAAGCGCATGCCTTCTACCTGAACAGTACCATCAACCGTAATTTCAATCAGAACCTCAACCGGAATCTCCTGCATGTCCTCAACAGCTACGTTAGCCGGGAGCATAAAGCCGATATCCGCTTCTTTTCTGATCAATGAGGCGGTGACCATGAAGTAAATGAGCAGCAGGAATACGACGTCGATCAACGGCGCGATCTGGAGCTCAAGTTTTGCATCTTCGTAATGTTGACTTAAATTCATGGATTCCTACTCCTCAAATACGGAATAGATCAGGTCTTGAGCACCAACCTCAGCACATGCAACCGTAATCTTCTCGTTAACCTTGTATTTCGTTTCGCCATCAGAGCGAATCAGGACCCGTAATTTTGGATCGGCATTGATTTCCTGCTCAATACGTAGCGTTATCTGCTCAATCGTCTTCGGTTCCGGATCGGAACCGATGAAATATTTTTCATCTTTGGTAACGGAAATCATGAGTCGGCCAGTTGTATCTTCCGGCACCTTACCGTAGGCTGCCGTCGGAACGTCAACCTGCGGTTTTTCATCAATAATCTGCGAAGCCACGATGAAAAAAATCAGCAGGAGGAAGACCATGTCGATCATGGGAGACATGTCGAGTTCTAGATCTTCACCGATTTCTTTCTGTGCGAGTTTCATAGCAGTTCCCTACTTTCCAGGGGTTGGAAAAACAGAATAACTGAAGAAATGAAGAGCTTATTCGCCGTCCATTTTCTCCAGCGTTTCAAGATCCATGAAGCTGACCGGCTCTTTACCCGTCTGCAATGCATCGAACAGAAATCCGATGTTACGTCCGAGCGTGGCCAGCGTTTTCTGGAAACCTTTCTTGAAGAAGAAGAAAAAGAACATAGACGGAATCGCAATCACCAGACCAGTAGCTGTCGTAATCAGGGCCTCACCAATGTTGGCCGCGAGCAGTTCCGGTTTACCCATCCCCTGTGAACCCATGGTGTGGAAGGCCTTAATCATACCGGATACCGTACCCAGCAGACCCAACATCGGCGAACTGGCACCGATAATGGAAAGGTAGTCGATCGGTTTCATGAGTTTGGACATCTGTTCAACAGAAGCTTCTTCCACAGAGTCTTTCACCTTCTGGAAATCAATATCCGATTCTCCATCCAGACACCGTTCAAGACCGGCACCGAACGTATGAGAAAACATAGATGGATGTTTGCGGCAGTAAATAAGTGCTGTTTTACATTTTTTGTCCAACATCATCTGCAACAGTTCCGGCATCTGCTCTGAATGCAACAGCGTTTTCGGACGCAGCGAAATAAAGTTTTGAATAATAAGCGCCACCATAAAGAAGGAGAATGCACCCAACGGGAACATTGCCCATCCCCCCTGTTTAAGGAGCGACCATAAGTCGGTTTTCTGAGCTGCCGCCGCAGTCTCAATATCACCTTGCGCAAATGCAGCACCTGCTACTGCGAGCAGCGCCATCATTAAGAGTCCTTTTTTCATTTTGTTGCCTCCGTTTCCTTATTCAGATTCTGATTCTGTATTTGTGTTAACACCCGTTTTCGCAGCCGCGGCTGCTTTTTTCGCAGCTGCTTCCGCTTCTTTTCTAGCCTTTTTCTCTGCGGCACGTCTTTCCTCGGCTATTTTACGAGCCGCCTCGCGCTCGGCTTTTTCCAAAGCTTCCGCTGCTGCAATTTCGGCGCCACCCAGACTGACCCAGAGTTTTTGTGCATCAATCGCCACTGCAGTACCAGAATACATATTCTTTACCTGTCTGGCTGTATTCAATGCAGAATTGGTCGTGATAACAGAATTGGTTCCAACCATATCCAGATAGCAATAAGCAGAAAGCAATTCACTGGCCGGCAGCCATTCGAGATCGTTTGCATGTTCCTCAATCATGAGGGTAACCGTCTGAATGGCTTTTTTCGGCTCGCCCAAGGCCCGTTCGATAGATGCCTGAAGAAACATCCCCGCAGCAACCGACTTTTCCGACACTTCAAGCTTCAGCTTTTCCGCCTCGCCCATCTGCCCCTTCTGAATCGCCACAAGAGCCAATCCCGCCTTGCCTTTCAATTGCAATTTTTCATCGTTGCACTCCACCATCTTCTTGGCAAATTTTTCAGCATTTTCGAAATCGCCACTGAAGCGGTAGCAGTTATACATCAGCAAAAACTGACTCCGCATATTATTTTCGATCGACATATATTGAAAATAATCCGGCATCACGGGTTCAAGGATTTCCAATGCACCGGCGAAATCGCCCGCAATGAATAAATCATTAACAGCGGCCTCGTCATATTTGGGATAAAACTCAAGACTGTTAATTTTTGAAGCAGGAACCGTTATATCTTTCGGAGATTTAAACGGTTGGAACGTCAGATTATCCCCTTCCAGACTCTGAAGAAATACCCTTGCTTTTTTTCCGTTTGCCGCCTCAAGCGTTGCAGGCGTTCCTGACTGAACAACCTGATCCTGAGCCGTTACAGCCACAGCAGAAATCGCCATTAGGCTAATTAAGATTCGTTTCATTATTCGCTCTCCTCCGAGGAAGATTCTTCTGCTGTTCCTGACGCGGTTTTCGAACCGCCAGTCAGCTCAGCTTCAACAACAATTGAAATATTGGTTGTACTACCGGTTTCAAGGAAGGCTTCGATCTCCGCAACTTCCGCCGCTCCAAGATACGTACTGGCCACCTCAGCCTGCGGCAGCGTATTCACATAAGGATCGAACAGCATCGCCCGATAAGTATTACGCACATCATTTTCACGGCCCATTTTTTTCAGGATTTCTGCACTGGCCAGATAGCCTTCAGCCGCCCAATACCCACCGGCATGTCCTTTATACTGGAAGTAAGTACGCTGATAGAATGCAAAGGCTTTGGCCAGGTTTCCGGCAGCTTCCTCAACCTGACCGAGCTGATAGGTTGCCTGAGCCACAGGAACACCGCGCCAGGATGGAACCGTCAGGATACTCATATTCGCTTCACGCGCTTCTTCAATATCACCTTCAGCAAGGAACACCCGGGCTTTCAGCAACTGAGCCCAGGCCACATCGAAATCCGTTCCATAAAGCGCCTGAGCATCATTAATGGTTTGCATCGTGCCTTCATAATCTTCCTCGGCAAACTGTCCGAACCCGCGCAGCTTATAAGCAGCCCGCATGAAGTCGGAATCCTCGAATTTATTAACAAAGATGCGTAATAATTCCTCTGACCGGGAATAGTCCTCAATTTCAAAGGAGGCGTCGCAAATGGTGGCAAGTACCGGAGGCGACGCATTGTCCAGGGTATCGAGCTCCGCCAGCAGCTGTCTGCCAAGTTCAAACTCGGTTCCCTGCAGTTTCGCGAGCGTAACCCGCAAACGAAGCTGGAGGGTTTCATTTGCAGCAACGGCTTCCGCGGCCATCAGATCTGCAACCAGCTCTTCCCGCTGTTCCGGAGTCAGATAGATGGAGGAAATTTTAACCAGCTCTGAAATCATCAAATCGACGCCGTCCTGCCGAAGGTCGCCGCCATATTCAACAATGGCATCGACATAGGTTTCGACTGCTTCATCGTAGCGTTTCTGCTGAATCTTGGTTTTACCAATCCAGTACAGCGCTTTAGCGATATCCGCTTCTCCGCCCCAGCGATCTTTATAACGCTCAACCACACGAATAATATCTTCGTATTTTGCCTCTGCTTCGTATACCTCAGCCATCTGGAACGTCGCATAGGTGGCCTGATTCGGTTTAACAGAGGCTTCAAAAGCCCGTTCATAATCTGCAATTGCTTCATCCAGCAAACCGTCCGCGCCGTAAATGTCTCCACGCATACTGCAGGCTTCCGGATAGACGGAAGAGTTTGGGAAGCTTTCGATTACATAGCTGAAACGCTCCTGTGCTTCAGGATATTTTTCCTGACCAAACAGGCAGATCCCGCCTTGGTAATAGCATTCATCGACATACTGATCCTGCGGGAACTGCTTGATATACCGTTCAAAATTCGGATAGGCCTCGGCATATTTCTGAAGGAACAGCTGCGACATCGAATACCAATAAATACTGTTGGCTTCCTGATGAGATCCCGGAAATGCATCCAGCACATATTTAAAGGAGCTTTCAGATGCTTCATAGTTCTGCATGACCAGATCAGCCACCCCCTGCATGAAATACAACTCTGCATCATATCGCACAATGAACTCATCATTCGTCCGAACAAAATCATCGATATACGGTTTGAGGGTTTTAATACTGGGCATCATATCGTGCTGCTGATAGTAGCCTGTGAGCATGTAGGCCAACTGACGGGGAGTCGCGCCTTCTTTGTAGTTACTGATATGATTCAGAGCCAGCGTTTCGGCGGTTTCCAATTCATTCAGACTTTGAAGCAGCATATCCACCATTTCGTAAATACAACGCTCTCCAATTTCCGAGATGGGGTCCGCCTGATAAACCGTGCCGAAAAATTTCAGAGCTTCCCAGTACCGCTCAACGGTTTTATAGAGGTCCGCCATGCGATATTGAATATCCAGCTCATAGGGCGGAAGATTTTTCAGCGCGACAATCAGAGCTTCGAGTTCTACCAGTTGCTTCGGTTTGTTTACTTCCGCCTCTGCAGTCGCAGCGGCATCCCCACCGAAAAGCAGCATTTCCTCTTCGGTTAGTTCTGCACCGGCTTCCGGAGGAAGCCCTACCGCAATGCGCATTTCACGCATTTGGGCTTCCTGATAGGCAATGAGTTCATCCCGAGGCATAATCATGCGGTATAACGGCAATGCGCTATCGTATTCCCCTTCTTCGTACAGGGCCGCGGCAGCATTCATAAGGGCCAGATTCACCCGGATATCGTAGCGAGCGCTTGTTCGGTATAATTGAGGAACCCACTCCATGATCCGATCATAGGCGGGGATATTAATCAGCGCATTAATAACCTGCATAATGGCATAGCCTTTACGCTGGCTGTTCGATGTATGCTCAATCACATAGGAGAACGGGCGAATACAGAGATCCCATTCCTCCAGTTTATAATACGACTCCGCCAACGTCATATGCAGCGTCGTCAAATCCTTCTGCGTATATTCAGGTTCAGGCTCAATCTTCGTTTTCGAATAGTCCTCTTCGTCCGAATCGGTTACCCGCTGCGCAATGAGAACGGGGTTTTCATTATAATAAATCGCATTCGTAACCGTTGCTGCACAATCTTCGTACGCTTCAATATCGAAATAACAGGTGGCCAGCATTTTCATCGCCTGTCGTTTTTTCAACGCAAGCGGCTGATCAATATAATCCTGAAGAATCGCAGCGGCTTCATCCATGCGCTCTTGCTGAATCAGTATCGAAGCAAGTTTGAATCGAATGTCCTGAGCAATGGAGACAACACGCGGGGCTTTCGACTCCGACACCTCCCCCAGATACATATACATTGACTCAATGGCATCATCGTAGCGCTTGGCTTCCATCGCCTGCATGGCCGCTTTCAGCATTTCCCCGGCGGTCATGGCATCCTGAGCGAGTGCCAGCGATGCCGACCCCATGAGGGCGACTACAAGTACACATTGACGAAATAACGAAAAACGTCCGGCTTTTTTAGTTAACATCATTAACGAATCCCAAACTGAATTCACGTTCCCTTACGCCTCGAACCACATCTAACAAGTTCAGAGACACTAAAAAAGGCAACAACCTATTCTATCATACCCCTTATCCAGACCTCGAATGACGAGTATCCAGAAATACAGGGAAAATATATGAGAAAATAAACCCGTGAGAAAGATCTAAGTTTGTAAAAAGTGATTTATTATCCGCTCTTTCCCTCTCATTTCAACGGAACTGAGCCCTTATGTTTGACTTACACAAATAAAATATCAGATCACAATTCATCCAAATTTAACATTCCGCACCCAGTCCAACGCCATTCTCGCTTTCAATGTACTTCTTAAACATTGAAAAAGGCGGCTTGTAATTCCTTCCTGTTGGAACCACTATCCCGCGCCTTTACGCAAGGAATGTTGATTTTCTAAAATCCGCATATTGCCCGGCACCCCTTCAATCCAACCAGACAGGAACACAGTTCATGAATCCATGGGTTTTACTCGACACCACAGAAGTCCCCGGCGACGGCGGTATAATGAAGCTATACCAGCGAGCCTTCGAATTTTCAATCAGTGTAAAAAATGAAGAACTGATGAACAGCCGCATGCACGGCTCCGAAGATGCCCTGGCGGAACTGGCCTGCCGCCGCGTAGCGCAGCGCCAAAACCCCTGCGTTCTCATCGGCGGGCTTGGAATGGGATTCACTCTGCGAGCCGCCCTGAACGAATTCGGGCCTGTTGCAACCGTCGAAGTGGCAGAACTGGTTCCCGCCGTGGTTCGGTGGAACCGCACCCATCTGGCCGATCTCGCCGAAAATCCACTGGCCGATTCCCGAACCGTGGTTCATGAATCCGATGTCGGGCTGGTCATCCGCAACGCCACCAACCAATACGACGCCATTATGCTCGATGTCGACAACGGCCCCGACGGCCTCACTCACGCCGGCAACGACCGCCTCTATACCGCCGGCGGCATCAGCGCCGCAAAAAAAGCCCTCAAACCCGGCGGTACCCTCGGCATCTGGTCTGCCGAACCCGACGCATCCTTCACCAAGCGTCTGCGCGGTGCCGGCCTGAAAATCGAAGAGGTCACCGTACGCGCCCGAAAAAATAAAGGCCGCCGCCACACCATCTGGCTCGCAGAGAAAACGTAGCGCGTTCTTGTAATTTCCAATTATTGGAAACATGATGTTCGGCTTAATCAGGAATCACTATGAAAAAACAAAGCTTCACCGTTCAATATAAAGACGAAGGCAAACGGCT
The DNA here is from genome assembly GCA_029432795.1 of Pontiellaceae bacterium B12219. Lineage (GTDB taxonomy): Bacteria > Verrucomicrobiota > Kiritimatiellia > Kiritimatiellales > Pontiellaceae > Pontiella. Next base: position 9,884 of record JARNMJ010000031.1, read on the forward strand.
TTTTGCCGTCATTGCGGAACAACTCAATATTTCAAAAAAGCAGGCGCAGGCCGCCATCGATGCCAAGCTGGTCCTCGTGAATGGCAAACGCGTCTGGATTCGCCGGCATGAGGTAAAAGAAGACGATCTCGTTGAAATTATGATCGACGATTTCAAAAAACCAACTGCCAAGCACATCGCGATTCTCTGGCAGGACAAAGACTATCTGATCGTCAACAAACCCGCCTATTATGTAACCAATGCGGCGGATGACAGCATTGAAGCCAAACTCCGCATACAGGAAAAAATTCCGAGCATCTGCGCAGTTCACCGATTGGATAAAGAAACATCGGGCTGTGTGATTTTTGCTAAAAACTCGGAATCCAAAAAAGTGATGCTTCCTTTATTTAAAGGGCGCGACATCATGAAAATCTATCGTGCCATCACCGTCGGTGAAGTGCCGAAGATCTGGAAAGAAATCCGAACCGACATCGACGGCTATATGTCCACCACCCTGCTCAAAATTCTCGACACTAAAAAACAGGCCAGTTACCTCGAGCTGCGCATTGAAACCGGCCGAACGCATCAGATTCGCCGCCACCTCGCCGATAAACGCTATCCCGTGATGGGCGACAAAAAGTATGGCGGAACCGGCAATGAGATTTCTCTCGAACAGCCCCGCCAGATGCTGCATGCCTACCGCCTGATTTTCCCGCATCCGAAAACCGGTGAGCCCATTCGCGCCACCGCCCCGCTGCCCGGCGATTTCAAAAAATGCCTGGCGCAGCTGAGGCTGAAGTAAGCGGGATCAATCGTACAGACTTTTCGGGCCGGGGCCGGTTGGATAGACACGTGCTCCGGTTTTATCGAGAAAGTTACCCACCTTCAGGTTTCGGAGTTTTCCAAGGTTTGGAAAAAGCCAGTTGGCCGAAGAACTGTGCTGGATAATTTCTCCGCGCTCATCGGTCAGCACCAAAAGGTAGTCGGAATATTTCTGACCGTGCGGTTCGCTGGTGTCGTAACTCATCAGCTCCACCGGTTCTCCTCTGAAAATGTGCGACCGGCCGTTTTCCGAATCCGGGATAAAGGAGCTGACCTGATGATCCAGCAAAACAAACTTACGGTCATCAATCCGCTGCTGCCCCAGCACAAAAAGCTCGACAGAAATCCTGTGCGGATACGCCCGTGCCGTCGTCTGTTTCATTTTGGCACCGAAGGTATACTCCAGCAGCCTGGGCGGAATCTCATTAAGATAAGGCGTCGTTTTGATAATCCGCTGCGAGCTCTGCTTGGTGAACGAACAATTAAATGCTGGCGGCTCCGCCAGTTCGACAACCTTCCGATCATCGGAAGAAAGCTCCCCGAAAGGAATCCGAACCGTTGAGCCCAACGCATTTTTCAGCACCACCTGATCCCCCATCCGACTGACAAACTCCCCCTTAACTGCCGCGCCGTCGATCCGGGTCCATATTCGAATTGGAGAAGCGGGAACATTAATCGGCGCTTCCAAAGGCTGGAACTGCGCTTCCGGCAATTCAGAAGGAGGAATATCGCGGAAGACCGGTCCGCCATTCACCGCGGCATGATCATAGGTCAGCGATTCATAGATACGGTCCTTCAGATCGCGGCTGGGTTCTACGGTTTTAAACATCGGAAGAATCGGCGCCTGCTCGCGGTTCAACGCATAATCCACCCCCTGCACTTCCACCGTCAGCATCGAACAGAACGTTCCGCCGGGCACCTCACCGATGATGACTTCCATATCAAGCGGCTCTCCCTTTTTAAGGGTAATCCAGTCGCCGACCACCGCCTTGTTATTCCCCATAGTATAAGTCCGCGATTTTGGCGACGAACTCTGCCACCCGCCCGCGGCAGACGTCAGAGCTTCCTGTGTTGACCAGGAGCCTCCGGGCCAGCTGGCCATCAGCACCTCTTCACCATCCACCCGCACCGCCATAATGTCATCACCCTGCCCCCAAAATCGGAAGGTGATATCGTCGTGATACACCAACTGTCCTTTATAATGCGCGAGCCAGCAATAGCCCACGGTATCCGCCTCATCAAACGCCGCCGGAGCCACAGACGATTTAACCGGCGGAACCATAAAACAACCGGCGTAAAGCTGTTTCGGAGAACGATAAAACCGGGCCAATTCAGATATGCGCCAATCGCCCCGAATAAACCCGGCCACTTCCGCAACAAACTGATGCGGATCCATCGGCACCGTACGGCCGGTACGATCGCGTTTAAAATCGTAGAACGTACCCACAAAATCAAAGCCGGTCCCGAAAGAGTCGCCAACCAGCGTCGAGGTTGCTTCCGGCGCTCCGAAATCCATCGAAAGATCAAGCCCCGTATCCCCCAGGTTCGCCCCCAATTCCGGCACCTCCATCTGCGGCCGATCCAGCGAATTCTTTGTAACCGAAATCGGCGTAACCTGACGGGCCGGGCTGGACGATTGTTCAATTCTCACCTGTGGCCGGATCAAGTCCAGTTTCACGGGCTCACGCACAATCATAATGGGCGGAGCCGGCTTCTGAACCACCAGAAAAATTGAAGTGGCAAGCAGCGCCACTCCAAGATGGAGAAGAATACTGATAATCCAGCCACTGGAAGTTCCTTTAACCACGCCACGATACGTTTGAACCAATGTTTTCATTTCTGCCTCCTAGTCTGATTCCAGATCATTTTGTATCATTTCCAAACCCGCCACCGTCTCATATCCACCCCGACATAACCGGGTCAGTTTTTTAAAGCGCCCGTCGATTTTCGTTTCACCGGAAACCGGAACAAACTGAATGACATTAAATGAGAACCGATCACCGCGCCCTTTCAGCCGTTCGCGCAGATTCTCCTCTTTTTCAGCACGCTGAATTTCGAAGGCTTCCTGAAATTCCTGAGGCGTGAAATGATAGTAAGCGGCAGATGGCGGCCTCGGCGTACCCGGATAATATTCATTCATTAAACCCCAGCTCCCATTTGCCACCACCTTCGGCGGTTGACCGGCCGTTTTACGCCGGCGATTTTCTTCTGCCAGCAATTTTTTCGCATTCTCAATATGCTGAAGCCAACGCTTTCCTTCAGAACTGGAGAACCAGGCCTTTTGAACTGCAGACCGTTTTTCAGAAACCCGGCGTTGCCGCCCCCACGTATTCGTCAGCAGAAAAATCGCATCCGCCCGCTGTTGCATCGCCACCATGGCCGGAACAAACCAGCGATCCTGCCGATAGCCTCCGCCATCGGACTCCGGTTCTTCCGCAAACGGCCCAACGCGCATATCCTCGCGCTGTTGAATCCCGCCTTTTTCCAAGGTCTGGATCCCGTAACGACCGGTCGATGCGCTTTCCTCCGCACCGTTCAACGGCTCAAGCCAGGCCTCGGCCTGCCGGGTATTCGCCGTCGTTGCAGACACCAGTGCCGGAAACAGCGTAATTGTTTTCCCGTTTCCAAAAACGCACACATTGAAAACCGCCGTTGGAGGCAGTTCCCGCAGCATGCGGACCATCTCCTGTTTAATGATGGTATAGGCCGGAATTCCGCCCATTTCATCCACCAGCATCTGTTCGCCGGCATCCAGAATCAGGAAGACCTTTTCTCCCCGCCCTTTTATATTAAACAGCTCCAGCTCGGGCATCGAAAATGCAATGGTGCTCAACGCGCCGCCACCGGTCCCTGCGCTTCCGCCCAGCTCGCTCTTAACCGACTGAAGCTCCGGGAGCTTAATGTCCGTCACCTTCTGCTCCACCCGCACGTTCACCGGAACCCGTACAAAGTTCGGCTTTGCCGGTTTCAGATTCCGGACAGAAGAAGGAGGTCGGATATTCCGCAATGGGATATTTTGCCGAACCGCAGCCCGATGAACAAAAGCCGGACGTTCGGTAATGATCGTATTCATAACCACCAACGAAAGACCGGCAATAATGAAGATGGCGTGCAGGATCAGCGTGACCACCGCCGCACTGGATTTCGTGTGTTTCGAGAAGAACCGTTTCTTTGCATTCATAATTTATCCCTTTCTAATGGGGATACGAATGCGGCGAGGAAAAGCTTTGTGAAAAATGCGTAGTGCGTAGTGCGTAGTGCGTAGTGCGTAGTGCGTAGTGCGTAGTGCGTAGTGCGTAGTGCGTAGTGCGTAGTGCGTAGTGCGTAAAATTTTCGCATCCGGACGAACCCCGTCCAGCGCGAATTACGAATTACCCGTTACGCATTACCTTTAATACGCGCGGGCGTCGCTGTTTTCCATAAAGTTGATGAAGGAACGATTGGCCACGCGATGGCCGCCGGGCGTTGGATAGTTACCCGTAAAATACCAGTCGCCACGATGATCCGGACACGCTTCATGAAGCCCGCCGATACTCTGGTAAATAATCTGCACTTCGGCTTTCATTCCCTCAGGCGTCAGAATCTCTGCAATTTTATCTGAGACCTGCTGCGGCGTGAAAGGATCGAACATGTGAATCACCTGATTCTGCGCTTCCGCCATCGGCTTTTTCTCGTCCGCCTTGCAGGCTTCATAAATATCCGTCAGCACCTTTTCCCGGCCGGTTTCTCGCAGCAGCGCAACGCAAGCTTCGAAGGCAATAAAATCTTTCATCTTCGACATATCAATGCCGTAACAGTCCGGAAAACGAATCTGCGGAGCGGACGAAACAATCACGACCTTTTTCATGCCCAGTCGATCAAGAATACGGAGAATGCTGGTCCGCAGTGTGGTGCCGCGCACAATGGAGTCGTCGAGAATCACCAACGTGTCCTGCGGCTTCACAATGCCGTACGTGGTGTCATACACCTGCGCAACCAGATCATTACGATCGGCATCGGCTGTGATAAAGGTCCGCAACTTGGCATCTTTAGTCATCAGTTTTTCAACGCGGGGCTGGAACGACAGCAATTCATCAATCCGTTCCGCCGTCAGCCGTTTCTCTTTCAGCAAATGGAATTTCATCCGTTCGCCGACCATATCCTTCACCCCTTCCACCAAACCGTAGAACGCGGTTTCAGCCGTGTTGGGAATATAGGAGAACACCGTATTTTCCAGATCATAATCCACGGCATCGAGTACCCGGCGCACCAATGAGCGCCCCAGATTTTTACGTTCCTGATAAATGTCTTTATCGGTACCGCGCGAGAAATAAATACGTTCAAACGAACACGGCGTTTTTTTCAGCGGCTCATTCACCTTTTCCATGGTGACTTCGCCGGTGCGTTTCACAATCAGAGCATGACCGGGTTCGATTTCCTTCACAGTTTCAATCGGGACATTCAGTGCCGTTTGAATCTGTGGACGTTCAGAAGCAATCAGCACAATTTCATCGTCCTGATAGTAGAATCCCGGGCGGATACCGCTCGGGTCGCGCAGTGCAAACATATCGCCATGGCCGATCATACCGCACATCACGTAGCCGCCATCAAAAGACCGCGTCGCTTTTTTCAGCACCCGCGTAATATCCAGTTCCCGGATAATTTTTTCAGTAATCTCCAGGCGCGTCATGCCTTCCTTACGGTATTTGCGGAAAAGAAAGTCGTTGGCCTCGTCCAGAAAATGGCCGATTTTTTCCAGTACCATCACAGTATCCGCTTTATTGCGCGGATGCTGGCCCAGTTCGACAAGCATATCGAACAGCTCTTTATTATTCGTCAGATTAAAGTTACCGGCCACCACCAGATTTCGGGTCATCCAGTTGTTCTGCCGGAGGAACGGGTGGCAGAAAGATTCCCCCTGGGCGCCGTGTGTGCCGTAGCGCAAATGTCCAAGCAACAGCTCTCCGGCAAAAAGGACATTCTGTTTCACCCATGCGCCATCGTTCATTTTATCCGGATGTTTTTCACGGGCATCGGCAAATGCTTTCACCATCCGGTTTCGGACCGACATAATCGGATTCTTGTCAGCGGAGCGGGTACGGAAAATATAGGGTTCTCCCGCGGGCATATCCAGCTTGATGGCGCAGGCCCCGGCACCGTCCTGGCCGCGGTTATGCTGTTTTTCCATCAGAAGGGTGAGTTTGTTCACGGCATACATAGCCGTTCCGTACTTCTCGATGTAGAAATCGAGAGGTTTCAATAATCGTACCGCGGCAATACCGCACTCATGGCCGATCCAATCGCTCATAACATACCGTCCTCTGGTTATGTTGGGTTTTGATTAGGAAAGACGGCAAAGTGCACTAGAACGCGGAGCCGGTCAAGCTCCGCTGAAGCTTTTCCGAACCTTGGAAAATTTGCATTGTCGACAAATTTAAAAATCATCATATTTTACACGATTTTTGAACATTCCAGCTGCAGAAGCGTCTACTCGGAAAACTTTATAAGGAGCAAGAAGTTATGTTTTTATCACTCGATCCCGTCTATTGGCTGTTTCTGATTCCCGGCCTGATTCTGGCCGGCATTGCCTCGGCAAAAACCAAAGGTACCTTCAATAAATACAGTAAAGTGGCCGCCAGCTCCCGCATGACCGGCGAACAGGCCGCGCGCCGTATGCTCGACCGCAACGGGTTGCAGAATGTCACCATCAACCGGGTACGCGGATTTCTTTCCGACCACTACAACCCGATGAACCGTACGCTGAACCTCTCGCCCGATGTCTACGACTCCCCATCGCTCTCCGCCATCGGCGTGGCCTGCCACGAAGCCGGCCATGCCTTGCAGCACGCCACCGGCTATGTTCCCCTCCAGATCCGCAGTGCCATGGTGCCGATCACCCAGTTCAGCTCGTGGGGTTCTTACATCTTTATTCTGCTCGGCGTTTTCATGCAAAGCGCCGGCATGATGAAACTTGGCGTCATCCTCTTCGCCGTCGGATTCATCTTTTCCGTCATCACCCTTCCGGTCGAATGGGATGCTTCCGCCCGCGCCAAACGCCAAATGGTCACCGACGGAATCGTCCAGCCTTCGGAAGCGCAGGATGCCGGGAAAGTGCTCGATGCGGCCTTTCTCACCTACGTCGCCTCCGCCGTCACCGCACTGCTCACCCTGCTCTACTACATGATGCGCCTCGGTCTGCTCGGCGGCCGCGACGACTAAAATCACAAAGGCGCAATACCGCCCTTGCGCGCCGCTAACATGAATCGCTTAGTTTAACGGCGGTTTATGAAAGTCTGCGACATTGTACAATTTTATAGCGCGCTCAGCGGCGGCGTTAAACGCTACATCGACGATAAAGCACGTTATTTCGCCACGCAGCCCGATATCGAGCATGTGGTCATCGTGCCATCCGACCGCAATGCAATTCGGTCCGAGGGATGCACCCGCATCTATGAAATCAAATCGCACCGCGTCATTTTTTCCGACAGCTACCGACTGCTGATTTCCATCAAACGCATCTCCGACATCATTAAAAGCGAAAACCCGGATCTGATCGAAGTCGGCGATCCCTATCACACCGCATGGATTGCCCACAGCATTGCCCGCCGCGCCAATATTCCCGTCGTCGCCTACTACCACTCAGACTATCCCCGCGCCTTCGGCCGCACCCTCGAAAAATACTGCGGAAAACCCATCGGCCGCATGGCTGAAAAAATAATCACCTTCTATCTCAAACGGCTCTACAACCGCATGAACGCCACCATCGTGGCCACAGGAAAGCTGAAGAAGGTACTCGCAGATATCGGCATTGAACGCATCATTCAGGTTCCGCTCGGAACCGACATCAACCGCTTTCATCCCATCGACCAGCGTGCACAGGTCTTGAACGATCTCGGGCTTTCCAATGATTGGAAGCTCCTGCTTTACGTCGGCCGCATGGCCCGTGAAAAAAATGTCCTCAACTTAACAAAAATGATGGCACAGTTTCCCGAACACGAAAAAATCGCCCTGCTGCTGGTTGGCGATGGCGAACAGGGCGACGAAATTCAAAACCTGGCCCGCCGGCACGCCAACATCTTCTGGCACCCCTACTGCAGCAGTCCCGAACTGCTTTCCGTTTTTTATTCCGCCGCCGATGTCTTTGTTCACCCCGGCACCAACGAAACCTTCGGCCTCGTTTCGTTGGAAGCTCAGGCCTGCGGAGCTCCCGTGGTCGCCGTGAAAGGCGGCGGTGTTGACGCCACTCTGAAACAAGAACCCGTTCTTCATCTGGCGGAAAACGCCTCGCCATGCGCACTAAAAAAAGCCGTCGCCCGACAACTGGACCGTAATGAACATCAGCACCACCGCGCCGAACGCCGACAGCGCGTCATCCACCACTACGGCCGCGACACCACCTGCGGCCTCCTTGTTGATCTCTATGAAGTGGTACTCGCCGAATACGGCACCGTTTCCGACCAACCTGAGGAATTAATCCTGCCGCAGGAAATTCCCGGTTTATGAAACAAGCCGCACTCAACACCCGAACGTTCATAACGATTGCGATTCAGGGCCTCGTCATCACCGTCGTGGTTTCCAGTCTGGTGCTCCTCGTCACCTCCTCCGGCGATACACTCGAACAGGTTCGAAAACATTTAAACATGCGGACCGTTCCATTGCTGGCGCTGCCTATTATTATTTCATGGACCTGCAACGGACTGCGCTTCTGGCTCATGTGCCGCTGCATCCAACAGCCGATTCCCCTCTTCCGCGCATGGGCCATTGCCGTTTCCTCTGAATTCGCCACAGCGGCATCCCCCGGCGGAGTCGGCGGCACCGCCGTGCGATTGGGCTTTCTGAAAAAATCAGGACTCAGTTTTGTGCAAGGCGGTTCGCTCCTTGCCGCAGATGTCGCGTTGGATCTACTCTTTTTTCTCCTCATCATCCCGTTTGCGCTCTATGCCCTGCTTCACTGTTTTTCCATCAACACCGCCACGTTTTCCAAACCCTGGAACCTATATTGGTTGTTGCTCCTGCTCGTGCCCATCGGCCTCGCCTTAAACCATCGGCGCATTTTCCAAACATTGGAAAAACACCCCGCTTATCAAAAATACCGGTTAAAAGGAAAGCTGCGGCTGGGCCTGAAAAAACTGAAACACAGCCTGCAACAAGGCCGGAATTCGATCGTGCTTATTTTTAAAAATCACAAAGGCATTCTATGGGTTAATTTTGCTTTGTCTGCGCTTCAATTCTCCGCCCGCTACAGCGTGCTTCCGCTGGCGATTCTATTGCTTGGCATTCCCGTTAACCCATTTCCATTACTTGTGATGCAGGGTGCACTTTACATGATTTCGATGCTGGTGGTGGCGCCCGGCGGAGGCGGGAGCGTGGAAGTGCTCGCCGCTGTGGCGTTGCCACAATTGATGCCGGTGCATCTGGTGGGCGTGGCCATTCTTTTATGGCGTCTCTTTACCTACCACTTTTATCTGCTTTTCGGCGGAATGGTTTTTGCCCGCACCTTCAAAAAGCTGATGTGAAACCAGCTCCTGATAGGTCGTCGGTTCGCGATCGGCCAAACACTGCTCAATCAACCGGAAAATAAAATGCTCAATTTCCGGCCATTGGAAATCCACCGGATGCACAGCAATACGCAGAATCGGTTCATTCCGATGTTTCCGGGCCAGACCGGATACGACCTGCCGCGTCAGGGCCCGGCGCAACCGGGTGCGTGATGTGGTGCAGAGCACCGGTGCGTACAGTGTTTCCAATCGCTTTAAATCATAAATATGCTTAAAGGTGACGCAATAGCTGAGTTCGGCCTTTTCAACGATTGGAATATGTTCATTTTCCATCAACCAGGCCGGCGCAATAAACCCGTTGGCCTGAATGCCGGCCTGCCGGAAAAGTTCCAACCCTTGGAAAAGAAGCATATCAGCCTCCGGCACGGAGAGTTTATAAAACTCCCCTTCGCCGGCGGTATATATATTGGCCATCAACCACTCCACCGGTTTTTCCGGTCGGTGGCCCGCGCGATGGGCATAACCATGCAGACTGATATCGTGATCGAGCTGTTGCAACCAATCGCACAACTCCGGATTCCGCGCAATCGGCGACTGATGATACCAATTCGGTACAACCAACAAACTCGCACGCGGCACACCCACTGTTTCCAGCCGTTGGAGAAAACGAGCGCAGCATTCCATTGTTCCCGGATGCAGATCGTGAAAGCTGACAATCAGCTTGCGTTTATGATGCAGAGAAATCGCGGACAAGGGTTGCAACCTGAACTCCTTTCACGCCGAAGCGTTCAAACTTGGTGACTTCGCGGGTGTCATAAACCTGAAACCCAAATCGTTTAAAAAGTTTTTCCGCGCGGCGCGATTCATAGATCTGCATCTGTCCATAAACCAGTCCGACTCCCCATTTCGGAATCGACTTCAGCAAGGAAATCAAAAGATGGCGGCCTGCTTCGCCGCGCCATTCCGGCAACACATTAATATGAAAATGGGCGGCCTTTTTCGGTGCCTTCGGTGTCTCCTTTCCGGCCTTGCGCAACAGCCAGCTCAGAAAAACATAATCGCTTTTACGATACCGTCCGAGACCCATTTTCCCAATCACGAACGGAAGATTGCGCATGACCACCCACGCTTGCCGTACAGGATATTTTTTAAAATCGGTGGCCATAATAATATACCCCACCACTTCACCGGCGGCGCTCTCCGCCACCAAACAATATTCCGGCTCAAAATCGGTATAATAGCCGGTAAAAAAATCGGCAAAGGCCTCGCGATCGGAATAAAGCGGATCTACCGGTTTTCCCATGAATCCCGTTTCGCAGCAGATATGCCGGACCGCCGCACGATCCGAAGGAACAAACGGTCTTGCCCGGCAGCCCTTTAGCGTCTTTACCCCTGGAGCCGCGGGAAGATTAAACCCTGTATCATCGCTCATTTTTCACTAACACCTTTTGCGTACATTCTGTCCTTCATTGCTCAACAGGAAGAAACCATGCAAAGAATTTATGTGCGTATTGTTGGTCTGATGTTAGTGCTTTGCGGTTCCGTCCAGGCGGCCCCCGGAAAACATGCCGACCTCGACCGATTTCAAGCCTCCAAAAACGGCGTCGAACTGACCTATCAGATTTCCTATCACGTTTTTGGACTCAAATTAATGCGTATCGGCGAAGCCCGCTCATACTCTGTGGAAGGCCTTTGGACGAATGACGAAGGTGAACCCGTTCCGGCCTTTTATTCCGAAGTGCGATTCGACACCCGCGATGATCCGGCAGCCGACGACCGCGGGCGTATCTCCATTCACAACAGAATGGTCGCCGTGATGTCGAACCCCGAACTTAAAACCATGCTCTATTTCAAAGATGCCAATGAATATCTAAACCCCTTTTTCAAGGGGCCAAAACATGAATATTATCTCGACAGCTATTCCATTAACGAAGGAAACATCGACTACTTTCGCGAAGACTACATCACAGGAGAAAAAACTACGGAGTTGGAAAATGCGGATGCGTTGCTTCAGCAAAGCCACGCCATTGCCGCAACCCTGCAACGCATGTCGAACGTCTATCTGGGGAACGAAGATGCGCTCACGCCCGACTCCGATTTCCGAGTCTTTTTCAATGTGGCCGGCGAAGTGAAACCCTTCGCAGCAAAAAGTGCAATGGAACGGTTTAAGGTGAAACCAATCAACCAGAAAATGGATGCGTTACGCGTGGAGATCCGCCTCGCTCCGGAAGCTGAAGGTAAAGCGGGCGATCTAACCCTCTGGGGCGTTCCATTCTCCGAACTCGCCGCAACATCCGGGAAAGCCGAACTTATCCAGCTGGCGGACGAAGCGCCTGATTGGTCGATGATTCCTCTGCGTATGAACTACAAACGGCCCGTCGGCTATATCCGCTGCCACCTCGAAACCATCGGGGGCCGACCTTTCGAAACACCGTTATAGCATTATGACTTTTCTTCCGCCTTTTCCGCTTCTTCTTTCGTAACCTCGACCTGCTCACAAAGACTGCAGGTGATAACCGTAATCATTTCTGTGAGATGGGTCGTCTTCTTTTTGAAATATCGGTCGACCAATCCGAGGTGACGGGCGAAAAAGCGGCTGAATGCATTTTCCGGATAGGCATAAACCGCCGCGGTATAGTGCACCCCCAGATCACCGCAATCGGTGATCTGAACATGGATGAGTGCTTGAAATTTCCCAAAGGAACGTCTGCCGGAGGAATAGAAGATAATCGCGAATGTTTTATCCGACGATGCCCCGCGCATCACTTCTGAAATATCGGTGCGTTCCCCGTGTCGGTTTACATAAAAATAAGTATTCTCAGCCGTTTGCCGGATATTAAACTCGGGAGTGCCGTCATCGGTGATCAGTTCATTGTAGGCGGTCTGCACATTGGATAAAAAATTCGGTTGCGAGAAAACCGTCAGAGCCTGGCTGAAGTCCACCGGCACCGAACCGCTCGTTTCGGAATAGATTGGTTTTTTGTTTTCGAGCAATGCCTTCGACGGCCCGTCGGGCAACAACGCCTTCGTTTCCAATGCCTGGACCGAGAGTGTTCCCGCAAGCGAGGCAACGAGAACCAGATTACAAATTGTGAAATACGCGTTACGCCTATAGTTTTTCAAGAGCATACTCCCAGCGGCTATCGCACGCTTTTCGTTCTGCATTCGCTTTCAATTCTTCATAGAGTTCAACATCGGTGGTGACCCGTTTCATGGCTTCAAATAATTCGTGGGGCGTCCGGGCATTCACCACCATTCCGGAACCGTGCGATTCCACAATTTCCTGCGGACCGCCTTCGTTCGAAACAATGGCCGGCAAGCCTGAAGCATGGGCTTCGAGCACCACATTGCCAAAGGTGTCGGTTAAACTCGGGAACACAAACAGATCCGCGCTGGCATACGCCTTCGCCAATTCCTCTCCATACAAATAGCCGGTGAAAACAATCTGCGGATCGTTATATTTCAACTGGAGTTCGTCGCGTTGCGGCCCATCGCCGACCACAATCAGATCGGCATCGCATCCGGCTTCAACTAATTTCATGAAAGCTTTCAGCATGACCTCAATATTTTTTTCCTTCGAAATCCGGCCGGCATAAATAAACTTAAAACTGCCGTTCCGATTGTAGTCCGCCCACATGCTGCGGTTGCGGAACGATGGATTAAATTTTTCACGGTTAATTCCGCGCGGCATCACATCGATGTTGTCGCCATCAAACCCGCCATCCATCAGCAACATTTTATACCGTTTTGTCGGCACCAAAATCTGATCCATCTTTCCGAAGAACCAGCGCATATACCGCCAGACCCCCTCGCCGATATTTTCATCTTCCGTGATGTCCGCAAAAAACCGCGGGAAATCGGTGTGATAAATCCCCTTCGTTTTCAACCCCAACATTGTGGCCGCCCCCAGCGCACAAAGGCCCAGTGTGCCGGGCGTGGAGATAATGATTTCGTCAAATTCCTCGGCTTCAAAATAAGCCAGCAGTTCCATAAAAGGCGGATAACTGATGAGCAGCGATTCATATTCCGGCATGCGGAACGAGCCGACGGGCTTAAAATTTTTCAGCGGAAAATCGGCCTGCGGCTCATCATCCAGACTCGTGATGACCGTAATGTTTTTTTCGGCCCCTTTTGCCATACCCGCCAATGTTCGTATGGTTTTGGTGACGCCATTCACATCGGTGAACGTGTCCGTTACCCACGCCTTTTTACCCGTTTTATTTTTAAGGTTTCCAATGCCTGGAAAATGTTCGGCAATCGATCGCAGGAAATCTTCATCTTTATGCTGCGTGGAAAAAGCCGTCAGATACGGAGCAATCCCTAAAGCCACCGGACCGAGCGATGAAACAGCCTGGAGCGAGCCGATCAGCTCCCCCTTCCGAATCTTCTGAATCGCTTTTTGCATAAAGGCAAAACTCAATTCCTGACTCAACCGACAGGCCGATTTAAAATTAACCGTATCTTCTTCCGCCGTGCTCAAATCGTGCTGCGTGTCTTCAAGCACACGGGAAAATTCTTCCACAATCATCTGCTCAATTTCATTCATCTGCGTTTTCACGTAGGCCTTGGTGATCCGCCGCTGAAATGCGGCCTTCACGTTGGCACGAAACCCCGTGGGTTCCGGCTCTTTTTCATCCGGTGTTTCCGCCAGTGTTTTCAGCACCGCGCCCATCACAGAACGGTCGCTCGTGCCGGGCGCCAAAAAGCGGTCTTTATAAAAACTGTAGGCAATGCGATACAGACTGTTCGCCAACCGCACACTGGTGCCGCTGCACCCGCCCGGCTCGTGCTGGCCTTCGCGAATAAATTCCAAATAATCAATCACCGTCGGCGCAAAAGGTGTCACCGTGTAGGCACTGGCAATATACAGTCCTCCGTGATCGTCCGACCCGCCCGTCAGGGTTTTATTCCACGGCTCCAGCCCCACCGGAGTCAGACCGTGCCGGTTCGCCATTTCAGAAATTATTTCCGGCGTCAGATGGTCAAAAACGGCATTGCCAATATCACAGGCCCGCGGAACACGGGAGCCGTTGATGCCTTCAAAACGGTTAAATAAAACCAGTAGTTTTTCAAACTGCTCAACCGTCAGTTTTTCATTCACACGAAACAGCGGATGCGCAATCGTATGGATGACGCGGTTCTGATTCATGTATTGCTGAAGGTCATAAATATTTTCGCGCAGTGACTGCATTTCATGAAACTGCTTTTCCGTAATCCCGGAAACCAGACAATGAATCTTGCAACCGTTTTCCGGAAAATAGGTCGTCAGTTCAGATGAGATAAAGGTTCCCGGCAAATGCGCAATTTCACAGGCTCCTCCGATGCTGTTATGATCCGAAATGGTGACATAATCCATACCCGCAACTTTACAGGCGTTATAGATATCCAGCGGTTCCATAAAACTTTCCGGCGCCCCGATTCGACGCAAGAACCATTCGGACGGGCGGTTGGAATATTTACTGTGAACATGAAGATCGGCTTTGGATACAGCAGTGATTGTTTTCATGCGCGCAACTTCGCCCGAACCCGTTATTGCTGAATGTGACATTGATTAGGATTCGGTGAGATCGTTGTGCCCCAATTCAAAACGCCACCCCATAATTTGTGGTCTGCACTCCCCGCTTGATTTTACAATCCCCGGAACTATAGTCCCGCACGTTCAATCGAGTTTAACCACAGAAAACACGGAATACACGGAAGTCCTGTTTTCTGTGTATTCTGTACCTTCCGTGGTTACTGATTTTAATCTATGAGTGAAATTGAAACAGGTGGATATGAACACCGCTTCGGCGGGCTTTTCCGACTCTACGGAAAAACGGCGATGAAAACGCTGCAATCGGCGCACGTGCTGATTGTCGGCGTCGGGGGCGTCGGTTCCTGGGTGGCCGAAGCATTGGCCCGTTCAGGCGTTGGAAACCTCACGCTGGTCGACTGGGACGACATCTGTTTTTCCAATACCAACCGGCAGATTCACGCCATGACCGGCACTGCCGGCCGCGCCAAAGTGGATATTCTTTCCGAACGCATTCACCTGATTAATCCGGAATGCAATGTCACCCCGATCCGCGAATTCTATTCCGATAAAAATGCCGACGAACTCATCACCCCCGGCCTGTCGTACGTCGTCGATGCCATTGATAAAAAGAACGCCAAGATTCACCTGATCACACAATGCAAACTTATGGGGATTCCCGTAATCGTCAGCGGCGGTGCCGGCGGCCGGGTGGACCCGTCAAAAATCGAGGTCACCGATCTGCGCGATTCCTTCAACGATCCCCTGCTCGCCGCCTGCCGCAAGCAACTGCGGAAAAACATTCCCGGCATGCATCTGCAGCATAAAAAAAAGTTCGGAATCGCCTGCGCCTTTTCATCCGAAACCATTCGCTATCCGCACCCCGACGGCGGAATCTGTTTTGAAAAACCCGCAGCAGGTGATGGCCCCAAACAGCTCGACTGTCAGTTTGGATTCGGTTCCGCCACTTTCTTAACCGGTAGCTTCGGCTTCGCCATGGCCGCCCGCATCATCAACGACCTTGTAGAAAAGTAAAATTTAGCCACAAAGAGGCACAAAAATCACAAAGACCATTCCTCGGAAGTTTCGTGTTTCTTGAGCCTCTTCGTGGCCATTAAAATACCTGAAGAATAATGCCTTCGAGGCCGGAGGGCAGCTCAACAAAGCCCGCTTCAATATTACCCATCAGTTTTGAGCCGAGCGGCGATTCGGGTGTGATAACGGTAACGGTCCGCCCCTCCACCGTCACCTCCGTTCCGCCGCCGCAGTTGAGCAGCATATACAGATCGGTCTCTCCATCCAGATCCACTTCAGCAATCGCGCCGATGTCGATTTCCTGACCCGAGAAATCTTCAATCGGCATCGCCTTCAATTCATCGAGCTGACGCTGAAGCTGCTGCACGTGGTTCGCATAGCCTTTCGCCAGAAAAGCCGCTTCGAACCCGGTCGTATCGCGCTGTTTCTCCGCGCCCACCGCACTGAATGCCGCTCCGGCATTCGACTGCACATTCGCCCGCGCCTGCCGCACAAGCTCGTTTTCCAAGGTCTGGATCACCGCATTTAAAATGGTTTGTTTCATACAGATAGATCTTTATTCTTAACTGTCTTAACGCTGAACCAGCCTGCTTTAGTTTAAAGAAAGGATTTCGTAGTTTGCCTCAATGACGGCTCGAAATTCCGGGGTAATCGCATGCCAATCGAGCACATCAATCTGAATGGGCAAATCAGATTCTTCAAATGCTTCCCGAATGTCTGCAAGGGTTAAAAAATTCAGTTTGTCAGGTCCGACAATCGCAAGATCCAGATCCGACCAGGACTTTTCCGTTCCCCGAACTCTGGAACCGAAAGCCCGAATTTCACAGGACGGAACATAGTCCGCCAGAATCCGCCGGACGGTATTCAGATGATTCTCTGCCAGGTTAATCATTGCGGGCCGTTATCCTGGAAAGCACATCCATTGAAGCCGGCAGAAAGGCCTGTGCCACACTGAATACATCATTTACCGTTTCAACATTATAGGTATGTGAGGTTTCGTTTCTGGATTTATGAAATACCATCCAGCCCTCCACATCATCAATCAACCGGTTTTCATGGCACAGACGGAAAAGCTGGCGACGCGATACACCATCAACTTCCTCAGCGCTCACATTGGCCTCCAGCCAACGTTTCATCATTTTCCAGCATTGTTCATAAGCCACTTCAAAATTCTGCACAACACCGGCACGCAAGGTTGCCATCAGATCTTCATCGCCGCCCGCCTGCTCCTTTGCAACGCGCAAAGACCGTTCCAGTGCCGCAATTGCCTTTTCAAGACTGATTAACTCAAGTGCCATAGCCTATCTCCTGTCAAACCATCGAATTTTCCAAGGTCTGGATCACCGCATTTAAAATGGTTTGTTTCACGGTTCGTAATCGAGCAGTTCGGCGCCTTTGATCAGGCGGCAGAATTCTTTTTTGGTGACGAGGTGCGTGGTGCCCTCGCCCGTAACCGGATCCGTCATGATTTTGTAACTGACGGCTAAACGCGCGAGTTCACAGACGCGGATATACTCGTCGCCCTTTTTATAAAGTTGGTTCTGTTGTAATTTCATGCCGCGTATGTAGCACGATCCCCCGAACGACTCCACGAAATTGGCATTGAAAACAGAATCACTTAAAAATTGAATCGAAGCCCATGGCGGATTCAGAGGCAAATTCGGGAATGGCTTTTTTGCCGAAACGTTTAAAAAGCGGGTAGCAGAAAGACAGAATATTCAGCGTTACGATCCGATCGAACAGGCGATACCCATGCTCCCCGCGAAAGAACATTCTGAGCATCAGATTCAAATGCGACCGCCGCAGTTTAAACGCAGAAAAATCAAGCATCAGCGTATAGCGCGGTTCCGCATAATTGGCTTCATAGTCGACTTTCAGCTGAATCAGGCGTTTTTCCAGTTCCGGGGTGAAATCGAGGAAATAGTATTCACGCACGGTGGCAATAATTTCAAACGTGTCATATTGAAATTTAAGATCTTCCACCGGCAATCCCAGCCTGGCGGCGAGTTCCTGCATCCGCTTGATTTTTCCCAATGCCTGGAAGCCCTGCTCCACCACCTTCTGCCCATCGGAAACATAGCAGCGCATAAATTTGCGCATAAAGTGGTTCGCCACGATATGCCGCCAATACACCGAGACCAGCGGCGGCACCCGCAGGCGACGGAAATAAATCATACGCGAGGCAAAATCCTCGATATACAACAGCTCTTTAATCACCTCATCGGAAAGTTTCAGCAGTTCCTGCAGGGCCCGCCAATGCGGATCGGAATAGCGGTCGCGGTAATAGTCCTGAATGGCCTGATCGGCCGAGATGCCATCGCGAAACAGGCGTACCGTGACCAGCGTGTTGATTTCATTCCAGACCGCATTGTTGTCCAGAAATGTCAGACGTCGGAACCCACTCCACCCACCGGTCTGACTCCAGACGGAGATGCCGGCAATATTCTGCCCCACCAGTTGATTGCGGATTTTTTCATAATCCCAGCCGACGAAGGAGGGATATTCCCCGAACCCCTCGTATTCCCGGCGCGCCTGAAATTCCACCAGTTTCCGATGCCCGCCGCGAAAAAACAGCCGGCTCAGCGGAAGGTAGCGGAAGAAATCGGAGGCCCCGTATTTCATGGAAATGATAAAATGGTCGTTTTCCAATCCCTGGAAAACCGAATCAAAAGTTTCCGGATTCCAGATAATGTCGCCCACCCGGCCGACGCCGACGCTCCACGTTCTGAAAATCAGATTGCAGCCGAACTCCTCGAATACCGGAATCAGCGCCTCAATCATTTTGCGCGCCTGAGCCGGGCGTTTAATCACCATGCGGCTCTGAAAATCTCCAATCACATCCAGCCCGTCCGATTCTCCAATCCGGATGATGATTCCTCCAACGTTTGGAAAATCGGTAAAGAGCTGTCGGCAGGCGGCGGCAGCAAATTTTCGCAGCTCGTCGGCGGAGGTTCCAATATGCCGCTCAATGGCATCATTGAAAAAAAGCAGATCAGTCGTGATGTAAGGGCGCAAGCCGAACCCATCGGCAATTTCAAAAAGTTCGCTGAACAGCAGGCGGTATTCAAAAATTTTATGCGCCAAATCCGCATCATAAAAATCGAAGATGCAGCAATGCGCCAGATCATCAAGCGTGATGGCGTTGTAGCCGGCCGCCGCCGCTTTTTCACAGAAGATTTTAAAATCGCGCCGGATCTGTTGGACCCGTCGGACATTCAGACCGTTGCCCTCTTCCAAATGCGAAAAAGGGACTTTGGACCAGTTGATAACGTCCCGGTCATACTCCCTGAAAAACGGCGCAATGCCATCAATTAAAAACAGTTCCATGGGCACCTGAATGGACTACCCGCGCGTTTTGGCAATGCGTTCAACTTGTTTCACGTAATCCTGAATATCGGAACGGGGCTTGAGTTCGTAGGCGCGGCGCAGCAGCGGAAGCGCGTCTACATATTTCGCCTGACCGACCAGCAGCTGCCCATGATACAACTTGGCTTCCGCTTCAAACTTTTCAATTCCGGCGGCGCGTTCATAATAGAAAATTGCTTTTTCCGGCGTATTCCGTCCGTAGTGCTGGGCCAGCAGAATCAACGCTTCACCATCCAGCGGATCCACCTCAACGGCTTCCTCCAGAATCGCCACCACCTCTTCGCTGCCCCCTTCAGCAACGGCCACACGGGCCTGCAGTTTCAACAGCTCTTTCAGATCGGTCTGATCCAGCGCACTTTTCCGTTCGGCCACACGGTTGAGGAGGCGCTTCGATTGTTCCAGCGATCCGCGGGAAGCCAGAATTTTGGCCGCACGCAACGGCTTGGCCGGATTGTTTCCATTATCCAGTTCAAAAGAACGCAGGTAGGCATCGGCCGCCATATCCCAATGCTCTTCGTTCACATAGATATCGCCCAGCATGGTCATGCTTTCCGCGGTTGCCTGGCCCATGGCATTGACATATTCATAATTTTCAGCCGCGCGCATCGGCTGTTTAAGGCCCAGATAGGCGTTGGCCTGCAGCAGCCAGAAATCGCCGTTGTCCGGTTTCTTTTCCAGCAGAATATTGCAAAGGCTGACGGCATCGCCGAATTTCTGCTGCTTGAAAAAGCTGCGCGCCAGCCCCAGCTGCCAATCGATGGTTTCCGGATCGAGCAGAATCGCCTGGCGGTAAGCCGACTCGGCACAAAGCTGATTTTCGGTTGACCCGTAGGCAAACCCGAGCAGCCCGTAGGCAATCCCGGAATGCCCCCCCAGATCAATGGTTTTGGTGAGGTATGGAATGGCCTTCTTGAAGTCCCCGTTGCGCACATGAATCAATCCGGCATTTTTATAGGCGCGGCGAAAGTTCGGAAACTGCTTAATCGCTTCGTCGTACCAATAAAGCGCATCATTGAGTTTATCCTGCTGGAAATAGATATTCGCCAGCGTGAATTCAAACGTGGCAGACGACGATTCCTTGCAGTTTTTCAGCAACAGCTTTTCCGCTTTTTCCGTATCGTCATCTTCCGACATGGCATCGAGAATTTTCTGCATCTGTTCGTATTCAACCGCCGTCAGTTTCGGTTCAATATCGGTATTCACCCCATAGCTGGCCATGAACTGTTTCTGAAAAGCGTCTTCGTCCCAGATGGAAAGATCTTCAATCTTTTTCGGCTTCGTGTTCACCATCGATTCCGGCGGATTACGAATGGTTCCCATGTCCGGCAGCGCATTGATGAAATCCTGCATTTCATTGGCACCGGCCACTCCGGCCATCAACAGGACACTTAAGAAGTACATTTTTTTTGAACCGCTAAAGAGCGCAGAGAACGCGAAAGCTGAGGTTTCCCTGTGATCTTTGCGCTCTTTCGCGGTTAATATATTCAGTTGTTTCATTTTCATAGTTCGTTCCTACTTTTGGAAAGTGATCGGCACGCGCATCCGGAACTGGACGGCTTTGCCTTTACGTTTACCCGGTTCAAATTTCCACTGCTTAACCGCCTTCAATGCGGGATTGTTAAAGGAAGGATGCGTAGATTTCTGCACCTTTAAATCGCGCGGCCGGCCGGACTGGTCGACCACGAATAAAATATAGACAGTTCCCTGCATTCCTTTACGGGCCAGCTCGGGCGGATAGATCGGCGCGGGCTGATACACCACGCGCGGTTTCTGGTCGAGATCCGACAGCGAAAAGATGGCATCCACATCGTTCCCTTTTCCGGCTACGCCATCGAGGTTGATGGAAAAATCGCCGCCGCCGAACCCGCCGTCGCCCGGATTCAAAGCCAGCTCAAGCTGGGAAAGATCCAACGGTGCGGCATCCACCGCCGGGGGCGGAGGCGGCTGTTCTTCCGGCTCCGGCTCTTCCTCTTCCTCCATCGGAGGCGGAGGCGGGGGCGGCACATTGGCCACCTCCACCGAACGAATCGTCAGATCCTTGCCAGGCGGTTTGGTGATTACCTGCAGAATGGGCAGCAGCATGAAAAAACAGAACGTCAGTCCCAGCCCCAGTCCAAGACTGGCGGACTGGCGAAGAACCGAACGAAAAAATCTGGCGAGCGTTTCCAACACAATCTACCCCTGATTTTTGAGGGTGGCGATGCTCACCTTCACGGCACCGGCCAGCTTGGCTTCGTCGATCACGCGGACCATCAGGCCCGACATCACATTCTGATCGGCCTGAATGATGACCGGCACTTCTTCCTTCTGCATCATCCGTTTCACCAGCGGGCGAATTCCACTGATTCCGATTTCATTTCCGCCATACACAATTTCTCCGTTTCCGGTGATCGCAATCATGATGCTGGTTTTCTCCAACTGGACCGATGAAGCCGCCTGAGGTTTATCCACCTCCACGCCGGTTTCCTCCACAAAGGTGGTGGTCACGATGAAGAAAATGAGAAGAATGAAAACACAGTCAATCAGCGGGGAAATATCCACCACTGCTTCGGTATCGTCGTCCGAACTGCTTTTAAAACGAGCCATTGTTTATACTCCGTAAATTGAAAGATGAAGGTTGAAATCAGAACAATGAAACTCGACCCGACGGCGCTGTGGCATCTATTGAGGCAAACGCCGAATGAGTTCCGTTTTCTTCTTTCATCATTCCTCTTTTTTCTTTGCCTAAGCGGCTTTGGCCGCGTGTTGGCTTTCTTTAAAAATCCGTTGAGAACACACCGTGTTCAGGTGTGCTAGGAAGGCCTTATACTGCTGGTGTTCCCGTCCGAGTTTGTACTGAAAAATCAGGCCTGGAAGCGCGATGAGCAATCCGGTTTCGGTGGTGATCAAGGCTTCCGAAATCCCGGAGGCCACCATGCCCATGGTTTTGTCGCCGCCCGCTCCGGTGGCCAGAGCGGCAAAGGTGGCGAGCATACCGGTCACGGTGCCGAGCAGCCCGAGCAGCGGCGCAATGCTCACACAGGTCTGCATCACTTTCAGGTCGCGGTTAATCGGAGCAATTTCAGTTTGGTTCAGCTCATCAAAGAAAATATTGATCTCTTTGAGCGTATTGGCGCTCATCACAAACCGGATCATCCGCCCGACGGGACCGCGGCCTTTTTCCGGCTCTTTGACCCAGCGCTTCATTTTCTTTTCGGTAACGTAGAGGTAGCCCTTTTCCCGAATGCGGAAAAAGATACTGGACCCCATATAGAAAATGATCAGGGCATCCACGGCCAGCGCGATCATCGCCCATCCGCCGGAAGCCCAGATGGCAAGGGCCTGTTCCCAAATTGTTTTTGTCTCTTCCATAGTGCGTAATCCGTGAAACGTGAGGCGCGATTAATTACGCAGGAACGGGTTCGAGTTCAGCAACGGCGGCTTCCGCTTCCGGCGGTTCTTCAACAGAACGCGTGGCGCGGTTCATGAAGAGAATCGCAATCTGTTCCATCGTGTCGGTAATGCGTTTGGCCTTGCGGGTGAGGAAGGCACTGAGCACCAATGCGGAGATGGCCACCACCAGCCCCAGTTCGGTTGTGATGAGCGCCTCGGAAATTCCGCCCGACAGTGTTTTCACATCGCCCGAACCAAACACGGTAATCAGCTTAAAGGTGTTGATAATCCCGGTCACCGTGCCGAGCAGCCCCATCAGCGGAGCGGTGGAAGCACAGATTGCCAGCACCGGCGTGAGCTTGGTAACCTTCATGCGGGTCGTCAGCATTTCTTCATACATGACTTCTTCCACCAGATCTTTCGGCTCATTGATGTGTTCAATGCCGACGGTGAGCATCGCGGCGGTCGGGCCTTTCAGTTTTTTGATTTCGGCAGCGGCTGTTGCATGGTCGTTCTCGAGCATGGCCCGCAGCACCGGCTGAACAGCCTTTTCCGAGGTCTTCGGAATGGCGGAAAGCTGAATCCATTTGATGAGTGCAATCACGACACTGAGCCCGAACATGCCGAGAATGACATACGCCACCATGCCGCCTTTTTGAATATGCTCCTTAAACGACTCCTGGGTCTCTTCAATTTTGCGGGCGTTTCCAAGGCTTGGATCAAACGGAAAGAGGCCGCCCTTTGCGGCCACGGCGGAGGCCGTCATTTCCGCATTTGCGAGATCAGCAAAAGGCAGAACGGTGGGTTCCAGCGAGCCGAGGCGTTGTTCCGCAATCCCGGAAAGCGAACCGTCGTTCGCGGCAAACAAAGCAATGGGACCGATCAGCAGAAATTCGCCCTGCTTAACCAGACCGTCTTCCCCGGCTGCGGTACCCGAAAAGGCATCGCCGCCGACAACCGATTGCAACCGGGCAATCGACGCTTCCACCAACGCGGTCTGCTCAACAAAAATCTCCTCATCGGAAAGGTTGCTGTTATCCGGCGCAAGAATCGCGGACTGAACAACGTCTTCGTATTGATCCAGTTCAGCAATATGTAAACGCGTTTCAAAGTTGCGGGTATATTCGCCGAGCAGGCTGGAAATATAACTGATCTCTCCTTTGCGTGCTTTAATGTCTGCACGCAGATTATTGAGATCCAGATTTCGACTGTCGAGCTGGCGTGTAATCTTCTGGTTTTCAAGCCGCACATCCAGCACTTCGTCTTCCAGGGCATTCAGCCCCTTGACCATCGGCAGTTTTTCTTTGGCGATGGTTTTCCGAACATTGGAAAGTTCCTGCAGGCTGGCTTCGAGCTTCTGCTGCATTTCGGTTTGTGAATCGGCAAACGTGTACATGGCAAACAGGCCGAGCACACAAACCGTGAAAATAAGTATCCGTTCAATTCGGTTACGGCGTTGGGTGAAATAAAATCCAATATCGTTCATCTGATGTCCTATGTGTTCAAACGTGAATTAAAAATGGGTTAGTCAATGCGGACAGGCAGCGGAAGAAAGGCCGCCACTTTTTCATTTTTCAAAATGGAAATGGAATCGGCCACGGTCTGCGCCATTTCATTTTTCTGCTCCCACTTCCAACCCTTGGACGTCGGCGATCCGACAAAAGCCACGTCGCCGTTGTTGTTGCAGGAGTAGGCGGCGGAATAGCCGATGTATAAGGTCTGCACTTCAGCGGTCGTGCCGTCGGCCAGCGTTTTCACTTCGCTCAGCACCGTAATTTCACCGGCCCCTTTATTAAGGTCGTTAATAATTCCGATCACGTTCTGATAACGCTCCGACAGCGAAAGATCGGTTTCCTGCGTTTTCGGAATGCGCTGGCTCAGCGGTTTAATGCGATCCTGCACCGGTTCCGGCAGCATTGTTAAAAGATCCAGAACTTCGCGCTCCAAGGTAAAGATTCGGTTAACCAATGTGGCAGACGCATTTTTAAGTTCGTCCTTTTCCTTAACCAGATCCTCACGCTTTTTATCGGCATCGGTGATCAACGATTGGGTTTCGTGTATTTTTTTACTGAGCGTATCGCGCTCATTGCGAACCAGGTCAATCCGGTCGCCCAGGATTTCCCGTTCCAGCTCCCACCCCTGCTTTTCCTCCGAGATCAGCTTACGGGTTTCCACCCATTTCGAAAGGGTTTCACGGGTCATGTCCAGCTCATCGGCATGCACGCCGAAAGCGGCACTGGAAATTGCTAAAATTATCAACAGTTGTTTTTTCATATTTACCTCGGACTAGATTTCTATTGTCAGAATGTTATTTCAGAATGAGCAGTTCATTAGGGAAGTGTTACCAGAAGGCGGTTAGATCCAGGGAATACTCCAGCCCGCGCTGATAGGAGGTCTTCACCTGATCTGCTCCCGTATAGGGCGAGCGATAGACTTCCTGAATAACCGGGTCCGTCAGGTTCTTGGCCTTAAAGGTCAATCGCAAGTGGTTGCCCAGATTCTGTGAAACCGAAAAATTGAGCACCCCGAACTCTTTGGCATAGACATCCGGAATGTATCCGATATCAGTGGCCGCTCCGGCGACCAGCGTATCTCCTTTCACGAAATAAAAGAGCCCGAACTGTGTGCCGAATTTTGCAAGATCATAGGTCAGGTTTACATTGAACAGGCGATCCGGCGTATTGAGCATATCCCGCGTTGCTCCGGGATAACCGGCGGTCTCCAGCCGGGCGGCATCGGTTTCATCCAGCGTGACTTCCGATTCTATGAAGGTGGCATTTGCACCGAACGTCAGGCCTTCAAGCGGATCCCAGAACTGTCCCAGCTGCTGCCGAAACTCCAGTTCGATTCCGGTCAGCTTCCCTTCCGGATAATTAACCGGCGTAATATAGCTGCCGACGTTGGCGGCATACCCCTGGGTATATTCAATCGGGTCTTCAATGGTTTTATAAAACCAGGATCCCGAAATCAGTCCGCCGGGATAGGGCGAATAATCCACACGCACATCGTAGTTTTTCAGATTGCTCATGATTAAATTCGGATTACCGATGAAGACCTCCGCCCCCAGATATTCCTGCTGTTGAAGCGGGGTGAGTTCCTTGAAGGTCTGGCGGGCCACCGTCTCCGCATAAGAGAGGCGGATGATGACCGAATCAATCGGCTTAACTTCCAGCCCGAGCGACGGCAGCACATCGTTCTGCTGATAATCCACATCGGCCTCGCTGGGCAAAAGTTTGGACACCCCGGACTCCCCCGGCTTCACCCAATAAACATCGTCCTCAGGATCAACAATCGTGGTCGAAATATCCGTACTCTCATAGCGTGCGCCGCCAATGAAGGTCAAATGGGAGGAAACCGGAAGTTCCAGCATATAGTACCAGGCGGAAATATCCTGAGCCCCGTCATACCCCGCATCAATATCCGAAGCAAACATGACATCATTCGCGGTTGGATAGTCGTCTGTCCAGAATTCACTCCATGGCAGGGACGGTCCTTTATTCGGGTTGATATTCGAATCCCCAATTTTCTTGGTATTACTGAATGATTCCTTTGTATAGGTCCGCCGTACTTTATCATTAAACAAGCCCAGTTTCAACGCGCCCTTATCGCCGCTCCACTGCTCAAACGGCAGGCTTCCATTCAGGAAATACTGCTCACTGGTTTCATCAATGGTTTCCCAGATTCGCTGGACATTCCCCAACGATTCCACGGGCGGTTTATCCTGATAATAGCTCTGCGCAACCGCATTGGTTGTGGCGGGATTTCCCCGTCGGCCGGGAATGATCTCCGTATATCCCGGATTCCAAATAGAGCCGAACAACCGTTTATCCGGACTGTTCAGATACGAGTCGCTGCCGGCAATGGTCCAGTCCAGTTCCGGTTCCAGGAACCACAGAACATCTTTTTTTCCAAACTCCGGAAACGGCAGCACGTGCTCCCCGTGCAACTGCAGCGTAGAGGTGTCGCGTTCAATATACTGCAGTGTCTGATTCCGGCGATACGGTGCCGCATCCACATATTCCGCGCTGTCCGCCGGAGCCATCGGATCGTAACCCGGAACCTGTGAGGTCACATAAAATTCTTTGCCGCGAGTATCCTCTGCAAGCGTAGCTTTGGTTTCGGCCACATGCGTTTCCATATATAACAGTGAAACCTTCTGCTGCCCGATCTCCGCACCAACGGAACCAAGGCCTCCCCACTGGATTTCTTCGGTGCCCTGATCCACATTAAACAGACTGGTTTTAAACTGTTTCCCGGCCGTCGAATACAGGGGGTCCTCTTCAGAATGAATCGGAACATAGGCTCCGTCCCGATACCACCATTGATCATCGGTGGCATTATCCACATAAGACGCCTCCGATTTATAATAGAAATTCCCCAGGGCAGAAATCCGCACATGATCGGAAACGTTGAACGAATCGCCGGCCGTAAGCGACCAGTTATACATCGGCAGCGCATCGCCTTTACCTGTGCCCACCGCGCCGCTCCAGGTGGTGCCGGGCGTTTGCGGATCATCCGACGCTTCGAGCTGCCCCCAGTAATTCATGTCTGCCCCGTCATAGGTCAGGAAATCTCCAGCGCCCGGAACGGCGGTTTTATATTTCGTTCCCACCTTGAATTTAAGCACCGGTTCCGTCGGCATGCTTTTCAGCACAATATTCACCGCACCGCCGGACGCATCGCCCTGCTGATTCGGGGTGAATGTTTTGGTCACCTGCATGCTTTCAATCAAGTCGCTGGGAAACTGATCCAGCTGCACGGCGCGTTTATCCGGATCGGCGGAAGGGAGGCGCACCCCGTTCATCTGCGAGCTGACATAGCGATCCGGCAGACCGCGTACCACCGCATACTTTCCATCCTGCACCGTGGTTCCCGGCACCAGACTCAACGCCTGCGCCGCATCCGAAGCCCCCGCCTGCCCCATCATATCCGAGCCCACGGAATCCATCATGGCCACACTGTCCATGCGCAGGTTCAGCAGGCCGATCTCCGAGGCCCCGCCGAGCTGAATATCGCGCACCACCAGCTCATCCATCTCTTCGTATTCGCCGGCCATTCTGGCTTCAACATCTTTCAGTTTCCCCGGAACCACCACCACTTCGGATTGCGTAAAACGGGTATAGCCTCCTTTACTGAACATCAGGGTATATGCACCCGGTTCAATATTCTGAAGGTTATAACTGCCCGTATCACCCGTCACAGTTTCCTGACCGGTTTCAGACACCACCACTTTCACGCCGGGAAGCGGAACCTCGAAATCCGAATCCATCACCACCCCGCGAATACCGCCCACCTGAGCGAATACCGCCGTGGCGGAAAGTATGAATCCCATCCCCAACGTTCTGAAAATTGTCCGGCTTACCATGGGTTGCCCAATCCTGCTTTAATTTCAGCCATCCGGTCCCGAAGCGCAGCATCGGGTTCAACGTCAAGGCGGGCCATCGAAAGGCCGATCAGACACAGATCTTCCGCACGGGGACGGGAGTTGCTGTTCACCACCGCTTCCTCCACGGCCAGCGCATAGATGTTCCGGGCCTTGGAAAAATCGCCCATCCGGGCATACGCCTCGGCAACCGACAGCAACGATTCCGTGCGAAAGACATCAATGATCTCGCCCTTCTGCTCGGAGAAAACTTCAACGGCTTGCTGCAGCGCTTCGGCAGCAAGCTCCGGTTGTGCACAAAGGCAACGGAGGTCGGCCATTTTGGCCAGCACCTGCACATGATATTCCGCCGGCCAGACTGAACCGTCCACAATCGCCTGCGCCTCATCGGTAAGGTGCTGCGCGGTTTCCAGATCCCCGGCCTGCTGCGCGGTTTCCGTCATCGTGGTCAGCAGATCAATTCGGCTTAAATACGGCAGTTTATTCCAGCCGCCCAGAATCGCCTGTTCAATCCATTCACGGCGGGCGGTATCGGCATAAAACTGTTTATAAAGAGTGGTATAGGATGCGAGGGCCGTCTGCTGCAGTTCCAGACCGCCCACGGCAAGCTGGGCATTCAGCTTTGCGGCATAGTCATCAAATTCATCCGGCGCACAAACCTGCGCATTATTCAGTTCAGCAGAACCCTGTTCCGATGCATTCAGCACCCGGTTGACCTGCTGCAGCTTATTGGTGTTTCCTAACGCCTTCCAGGCCTTGGAAAGTTTCAGCAGCACCGTATCGCGCCGCCATTCCTGCTCGGCCGTATCCGCCGAAAACCGGGCCTGATTCAACAGCGTTTCCAATTGGTTCGTCACCCCGTGGGCAATGCTGTAATTGGCGTAGTCAGCGAGCGCCACACCCTGCCGCCAGTTTGGAATCTGTTCCGCGTATTTCAAAGCCAACGACGGCTGATCCAGTTCCAGCGCCGTCTCAACCGCCTTTTGCTGAAAACGGGCGCGGTCTTTAATATGCGGAGCAAGCGGAATGGCCGTTGCCAGTTCGAACGATTGATTCAACAGCACGCGTTGAAAGCCGGCGGCCGGAGCATCGGCCAGCTCCATCTTTTTTTCCATTTCCATGCCGTAAGACGCCAGCACAGCAAACGAACCTAACCATAATATTTTTTTAATTAACCGCATCAAATTCACACCTTTTGCACACATTAATCGAGATATAAGAGCGGTGGCAGGGAAACCCCTGCCACCAGTATATTTCATGTTCCTATCGGATCAGGTTATTTGGTAACCACGCGGTAGAAACCAGCGGCCTGCAGATTTGCGTCGCCATAGTTTTTATACGATCCATCCCCCATCACCGTGGCCACATACTTCCAGGGACCACCCGGGTTATCAGAACCTTCGATTGCGTAGGACACGCCATACTCGGACTGGAAGGAAACCACTACTCCCGGATTGATCGTTGCAGCCGGAGAAGCCGAGTTCATGCTGGTATCCGTCATGCCGTAGGCATCAACCGAAGTCCAGCCGGCCAGCCAGTTATAGCTGGATGAGAATGCTCCGCGATACGGAGCGGAAACATAGAATCCATCCGCAACTTCCGGAGAGGCAACAGCAAGCGCATCGTTCTGAGCGCACGGGTTGATGTTCGTCACCAACGCAACGCTTTTTCCGCCGCGGGTAACTGTTTCGCCACGGGTAAAGCTTACAATCGGATCCGCTGTTGTAACCACATTATCGAGTGTCGGATTGCTGGCCCAGGCGCCGGCTGTTCCGTTCAGAACGCCGAGGGCAAGGATTTGATCATTCGCATCAGACTCATTGCAGTAGTTGAACAGGCAACCTGTCATTTCAGCAAGATAGCCGGAGGTCTGAACCGGATACGCATCCGCCTGATTGGCATACACATCAGACACCCAGTTTACAGCAGAGTAGTTGCTGTAAGCGGTAGTCCAGGTTTCTGCCCAGGTCAGAGTTCCGTTATACCCATACCCCTGCGCACCATCTCCGTCATCGCCATCAAAACGAATCGCTTCTTCGCCGATATCCATGAAGATGCTGTTGTGATACTGCACCCGGGCATTGTCGCGCCATGCGGTTCCGCCGTCACCGGAAAGCGGATTTCCGATTACGGTGAAGTTGGCAATCTTCGTGGTGGTTACCGGCTGTGCATCGGAATCTTCCGCACCGTCGATTTCAATACAGTTGTCGCCGAGGCCTGAACCCTGGCTGGCATCTGTGGAATAACCCTGAACGATCAGACCGAACTGCGCTTTACCACGCCATCCCTGATCCACATCCAGACTGTCATCACCGATGTTCCAGATGTTCAGATATTTCAGGTTAACCGTGCCGCCCCAGATTTCGATGCCGTCATCCACGTTGTTCATAATATCAATGTGGTGAATATCCGTCTCGCGACCGATCGCACCCAGTGACAAACCATTCAGTTCGTTTGCCAAACCAATAACTTTACCGCCGTAACGAAGCGACAGATAACTGATCGAGCCGCTGTCATCATTATCATCATTACCGCCGTAATACGTATCATTCACGCCGTCATCAACCAGCCCTTCCATCTGAACCGTGTTCAAACCGGTCGGAGTCGGTGTATTGCCCGGACGCGAACGAACCGCATCGGAAGAAGCGCCGATCAGGCCGCGTCCCATCAGCGTCAGGTTGCCCCATTCGTTACAGCCTTCATGCCAGTTCACCAGATCGTCAAGGGTGGAGGTCATAATGACCGGCTCATCCTGCGTTCCTTCAACATAAATCTTTGCGCCGCGGGAAACCGCAAGCGATCCGCCCACTCCCGCCGTACTCTGAACCAGCGTTCCTTCTTTAATCGTGAGCGTGGCCCCTGACCGAACATAAATCTGTTTCGTCAGGTTATACACATTGTCTTTTGTCCACGTCACCGAATTGGTGATGTCCGATGTGATGTCGATATTGGCTGCCTGAGCGGCAACTCCGGCACCCATCAATGCTGCTGCAATGATAAACTGCTTTCTCATTTAACATTCTCCTTTAGTTTTTATCCGTCAGTTGAAGCGGTCGCCCGCGATATATAAAATGGTGCTAAAGGGGAGAACCGGAGGCCTTTTCTTTTTTACCTTCCGTATTCGACAATCCAATTGAAGCGTTAAGTGAAAAGGGTTCGTTAATTAAAAACCGTTCCAATTGAATTGCTCCCTTCAACGCCGATGATTTGGCCCTTCCGATGTTTGGAAAACATTAGGAGATCTTATGGATGCCGTTGGCACTTTGTGGCTGAATCGCTAAGAAAAGGTTAGCGTTCTGTTTGCGCCCTTTAAAACGCCCGGTTTTCCAACCTCTGGAAGACAAACCGGCGGCCGCGGGTTTTCCGAACAGAAGAATGAGACTCCCCGTTGCAAGCAGACGGGGTATTAAACCCAATGCGTCGCAATAAAAAAACGCCCCGGCACAAATGCACCGGAGCGTTTCCAAAACTGCCTATTGATTTAACCTACAGCGTAACCACCGCTTTCCCCACCGTGCGGCCGGATTCAATCTGAAGGTGCGCATCCTGCAGCTTTTCAAACGGAAAGGTCACAGACACGTGCGGTTTCAATGTACCCTCTTTAAGCATCCCCGCCAGCGTGTTCATATCTCCACCGCTCGACTGCACCATCACAAACTCCAGCGCAACACCGGCAGCATCGGCCTTGGCCTGCAACGCAGCTTCAAAGCTATGCGTGGGCAGCGATACAATTTTTCCGCCGGACTTCACCACCTGAATGGAGTTTTCAAGAATATCGCCGCCCATGCCATCCAGCACAAAGTCGATATCGCTCAGTACCTCTTCAAACTTCTGCTCGCGATAGTCGATATGTTCATCGGCACCGAGCGCCAGACAGAAATCCCGGTTCTTCGAAGATGATGTAGTGACGACCGTTGCACCCATGCTCTTCGCCATTTGGATTGCAAAGTGGCCGACGCCGCCGGAGCCGGCATGAATCAGCACGCGGTCGCCGGCTTTCACCCGGCCGGTCAGCACCTGCAGCGCCGTCAGCGCAGCCAGCGTGGTGGCGGCGGCATCTTCAAAACTGATGCCTTCCGGAATCACCGCCAGCTGGTCGGCCGGAGCAGCCACATAGTCCGCGTAGGCTTTACCCTGCCCCACAAAGTTGACCATGCCGAAGACCTTGTCGCCGACGTTGAAATCAGTAACGTCCGCACCAACCTCGGCCACGATGCCGGAAATATCCCAGCCGAGAATCACCGGGCGTTCCTCCGTGCCGAGAATCATGCTGAGGGCTTCTTCATACGGTCTGACTTTTACATCCACCGGATTAATGCTGATGGCTTTGGTTTCCACCAAAACTTCATCCGCTTTAAGGATCGGCTTTTCGATTTCGCTCAGGACGAGGTTTTCCACGCCGCCCGCTTTGTTTAACAGATATGCTTTCATTCTATTTTTCCTCAGTTGATTTAAACGGCACAGAGCACCGTTCTACACAGCATGATGCTCCGCGCCGTGTGGAAGTTATTCAGTTATGTTGATCTCGTATTTTCCATCCGTCCGGACATAAAGAAGGCTCTCTTCTTGCGCTTCAATTTCCAGCACGGCCGGTCCAACCGCTTCGATGCCGCTGCCCGGAAGCAGGTCGTTTTCTTTGTATTCAACCGCGCCCTTAACCAGTACGGCGCGAAACGTTGAACCAGGGCTTTTGATGCTTCCCTCAAACCCGTCGGCCAGTTTGATAAAGGTTCCGTTCAGTTCACCCTCCTGCCAAAGAAAGGCAACCTGTGCGTCGGACTGATTCACCCAGGTCATGTCGGATGCATTGAGCCAAACCACATTGGATTCATCCACGTTGACCGGTCGCTCGCCGCTGTCGAAATGCTCTTCTTCAGGCAGTACCAGATACGGACCCTTTTCGATTTCAATGTAAGCCAGCGAGCTTTGTCCCTCTGCGGCAGTGATATGCACCTCCCCCTTCGGCTGCGTCCAGAACGAACCCGGCGGCATCCACATCTCGGCAGCATTGGGATCGTCGTTATGAATCACACCCTGAATCACAACACCACGATAGGACACATTATGAATATGCGGCGGCGATTCAAAATTGCTCGGCGGCTTGAGCAGAAAACCGGTCGGTTCTGTCCCGTTGCGATCGCCCCACAGCGTTCCGGCTTGGGGTGCCAGGTCGCCGCGCTTGGGGTTCAGGTGCGTCCACTCCACTTCCGATGCTTGAATAACCGTAACAGTTGCATGGTCATGTTCCGCAGGCTTCGGGGTTCTCCCGCCGGCCATTGCAAAATTGGCGGCAATGCATGCGGCGAATGCCACGGCTGTTGTTATTTTTTTCATATTCTTCTCTCCTTTCGTTAGGTTCCGTACAACCCGTCACATATTAGACCGGTCGTCTAGTTTAAAGCAAAAAAATATACTTAGATCACCTTGTCGCTGATTCTTCTTTTAATATGTTCAACGGTCAGCCGCACCGGTTCCGGACTTCTGAACGTAACCGACCGCTGCGCGGCTCCCGCCCAGTGATCCTGAATCAGTTCGGCCTCGGATGCAGCGTTGTAATCCTTCGGCAGGAAACCGGCTTCAATGGCCTCATCCAGCACAATTCGGTAAATATCAACCCAGTTGCGGAATCCGGCTACCAACTCCTTGCGCATGGCTTCGCTCAGGTCCGAAACTTCGGAAGCGAGTTTAACAGCTAAACACGGGTATTTCCCTGGATTATTCTCAATAAAATCAACACTGCCATCGAGATATGCAAACAGCCTTTTCAGCGGATCCGGTTCAAGATCACGGCAGAAAAGCTGGGAACGCTTAAAGGCACTGCCCTCTTCCATATAATGCCGCAGCAGTTCCGCACCAAACTGCTCCTTGGATTCAAAATAATGATAAAACGACCCCTTCGGCACTTTTACCGCGTCGAGCAGTTGCTTCAGACCGACCGCATGGAAACTTTTCTCCAGCATCAGTTCCTCCGCCGCCTCCAATATACGCTCTTTGGTCGTTTTCTCTTTCATGTGCCGCCCATACTAGACCGGTCGTCTATGTATGCAAGAAAAAATGCAGCATGGAGGGCTGCCGTCCCCGGCGGCCACCGAATGAACGGGACAGACAGCGAGGACGCTATCCCTCCAGCTTCCAACCTCTGGAATGCCTGCTTCCAAATTGGAGGATCGTGGACCTCCATGACTTTTCGGAGGAATCGTACTTTCCGAAGTGGCAGCATTTTTCGTGCGGCTGTAGATATACACAGAGCCTCGAAACACCTCAGCTCCGTTTCATCTTGAACCCTTCTGCTCGTACAGGCACTTTTGGTTGGTGTGTACTGAACAGGATTGCGATGAAGAAATGGTTTTCCAAAAAATTTCAAACGGTTGCGTTGGTACTCCTGATCTGCGGAATGCCGGCCGCCCGGGTTCTTGCTGCGGAGGCAACCTATACAATTCTTGAAACGGCCGATCATGATCCGACCCTTTTCACGCAGGGTTTCGTGGTTGATGAGGATGAGCTGATTGAAAGTTCAGGGCTTTACGGGCAATCCCGAATCGTGCGCTACAAAACCGCAACGGGCCAACTTATGCAAAGCAAGGCCCTGCCCTCTTCTGTTTTTGCCGAAGGCCTCCATAAATTAAACGACTCGGTCTACCTGCTGACCTGGCGGGAAAATTTCGCTTATCGACTGGACGCCGCAGACTTCAGCATGCAGCAGCGCTTTGTGCTCGAAACCGAAGGCTGGGGGCTGACGCACGACGGTAAGCATTTCATTCAGAGCGACGGTTCCAATGTGCTGTATTTCCGCAACAGCTCCACATTCAAAGTGGAGAAACAGCTTCCTGTTTACAATGGAATGCGCCGGCAAAAAAACCTGAACGAATTGGAATATGCCTGGGGCCTGATCTGGGCGAATGTTTACATGACCCCCGCCATCGTGGCCATTTCGCCGGACAACGGATGCGTTGTCTTTTCGCTGGACCTGTCCCGTATTGCCGCCCGCCACAGGGATGGAAATCCCGGCCATGTACTCAACGGAATTGCATACGATCCGAGGCGCGACGCCTTCTGGGTAACCGGAAAATGCTGGAACAAGCGCTACCTGATCCAGATCACTCCTCCGAAAATCGCAACACCGAAGGACTAATTTTCACTGCGCTGTTCCACACAGCGAAACGTGTAAACCCGGTATAAACCTCCAGTCCTGCGAAAAGCATACGGGCTCCGTCCTTTCAGCACCTGCCTGTCGTACCGAGCTTTATCGAGGCGAATGCTCCTCCTCGATCCTCCCGTAATCATGACATTTTTTTCGCACTCATGTTCCGCTCATGTTCGGTTTGCTTCTATCGCGGCATCGAAGGGGAAGAACCAAAGCCGAAACGGCGAAATGGAGAAAAAAATGAAAACACAAACAGGTACAATCCTCGCGGCACTGACCCTTGCCATATTCAGCATTTCTGCAAACGCGGAAACTCGCGTCTGGACAGACGCCAAAGGAAAAACCATCGAAGCGGAACTGGTACAGGTATTAAACAACCAGGTGGAGCTTCAGCTCACGAACGGACATAAAATCAAAGTCTCGCTCGACACACTTTGCGCAGAGGACCGCCACCTCGCCATGCTCAGTCAGCCTCCCACCCTTGAATTAAACGTTTCAGCAACCACCGAACTCTCGACCTCCAGTCTGTTTCAAATAGGTCGTAGTAAACGAATCGAGGTCGACATGGAAAAAACCGTAGTGAAGGTCAACGTAATGAAACTGAGTAGCGCAGTCTATGAAGAGCCTTTAAAAGCGGTCCTTTTCATAATGGGCCGGCACGATGCTGAGCCGAACGTGGTACTGGATAAGGTTACGACGACATTTGTCTATACCGATACCGATAAAGAATTCAAGTTTGTAACGGATGCATACAAATCGGAAAATCGCGAAGGAGAGATCAGCGGAAAAGACTACAAAGGCTGGCTCATGGCGGTGTTCGATTCGAACGGCGAAGTTGTTGCAATGAAAAGCAGCGAGCCGAAATATAGCGAAAACGCCTTAGCCCTGCTGGAAGCAGAAAGAGGTGAGGTACTAACCGCCGAATATAAAACAGCGGATCCGAACCCCGAGTCTATGCTGGCGAAAGGTATCGGACTTTAAAAAGAAAAAGTACAGACGGAAAAATCGAGCCGGTTTGAGGATTTAAGTTTCGTCCCCCAAATCAGCACACCTTTAAATTTACAGAAACGATTTCCTCATCCCCCGGAAGTGGGCCGCACAAATGTGCGGCCTGCTTCATTTCGTCCAACGTGCAGGACGCGAGCGGCTGAAAGGTTTCATTTTTCATGTGCGGGATGGACAAATGGAAGTGAATGACTAGTGTAGGGCGTTTAGATCGACCAGAGCCAACTTAACAAGAATATTAATAATGAACAAAACACTTCCAATCGCACTTATACTTTCCGTTACAGCCAGCGCGGTATCCTATGCAGATGTTGTCCTTTTCGAGGATGATTTTTCCGCATCAACCATTACTGATAACAAACGAATTTCCCGGAATGATGCTGGGTATGGATGGCAGAAAAATACAAATTCCCTGTGGACTGCGTCCGAAGGAAATCTTGCCAATGCGGGCACGACTGCCGAGGTGCCATCAGAGGGGGCCGTTGGGCAGGTGATTTCCGTAACCACAACGGATACAAGCCTGACCAAAATCCAGGTTTCTTTTGATTATGCAGTCGGTACGGGATCGACACTTTATTTCCATCTTCACGGCTATACGGAAAACGGAGCGCCTGCGGCAAACGAACCACTCGCAAATACCGGAGCACAAAACGGCCGCATTCAAAATCAGGCGGAAGACCAGTACGCTGATATCAGCCTCCTGGACGGCAGTGACCCAGCATTTGAGCCCTCTGGTTACAGCTTATTTGCGGCCGGCACATCCGGAAACTACGCGCAGACATTCGATCTCACCGAATATTCCTGGTCTGACGATGAACTGCCCGGGGTTTCAGGAAGCATTGGAAGTGTTGTTGACTTCGACCTCATTCTGGCGGCTTTCGCTTCGAATATGACGGAAACGGATGGATCGGGAGCAATCTCAATCGATAATTTTAAAGTCACGGCCATTCCGGAACCGGCGGTCCTTGGATTAGTTGTACTGTTCGGAAGCGGTTTACTCTTTGTTCGACGCTTCTTTGATAAATAACCTGTCCCAATTCTCTCAAGGACCCGTTTTAAGACAGGGCAGATTCGATAAACCGGCCCGGTAAACCCTCCACTCTTTGGAACGGTCCCAGGTTCGGGAGCAGGCGAGACGCTTGCGCTAGTTTTCTGAAAAGCCGTCTGTTTACGGTTCTACGCAGATTTTGTGGCGAAGCGGGTGATTTAAAGAGCCCTTGCCTTCCTCTCAGGAAATTTATTTGCAACGGATGGATAGAATGCAACGGATCGCGACGGGGCTTAATATAAACGTCTATGCGTACTTGCAGGGTTGCACTTGTCCCCCTCATTATGGGGCTAATTTTAGACCGAAAAAAGAAAACCTGTGAATGGACGTTCCACCAAATATCATCCGTTGCTTTCTATCAATCCGTTGCCCCTTCCATAAAATTCTACGAAGAGCCTTTAATAGTAGGTCTTTATTGAGCGGCTTATGCTCAAGGAACACGACTAATCGGTTTCGATGACGATGCCCTTAAAGATCTTCAGCGCGGTTGTTACGTTGGAAAGGTCGGGATTGACGGCGCCGTCGCCCCCTGAAATATGCCCGTGCCCGATGAGCTCGGCCAAAACCACAGCGGCTTCCGGTTTCAGCTCGGCGCTATAAACCAACGACGGCTGGCCATTGGGATTTTTCAGATAGACCGGGTCGTCCGCAAAGGTGGTTTTATTGAAGTAGTCATTATCGTCAAAGGACTTGTTCACCTCGATCATGATTTTCGGGTTGCCCGTTGCAGGATATTTCGAAACCAGCGAGAAACTGGTCAGCGGTGTGGCGGCGGACAGCCCATCGACAACCGCCGAGCCGGCATCCGGCATGTACAGGCCGTCGGCCGATTTCACGCCACGTGCATGACTCCAGACCGGGAGCGCCCCGGGACGGCGGTTTTTTCCACCGCTGTAATTTCCGGTGGCCGATTTTCCGGAGACATATAAGGTTTCCAGATAGTTCCCGGCCGCATCTTCCAGCCAGACCGCAACCTGCGGAATGGACACCACCAGCTTGCCATCCGGCAGCGTTCGTTTCGTCATGTATTCCGTTCCGGCAATAAAGTCGATCTGAATGGATCGACCGGACGTTTCCGATTTTGTGGTGATGATATATTCCGTCTTTTTCCGGATTTCATCCTGCTTCCGCAGTGTTTTCCCGAAACCGACAATCTGTTTGAAGGGAAAGAAGGAATAGGAAATCCCCACAATAAAAAGGGCAACAATCCCCAGCAGAACCGGAGCAATGAAACGAGTCTTCTATTTGGTCAGATACGTTTTGAGCGGTTTGTAGTTATTGAAAATATGAAACAGAGCCAGTGTCAGAAACGACAAACTGAAAATGACATGGAATGCCGACAAGCGCTCATTATATTTCCAGATGTAGCTCATCACGCCGGTCACGGCCATTCCGATAAACAT
Organism: Pontiellaceae bacterium B12219; assembly: GCA_029432795.1. Taxonomy (GTDB): domain Bacteria; phylum Verrucomicrobiota; class Kiritimatiellia; order Kiritimatiellales; family Pontiellaceae; genus Pontiella. The sequence goes on from JARNMJ010000031.1 coordinate 48,430, forward strand.
GAACGCAATAAACAGCGATACGAAAGCTCTTGATTTCATATAATTTTCTCCAACGTGATTTACAGGACTGTAACGACATTGTCCTGAGGCATGCGAGGCTTTTCAGACGCAGCACCGGTCGATCCGTTCGAAATTAAAACCATATTTCACTCAATTCACCGGATTCCAGTTCCTTGGTGCAGCTCAGGTAATAGTTCCGGTTGGGGGCGTTTTATTTCCACGCGCGCAAAACCGGGGCGGGCCCGGCTTAGCAAACGTGGTGAAGGGTTCAAATGCTGCGTATGAGACCGCCTTCGGCACGGATGCAGGATCCGTTGATGACAGAAGCGCGTGCGCTGCATAGGAACGTAACGATGTCCCCGATTTCTTTGGGGTCGATCAGGCGGCCGATCAGGGAAGTCGGGCGGTTCTCGAGCATGAATTTACGTTCAGCTTCAGCGGGTGACAGACCGGGGAAAACATCCTGGATAAACTGTTCCACACTATCCGTGCGCGTGGGCCCGGGCAAAACGGAATTAACCGTCACCTCGCTGCCTTTGGTTAATTCAGCCAACGAACGTGAAATCCCTAATTGCATCGTTTTGGTTGCACTGTAGTGGGCCATCTCCGGAGCCGGACTAACGCCCGATTCGCTGGAGATAAAAATAAGACGGCCACTTCCGCGCTTCAGCATGCCCTGCAGAAAATGCCGGGCAAGGCGGACGCCGCTCATGATATTAATGTCAAAAAGTTTCTGCCATGCTTCATCGGACTCGTCAAAGAAACCAACCGCTTCGTAGATGCCCAGATTATTGACGAGAATATCGACGTCCTTCAGCTGAGTGATCGTTTCGTTGCAGCCTTCGACGGTTCCATTGTCGGCAACAAGAGGGATTAGCTCGGCCCCCGGAATGGCGATCTGCTCGATGGCTTCGTCCACTCGTTTCTTTGTTCGGCCGTTAATGACCACCCGCGCCCCTTCTGCAGCCAGCGAGCGGGCGATTTCCAATCCTATGCCGCTTGACGAGGCGGTTACCAGCGCGGTTTTCCCTTCTAATTCAAGGTTCATAATGTATCTCCGTTTTATGTTATTTTTTGATCGGGTTTAAGGCCAAGGGCGGGTCTCAGGATTCCCGCCCGACGTCATGGTTCATGCCTATCCCCCGCGTTCATTCGTTTCGATGAGCGCAAGGTATATCGGCCGGACGGATAACACAAATAATAGTAATTTGACCTATTCATTATAAAACTGATAGATAGGGCGCATGATAAATCTCGAATGGATCCGCACCTTTAAAGCCATCTATGAAAAAGGCAGCATGACCGCGGCGGCCGAGGTGCTGTTTACCTCACAGCCCGGGGTCAGCCTGCACCTGAAATCGCTGGAAAACTATATCGGCTATCAATTGTTCGAGCGCTTGCCCCGCAAACTGGTGCCGACCGAGCGCGGAAAAATGCTCTACAATGCCGTGATCGATCCGTTGTCCCGGCTGGAGGAGATCGAGCGAAACGTGCAGCGCAGCGGGAAGACTGATGTTCCGAGCATTACGCTGGGCATGTGTTTTGAAACCTTTCAGCTTTGCCTGGAACCCTCGGTGCCGGAGCTGCCGTTCAACCTGATTCTTGAATTCGGCGACTACCACGAACTGCTCGGCAAGCTGGACAACAACGTGGTCGATCTGGTGGTGACTCCGCGCAAAGAGGCGATCACAGAGATTGAATACCGCGCATTCTCACAGGAGCACATTCTGATTGTGGCCGGCTCCGCCACCGACATCCGCGGATTCAACCGGGTTGTAAAAGCGCAGAAAAAAACGGACCTGCTCGACTGGCTGATCGCGAAACGGTGGTATGGGATCGCGGGGGACAATGAACATCTCCATCGTTTTTGGATGCAGAACTTTGACCGCCATCCGGATTTCCGACCCAACTATATCGTGCCGAATATCCAGTCCATCCTCCGCTGTCTGGCTTCCGGCGACGGCCTGGCGGTCGTCCCCGACTTTCTGGCCCTGCCCTACATCGAACGGGGGGAAATCAAGATGCTCTGGGCCGGCTCCCGTCCGCTCACAAACACGCTCTATTTTGCCCGCCGGAAGCGGTCTCTGCATACGGAAGCGCTCGACCGGATTGAAGAAATAATCAGCGCCCGCATGCCGGCACGTTGTAGGGCGGGAACGGTTGAGCTTGCGAATCCTTCCCGCCGAACCCCGCACCGCCGAACCGATCCGCCGGGCGGCTGAAAGGTCTCGTTCCTCAACCGTTCCCGCCCGACAAAAATTGTTGATCCATCTTCCTGTCCAATATGCTCTTCGCATGTCTGAACAACTTCCAGACCGCAACCATCTGAAACGCATTCCTGTATGGATTCCATCCGACCAACGGGTGATTTATTTCGT
>JARNMJ010000032.1 GCA_029432795.1 Pontiellaceae bacterium B12219
AACCCCATAAGAAGCCAAACTTCTTCACGCGTTGCATCTTCTTACAGTTCAGACCTAAACTCATTCATCCGTTTCATAGGATTTTTGACAGAACCTCGTTTTTACTTATCCAGCTCGAATGCTGAATGGTCATAGCTTATAAAAAGAAAACCGTTGTTGTTCGGGACCGAACGCTGCGTTGACTCCGGACACCACGGTGTCCGGAGCAGCAACCTGATTCAGGGCGATGTGGTCTGCCGGCGCCTTCAAAAAGCCCCAATAACATCACCCTGGATCTGTGCTTATGGGGTTACGACTCGGTAGAAGATTGCATTGTTGGTTGCCGGCCATGAAACGGTCATAGGTGATTCAGGCAATGACGGGAAACTGTTGACGATATCCCAATTCCCGAAGACCAGATTATCAGTCGACTCAATGCGGTATGCCCGACCGACCGTTCCGGAGAACTGAACCATAAAATTTCCGTCGGAAATACTGGAACCGACAAATTCCCCCGCTTCAGTGGCATCCTCGGAAAGGGTTGCTTCGCTGATATCCAAGGTCGTCGTCCCGGCTAACCTTTTCTGCACAGATGCATAGTAATGCCCGGTTCCGAAAGCACTGGCAAAGTGACCATTTGTAAAGGTACCACTGACCGGATACATCGGGCCACCGGATGTTGTAAGGAGGCCATCAAAATAGATGATAAAGCCGTCCTGATCTGCGACGATGATGGAACTGAACCCATCATTCACACTCTCTTCCGTTGCCTGATAAACAGCACTTGTAATGGTTCCGGCGGAATTATCGGACAATAGAATCGCCATCCCATTGCCTATACCGCCACCGCCGACCCTCACAATGAAATTACTGGTGGAGCTGCCGCCCGACATAATGGGCTCTGCTGCGATTCCGAACTCAACTCCTCTTGATCTGAGCTGGGAGCTGTCGGTGTGGTTTACCGAATCGACCGTCAGACTGATCATGACTGTATCATTGGATGTCAGCGTAGCTCCCAGCAGCGTATCGATATCATCAATTCCCGCAAATCCGCCCGCAAAGAAATCCGGTCCGTCATTCGACAGCAACAGATCCGGAGTGGCTCCTGTGAGCTGAATATTGGCAGCAGTTGTTCCTCCGCCGAAATCATTCTGAACAGCGCCGTATTATCGGTTGCTGCTTCAAAGAGCACCAGGCCATGAGACGGTAATGCCGGAATTTCCGGGTAATAGCTTACATCCAACGCCGCTTCAAAGGTGTTGGTTACGCCGGACCCCACTTCGGTCCAGTTGATGGCTAATACAGAATTTGCAGAGTCTCCAATTCCCTCAAGGCCGACGGAGTTGGTAAAGGTTACTGTGATGTCTTCATCCTGATTGGCCAGTCCCAGGGTAGGATTGACCATGGAAGCACTGAATCCGTTGGATGCCACCAGCGAAACAATCTCGATATCGCTCGAAGAGTTCGCGCCGGCACTGTAGGAAATTCCTATGATTCCGTTAGCAGTCGTATCGGGAGCAAAAAGTTCGAAGGAAAGCGAATCCGGCGCCACCGTAATGACGGGGTCTTCCTGAACCTCCACCGCAACACCCGCTTCACTGATCGTGGAAATCAGAGGATCCGTGGCGGCACTGGTGTTGAATCGCTGTGCAGCATAATACAAATGACCACTGCCGAAATAATTCACAAAGTCGCCGTCCGCAAAGGTTCCGGATACGGTTGCCGAAGTATCGCCGTTACTGATTCCGGGAACACTGGAGTTGGCGATGATGACATCCGATATCGTTAAGGAGTAACCGGCAACACCGGCAACAATTTCCATACTGAATCCATCAAGTACACTGGCTTCCTGAGCGTCGAAACCAAGACTCCCGTTGGCCAGCCAGGAACCCGCAAGTAAAACATCCGAACCATTGTTGCCCGCCTCGATCCCTATCACAAAATTATTGGTATCACTAAGTTCTCTGATATCAAGAAATGCAACATCCCCAACGATTCCAAACTGAACACCGTTGGCACGCCAGGTACCCGTAATTGAGTCAACCGTCAAAGACAGTGTTACCGTATCAGTGGCGGCCAGGTTACTCACGTTTAGCGTGTTTATGTTATCGGTGCTTGCAAAGCCCCCCATATTAAAGTTTCCGTTCGCATTGGTAATCACCAAATTCCCAGGCCCCCCCGTCAGCGTCATCGCCCCGGAACCGCCGGCCTCGTTATCGACCAATGTTGTATTATCCGGTGCCGCGTCATAAATCGTTGCTGCACCAGCAACGCCAACCAGCCCTGTTACCACAGCAGCCATGAATGTATTTTTTTCATATCTCTCCTTATTGCTGTTGTTTTCCCTTTATTAAAAACAGGCCCCTTTTCTGATTTTCTCCGCTATAAATGAAAAAAGAGCCCTGTAGGCATCGGATCTGACACCCATGTAATCTCTAACTCCGGCAAGTTGGGAAATGTGACATAAAAAATTTATATAAATGTTACGGTTGAAATATGATACATGACGGGAATCTTCCTGCGAATTGAAGAAACCGCTCTGTTTCCCGCCAAGCGGCTTAGAGCATTCTTCAGCGTTTTTTAATCCGGAAGACGTGTGAGCAGCTGCCGTGGTTCGGCGTCGTATTGACTCCCGTTGCCAGATAGAGATACGCCGGTTGATCATCAATGAACAAAACCTGCGCACGTTCCATATGACCATCCAGCTTTCCCCGGTATGCCGTACCATTCTGCAAAGCCTCTTCGCCCACATAGTGGGCCAGGTCTTCGTAAGCGCGGGTGACATCTTTTCGGTCGAAATGAAATCCATCTTTCGATTTCCACAACAGACCACCGCCACTGGAGCCTTTTGAGGCTCCGAAATCGCGACTGAGCATATAGACCGAACCGTCCAGACTGAAGGCATAGGCATCTTCGAGCGGCATGGTGCTCGGAGTCACATATTCCGGGTGATGCCTGTACGGTCCTTCGAGTGTATCCGAAACCATTACACCATACATATATTTGCGTTTGTTTGCTTCCGGCGACGGGAAGACCACCGACTTAATATACAGCAGATACTGCCCGTTGTGTTTGATCAGAGACGGGTTGGAAACCCCGAGCCGGGCGGTATAATTCCAATCGGTGGGATCGGTGGATTTCCGCGCGATCGTTCCGTCCGGCTCAGCTCCGGCGGCCGGCTTCCAGTCATCGGAAAGATCGTCGGCGACAACCATGATAATACGCTGCGTCTTCAGCTTGTCGTTTTCATTTACGATAAAACAGAGCACATATTTTCCATCGATTTTTTTAATCGACGGATTATGCGGCGAATTAAATTTCCCATCCTGATCGGGCACAGCCACGCGCACAAATTCAAACGGTCCCTCCGGCTTGTCGCCGACATAGTGCGCAATCTCACACTCCCGATGCCACCCGTTAAAATCCTTCCGCGTCGCCGTTGGCCAGCGAGCCACATAAAGATGCACCTTACCATCCGGGCCGATTACGGGCGATGAACCCCAGACATGCATACCTTCCGTTTCCACCGCCTTGCCCACATATTCAAACTCGAATTCACAGGGCTCCGCCATGCTAAGCATGGTAAGCGCACATCCCAAAAACACCAAAATACTGAATTTCATTTCTCTACTCCAAATCGTTAAATACAGGAAAATCGCGCGATACCGGTCCGCACATTTCCCTTAACGCCGAATAGATCAACAAAGTGACATCAGATAACGATCGGGTGTTATGGAGTGGGTTTGAGTTTTCGGCGATCCTTGTTGACCTGGATGCCCTTTTTTCGGGCCTGCGGGTTAAACAGGCTTTCAGCAGGTTTATTGCTCAGATTAATGCGCAACGATTTTGCAGGCAACCCACCGGCTGCCGCTTCATACTAAACTCCTGATCCGCTCTATAAATTTTTGGTTCTACGTCGATTTTTGTGGTGGAGCCTGTGATTTCAAGAGCCTCTATCGCGTACTCCGAAAATTTATTTGCAACGGATTAACAGGAGCAACAGATTAACAGAAGCGGCATAAGTCTATATTGAAAAACCTGTTACATTCACACACAGCTCATAAAATCATTTTTTTGGACAGCAAAAAAGTAACCCTGCGAATGAGCGTTCCTTAAAAATATCATCCGTTGCCCCTTCATAAAATTCTACGTAGACCAATTTTTTACACTTTAAAACTTCTGCATAACGAATGCAGGAAAACTATTTAGCTATTGCAAATTAACCCGATAGAAGGCCGATGCCGGACGGTCCGCCGTTTCAACCTCCCCTGATGCTCCATAGAGCATGATGTCGTCGAAGCGGGTTCCATTGGCGGTGCCCGGTGCGCCATAGAGATAAAAGGTCCAGACGACATCCTCACTGCTGGAAAAGTTATCAAAATCAACCTCCACCAACGCGACGGAAGCGTTCGCGCCTACGGGTGCATAATTCCGGAGGACAAACGTTTCGGTGCCGCCCACGCTATAACTGACATCCACTTTGGCACCGCTTGAATGCTGGTCCGCATAGAAAGAGAGCGAGTCATAATCTACGGTTTCACCGTTCGTCTGGAGCGTAAAGGAGAACCAATCACCCGCCGTTGCCGCCGCGCTCTGACTGGCCAGATTGACGTCCGCCAGATTGAAACCGGGCGATCCGGAGGCGCTGGTATTAAACAGCGCATTCGCCAGCACGAAGGCCGAAGACCCGCCGCCGCTCAACGAACCACCCTGGACCAGACGCGTGGCCGTCGTGCTGTTTGCTGTATCCACGGAATCGAACGCATCAGTATTAAAATCGCCGTTGTTTCCGGTCTGAGCATCGTAATGGGCCAGCACAGTCGTCATAACGGGGCCGTTGGTTTCGCTAAGCGATTGCGACCATACGGTATGAGTTCCATCCGCCGGATAGTCCAAATCCGCCTCTTCCCAGACGATCAGGTCAGCGCTTTGCTCCACGGTGTATTCATTCCCCGCTTTGCTCGGCCAGGTTATCGACACGTCATTATTCGACACCGCGATGCCCGTGACTTTAAACAATGAAGCCGCATTGGTCGGACTGGTTCCGGCCCGGAATTCAAAGCCGTCCTTCTGGCCGTCTCCGTCAGAATCCGGATTATTCGGGTCCGTTCCCAGCTCATTTTCCCGGTCTGTCGATAGGCCATCATAATCAACATCCAGCGCTTCCAACGCAATCATCTCCGCCGCGTGGGCCGATCCGAGCGTCGCCTGCCCCACTCCGGACAAATGGATATTATAATCATCGTAGGTGTCGCAGCCATCCGCATCAGCAAACCCGGCAGCATCCACATTCGCGGCGACGGTTTCCTGTGCAAGCCGCACGGTGTAGGCGCCGGTGGATGAATTTGTAATGTCCGAATACTGATTGGAAGAAAGACCTCCGATGACAAACGGCAGACTCAGCCCGCCGAACACATCGGTACGGACACGGGCAATCAGATCGGTCAGGTTTGCTTCATAATTCGCCGCATTGGATGCGCTCGTATCCGCCTCGCCCTGCTGCCAGATCATGCCGATCAGTTCATAGGTATGTCCGGCGGCGGTCAGTGCGGCAAGTCCCTCTTCAACCGTCGTTAAAAAGACCCCATACAGATCCCCCGTTGCGGACCATTGCGTATGCAGATTACTGCCGCCGTGGGAATATTTCAGAATCGCAATATTGTTCGAAGGAAAAGCGGCGGCCAGATCGTGCCCAAAGGTCACCTCCGGTCCGAATTCAATCACACCGGGAGTCGCAGGCGGGCTGTTTTTACCGTGCCCCGATCCCGGAGCCAGATCAATCCAGGTGTCTTCCGGCAGCGTATTATTGTCAGCACCCGTCAGCGTCTTGTGATAATAAAACAGCACATTGGTCTGGGCCGCCTGCAGTCCGGCCGGCAGCTGAGAGGCATCGCCGCGCCCTGTTGCGTTGGACTGCCCGCCGATCAGATAAACCTTGTAATGTTTTGCCTGGCACACCGTGCTGGCGATTCCCCATAAAATGAACGTCATTATTGCCGGAACGTATTTTATTTTCATCGTTATCTCCAACCGGTGAACGGTCTGCTTATTTCGTATAAATATTCAGTTTATAAAACAGGTGATCCGGTGTCGTCGCGCGGGGCTCCAACAGCACCTTGTCATATGCTTCGCCCAGTTCACCGACAGGCAACGGATTTGCCACTGTATAAAATTCCGTATACGGATACCAGTTCGTTAGATCTTCAGAAACCAGCACTTCCACGCCCAGCCCGGCCTGATTATAACGATAATACGAAAAGGCAACATCGGCCGCATTGGTTTGAATCATGGAAAAGGACGGTACAGAGTCAATCGCATCCGGATTACTGCCCAGGGTCTGCTCGATAAAATTACTGACGCCATCGCCATCACTGTCGTCCTTTCCGCTGTGATTCAAATTGCCGAAGACATCCATCTCATAGCTGTCGACCAGATCATCCTCATCGCTGTCCACATCGGTCCATGCAGCCGGACGCACATTTATAATCAGCTGCAACGCTTCATTCTGATCGGGCGTCGACGGATCATCGTTTACTGAAAAGGCTGACCCCACATTACCCACCGGATCAAACGCGATGCGGAAGCCATAATTGGATACGGTTCCGTCAATCCACCCTTCAACAATCGATGTGACGTCAAAACCGGCATCAGTTCCGGGAATGCCTGCTGTACCGCTGAAAAATCCTGAGGATCCCACCGGCGTTCCGAAATCGCCGTTATTTCCAAATACAAACGCATCCGCAACGCCGGTGCCGTTAAAGGAGGGATAACTTCCCGCCGTGGCAGTCCAGCTTTCGGTTACACGCGCCAACTGGAGGTCCTGATCATAAAGTGAATTGAGCCGGTCAAACTGGTGAATACGCAGTCGCGCGCTCTCAAACCCGGCTGGAACAGCACTCAGATCAAATTGCAGAAAGAGCCGGGTTTTTAATTCATACTGATTGGATAACCGGGAACGAACATACAGGGGGCCGGACGAAGTCCAACTGCCCACCGCCGCAGGATCATTGACCGTTCCGTTATACCCCGCCAACTGAACAACAGATGGACTCAATTCAATTTCACCGCTGCTCCCGGAAGGAACTGAACCGGCATTATTGGGACTTGTAAACACCGACAGCTCAAAGTCATCGTCCGCCCCGTCCGCATCCGTATCTGCACTCAGCGGATTCGTTCCCCAGATCAATACCTCATCCCCGTCGGGAAGGCTGTCCGCATCGGAATGCGGGCTCATCGGAAGCGTTCCATAGGTCTTCACTTCATCATAATCGCCCAGACGGTCATCGTCGGAATCCGCATCGACCGGACTGGTTCCAATCTCATATTCCTCCAGATTGGTTAAGCCGTCCGGTTCCAGATCGCCGGGGGCATCGGATGGATCATCCCGATCAAGCCCTTCGTAGGCGTTCTCATAATAATTGGCGATGCCGTCCTCATCACTGTCAATAGGCGGGACATTGCTGTCGCCGTCGATTCCATACGTGGTATTTCCGCGAATTTCATTCAACAGGGCATAAAGCTCCGCTTCTTTTTCGAGATCGGCCTGTGTTGCAGAAAGCAACCGATTCGTCCGTTCACCGGGATCATCCAGCAGATTAAACAGCTGCTTCGGAGATCCGAACACGGTTCCGCCAATACCACTGATATAATTGTTATCCGCATCATAGGTTGCCGTGTATCCCCCGCTGCCGGTTCCATCGATCAGTTTCCACTCCCCGTTCTTATCCACAATCGCCAGCTGCCCGTTCATAGAATGCTGAATAATTCCTTCCCGGCGATCTTCCGGCATACTTTCCCCCAGCAGAATCGGCAGGAAGCTCTCGGAATCGGGGGCTTCATCGGGCGTGAAATCATAGCGCAGATATTCCGCCATCGAGGCATAAAAATCCCCCTGCCAACAGGCAAAGTCACTGGTGCCCGGCGTAACCACACCCGGCCAGCGAACCAGATACGGAACGCGGGTGCCGCCTTCCCAATTATCGCGTTTAACGCCGCGAAACGCTCCGTTCCCATCGTGCTCCGGCAAGCTGTTATCCTGCGCAATCCGTTCGATTCCATTGTCGCTCGAAATAAAAACCACGGTATTGCTCACCAGGCTGTCATCGGTCAGCGGATTCCCATCCGGATCTTCCAGAGCATCCAGAATCTGCCCCGTATAATGATCGGTCTGAACCAGATAGTTTCCATATGAAAAAGAGGTCGCATTGGTAAATTCCGCCTGTAATGCCCAGGGATTGTGCGGTGCAGGCATTGGAATATAAATAAAGAACGGTTCCTTATCCTCCCCCCGAGCCTGAATGAGTTCCGCAACCTTAGCCGCCTGAACCTGCAGATAATCCGCCACCACAAAAGTAGGATCATAAACACCGGGCCTGATAGTTCCGGTAGAATGAGCGGAATTAACCGGGGCGCCTTCCAACAGATCCGCATTGGTTGCCGCAACCGCCTGGCTGAAATCAACCGCTCCGTTGGTCACGATGCCGCCTTTAAACAACACCGTGTCATTTTCAATCCAGACATAGGGAGGCATATCAAGCGAAGCCGCGGTTCCGAAAAAATAATCAAACCCATGATGATACGGCGTACTGGTCAGGGCATGAGAAAAATCAATCCTGTCACCGGATGTCGTCGCAGGATCATTATCCAGAACATTCGTATTATTCACCAGGTCGTCGACCGGTTCCCCCGCCGGATCATAGAACTGCATGCCGATATGCCATTTGCCCACCATGGCGGTTTTATAGCCCAGCGACTGAAACATCTTTGCAAACGTAAAGCGGTCATCTTCAATCAATGAGGGCGTATAGCCGCCATTCACTCCGGTTTTCAATGAAGTCCGCCAGCAATACCGCCCCGTCATCACCGCATACCGCGACGGCGTACAAACCGCATCCGCTGAATGCCCCGCCGTAAACCGCATGGCACCTGAAGCAAAGGTGTCCAGGTTGGGAGTGAGCGAAGTCTGGGCGGTGTCATACACCCCCATATCGCTGTAGCCCATGTCATCATAATAGATCATGATCACATTAGGATTTGCCAGGCTAAGGATCGGTAGAAAAGTTCCCAAAAGCAGGATTGATCTAATCGTCATTTTATTCCTCTTAGTAGTAGTTAATCTGAACATCCAATCTCAGAAGGATCTGTCACTAATAGGCTTTAACGCCGTACAGGCGCATAAAGTGACGCAATCTACGCATGATTTCACAGGGCGAGCCGAACCAACTGCTCCCGCTTATGGTTTCAGCAAGTTAGCGATATCTACTTTAGACCGGAGCAGGATGAATTCGGGGGATTGATCCGGAAAAGGCAGGAGTGGCTTCCATCGCCTCCGGTCAGATTTACACCCGATGCCAGATAGAGATATGTCGGATGCCCATCCTGCAGAAGCACCTGGGGACGCTCCATTTTTTTACTGCGCAATACCTTGGATCTGGAGAGCAACTGCTTATCCAGATACTGACTCATTTTATCGTACCCCAGAATGGGCTCGGAAAAATGAATTCCATCATCCGATGGCCAGAGATAGCCCGTTCCAGCTTTGTTGTCCGTGGTCAGAAGATATATCTTTCCATTCTCATAAAAAGCATACCCATCCTCAATCGTCGTTGAATTGCTCGTTAACGGTTCAGGTATAAATTCATACGGTCCCTCAACCTGATCAGCAACCGCAACCCCCATGCGCCGCACATCACCCTTTCTCATTGCCTTGTAGTACAGGAAAAACCGGCCGTCAGGATGCGCTAAGAGTGCCGGGTTATTCACCCCGACCGTCGATTGGTAACTCCAGATGGAAGGGTCGGCCGGAGACGCAAGAATCATCCCATCATTTCCCACTTTTTTCCATGGGCCTTCGGGCCGGTCTGCAATCATCATTCCAATCCGCTGTGAAGCAACCTGTTCCTGTTTCACTCCGCCGCCATTGGCAATGTAGGTGAGTACATAACGTGCCCCCACCTTTTGGATTGTGGGATTATGCGGAGACTGAAAATCCCAGCTTCCTTCTTTCCCGCTCCCCTTCACCACGACCTCCTGAAAGACAAAGGGGCCTTCCGGGCTGTCACTCACATAGCGGGCAATTTCGCAATGGGTTAACCAGGCCTTGAATTCTTCTTTGAGCGGCCAGCGCGCAACAAAAAGATGCGTCTTTCCTTCCGGTCCGATAACCGGACTGGACCCCCAGACATGATAATCCGGCTCCTCCACCGCAACCCCGGCATATTCCAGACGATCCGCCCAGGATCGATCGGGTTGTTCTTTACCGGAAACCGTGACCGCACCGATGAACAGCCCCGCGAATAACATCCATTTTACCTTCATATTTATTTCCTTTATCAATCACTAAAACTTCATTCGCATGGAAGCGGCTGATGCACAACCACACACGATAAGTTAATCCCGTCTCGAAAATTGATTCCGCATATATACGTAAACGCCGAAAAAACGCCTGAAGTGATATAATTTATCGACTGCGCTGCAGAACAGCCGTTCCTTGTAGCTTAAGGAACTCCGGTATAACTGCAGATAGCTCATAGCCTCATTCATTCAACGTGGAAGAGAATTTCTTTAGATTGCGGTCATAAATTAACCGATTTATTTTTTTCGATCTTCACGTTCTTCGTTTTATCGCCATAGCGAACAACACAGGGATTTCCCAATTTGGAATGCAGCGCAGCCGATGTAAGGACGCCATTTTCCCACTCCATATCGACTTCAAATCCGCCCCTGGCGCAAAGCCCCTTAGCGGAGCCATTCGCCCAGGCTTTAGGTAAGGCGGGGAGCAGAACGATTTGTCCCGCATGGGATTGAATCAGCATTTCGATCATGCCCGCGGAGGCGCCAAAGTTGCCGTCGATTTGAAATGGAGGATGTTTATCAAAGAGATTATTGTACGATGATTTTTTGAACAGCAGGCCGATATTTTCATGCGCCTTTTCCCCTTCCATAAACCGCGCCCGGAAGTTGATAATCCATGCCCGGCTCCAACCGGTATGCCCGCCGCCATTCGCGAGCCGGTGTTCGATACTTTTCCGCGCGGCTTCCACCATTTCCGGACTGGTATACATGTTGTACTGCCTCCCCGGATAGAGCCCATACAAATGGGAGATATGGCGGTGCCCTTCATCACTCTCCGTCAACTCCTCGGTCCATTCCATAAGCCGCCCATCCGATCCAATCCGGGGCACAGCCAACTGATCGAGCGCACACTGAACGGCCTGGGTAAAATCATCTTCCACACCCAATATCTGCGCGGCCTCCAGCGTATTGTTAAATACATCCCATATAATCTGCTGATCCATTGCGGGGCCCATCGTCAGACTGCACTCCGCCTGACTTCCGGGCATAAAGAATTTATTCTCTGGAGACGTACTCGGGCCGGAAACCAATTTACCCGTTTTTGGATCTTCAACCAACCAATCAAGAAAAAACAGCGATGCTTCTTTCAAAACCGGATACGCGCGATTTTTCAGAAACATCCGATTTCCAGTGAATCGATAATGTTCCATAAAGTGCTGTGTGGCCCAGGCACCACCGACCACCCACTGCCCATACTGAACGTTTCCGGAAGGAGCCGTCCCATGCCAGACATCGGATGCATGGCCCGCAAGAAAACCGCCGCAACCATACAGATCCCGCGCAGTTCTTTTTCCTCCCGGAACCAGTCGTTCGATATAGTCCATAAACGGAAGATGACATTCTGAAAGGTTGGCTGTCTCCGCATGCCAATAGTTCATCTGCATATTGATGTTCAGATGATAATCACTGTTCCAGGCCCCTTTTATATCTTTACACCAGATTCCCTGAAGATTAGCCGGCAAGCTGCCGGGTCGGGACGATGCGATTAAAAGATATCGGCCGTATTGGAAATAGAGTGCTTCAAAGTCGGGATCAACCTCCCCGTTCTTATACCCCTCCAGTCTGGCCACGGTTGGCTTGGTTGATGGGGACCCAAGTTTCAGCTCAACCCGGCGAAAAAGGGATTGATGCGATTTGATGGAATCGGCCTTCAACGCGGCGTACCCTTTCTGCATGGCTGCAGCAAGAGTGCTGTCGCATTTTTTCGTTAAATCATATGTGAACGGATGATCTGTATCGTTCCGGTTGTAGTCGGTGGCGGCAGCAATGTAGAACACGACGGAATCCGCGCCCTTGACAGTCAACACACCGTCTTTCGCCTCCGTAGATCCATTTTTTGCGACAACCTTGTAGACCGTTACAAACTTGACGCCCAGATGCGACTTTCCATGCGAGGCCTGGCCGGTTGCAATCAGTGTGTCGATTCCATTTGTTTTGACTTCAAATATGCCCTCCCGCTCAACACGGGAACGAAACGAAACAGAGCCGGGTTTGTCCGCCGAAATGTTGATAACAATAACCTGATCCACCGGGCTCGAGCTCACTTCACGGATATAATTAACCCCCTTACTTTTATATCGGGTCGTCGCAACAGCTGTATCAAGATCCAGCGATCTTCGGTAACCGGACACTTTTTCAACCGGGCCGAAATCAAAATAAAGTTCCCCCATCGTTTGATAGCTTCGGGGAGAAAAGCGCCCCGGCAAAATCGCCTGTTGCTTTTTCTGCGCCTGAACGTATTCCCCGTCAAACAGGAGCTGTCGCACTTCATCAATCGTGCTCCTTACATTTCCTTCAACCTCGGGAATCGGCGGACCTGCCCAAATCGATTCTTCATTGAGCTGGATAATCTCCTCGGAAACACCGCCATAGACCATCGCTCCAAGCCGACCGTTTCCAACGGGCAAAGCCTCCTCCCAGTGTGTTGCAGGCAGGTTATACCACAAAGATAAAGGCTGAACTGGCGGCTTATTCAGAGGCTGTACTCTTGCCGTTTCCTTGTAGTTCAATTTCTTCTTGGAAGCGGCCTCTGCATCCATGCCGAAAAAAAACGCCAGACTCATTAACAGCGTCATGTTTAGGTTAATGAATCTCTGGTTCATGGAATCTTTCCTACATCCTGATTTCGATATATTCTCTTTTTATTATTCAAACTCTCCCCCTCTAACCGGGTCATTGTTCAGCGCAAGGACATCGCTGGAAAGTACGGACTGTTTACCCGCCATAGGCGACCGCTGAAACCAATACAAAACAACTCAACCAGATTCTCTGCATCGTCCGCATCCGTTGCCTTCTTTTCAGTGTTAAGGATGCCAGGGTGTGTTTCCGCCTTTCTCGCGGAGAAACCGGGCATCGACCGATTCATACCAGGTATGCAGGCGCTTGCGCATCTGCTCCACCTTCTCAGGATATTTCGCCGCCAGATCGTTCCGCTCACCGATATCCCGCTTCAAATCATAGAGGTGTACCCGCCCGTCTTCATAGCGCTCCACCAGTTTATAGTCCCCCTCACGAATGGCCCCGCCGGGAAAGCCGCCCTGATTCGCATAATGCGGATAATGCCAGAAGAGCGATTCCCGGTTCAGCGTCCCGCCCTTGAGCGCGGGCAGCATATTGATTCCGTCAATATCGTGTTTCACGTCAGCTCCAGCAGCCGCCGCGACCGTCGGGAACAGATCGATTGAGCAGATCGGTTCGGCACTGATCGAATTCGGACGGGTAACCCCGGGCCAGCGCACGATCCACGGTTCACGAATGCCGCCTTCGTAGACCCATCCTTTCCCGCCTCGCAGCGGAAGGTTGCTCGTCGGCGATCCTTCCGACGTGGAAAGCCCCCCGTTATCGGAGGTAAAAATAACGATGGTACGGTCAGCCACGCCCGAATCTTCCAACTGTTGGAGAACCGTTCCGACCGCTTCGTCCATCGCCTCCACCATGGCGGCATAAACCGCGTGCTTCTGCAGCACGCGAACATTGCGCGGCTTGTTCGTCGGCCAAACCTGTTCTTCTTCAGCAAATCCATCCCCGGAAACTTGCGCGGCTTTCTCTTTATATTTTTCCACCAGATCGGGGCGCCCCATCAGCGGTGTGTGCACGGAGTAGAATGCGAGATAGGCAAAGAAGGGTTTGTCTTTATTCTGTTCAATGAAGCCGGCGGTTTCCCGCGCCAACCGGGCAGGAAGATGTTCCCCTTCCGGGCTTTCTTCTTTGATTTCCGGATTTTTAAACGGTGCGAAGTATCTACCCCCGGTATACGGCCCGCCCTTTTTCCACCCGCCGATGTTGACGTCGAAGCCCCGATTCTGGGGATAGTATTCCTCGGACTCCCCTAAATGCCACTTTCCGGCAAAGAAGGTGGCATAGCCCTGAGCCTTCAACACCTGTGCAATGGTGATTTCATCCAGCGGCATGTTGTGGTTCAAAGGAGCCGGATTAAATGTTGCTGCCCTGTTTTTACCTCCGAAGAAATGGGTCGCCCGGGCGCGGGTCGGATATTTTCCGGTCATCAGGCTGTAGCGCGTGGGAGAACAGACCGGATTGGCGGCATAGCCATCCGTGAAGCGCATTCCCGATTTCGCCAGCCGGTCGATATTCGGCGTGTCATAGAAGCAGTTCGGGTTATTGGCCCCCACATCCATGTAGCCCAGATCATCCACCAGAAAAACCACCACATTCGGAGGTGCACTTTCAACCACCATAGCCGACAAATAAAACAGAATTGCAGCAACAAACCTTTTCAAATCAATCTCCCATTCGCTTTAACACAATCCTTAACGACTGCATTTGAGCAAAAGGGACATTTTTTCCAATGATTGGAAAAGTGAAACGGGAAACCTTCCAGCCATTGGAAAAACCAACCCGGACCGTCAGAGCCGACTTTTCCTGACGCCGGACTAATCGCGGATTTTAACCGTCACCGTTTCCGGCAACTGCGAAAGCTGTTCCGTCGAAAACTGATCGGGGGAAATGATGAGCGTCCTCAACGAGGTAAACAGATTGATCGGCTCCAGATCTGTTACCTTGGTCCTGCGAATATCCAGCGATTGAATAGGGAGCGACCTGATCTGATTCAGATCACAGAGACCGGTTCTCTGAGCATCCAATGACCGGATATTCAGGAAACGCAACGGGCTTTCTCCGGAGCTCTGCTCAGAAGACATTGCAAATTGCTTCAACTGGTCTCCGCGCAACAGCAATGATCCTCGATCAGGATTATATTCAAACCGACCCTTGGTCCACCGCGTATTCCAACCTGCGAATATCGCACGCACGACTTTTTCATATCCGGTCCGGTCCTCGCGCAACTCATTATCGCACACGAGCAATTTTTCCATTAACGGTTTCCAGCTGGTTTTCGATGCATGAATATCGCCAATCAAATCCGCCAGCTGATCAATACTTAACAGGTCGCCCGTCTTAAGCGCTTCATATTTACGGCTAAGCTCATGCAGCCACACACGCCCCCCATTATCGAACTCAAAATATTCATTCGCCTGGGCAAAGTCCTGCATGACAAAATAGCAATATCCGATTTGCGACATGCGATAGGGGTTGGGCTCCTCTGACTGGAGAAATTTATAACGTTGAATCGACAGTTCGAGCGCCCGGATAGGATCCGAGTAGATCAAAATCCGGGACAGTTCCAAAGCCTCAAACTCCAGATTGCCCGCCAGCGTTCCCAACAGGCTCATATTCCGGTTCAGCTCCTTACGATAACGTGCAAGAGCCACTTCGGCCTCCTGTCGCCGACGTTCAGCTTCCTTCCGTTGAATTTCGGTTTCCTGCTGCTGGCTTTCAGCCAGCTGATACGCTCGACGGGTTTCAACAATGCTGTTCTGAAGTTTCTGAATGAAGAGCGCTGTTGTGATCACCACAACAACGACCGCGGTCAGTCCCACCCGGCAGGCCGCCCGATTGCGTTTATAAAACAGCGCCGCTTCCTTAAAGAAACCCGCATTTTCGGCAGACGTCGAAAAACCGGAGAGGAAATTTTTCACATCATCGCGCAGCGCTGAAACGGATCCGTACCGATGAGCCGGCTTCAAGGCCAGCGCTTTCATGACGACTGCATTCAACCCTTTGGGAACCGATTTCTTCGGAAATGCAGAGGCCGGGGAAACCACTTTTCCCGCCAGGGTGAATTCCCGGATCATTTCCGGATCGCCTTTAAACGGAGGTTGCTGGGTCAGTATGGCATAGAGAATACAACCGAGTGCATAGACATCGGTCTGATAGGTTTTTTCCCCGTTCTTCTCGAACTGCTCAGGAGCCATATAGCCCGGTGTGCCTTTCAACTCTCCGGACAGCGTCATATTATTGAGCAGGTCTGGGTTAAAAAGTATCGCGTCGAATTCCTGTCCTTCGCTCTCATCCGCACCGGCAACCTTGCCGAGCCCCCAATCGCAGATAAACACTTCGCCGAAACGTCCGATCTGTATATTTTCCGGCTTCAGGTCAAGGTGCAGCACCCGCTGTGAATGCGCATAGGAGATGGCATCGCAAAGCTTGATGAATATTTCCAGCAGCTGTTCCCTGCTCATCCTGTTCTTTTTCAGGATATCAGCCAGCGAATCACCCCGCTTCAAATCCATGGTAAAGAAAGGCAGTCCATCCGGTGAAAGACCGATATCATGCACGGAAATGATGTTGGGATGCTCCAGCAGGGCCGTGAGCCGGGCTTCACGCAGAAAAGGCTCGTAAAGCTCCGCCGGTGCATTGACCCGCAGTTCAGCCATCGCCACCTGCCGCCCGGTTTTAGTATCGAAAACCCGGCTCACTTTTTTCATGCCCCCGCGGGCCAGCACTTCCGCATCGGTATATCGATCTCCCGAATATCGGAGCTCCGAATAAATAATGCCCTGCCCCTCCGACGAAACCTCAGCCTCTTCCAGATAGAGCGAAGAGAGCCGCCTCGCCATATCGCCAAACTTATTCTCCTTGGAAGGCGGTGTGTTCATACCGACTCCAGCTCATTTCGCAGATGCTGGATTTCCTTCATCAACCGTTCCTTCACCCGGTTTTTCAGCTTGGTAACTGAATTGGGTTTCACGCCGAGATGCTCCGCAATCTGCGCCGTACTCCTGCCATCGATACTCATGGAAAAGGCTTCGATTGCACGCTCGGAAAACAACGTTGAAATATTATTCAGCGCCAACTGAACGATATGGACCTCCCACTCTTCCTGAATAATCTTCTTCACATCAGGCTCTGTAATCATCGGCATATTGTCGATGGTTTCGTCCTCCGCAGCGGCAGCATGTTTGCGGGTCCGTCGCTGCATTGCCCGAATATGGTCCAGCACCGTATTCCGGATCAACCGGCTCAACCATGTGCGGAACCGCGCACGGTCCTGATCATAGATATGGTTGGGCAGGCTCTTCCAGATCTTCAGCAGAATCTCCTGCGCCAGATCATCAACATCAACGGAATAGAGATTCATCTGGTGCAGGACCATATAGATGAAATCACGGTAATAGGATGCAAACTCCTCCCAGGCCGCATGATCGTCCTGATTCTTCGCCCGCATCAACAGCGTCTGTCTGGTTTGCCATTCTTCACTCATATGTGTAAAAAACTATCACGCATCCGTAAATCTGTCCCCATATAAGATTAACGAGATGAACGTCAGATCATGTTCCTCTCACTGAACATAAGGATCACCGGCCTAAACCGTTGTTTTTAATGGCCTATGTTTGGCGCAAAAACCGCTCGCCGTTTATTCCGGAACCCAGAAGCATGGTTGATTCAATCATTCCTTTCATAGAACTTTGGGCAGAACCTTACAAAAGAACATAGCGGGCAAACAGGCTGGGAACAAAATCCGCATGTGGGATATTTGTCCCCACCCTTACCGCATTCCAGAATCCGGAACGAAAGATCCCGTGCATCCTTCTTTTTCATAAATCTATTAAAAAAAAGCGCTTAACTACCGTGCTGTTCGCTCCTTGCAAGGATCAGAGAACGAAGGTTTCTTTTTTGCGCGGCTAGCCCGCATCCACTGGCATGCTTGGTGCATTAGGACCGTCATCACTTGGATACCATCCATTAACACATAAGGAGAGATGACTATGTCCAAACAGAAGCCCGGGCGGAAAACGCCTAAACTTACGCTGAAAGAAAAGAAACGGCTCCAACGGGAGAAAAACGGAATCGTCGCCGGGAAGGCGGTAGCCCGTTAACGGGTAAAAAGCCCCTCCTCCGCTCCCATGCGGGGAGGGCCGAATCACTGGTATGACAGCAGTACGGTAAGGTCCTTATTTTTCAAGGTGGCGGGGGAGTTCCCCGCCGTTGATACATCAGAACAACCATTAGACAAGGAGTCGATGAAATGCATGCATCCAAGCAAATCACATCCACAGCTTCTTACTTCAACAATGAACCCACCGCGGGGGTTCCCGTGACGGTTCGATTCCGGCACATGCACGGGTCGAAACACGTACTCACCGTGGTGGATCAACTGATGGAAAAATTTGATAAATACGCACTGTCGGATGCGCACGCCACAGTGGTTGTGACCAAAACCCGTCACCATGAAGGCAAAGGAGCCTTCGAGGTGAAGGTTCGACTGGCGGTTCCCGGCGAGCCTCTCTATGTGGCCCGAAGCCGGGAAATGCTGGGCGCTCACGACGGGATCTACCATGCACTGGGCGATTGCTTCGAACGGGTCGAACGCCAGCTCGTGAAACGCCACGAGCGCCGCATCGCCCGCCGCATCCCCCGCACCTACGAAAATGCCGCCTAAACCAGGCGCTGAAACAAAAGAGACAACTCCAACAGGAGATGAATAAAAAACCCGCCGGGAAGGCGGTTGCCCGTTAACGGGCAACAAAGCCCCTCTTCCGCTTCCATGCGGAGAGGGGCTGAATAGTTAATCAGGAGTCGAAGGACTCCGTTTTCAGGATAATTACAGAATGGAAGCTTTAAAAGAATCCTGGTGGCTGTTGCCGCTGTTCATTTTTGCGGCACGAACAGTGGATGTGAGTCTGGGAACCTTGCGGGTCATCTTCATTTCGCGCGGACATCAATGGCTGGGACCCTTGACCGGATTTTTCGAGATCCTGATCTGGCTGCTGGCAGTGTCGCAGATTATGTCCAACCTCGATAACTGGATCTGCTTTCTGGCTTATCCTTCCGGCTATGCAGCGGGGGCCTATCTGGGCATGTTCATTGAACGGCAGCTCGCACTGGGCTATGTGGTGGTGCGGATCATCCCGAACGGTGAACCGCTCCAGCTTGCCCAATTGCTGCGGGCCGAAGGGTTCGGGGTTACGACCGTCAATGCCGAGGGGGCAAACGGCCGGGTTTCCATTCTGTTCTCCGTGGTACGCCGCAAAAAGCTGGCCGGCGTACTGCGGGTGATCCGCAATTACCACCACAAGCTCTTCTACACCATTGAAGACGTCCGCCAGACCAGCGAAGGCATTCACCCGGTTCTTTCAGACCGCAGACGAGTGGCCATGCGGGCGGGCAAATAATTGAAGCGGCAACAGATCGGCTGATCGAGCTCTGAGGATCGGGCATGTCAACAACGCCCCCTTCGCAACTGATTTGTACGCGGATTCAGGTATTGTGATTCAAGACCCTTGTTTTTGATTTTTCGGCTTGGTATCGTTTTGATTTCATACTGAACTGATCTTCATATGCAAACCTTACCTAAAATCCATATCCCCCTGCGCGCCGCGATAGCGATGGTGCGCGACTATGCCCGCTCAAGGGTGATGGAACAGGTAAAATCGGTGGCCTTCATCATTCTGTATCTGATCGGTTTTCAGATGCTGGTGCTCCGCACCGCCCCGGCTCAGGCACTGCAGATTTCCGTTGGTGTGGGCATGGTCGTCTTTGGACTGACCTTTTTTCTGGAGGGACTGTTTCTTGGTCTGATGCCCTTAGGGGAACGGGTGGGACTGCAGCTTCCTCAGCGCGGCGGAATTGTAGCGATTATTGTCTTCGGCCTGCTGCTCGGGGTCGGCTCCACCCTTGCGGAACCCGCCATTGCCGCGTTGCAGGTGGCGGGGCAGAGTGTGACGCCCTGGGTTGCGCCTCTGCTGTTTCGGCTGCTCGAAAATGAACCGGGAAAATTGGTGATTTCCATCGGGGCCGGGGTCGGAGTGGCCGTGGCCTTCGGGATGGTACGTTTCTACTATGGAGTTTCGATCAAGCCGTTTGTCTTTATCCTGATTCCACTGCTGCTGATCGCTTCGGTCGCTTGTGCACTCGATCCGAATTTAAACTCCATTATCGGATTAGCCTGGGACGCCGGCGCAGTAACCACCGGACCGGTGACTGTTCCATTAGTGCTCGCCCTCGGCATCGGGGTTTCCCGTGCCATCGGCAAGCAGAAAGGCGGCTCTTCCGGATTCGGAATCGTGATGATGGCCTCCGCTTTTCCCGTTCTGGGCGTGTTGATTCTGGGCGCCATGCTGAACAGTTCGACGCCCGCTCCCGTCTCCGAAGCGGATTTTTTTTCCCCGGCTCATCGCCAAACCGCATTGCAGCTGGTTGATTCGGATAATGAACTCCTGAGCATGGCCTTCCAGCGCGGCGGCGAGACGGGCCGCCAGGCCTTTTTTGCAGATGAAGAAAAATACCGGGAAACGGTGACCTCGCTGAAGGATCCCGTCGTTCGCCGCAATCTGCTGGGAAAGATGTCCCTTCAGGAGTGGTTCCTTCAGCGGGCCTCGGATACCGAACGCGCCTGGATTCCGGTTGAATTTCTTCAAAAAGCGCCCCTGACAGAAAATTCAGGCTCCGAAATCGTATCGGTTCTCCGCGTCGAATCCGGACGCGCCATGCGCGCGGTCATTCCCTTGACAGCCTTGCTGTTGATCGTTTTGCTGCTTTTCCTTCGCGACAAATTACAACGCGCGGACGAAGTGGTTCTCGGAATTGGATTCACGATCATCGGCATGATCCTGCTGGCCAGCGGCATACACCTTGGGCTGGCCCCGCTGGGCGATCAGGTTGGACGCCCCCTGCCACGTGTTTTTCAAAGTGTCGCCCTCGAAGAAGGGCGCATTTTACTGGAGCCCTTCGATCCCGGTCAGGTGCTCACTTCCTTCCAATTAAACGGGGAGTCCGAGCAGTTTTTCTATTTAAAAGATCGCCGCGGAACGCCGCGCCCCGTTCCGTTCGATCCGGCACGGTACGATCCGCAAACCCAGCGCTACGAGCACATCATTAAGCGCCCCCCGTTGTTTGGCCCGAAGTTGACGCTAGCCGGTATTGGACTGGTTCTTCTCTTTGCGTTCGGTATGGGCTTCGGCTCCACTCTTGCCGAACCGGCACTCAGGGCACTGGGCCGCACCGTGGAAGAATTGACCGTTGGAACGATCAAACGGACCGATGTGGTGCGCGCCGTTTCCATCGGGGTCGGACTCGGACTGATCGTTGGCGTCGCGCGAATTCTATATGAAATTCCGACCATCTGGGTCGTTGTTCCGCCCTACCTTCTGCTCTTGCTGCTCACCTTTTGGAGTGAAGAGGAGTTTGCCGGGATTGCCTGGGATTGCGGTGGCGTCACGACCGGCCCCGTAACGGTTCCGCTGGTGCTCGCCATGGGAATGGGCATTGGCGGCGAACTGAATGTAATCGACGGCTTCGGCGTGCTGGCCATGGCCTCGGCCTATCCCGTCATCACAGTATTGCTTTACGGGATGATCGTACGCATCCGACAGCGCCGCAGTTTTGAACGCACTGAAAAGGCGAATGAAAATGGATAATTTTTCCGAAACCAGACACGAGGTAGCCCGTATCACCTGCATAGTGCATCAGCAGCTGAGCGGAGAGGTGACCAACTGCCTCCGCACGTTGGGCGTCCAGAGTGTGCTGGTGGAAAGTGCCCGCTGTGTTCGGCAACGGATGCGAGCCCGGTTTTCGGGCCTGCCGGGCTTGTTGGTGAACCTCACCGATGACCCGATGGAAATCTTTCGAACCACGGTTCCGCGTGCATCCGCCGAACGGGTGGTCCGGGCGCTGGCAGCCACCGCCGATCTGCATACCCCCGGCCACGGATCGATCTATGCACAGGATCTATTCGAAGTTGCTCGTCGCTGCGATCCTCCGGAGATCCAACCCGGAGTCGACGGGGATGAGATCGTTCTGCGGGATATGACCCTGCTGACCGGTATTCTTTCAATGGCCGGAAGCGGAGATGCTCTGGCGGGCATCGCCCTGAAACTCGGGGCCGCCGTTCCCGTGATCAGTCTGGGATCAGGCACCGGAATCCGGGATCGACTGGGTCTGTTACGAATCACCATTCCCCCGGAAAAAGAGCTGGTTCACCTGATGGTCCCCACGCACGATGCCGCCGGATTGCAGCGTTTATTGATTGAAGAAGGACGGTTCGATCGGCCCGGCGGCGGCTTTTTATACCAGACTCCGATCCGTGCCGGAGTGGTCGATCCGTTGATGCGGATCGGGCGCCAGGAACATGCCGCCAGTATTGAGCAGGTGATTGCCGCCATCGACGACTTGAAAAAAGGAACCGCCTGGCGAAAACGGTTTTTGGGATTGGAACCCGGCATTGATTCTGCGAGACGATTGGTGCGGAACCACCGCGAAATCGGCTTCATCTGTACCGAAGGTCAAACCGCTGCATTTGTCTATGCAGCCATGTGTGCAGGAGCTGCGGGGGCCACCACAGCACGGTTGCGGCGCCTGTGTTTCAAGGATACCGATGACGGAGTCGCGGCCTGCGAACGGGGAATCCTCTGCGTACCGGCGGCAATGGCATCTGCTGTAGTGGATGCCCTCTGCCAAGTTGCCGTTTCGTGCGGAGATCCGGTTTTCCGTCTGCAACTGATCGACGCCCCCATCGTTTTTTCTCATCAACGCAATGGAGAGTCACAACCCTGACCCCCGACTGAACATCAGTCTTCCGAACCTTGGAAACTGCCGAATTCTGGTTGTTTTGCGTTTCCACCATAACCATCGCACAGCTTTACGGCAATCCGACGGCCCGGTTGGAGGAACCCCTTCAAAGCGGCGCACCGCCGCAATCCTGGCTATCGACCGCTAGACTCTCCGGAACAAACTGAAAACCCGGCACGCTCCGGACGGGACATTTTTACCCGCCCGGGGCAATTTCCCGCACTTTCCACCGGGCAATGGCCCGCCCACCCTTCCAGGCCCGCCACGCCATTACAAATCACCTTAAACTTTCACAATCCCTGAATATCGTGATGGATACAAAAACCCCTACCCCTTCCACATTCTTCCATTACCCCCGATAACCGGTCGATTTTCTGCATTGGCACATCTGGTGCATTAGGGAAGCTCCAAACAAAAACAGGGAGGGTTGAGAACATGCAAGTGTATTTGATTTCTGCATTGGCCCATCGGGCCAGAGAAAAACATCAGGTTTTTTCCGCACCGCGTCTGAGCGGCAATCGGAATGCCATCCGTATTCCAAGGCTTTTCCCGACCCTGTGGCGCATGGTGCAGGTACGTTGGCGGACAGGCCGCATGGCAACTACCGCGAAACAACTGAACAAATAATAACCAAACAAAAGAAAGGAATAAAAAAATGAAAGAACAACCCATCATCATGACCTGGCCGGATCACGCACGGCTCACCAAATTACTCGAAGAGCATCGCATCCTGAATCCCCAATCCGATCGGCAAGCCTTCGAAAAACTGGGCAAGGAGCTGGCTCGTGCACAACTGGTCGCCGAGCAGGACATTCCGGCGGACATCATCACCATGGGATCCGTGGTAAAGGTTTTCGATCTGGAGCTCGACGAGGACTACCATTTCACCCTCTCCTGGCCCAATAAAGCCAATATATCCGAAAACCGGATCAACGTGCTCGCCCCCCTGGGTATGGCGTTGCTGGGAAGCCGCGTCGGACAGGAAATTGAATGGCCGCTCCCGGATGGAAAATGCCAGCTGAGAGTCGATGAAATTTTATTTCAACCGGAGAATAACAGTACTCGCTCTGCAGCGTGTTAAAGGAGCATGTAAAATGAAGAACCAACCGATCCAGATGGCTGTACTGGCTTCGTGCGGAGCCGAAGAAGAAATATTCAGGTATGCGAAATCCCTCACCACCCGGAGCGAGGCTCGCCACCACCATGTATTTGTTCCGAGTTTCGCCGTTCCGGGAGACGAAGCTGGAGCGGTTGCTGAAACCCGTCGACTCGCCACGTCCACAAAGCTCGACCTGATCATCTCCGAATGGTTGGACGATACCCGGGCCATGCAGGGCTTGATCCACCTCGCCCAGAAACGTGAAATCCCGGCGGTTTTCATGCGTACGACGAATCAGCCGAAGATCGGCAGGATTGTCGTCGCAACTGGCCGCGGCCCCAACCTCTATGAACAGATGTGGCTCGCACGGGAAACAGCGAACGGGCTCGGTGTTCCCGTGGATATCCTGCACTGGACTCCAGCAGAGCATTTCGACGCATGCGATGAATCTCCAGACAACGATCCACTTGAAAAAATGTGCGTGCGGTTGCTCGATATGCAAGTGAACACCATTCACTGCCGCGGTCCCTATTTTGCAAGCGCCATCGCGGGAAGCCTGCGTCCGGACGACCTGCTGGTGATCGGTGCCCCCAGCCCTCTGCGACTGGTGGCCGACTTTGCAGGCACCTTGCCCGACCAACTGGCGAAGCAGATCCCGAACCCGTTGATTCTGCTATCGAGCCCGCCGCTGGGCCACACCAGTCTGCGGCGCCTCTTGTGGGGGCGGCTGATCAAACCCCAGTTGCGTTCCCGCCCCAAGACAGTGGCACTGGAATGCCTGGTGGATAATCTAATTCGCCATAACCAGCTGCCATCCGCCAATAAGGAGGATATGCTCGAACGCGCCTTGCAGCGTGAACAGATTTCATCCACGGCCATGGATTGTGAAACAGCTTTTCCCCACGTTGCGCTACCCGGATTCTTCGGTGTGGCCGGAACGATGGGAATCTTTCCCGAAGGCATCGACTTCGGCAGTGCCGACGGCTCACCGACACGCTTTGTTTTTCTGCTCGTGACCCCGGAAGGGTTCAGCGATGAATATCTTGCAATCCTCTCAAAGATATCCAAACGAATGCTCGCCCCCTCGGTTCGCAAAGCACTGCTGGCCTGCAAAACCGCTGCAGAAGCCATCGAAATTCTAGAATTGAACCCGGACTTCCCCTTTGAGCACGGTTTGTCTAAACCGTATTTCAACGAGAAGCAGGATGCCATGGCGGTATGACGCGTCTGACCTCCCTTTCAGAACGTTGAGCCCTTGCCAAACCAATGCTCACCATCGTGAGTCCGTTTGCATTTCCGGATCGCCACGCGAAGGTTCAAGGCTGATGAACTGAAATTCCGATTGGAAGAACACCGCTGTTTTCAACTTGCGCAGCTGAAGGTAACGCCCAGGAGCAATCCGGAGCGTTTTATTAATCGTCTAAGGGCACTCGAACGAGTGCCCTTTTTCATTAAATACACCCTGTTATTATTACCGTTTCTTAATATTCAAATCATAATTCTCTAACAGATTCATCCCATCCTCACCTTTTCTTAACATTTGAATCACATTTCCCTAACGGGATCACTACATCGTGCACACCGTTTTAATGAAGAACGGATATAAAATTTAACCAAGGAGATAGTCCCATGAAAAAACAGATCCTGACCGCCACCGCCGCCCTTGCCCTCGCAGGAGCGGCCCATGCGTCAGAAACCATCGTAATCGACGGTTCCACCACAGTGGGTCCGATTGCCAAAGCCTTTGCCGAATATTATATGGCGGCCAATCCCGAAGTGAATATCACGGTTTCCGAATCCGGCAGCGGCAACGGTGCAAAAGCAATGGTTAATGGAACCTGCGATGTTGCCATCATGTCCCGCCCGATGAAAGACAGCGAATTCAAAGCCGCAGCCGATCATGGTGCCCAACCGGTTGCTCACGTGGTAGCTCTCGACGGCCTGCCGATTCTGGTTCACCCCTCCAACCCGGTTCAGGATCTGACCGTTGAGCAGATTCGTAAAATTTTTCTCGGCGAAATCAGCAATTGGAGTCAGGTCGGAGGTCCGAATAAGGAAATTGTGACCATTTCCCGCGATACCAACTCCGGCACCTACGAAACCTTTGCCGGCCTGGTAATGAACAAAGAAAAAATCGGCGAAAAATGCGAATATGTCGGTTCTAACGGAGCAATTCGTCAGCGCGTTCAAACCACTCCGGCAGCTATTGGTTATGCCGGACTCGGTTTTGTAGACAAAACCGTAAAAGCCCTGAAGGTCAATGGAATCTATCCTTCACCGGAGACCGTACAAACAGGGGAATATCCGATTGCCCGCCCGCTGTTCATGTACACCAACGGTTATCCAAAACTGGGAAGTTCCCTCTATCAGTTCATGACCATTCATCTGACGGAAGACGGCCAGGAAATGGTTGAAGAAATCGGTTTCGTTCCGGTGACTGCATACTAACGGAATGTGATGCGTAATGATTAAGGCGCGATCTTCGGATCGCGCTTTTTTATTGCCCGGCCAATGCGTGTTTTTCTTTCTTGAGGATTGCAAACGCAAAATCGCGATTTACTCTAAACGCAATTCAAGACTCACTTTATCGCCCGCCACTGCAGAAAAATTACGCCCTAATTCATTCCAGACGATTATGACCCCAACTATAAAAAAAAGATTCCGAAATCCGTTTCGCTCCCACACCGGAACCATCTGCCGGGAATATGCATCGATCATACTCGCCGGAATCCTCTATTCCTTTGCTCTGAAATATTTTGTACTCCCCTCCCAGGTTGTGCTGACAGGGACGGAAGGTATTGCCGCGGCACTTTCCTATTTCTTTGAAAGCAACCTCCTCTTCATTTTGCTCTATTCACTTTTTCAGGCCTCTCTGATTGCGTTCGCCTTCATTGGTGTCGGAAAAACATTTGCATTGCGCTCATTAACGGTAGTCATCACCGTGGTCACCCTGCTCGCCTTGCTTCCTGATCTGCGAGTAGCCGACCCGGAACCTCAGAACGAACGCATCATTCTCGTCATTTTCGGCGGACTTTTAGCAGGCGTAGCCAAAGCACTGGCCTTCCGGAATCGCGGTTCCACCGGCGATGAAGACATTCTCGGCGCATATTTTGCCATGAAATACCTGAAACCGGTCGGATCGATTGCCGTAATTGCCGCCGTGATATCCACCGGATTTGGACTGACGCTGGCGTTCATCAAGACGGATCACATTGAACCGGTAGTCAACACCCTCATGTATACCTCTCTCTATATTTTCATCTCCACAGAAACACTGAACAACCTGTACCGTAAATTCAAACTCACGATGCTTGCCATTATCACCCAAAACCGGCAGGAGATCGGCGCAGCCATCAAAAAAGCAACCTCGCACCGAACCTACACCGTGCAACCGGTCACCGGCGGACATACCAGCGATGCCTTCTGGGAAGTTAAAACCATTGTTACCCAGGAAGAACTCCCGCATGTGGTCGATGCCGTGGAAGAGTCCGACCCCTCCTGCTTCCTCTATCATCATGATATTGAGGGTATTTCCCGGGGCTATTTCATCGCCCCGTTTTAACAGTCTAATACGCCCTGATTTTCCTCACATTCATCTAACATTAATTATCCCCTAATCTTTCACTAACATTATCCCCCCACTCTCTGACGCGTTCTTAAGGGAATTATGCGTCTATGAGCAAAAAAGCTAATACAAGCCTAATCATGAGTGATGCCGCCAGCCGGCAGCAGCGAATCAGCAGCCTGCTGGGTCAAGCCATCCTCTTTTTAATCACGTCACTTTCCACGATTACGGTTTTCTTCATCTTTTACTTCATCCTGAAGGACGCCATCCCGTTCTTTAAGAGTGAAGGATTTAAAGAATTCTTCACCACCACGCGCTGGTACCCTTCGGGATCGCCGGCCGAATTCGGCGCTTTGCCGATTTTTGTCGGAACCGGACTGGTCACACTGGGAGCCATTGTGGTCGCGGTTCCGCTGGGCATTGCCGCTTCGGTCTGCCTCAGCGATCTGCTCCCTTTTAATGTTAGACAGATTGTGAAACCAGTCATTGAAATCCTCGCCGCGATCCCCTCCGTGGCCTACGGTTTCTTTGCGCTGGTTGTTTTCGCCCCCCTGCTTCAAAACCATGGCGGAGCCATTCTTTCAACGGGCGTCTGGATTGTGCTCGGCCCGATCTTTGCTCTTTTAACCATGGTGCTTGGCGACCTGCTTCTCGATAAATTGCGCAATACGATGAGCCCGAAGGTCGCCACTTCCATCGTTTTTCCAATCCTTGGAACGCTGTCCTTTCTTTTCCTCTATCGGCTCTCTGCAAATCTAAGCGGCGTTGAAATCAGCTCCGGAACCAACGCGCTGAACGTATCCATCATTCTCGGCATCATGGCCCTTCCAACGGTCGTCAGTGTTGCCGAAGATGCGCTTCAGGCCGCCGGTCGCGAATTGCGCGAAGGCTCTTATGCCCTGGGAGCCACACGTGCCGAAACCATTATCAAAACCATCATTCCCGCATCGGTCAGCGGCATCCTTGCTGCGGTTATTCTGGGCGTGATGCGTGCCATCGGCGAAACCATGGTGGTCTGGATGGCTTCCGGCAATGCCGCGCGCATTCCGGAACCATGGTACAACATGCTGCAGCCGGTCCGCACACTGACGGCCACCATCGCCGGCGATATGGGCGAGGCCGACCATGTGACCGGCTCCTCCCGTTTTCACGTTCTATTTGCCATGGCGTTCTGTCTGCTCGCCTTCTCATTCATCATGAACCTTATAAGCGAAATCATTGTTAAGCGTTCGCGTAAAAAGCTGGGTAAATAGAGTCGTGAAACTGGAAACCGGAAATTTGAAACCTGAAACCAATCATCCCCGGAATGCTGTGTATTCGGCATATTCCGTGGTTCCTGAAATCCCATGCGCTTAGAAACCCGAAAACTACTCGATAAAGCCTTCTCCGGCCTGGGTCTCATTTCAATTGCCGTCATGGCCATTGCCCTCTTGCTGATCCTCACTCCGATCGTATGGCGCGGCTCGAAAGCCTTCATTTTTAAAGGAACCATCGAACACCGCCGCGTCATGCTGGAGTTATTTGATCGGGGGAATCCTGAAAAATTTAATCAGGAATCTGCCGATGCTGCAGCCGCCCGCGCTCCGGTCTATCAAATGATGGAAGCTTTCGAGGCGGAAATGAAGGCGATGGACCGCAAAAAACGCAAAGAATATAAGGCGCCGTTCAGAGAAGTGGAAAACGCACTGGAAGAACTGCTCGGTCCGATGCCCGGTCAGCGTACTCCCGTTCTGCTGCGCCAGCGCTACGGCCAAACCCGCTGGGACCGTGCACTCGTTAAACTCCATGAAACGCTTTATTCGGAAGAGTGGGACTATTCCAATGCCGATGCCATGGGGGTGCTGGTTGAAAAACCGCGTGTCGACTTTTTCACCGGAACGGAACTGGAGCCTCTTTTCCAATATCTGGAAGATTACCTGCCGGAAATGATGCAGCCGAAAACCACCTTCTACTATCAGTTTATTACCGACAAATCGAAAGATTCCCACATCTTCGGAGGAATCTGGCCGGAAGTGCTCGGCACGATTTATCTCACAATCGGCGCCATGATTTTTGCCATTCCCATGGGCGTGATTGCCGCGATCTATCTTTGTGAATATGCCAAAGAAGGCCGCATCATCAGCTTCATCCGCATTTGCATCAGCACCCTGGCCGGCGTTCCGAGTATTGTTTTCGGGCTGTTCGGGCTGGCCTTCTTTTTGAATACGATTCAGGTGTCCGACTCCAAGAGTGTGTTGGCCGGATCGTTGACCCTTTCCCTGCTTATTCTGCCCACCATCATCCGATCTTCGGAAGAAGCCATTCTCGCCGTTCCGCGGGCCTATAAAGAAGCCTCGCTCGGGTTGGGGGCCAGTCGGTGGCACACCGTGCTGACTGTGATTCTTCCGGCCGCGATGCCCGGCATTCTTACCGGCATCGTCATCAGCATGGGCCGTGCTGCCGGCGAAACGGCCCCCATCATC
Organism: Pontiellaceae bacterium B12219; assembly: GCA_029432795.1. Taxonomy (GTDB): domain Bacteria; phylum Verrucomicrobiota; class Kiritimatiellia; order Kiritimatiellales; family Pontiellaceae; genus Pontiella. The sequence goes on from JARNMJ010000032.1 coordinate 29,828, forward strand.
TTTACCGCCGCAGTGAGCGTCGGGGCGCCGCTTAAAATCTGGGAAACCTTAAGCCAGCCCACCCCGGCCCTGCCCTGGAATATTTACAACCTGTGTACCGAACATGAAGCGGTCGATGAAATCCGGCATGTGCAATACGGCATGGTATTCACGCTCGTGGCCATTGTGCTGCTGCTGAATCTGGCCGCCATCCTGATGCGCGCAAGAATCTCGAAGAAACTCAGAGGATAAGAAACCACGCAAGACACTGAACACACGGAAGCAATACGAAATAGGCACTACGCAATAGAGGCTTTACTATGTCCGAAGAAATCACGATGAAAAAAATTGATACGTTTGCCGAACATGGCGACGGAAATCAACCCCACGAAACACACTTGTCCATCCGCGACTTCTCGCTTTTTTACGGCGACTTCGAGGCCGTCCGGAAAGTGAATATGGACATCCCGAAAAAGATGGTCACCGCCATGATCGGCCCGAGCGGCTGTGGGAAAAGTACATTACTTCGCTCGATCAACCGCATGAACGACCTCATTCCTTCCACCAGTGCTGCCGGCGAAATAAATTTCGAAGGGCATAATATCTACGCCCGGAACATCGACGTCGTCACCTTGCGTGCCCGCGTTGGAATGGTCTTCCAAAAACCCAATGTTTTCCCCAAATCCATTTTTGACAACGTGGCATACGGCCCCCGGTTGCAAGGCATGCGAAACAAGCAGGAACTCAGTGAAATTGTTGAACAAAGTCTGCGTCAGGCAGCTATTTGGGATGAAGTGAAAGATCGGCTTCAGGCGAATGCGCTCGGCATGTCCGGCGGTCAGCAGCAGCGCCTCTGCATCGCCCGCGCCCTGGCCATTAAACCGGAAATTCTGCTGATGGATGAGCCGACTTCCGCGCTCGACCCCAAAGCAACGGCTCTGATTGAAGATCTCATTGGTGAGCTTCGGCAGAACTACACGATCGTTATTGTTACGCACAATATGCAGCAGGCGGCCCGCGTTTCCGATCTGACCGCTTTCATGTATGAAGGCGTCCTGGTGGAATTCGGAAAAACCAAGCAGCTGTTCACCAACCCGGCAAACCCGCAGACCGAAAATTATATTACAGGAAGATTTGGATAGAGGGACTGACGAGTGAAACGTGAGCCGTGATTTCCCCCTTCCCGTCTCAATTTTCACGCCTCAGTCTCCGAAGGAGACCCCATGGCAAAACATCTGGAAAAAGAACTCGAACGCCTTAAAAAGCTGATCTACACGCTCAGCGCCCGCGTGGACGATAACCTTGAACTCGCAGTTAAATCCTTTCAGGAAAGCGATATCGAGCTGGCCCGAAAAGTCCGGGCCGATGACACGAAGATCGACGATCTCGAACTGGAAGTGGAAGAGGAATGCCTGAAAGCACTCGCCCTTTACCAGCCCGTCGCCATTGACCTTCGGTTCATTATTGCCGTCATGAAAATGACCAGCGATCTGGAACGGATCGGCGATCTGGCAGCGGACATTGCCAAAAACGGTATGCGTATTAACCAGGCTCCCAAACCGAAAATTCCATTAGACCTGCACCAGATGACCTATCTGGTTAAAACGATTGTGCGGAAGAGTCTGGACTCGCTGATCAATATCGATTCCTACCTTGCGCGGGAAGTGATTCAGGACGATCTGGAAATCGATGCCATGAAATCGGAAATGAAAGATGAAATTGTTGAGGCCCTGAAACGGGAACCCGAACACGCGGAATCGCTCATTACCCTGCTGGCCATCACCCACCGCCTTGAACGCATTGGCGACCACGCCTCGAATATTGCCGAAGACGTGATCTATATGGTGGAAGCCGAGATTGTCCGGCATCAGACGCTGTAGTTTCCAACCATTGGAAACGCGCCCTTTATCCGTTCAACCGAATCGATGCCACATCGAGCCCGCTCGGCTGCTGATACACCCGCAGATCGAATTCGGGGAGTGCAGCCAGAATATGGTCGAAGATGTCGGCCTGAATACCTTCGTAATTTGCCCAGTTTTTATCTGAACTGAACACATAAATTTCGATTGGAAGCCCCTGCGGGGTCGGCTGCAGGTGGCGCACCAGAAAGGTCATGCCTTTATGAATTTTCGGATTGCTGTGCAGATAGTTCACGAGATACGCACGGAAAATTCCAAGGTTGGTCTGCCGCCGTCCGTTCAGCATGGTTGAAGACAGATCAAGCTCCCGCTCGGCATTCGCGGCATTGATTTCCTCCTGCTTTTTCCCCACATATTCTTTCAGCAGTTCCATACATTGGAACTTTTCGAGCATGGCCTCGTCGGCAAAACGGACGGTATTCATATCGATGCAGATGGAACGCTTGATGCGCCGCCCGCCGGATTCGCTCATGCCGCGCCAGTTTTTGAAAGAATCAGAAATCAGGGCATAGGTCGGAATTGTCGAGATTGTTTTATCCCAGTTACGCACCTTCACGGTATTCACGGCCACTTCAATCACATCACCGTCGGCACCGTATTTGGGCATTTCAATCCAATCGCCCTCCCGGACCATATCGTTGGCCCCCAGCTGAATCCCGGCCACAAATCCGAGGATCGTATCCTTGAACACCAGCATCGTCACCGCAGTCAAACCGCCCATCAAACCGAACAGATGCCAGGGCTCTTTATTCAGCAGCACTGAAATAATAAAAATTCCGGCAAAAAGGTAGAGCACAATCAGCAGTGCCTGAAACAACGGACGAATCGGCTTTCGCTGCGAATTCGGATCGGAATGATAGATGTCAGAAACCGCATCGAGAAAGGCTTCCACCGAACGGGCACCAATCAGAATGATCGCCGCAAAAACAATGTGCTTGATCAGCTCCATCTGTCCCGGAGCCAGTCGATCGATGCAGAACAGAATAAATGTCAGCGGAATCAGTCGCAGAAGGCGGTGAAACATCCGCGATTCAAATAAGGCATCATCCCAGCTATTGGTTGTTTTCAGCGTAACCTGCCGAATTAACTTCAACAGATAGTTCCGCAGCAGCCAATACATGAAATAGGCCAAGGCAAAAACAGCAACAGTCAATGCAACGACCGCCGCTTCATCGGCCAGAGCCTGCGGTACTCCAAGTGCAATAAAATGTTCTGTAACCCACGTTTTCAGCATAGCATTCCTTCCTGTTAATAATGACAAATTATGGTTTTATGTCCTAAAAAGCATCAGCATATCGTTGATTGTTTGATCCTCTAAAGGGCAAAGTTTCACTAATTGGATAAGGAAAACTTCACGGTATGCATAAACTGTTCATTTTTTCACTGCTGCTGGCAATCGGTGTCCAGGCAGAAGACAAACCGAAACCGGATAATACGGTTCCGTTTAAGGAAACACCGCAAGGTGAATTACGGCTGCATATTTTCAACCCCACCGGCCTTGAAAAAGGGCAGAAGCGTCCGGCGGTCATCTTTTTCTTCGGGGGCGGCTGGAATTCCGGAACACCCGACCAATTCTATAACCAGGCGGCCCATCTCGCCAAGCGCGGCATGGTGGCGATTGCTGCAGAATACCGCACCCAAAACAGCCACAGTACGGATCCGCGAGCATGCGTGATGGATGCAAAATCCGCCATGCGCTGGGTGCGCAGACGGGCCAATAAACTGGGAATCGATCCCAACCGAATTGCGGCCGGCGGCGGATCGGCCGGCGGCCATCTCGCTGCGGCAACCGCCACCCTCACCGCCTTCGACGAACCCGATGAGGATACGGAGGTCAGCTGCAAACCACAGGCACTCATTCTGTTCAATCCCGTGTTTGATAACTCCGAAGCCGGCTATGGCTACAACCGGGTGAAAGACTATTGGCAGGAGTTTTCACCGATGCAGAACCTTCACAAAGGCCTGCCGCCCACCATCATTTTTTTGGGCACCAACGACAAGTATGTTCCCGTTGCAACGGCCGAAGAATATCAGCGTATCATGAAAGCCAACGGCGACCGGTGCGAACTTTTCCTCTATAAAGACCAGCCCCACGGCTTTTTCAATAAAGCCAAATACAAAGAAACCGTTGCCGAAATGGATAAGTTTCTCGTATCGCTCGGATGGTTGAAGCCCCTCAAATAAACAGGGTGCAGCCTCCAACCTCTTGAAACCGCCGGGCGAGATTGTGCGCAGGAATCCGCTTCGGCACAACAAGCCTGTATTATTTCTTCCTATCCTTGGAAACCTCGATAAAATACGACTCATTTAGTATTCATTCGATTTCAAGAGGAGAAGAGCATCATGCAGCACCCGAACATCAATGGCCGAGCCGTCGCAGATACGCTGCTCGAAAAAATCGCACAGGACGTCATTAAACTGAAGAAGGAAAACTGGCTTCCGAAACTGGTCTCGATCAAAGTCGGCGAAGATAAATCGGTCGATCTGTATGTGCGCAATCAGAAGCGCAATGCCGACAAAGTCGGCATTGAATTTGTGGAACGGCATTATCCCTCCGATATTTCCGCCGCCGAGGTCACGGCCGCCATCACCCACCTGAATGTTGATCCAACCGTAACGGGCATCATTCTCCAGCGCCCGGTTCCGCCGCACCTGCCAATCAAGGCTCTGCAGGAAACCATTCATCCGCTGAAAGATGTCGAAGGGATGCACCCGAAATCGATCGGCAACATTGTTTACGGCGAACTGGAACTGGCCCCCTGCACCGCCATGGCCTCGGTTGAACTGCTTAAAAGCACCGGGGTGAAACTCCAGGGATTGGAAGCCACCGTCATCGGCCATTCCGAGATTGTCGGCAAACCGATCGCCTTCCTTTTAATGGCCGAAGGCGCAACCGTTACAGTCTGCCACCACATGACCCGCGAAGTGAAAATCCACTCCCGCCGGGCGGATGTGGTTTTCGTGGCGGTCGGCAAAGCTGGTCTGCTTACCGGCGATATGATTAAACCCGGCGCCGTGGTCATCGATATCGGCATTAATGTGATTGAAGCACCCGACGGCACCTCAAAAGTGGTCGGCGACTGCGACTACGAATCGTGTCTGGAAACCGCCGGCTGGATCACGCCCGTTCCGGGCGGTGTCGGTCCGGTAACACTGGCAATTCTTATGCGGAATACGGTTACAGCCGCACAGCGCCTGCAGAAGCACTACCACATGCACTTCCATGGCAACGGATTAACCAACGACCATATCAACGCGATCTAGCTCAGGAACACTGCGGGTAAGGAAACCGGATATGGAAGAATCATACTTAGATGCCTATCAACCGGCGGAAATGGCGAAACGGGCGGAGGCATCGGCCATCCGCAAAGCCAACCGCGATATCATCTCCGCTTTCTTTCTCGCCGTACAGGCCGGATCGTTTATTGCATTCGGTGCAGCCTTTTTCACCCATGTCGTACACGATATGGAATTAGGCTTCGGGCTGACCAAACTCATCGGCGGGATGACGTTTTCTCTCGGTCTCATTCTAGTCATCATTGCCGGGGCCGACCTGTTCACCGGCGATACCCTGATGGTGATGGGCTGTTTTTCCGGCAAGGTGAAAGTCAACAGAATGCTGAAAGGCTGGCTCTTCGTTTTTCTGGGAAATCTCTTCGGCTCGCTGGCGATCCTGATGCTGGTTTACTTCAGCGGGCACTGGCTGACCCATGACGGGGCCGTTGGAGCACAGGCCCTTTCCATTGCCAACGCCAAAGTGAACCTCACCTTCACGCAGGCCTTTGCCAGCGGCATGCTGTGCAACATCCTGGTCTGTCTGGCCATCTGGCTCTGTTACAGTGCCCGATCGGTGACGGATAAAATTCTCGCCATCATCTTTCCCATCACCGCGTTTGTAGCAATGGGATTCGAACACTCGATTGCCAACATGTATTTCATCCCCGCCGGACTGTTGCTGAAGAGCAACCCTGACATCGTCGCAATGTTGAGCCACCCCGATCTTTCCAACCTGACGCTGAATGGCTTCATCGTTAAAAATCTTATTCCCGTCACTCTGGGAAATATGATCGGCGGCGCTGTCTTTGTTGGAAGCATCTACTGGATACTTTACCTCTGGAAGCGCAATAAATAATATTCCAAGCGCTGGAACCTCGAATTTAAACGGAGAGCTCTATGAAACTCGATCCCACCAAAATGGCCGACTGGCAGATTGCCGAAGCCGCTGAAAAAAGTATGAAACCCATTCAGGAAATCGGTCAAAAGCTAGGTCTGAAGGAAGGCGAGCTGATTCCCATGGGGGCCTCCGTTGCCAAGATTGACTACACCAAAACCTGGGCGAGGCTGAAGAATGCTCCCATTGGGAAATATGTCGATGTCACGGCCATCACCCCCACTCCGCTCGGCGAAGGAAAAACCACAACCACGATGGGACTCGTTGAAGGTTTAGGCATCATTGGCAAAAAACCCGTGGGTGCCATTCGCCAGCCCAGTGGCGGACCGACCTTCAACATCAAAGGTTCCGCCGCCGGCGGCGGGTTGGCGCAATGCATTCCTCTCGCCCCTTTTTCGCTCGGACTGACCGGCGATATTGATGCCATCACCAATGCACACAATCTCTGTATGGTGGCCCTCACCGCCCGCATGCAGCACGAGCATAATTACGACGATGAAAAACTGGAGTCGCTCGGCCTGAAGCGCCTGGACATCAACCCCGAACGCGTTCAGATGAAATGGGCCATGGATTTCTGTGCGCAGGCCCTGCGCAACATCACGATCGGGCAAGGCGGAAAAATGGATGGTTACGAAATGGAGTCCGGTTTCCAGATTTCCGTTTCGAGTGAAATCATGGCCATTCTGGCCGTCGCCAACAGCCTCAAAGATATGCGCGACCGCATCGGAAAAATCGTCGTGGCGTACAGCCGTTCAGGGAAGGAAGTCACCACCGCCGATCTCGAAGTGGACGGCGCCATGACCGCTCTGATGGTGAATGCGCTGAATCCGAACCTGGTGCAAACCATTGAAGGCAATCCGGTGCTCGTTCATGCCGGACCGTTTGCCAACATTGCCATCGGCCAGAATTCGGTGATTGCCGATATGCTCGGCATTCGAATGGGCGAATACCTCGTTACCGAAAGCGGATTTGCAGCCGACATCGGTTTTGAAAAATTCTGGAATCTCAAATGCCGCTACTCCGGACTCAAGCCGGATGCAGTGGTCATTGTCGCCACCGTCCGCGCCCTGAAAATGCACGGAGGCGGGCCAACCGTTAAACCCGGAAAACCACTTGATAAAGCCTACACCGAAGAAGAGCTGACTCTGCTGGAAGCCGGCTGTTCCAACCTGATTGCCCACATTAATATTGTGCGGAAAAGCGGTGCCACCCCGGTGGTCTGCATCAATGGATTCCACACCGACACCAAAGCCGAGCACGATTTAGTTCGCCGTATTGCCGCCGAAAACGGTGCACGCTGCGCGGTTTCCGAACATTGGAAACTCGGCGGCGAAGGCGCTGTTGAACTGGCCGAAGAAGTCGTTGCCGCCTGTGAAGAGGAAAACCATTTTGAGTTCCTCTACGAGCTGGATCTTCCGCTGAAAGACCGGATCTATAAAATTGCCACCGAACTGTACGGTGCCTCCGGCGTGGAATGGTCGGAAGTTGCTGAGCGGAAGATTAAAGCCTTTCAGAACGATCCCGAAATCGCCGCAATGGGCACCTGCATGGTGAAAACGCACCTCAGTCTTTCACACGATCCCGACTTCAAAGGCGCGCCTACCGGCTGGAAACTTCCGATTCGCGATGTCCTGATTTATAAGGGAGCCGGCTTTGTCGTCCCGGTGGCCGGCGACATCAAATTACTTCCAGGCACTGGAAGCAATCCCGGTTTCAGGCAGATTGATGTCGATGTGGAAACCGGAAAAGTGACGGGCTTGTTTTAAAGGCTCCGTGCATTCTTATTACTGCACGGCATATTCTTCCAAGGTCTGGAGTTCCAGAAATTCCAGCACGGAAGCATGCGTGGATTCCAGCCGGACCTTCGGAGCCTTACCGGCTTCGTAGGCCTGAATCCAGCGCGACAGGCAGAGACACCAATAATCGCCGGCTTCCAATCCCTGGAAACCGTATTCCGGCATCGACGTGGAAAGATCATTTCCGACTGATTTTGAATAAGCCAGAAATTCGCTGGTCATCAGCACGCAGATCGTATGCATGCCCTGATCATCCGCCCGGGTGTCGCACTTGCCATTTCGAAAAAATCCGGTAACCGGATCCATACTGCACGGAATCAGATCTCCGCCTAAAATATTTTTAGCCATGTTTTTTCGTGAGACGTGAGGCGTGAAAAGTTCACGGCTCAATCGTCACGTTTCACGCTCCCAAAGTTTCTTCGTCGTAGACTTTGATGGTGTCATACTGAGTGGTCCGTTGCGCAGGAACCCATCCGGCTTCCCGAATCAGATGAACCACCAGCTCTTCATCCACCTTGTAATCAACGCCGGTTGCACTCACAACTTCTTCCGTCATCAAGACACCGCCGTAATCGTCGGCACCAAATTGAAGTGCCAGTTGAGAAACATCCGGTCCTTCAGTCACCCATCCGGCCTGCAGATGCGGAACATTGTCCAGAATGATACGCGCCATGGCAATGAGCCGCAGATAATCGACACCGTTTTGACGACGCGGACAATCGAGATCGGTCATATCCGGCGAAAAACTCCAGGGAATAAAGGCCGTAAAGCCGCCGGTGCGATCCTGCACATCGCGAACTTTAATCAGGTGCTCCACCCGCTGTTCCGTTGTTTCGCCGAAACCGTACACCATGGTGGCGGTGGTTTTCAGGCCGATGCTGTGCGCATCTTCCATCAGATCCAGCCACGCTTTGGAGCGGGTTTTCTTCGGGCTGATGCGTTTACGGATATCATCGTTCAGAATTTCAGCACCGCCGCCCGGAAGCGACTGCAGGCCCGCGTCTTTCAAGCGCTGGAGACATTCTTTAATGGAAATATGTTCCATGGCCGCCATAAATTCGATTTCGGTCGGAGAAAGAGAGTGAATCCAGATATCGACGTTATCGCGAATACCGGAAAGACACGCTTCGTAATATTCCAGTTTCAGCTCCGGATGCAATCCCCCCTGAATCAGAATCTGGGTGGCACCGGCTTCGGCCGCGGCTTTCACCTGCGCCACAATTTCTTCCGGACTCTTGACGTACGCATTGTCATTTTCCTGCTTCGTGTAAAACGCGCAGAATTTGCAATCCACCACACAGACATTGGTGGTGTTCAGATTCTTATCGAACACATAGGTGGCCAAATCACCGGGGACCGCACGACGGCGGCAGATGTCGGCAACGCGCCCCAATTCCTGGAACGGTGCTTCGTCGTAAATGATCACAGCGTCTTCTGCACTGATGCGCTCGCCCGCTTCAACACGGTCGAGAATCGTTTTCCAACGGCTGGAAACCACCGGAGCTTCCGGCATGGCATTAATATCCGGCTGACCTTCAATTTGTTCATAAATACTATTGGTCAGAATCGGGGTGTGTCCGAGGTTGGCCAGAAACTCTTCCATTTCCTCGGCGGTAAAGAATTTCTGACTCTGCGGTGCGCCGCCTTCTTTGGCAATACGCTCCTCGAGGCTGGTTCCGCCGATGTCGTCCACGCCGCTGTGCGTCAGCACGCCGAGCAGCTTACGGTCCATATAATTCACCAGCATGCGGACATGCGGGAAGTTGTCGAGATAGATTCGGGTAATGGCCGCCACACGAATCTGGCGGTCGCCGGACGGTCCGTATTTCAGCCCCAGCGCGGTTCCGTTGGTTTGGAACGGCAACGGAATGGCCGCCTGAAAACCGCCGGTTTCATCCTGCAGATTCCGAAGCCGGGAAAGGTGGTCAATCAGGTGCCAGTCTTCTTCAATATGACCGAACAGCATCGTGGCATTCGTGGGGATGCCCAGAGAATGCGCTTCGCGGTGAACATCCAGCCAGTGCTCGGCCAAAATCTTGGTCGTGGCAATTTTTTTACGAATTTCGCCATGGAAGATTTCAGCACCGCCCCCTGAAATGGAGCCGAACCCGCAGGCCTGCAGGCGTTGCAGACATTCGCGAATGGAAATGCCCGCGTTCCCGGCAATCCAGTGAATTTCAACGGCCGTCATGCCCTGCAGCAAAACGCCCGGAAGCATTTCGCGGGAAAGGGAAAACAGGTCTTCGTAATATTTCATATCCAGTTCCGGAATCATGCCGCCGACGATGTGCAGATCGGTCAGGTTCCAGTTCTGGGCGCGCTCCAGATTTTTGCGGGCATCTTCGAGCGAAGTGATATAGGCATCTTTCGCGCCTTCCGGACGCCAGAACGAGCAGAGGTTGCACTCGACCACGCAGAGGTTGGTCGGATTCAGGTTATGACTGTGCACATAATAGGTTTTATTGCCGTGCCGTGCCCGGCGGATGGCATCGGCACGCGCCATGAGTTCGGGGGTCGACATATTCTGGAGCATGTCCAGTGCTTCGGCATCTGTAATACGATTTTGCGTAAAATCACTCATAAAAAACCTACCTGTTCGTTAATTGGAACTAATTTGGTATAGATTCCGCCTTATTTCCACTTCAAACTTCCACTTATTGGAAAACAGGCCGCATCATCCATTTTCTCACATTTCAGTCAACAAAATGAAAGCCGGAGTATCTGTACGCCTTAAGCGTTCGTGCTGGTGATGGTCGTAAAATAAGCTTACTGATCGTTGCATCGGAGCACCGCTTTACATAATGTGCCCCGCATGCAAACTTTACTGATCACCAACGCGAATCTTGTGAACGAAGGTAAATCCCGCCCTTCCGACGTATTCATTAAAAACGGACGCATTGAAAACATTGCACCGTCTCTCTCGCTCGATGCCGACCAGGTGATCGATGCCAAAGGCAAAGCCTTGCTTCCCGGCATGATCGACTGCCATGTCCACTTCCGTGAACCGGGACTGGAAGGCAAAGCCGACATGCATTCCGAAAGCGGAGCAGCCGTGGCTGGCGGAGTGACCTCCTATATGGAAATGCCCAACACCAAACCGGCCGCCATCACCAACGCGGTGCTGGAAGATAAATTTGCGCTCGCCGCTACCAAAAGCATCGCCAACTATTCCTTCCATCTCGGCGCATCCAACAGCAACATCGATGAATTGCTGGCGATGGACCCGAAAACCGTCTGCGGTGTAAAACTTTTCATGGGCGCGTCCACCGGCGGATTGCTGGTCGACCGCACCGAACAATTGGAAAATATTTTCGGGCAGATCAAAGTGCCGATTTCCCTGCATTGCGAAGACACCAACACCATTCGGGAAAATGAAAAGGCGGCCCGCGAGAAATACGGCGAAAACATCCCCTTTTCCGAACATTGGAAAATCCGCTCCGAGGAAGCGTGCTACCGCTCCTCCGCCCTCGCCGTCGAGCTCGCCACCAAATACGATTCGCAAATTCATATTCTGCATCTGACCACCGCCAAAGAACTCGAACTGTTCAAGGCCGGCCCGGTTTCGGGTAAAAAAATAACCGGCGAAGCCTGCCCGCACATGCTCTGGTTTTCTTCCGACGACTACGATGAAAAGGGTGCCTTCATCAAATGCAATCCCTCCATCAAAACCCCGGCCGACCGCGCCGCCATCCGGCAGGCCGTAATCGACGGCGTCATCGACACCATCGGGACCGACCACGCGCCGCATCTTTACGAAGAAAAACTGAACCCCTATGGTTCCGCGCCCTCCGGACTTCCGCTCATTCAAAGCGCCATGACCACTGCCCTCGAATTCTTCCCGCTCGAAATGGTCGCCGAGAAAACAGCCCATAACCCCGCACGGATTTTCCAATGTCTGGAACGCGGCTTCATCCGCGAAGGCTATTGGGCCGACCTCGTGCTCATCGACACGGAAACGCCCTCCACCGTCACCAAAGAAAACATTAAATACAAATGCGGCTGGTCGCCCTTTGAAGGCGTCACCTTCAAATCCACCATCGACACCACCCTCGTAAACGGACAGATCGCCTACCAAAACGGCCAGATTAATGACGCCGTCCGTGGCCAGCGTCTGTTGTTTAACCGTTCGTAGTTCCGCCTTCAGGCGGTCCATTTCGCAGAGCCGCCTAAAGGCGGTACTACATACTTTTAATGAACCCACCCTATCTCCAATATAAAGAATTCATGAAAGAGCGCTATGGCGAACCGCTCTTTCGCGTTCCGATCGATTTTAATACCGGTTGCCCAAACCGAGAGCTCGACGGGTCCGGCGGTTGCACCTTCTGCAATGTGCGCGGTTCCGCCGCGGTGCAGACCATCGGCAAGGATTCGGTTGAAGACCAGATGAAGGAAGCAATCCGTTTTGCGCGCGATCGCTACGGGGCCAAAAAGTATATGGCTTATATTCAGGCCTTTTCCGCCACCTTCGGCGAAAGCCAGCAACCGAAATATCTCGCCTTGCTTGATGCCTTCGATTTCACGGCAGTGAGCATCGGTACCCGTCCCGACTGTCTGACGCCGCAGGCGTATGATTTTCTGGTGGAGTTGAACAAACACATCGAAGTCTGGGTGGAGATCGGCGTTCAGACCGTGCACGATCGCACCTTGGAACGCATTAACCGCGGGCACGACTGGGCTTCCAGCGAAGAGGCGATTCTCAAACTGCATGACCTGGGCATCAAGGTTGCGGTTCACGCGATTCTCGGTCTGCCAGGTGAAACAGCCGAAGATTTCCAGCAGACGGCCGATACCATTGCGGCCCTGCCGATCGATGCGGTGAAGATCCATAATCTGCATATTGAAAAGGGAACCACATTGGCGCTGGAACATGCCCTCACACCGCTTCCCGTTTTGATGGAACACGACTTCGCCGAACACCTGATGGATTTTATTCGCCGACTTCCGCCTAATATTCCGATCATGCGACTGACGACTGATACGCTCGACGAAGAGCTGATTGCCCCGATTTGGAATATGGCCAAAGGTCAGTTTAAAGACTACGTCATTCAACAGATGACCTGCCGCGAATGGCGACAAGGCGATCTTTTCGGAAACTTGATACCGGAAACCGAAAACCGGAAACCGAAAGTGGTACCCACAGAAGACGGGTCGATCACCTTTTGGAACGAAGACTACAAAGAACACTACCACACGCCGGCCGGGGCACGGTTGGAGGCGGAGGAAAAGTATATTGTTCCGAGCAAATTACGCGAGCGATTGAAACAAGGCGATGTCCACCTGTTGGATGTCTGTTTCGGGTTGGGATACAATTCCTTGGCGGCTATGGAGATTGCTGGAGGGACGCTGTCCTCAGCGTCTGCAGACCGTGAGGACACGGTCCCTCCACAGCTCAACATCACCGCACTGGAAATGGATCGCCGCGTCGTCGGTGCCGCCGCACAGAATATCCAGGCCTTGGACACCGATTCCAAGGACTGGAAAAAAATCCTCTCAGATCTTTATAAAAATCAGGAAGCACGGATCACGGATCAATCGTCAATTGTCCTGCATTGGGGCGACGCGCGCTACACCATCACGAAACTGCCGCCATCGACCTATGATCTGGTCTATCTTGATGCCTTTTCCACCCAGCGGAATGCTGAACTGTGGACCGTGGATTTCTTCAAAAAACTGAAACGGGTCATGAAGCCGGATGCCGTATTACTGACCTATTGTGCGGCAATCCCGGTACGGGCCGGACTGTTGGAAGCCGGATTCTACGTTGGCGAAACGGAACCGGTTGGTCGAAAACGCGGCGGCACGATTGCGGCTGTGCGCGCTGAGGACATCGAAATTCCATTGACCGAACCGGAACAAATCATGATCCGCGAATCCTCCCGTGGATTACCCTATCGCGATCCGCATGGCGTCTGGACGAATAAAGAAATTCTGCGCAACCGACAGGAACGTATAATCCAGTACAAGTAGAACAGCTACTGAGCAGCCATACATACACCTTTGCGCTACCCCGACCTGGCTCCTCAGCCCGCAAAGACGACAACCCTCTCAACAGAAACCCCTTACACACAAATCATAAAACACAACCTGTATTTTTAATTATTTAACGACTGTAAATTACTTATATCTTATTTATGTATTACGTACACAGTTCCAAATATCGGAACAGTAAATCTAACTAAGGAAATGCAGATGAAGAAAATGCTACAAACCTCATTGTTCGCGCTCGCAGCACTAACGATTTCGGCAACCGCCGGCTCCCCTTACCTTGGACTTAGCGGCGGCTTAACGCTATTGAGCGAATCAGATGTCAGCGACTCTACAGGTGATATTAAACTCTCGTATGATACAGGTTACAACATTGAAGGCGCTTTCGGATATACCTTTGGTGCATGGCGTGCCGAGGCTGCTCTGGGATGGTTAGAAAGTGATATGGACCAAGCTACGTTCATGGGAGTTTCAGTACCTATCGATGGCAGTATCTCGGCATGGACAGCCATGTTGAACGGATATTATGACATTAACACGGATTCCGCTTTCACGCCGTTTGTACTTGCAGGCATCGGATTTGTTGGTGCTGAAGGCGAACTTAGCGGAGCAACGGAAGATGATTCAGTTCTTGGAATGCAGTTAGGTGCCGGGATTGGCTACACTGTCAGTTCAAATGTTATTATCGACCTGAAGTACAAATATCTCTTCGCTCAAGACCTTACTTTTGACGGAACCGATATTTCAGTTGGCGGAAGTTTGATTCAAATTGGTGCTCGGTATAATTTTTAATCACTTTCCGGAGTTTTTGTCCTTTTAACCACGAGGACTACAGCAAGGCGCGGTTTTCCGCGCCTTTTATTTTTCCCTGCCTGCTCTTCCAATGCTTGAAAAACTGTGGTTAATTCCCACGCATTATGACGAACGATACCCATTTAACCGAAGATTTACGCATTACCGAGCTCAAAAAGCTGGTAACACCTTCCCGACTTAAAAAAGAACTCCCGCTGGGCAAAGAGCTGACAGAAAAAGTTCTGGCCGACCGCACCACGGTACGCGATATCATCAATCTAAAAGATGATCGCCTGCTCCTGGTCATCGGACCATGCTCGATTCACGACCCGGTCGCCGCACTCGACTACGCCCGACGGCTGGCCAAACTTGCAGAGCAGGTGAAAGACCGCTACTTCATTGTGATGCGGGTCTATTTTGAAAAACCACGCACCACTATCGGATGGAAGGGTTTCATTAACGATCCGTATCTCGACAATACGTGCGACATGGAATACGGCCTCCACTCGGCTCGTAAATTGTTGCTCGATATCGCCAAACTGGGCCTGCCGATTGCCACTGAATTTCTCGATCCGATCGTTCCTCAGTATACCGCCGATCTGATCAGCTGGTCGGCAATCGGAGCACGCACCACCGAATCGCAGACGCATCGGGAAATGTCGAGCGGGCTGTCGATGCCGGTCGGGTTCAAAAACGCCACAGACGGTAATATTGAAATTGCCATCAACGCCATTGAATCGGCCAGCAACTCGCACAGTTTTCTGGGTATCGATCAGGATGGACATACCGCTGTGGTCACCACCACGGGGAATCCGAATACCCACCTCGTTTTGCGTGGCGGAAAACAGCCCAACTTTGAACTGCCGGAAGTAACCTATGCCGCCTGCAAACTGGAGGCAGCCGGCCTTCCGGCTTCACTGATGGTGGACTGCTCGCATGCCAATGCCTGCAAAGTTGCCCGTAATCAGATTAAGGTTTGGAACAGCATTCTGGCCCAGCGCTCCAAGCCCGGTTGCCCGATCACCGGTGTGATGATTGAAAGCTTCATCGAAGAAGGTAATCAGAAGATTTCCGGCGATTTGGTGTATGGCAAGTCCATCACAGACCAGTGCATCGACTGGGAAACGACTGAAAAAATGTTATTGGGTTAATGCTCTTGGCGCTTTCATCGAAAGCGCCTGTCCCATTTACATCGAGGCCAGCTCACCCACCGTAATGGATTCCCATCCGGACTGTTCGAGCAGATGCTCCAGCAACATCGCAGAGGCCACCGCGTCGTACAACGCATCGTGCGCCTCTTTTTCTTTGCAATGCTCGTCCACCTTCGGCTTCAGGTCCAGCAGAACAATCAGATCGTCCAATGCATAGGAAGCACAGCCCGGCCAGACCTTGCGGGCAACCCGGAGCGTATCGATCCAGATGCCGAACCGGTGCATCGGAGCCATCAGGCGGGTAAACTTTTTTTCCGTTCCCACATTATGGGCACAGAGCGGATAGTCCGTCAGACGGGAACAGATGGTCGGCCAAAGCTCCTGCGGTGCGGGGGCCTCGGCAATTTCCTCGCGTAACCGTGCATGGCGACCGGGAGCGTGCGGATTAAACGGCCGATTGGCATCCACCTTCAGCAAACTCTCAAACATCGAGTCCGGATTTACCGTCCCGTTTTCCAGCGTAACCATGCCGATCTGCCAAGGCTCGGTCGGGAATCCCCGCACCGAACCGGTGGTTTCATAATCCAATACAGTGATACGGCTATTTAAAATGAGCGAAGCAAAATCCATGGCCCGTATCATCCAGATTCTCCGGTCAATTGATAGAATTAACCACTACTGTCCCAACGTTTTGGATGCAGGATTTTGCAAGTAACATAAAATGAAGACGTTGCGCAATAATTCAGATCGTTCCGACTTGAATCGGATTCCCGAATATAATCGCCCGAATTTCAGGAGGGCGATCCATGTATTCCGGAACAACGATCTTTTCACAGCTGATGCAACAGCTT
>JARNMJ010000033.1 GCA_029432795.1 Pontiellaceae bacterium B12219
AAGTCGAGTCGCCATAAGTCCAATCCGTTAAGACTGATCCAGTCTATCACAGATATCTTAAATCTGAAATGGATAAGTCCGACAGACTGCTAGCAAATTCATGCATTGGCTGCATCCCTCAGCTTCAATAGAAAACGCACATCCGAGAAGGGCCAAATAAAGGAAAAAAAAAATGAAACAGATCATATGTATGTTATCGGCTTTTGTTATAGCTGGAGTTGCACTGGCCAGGATCCGGAGCAGCAACGCTATTTGGTGATACAGAGATTAGGATTGATCATACGGGATATACTGGAGACGGATTCACCGCCCTCAACAACCGGGCAGATTCAGGCTTCACCCTCGCCGCTGACACCGCGTTCACCAACATTGTCCTGCGCTATTCAGCGGCCAGCACTAACCCCGGCGAATTTCATATCTCCATCGAAAAGTCGGGTACTCCGCTGAGTACCGCAGGCGATACGGTCTTCTTTGCAAAACAGCATCATATGACGACTGAACTACCATTAGCATCAACCTGTCCGGAGAAAGCGGAGACTTCCTTCATTTCGCCTGGGCTGAAGATCCCACTAACAATGGCGGCGTGAATGTGGATACTGTTGAATTTCAGGCCATTCCTGAACCCGCCTCTCTTGGACTGATTGCCCTGTTCGGCGGAAGTATCCTCTTCATCCGCCGCAGACTGATGATGTAATCAAGCGCAGCACCGAGAGTTACTTGCAAAAAGCCTCCCTCATCTCCTGGAAGGCTTTTACTTCACCGAAGCACGAGAGAGCTGTCTGAGTATCACAACTTAACCCCTTCCGCAGACCGCCCTATTCCCTCGCGCCACCGACACAATGAAAATTCAAAAAAAAAATCATATTCAGGATAACGTTTCGCAGCGAGCCCTCGTATTAATGAATGAACCCAACAATTTAATCTCGGCGGAACCCAGGTGAACCCAATCATTCCCGCCTTACTCCGAAAGACCCTCGCCTTAACCCAGCGGGGTTTCTTTTTATCTACACACCAAAACGACCCTTGCTTCCAACCCCAGGAAACGGCTCATAAAATAAATCCAAAAAAATACCCTTTCGGAATAACGTTTTGAATCCGGCCCTCGTATTAATGAATGAACCCAACAATTTAATCTCGGCGGAACCCAAGTGAACCCAAATCATTCCCGCCTTACTCCGAAAGACCCTCGCCTTAACCCAGCGGGGTTTCTTTTTGCCCTCGCGGCATCACTGCTGCGCTGAGCTGATTGACAATCCTCTATTCCCTGTGAGAATCTTTTTCCAATCTATGGAAACCTAAACGTGGCTGGAAACAACGCATATATCGCCGAAATCATTCGGGATGAAATCAGTTCAATGGAACTGGAAGCCGCCGTTGCGGAAGCCAATCGTTCCGGAACCGATCTGTTGGATGTGCTCGCCGGCCAGGGCCACGACAAAAGACAGCTGTTTTCCCGTATTGCCGCACATTGCGGAATCGAAAGCGTCAGCCTGAATACCACAGTCCCCCCTTCCTCGGCCGCACAGCTGCTCGATCCGGAAACCGCCCGACGTTATCAGATTGTCCCGCTGAAAACCGGCCAGTTTGCTTTCGGCACGCCAACCGATATTGAAATGCTCGACACCCTCCGCTATCTCCTGCCCGAGCCGGTTGAGTTTTTTGCCGCCTTGCCGGAAGAGATTTCCGCCGCGCTGAGCCGCCTTTACCCGGCAGTGGATCCCGATGCAGAATCCGTAATCGAGCGGATGAACACAGAAGAACAGCAGCATCCCGGAACGGATGCTCCAATCCTTGAAACAGATCAGGACGGAGACGAACCCATCATCAAACTCGTCAATGTGCTGATTCTCGAAGGATTCAAACAACGCGCATCTGACATCCATCTGGAACCGCTCTCAACCCGCTTCCGCGTACGCTACCGGATCGACGGAACGCTGCGCGAAATCGAAGGTCCGCCGCGCCGCTTACACCCGTCGGTCATCAGCCGCCTTAAAATTATGGCCGGCATGAAAATTTCCGAAAAACGCCTCCCGCAGGACGGACGTATTGAAATCCGCGTCACCGGCCGGCCGCTCGATCTGCGCGTCTCCTCCATCCCGACCAATCACGGCGAGAGCATCGTCATGCGAATTCTGGACAAACAAAACCTGACGCTCGGACTTCCAAACCTTGGATTCAATGAAGACGACCGGAAAACCTTTGAGCGTTTAATCCAATATCCCGACGGCATCATCCTGATCACCGGTCCGACCGGTTCCGGAAAAACCACCTCACTCTATGCCTGCCTGAACCACCTGAATAAACCGGATCGTAAAATCATCACCGTGGAAGATCCCGTTGAATATCAGCTCAGCGGCATCAATCAGGTGCACGTACGCGCCGATATCGGACTCTCCTTCAGCGCCGCCCTGCGCTCAATGCTCCGCCAGGCACCGAACATCATTATGATCGGCGAAATCCGCGATAAGGAAACCGCGGAAATTGCCGTGAACGCCGCCCTCACCGGCCACCTTGTGCTCAGCACGCTGCATACCAATGACGCCCCCAGTGCCGTGACACGACTGGTCGATATCGGTGTTAAGCCCTTTCTGGTTTCCTCCTCTGTACGCGGCATCATTGCGCAACGACTCGTCCGCACAATCTGCGAACAGTGCAAAACAACGTGTGTCCCCACCGAATCCGAGCGACAGCTGGTCGGCCCGGTTTCCAACCTCTGGAAAGGGGGCGGCTGCTCCGTTTGCGGACATACCGGTTATCTTGGGCGCAAGGGTATTTTCGAACTCATGAACATTAACGACCCGCTGCGCCATATGATTTACAGCGGAGCCACATCAACGGAATTGCGAGCCGAAGCCCGGGCGCAAGGCATGCGTACCCTGCGGGAAGACGGCATGCAGAAAGTCGCACAGGGCATCAGCACGGTGAACGAAATACTCCGGGTTACCATGAGGGATGAAAACTGATGACAGCCTTTCATCCAGTTCTGAACGAATTAATGAAGGCCGGAAGCCTTCATGTCAGCCAGGTCGATGCCATTCAGGAAGAACATCTGGCTCAGGGAAAATCGGTGCGCACGATTGCACTTGAGCAGGAATATATCTCCGAAACCGACTATCTGGAAGCATTGGCAACGGTGCTCGACACCGAGGTGGTCGATCTTGCCGCAACCCTGCATCTTCCAGACCTTGGGCAACTGGTTCCGGCCAGCATGGCCCGCATGCACGAAATCGCTCCCGTTCGTTCGAAAGACGATATCCTGGTCTTTGCCGTTGCGGACTGGCCCTCCCCGGCGGCCACCGACGACATCGCCTTCGTCCTTTCCCGCCGCGTTGAATATGTGGTTGCGCCCCGGAAGCAGATAACCGATCGAATTTTAAAGCTGTATGGCGAAGAAAGTGAGTCCATCAGGGAACTGCTATCCGTACTGGATACCGACCTTCAGCATGCCGGCGACCTGATTCACCTTAAAGATACGCCGGCACTTGAAGATATCGAACACGCCGCCAACGCCACACCGGTGATCCGGTTTGTGAACCTCGTACTCTATCAGGCCGTGAAAGACCGCGCATCCGACATTCATTTTGAGCCCTTTGAACACGAATTCAAGATTCGCTACCGCGTGGATGGCGTGCTCTATGAAATGGCTCCGCCTCCGAAAAACCTGGCCTTGCCGATTATCTCCCGCGTGAAAGTCATCTCCGGGCTGGATATTGCCGAATCACGCCTGCCGCAGGATGGCCGGATTCAGTTGAACATTGCCGGCCGGTCGATCGATTTCCGCGTTTCCACCCTCCCGACGCAGTTCGGCGAAAGCGTGGTTTTGCGGGTACTGGACCGCACGAATGTCCAGCTGGACATTCATCGAATCGGGTTTCCGGAAGATATCCAGACCTCCTTCCTTGAGGACATTCACAAACCGAACGGGATTGTTATTGTTACCGGACCGACAGGCTCGGGAAAAACCACCACCCTTTATGCCGCGCTCCAGCAGATCAACCGGGTGGAAAATAAAATCCTGACCGCCGAAGATCCGGTCGAATACGATGTGGAAGGAATTATTCAGCTGCCGATCCGGGAAAATATCGGCCTGACCTTCGCCTCCGCCCTGCGCTCTTTTCTCCGACAGGATCCGGACATTATTATGGTCGGAGAAATCCGGGATCGGGACACCGCACAGATTTCGGTTCAGGCCTCGCTCACCGGGCATCTGGTCTTCAGCACCCTGCACACGAACGATGCCGCCGGGGCCATTACCCGCCTGATCGATATGAATGTCGAACCCTACCTGATTGCCTCCACCCTGGAAGCAGTTATGGCACAGCGACTCATCCGAACCATTTGCCCCGCCTGCAAAACGGCTTATCAGCCCGACGACGAAACCCTCCAGCTACTGGAACTCAGCCGAGAGCAGGTCGGAACCCAACCCTTCTATCGCGGTGCAGGTTGCGAAGCGTGCAGCCATAGCGGATACAGCGGGCGCAGAGCACTGTTTGAATATCTGCGCATCAATGACGCACTGCGTCAGGCCATTATTGAAAAACAGCCAACCCTGACGATCAGGAACAAAGCAATTGAATTAGGGATGCGCACCTTGCGCGAAGATGGGATACGCTGTATCCTGGACGGTCTAACTACAGTTGAAGAAGTGGTACAGTACACATGACAAAATGGATAGTTACTTTTATTTTGATGGTTATCTTTGTGATAATCATGTCCAACAAGAAAATGGAGATGAAAGCCATTTTCAACGATTATCAATACGCCAAGAGTCATGTTGCCAAACGGGTTCACGTGCAGCGGGGACGGGAAATTATGCGGCCATCACTCATTCCTTTTGCGCTCGAGATTTACGCAACCGGCAATGATATCGAATTTGCCGAAGCCATGATTGCCTCCTGCGACAGCGATAAAGCAACAGCAATGCTCTGGGACATTGCGCAGGCCGAAGACACCGACCCGCTGATTCGGACCATCTGCATGGCACATCTTCTTAATCGGGACCAGCTCTGGGTCTGGGGTCAGATTACCGATGAGGATATCGAAACCATTTGCGGGGCAATGCCGGCTCACGTAGTTCACTGGAAACATATCCTCATCAAATACTCAGGCAAAACCCATCGGTATTTCAAAAACGACACCTACCCCGAACGCCATAAATTCCGGGCCCTCTTCCGGGAATGCATCGAAACCTATGAGCAGAAAGAGGAATATCGCGAACTCCTCAACATTCAGCACTCTTCCAGAACCACTCCCGCAGAAACAATAAATCCGATCCCGTTACGGCCCGCGTATGCCTAAGTTCAGATACAGCGCGCACGACATCAACGGTGCGGAAAAAAAGGGAACGATCAACGCAGCCGATCAGGCCGCCGCCATCGCTTTGCTCAAAGGGAAAGGCCTTTTTCCCTCCGAGGTAACCGGTTCTGACCTGAAGATTCCGCCCGCAGGAAAAACTGCTCCTCGCGGCGCAGGACTGAATATGGAAATCCGGCTGCCATCGGCACTCAGTGTGGTTCGCCCGAAACAACTGATGGTACTCACCCGCCAGCTGGCCACCCTGATTCATGCCGGCCTCCCCCTGCTCCGCGGCCTCATGGTACTGGAACGACAGGAAAGTAATCCCGCACTGAAAAAAGCAATCGGAGAAATCACAGCAAGTATTGAAGGCGGCAGCACCTTTGCCGATGCTTTATCCGCACATCCCCGGATTTTCAACAAGCTCTACATCAACATGGTTAAAGCCGGGGAAGCGGGCGGTGTGCTCGACGTGGTGCTGGAACGCCTGGCCACCTACATGGAAAAAGCGCAGAAGGTGAAAAATCGCGTCAAAAGCGCCATGACCTATCCCATCGTCGTTTTACTGGCCTCCTCCGGCATCATGATTTTTCTGATGGTGGCGATTATTCCGAAATTTGAATCGATCTTTTCCGATATGCTCGATGGCCGAGCATTGCCTCCGCTTACGCTCTTCGTGATGGGATTCAGCGAATACGTCAAAACGCAATGGCCGATCGGGCTCGGTATTCTTGGCGGCCTGTTCCTGCTGACTGCCCTGCTGAAACGCTTTCATATCGGACGGGTCATTCTCGACCATCTCAAACTGAGTGTTCCGCTGTTTGGCAACCTGACGCGTATGTCCGCCCTGGCCCGTTTTGCCCGCACACTCGGAACCCTGATGGAATCGGGCGTTCCGATCCTGCAGGCCCTGACGATTGTGAAAGATACCTTGAATAATGAAATCGTTGCCAAAGCGGTTCAGGAGATTCACAACAATATAAAAGAAGGCGAAACCATGGCGGCGCCTGTTGAGGTAAACCGTATTTTTCCCCCGATTTTCGGAGGCATGGTGGAAGTGGGCGAAGAAACCGGAGAACTGCCGGCTATGCTGTTGAAAACAGCGGATATGTATGAAGATGAAGTCGATAATATCGTTGCCGGCCTCAGCTCCATCATTGAACCGTTATTAATCGTCGTTCTCGCTTTGGTCGTCGGCACAATTGTCATTGCCATGTTCCTCCCCATGGTGTCTATTATTGGGAACATGAGCTAGCGGAGCAGCCGCCGGCCATTCGTTTAGGAGATATAAAAATGAGAGCACTTCTGGTTGTTGCACACGGCAGCAGACGCAAAGAGTCGAATGATGAAGTTCGCCGACTGACCATCCGTATTGAAGAAAATTCCGGCCCCGCCTTTGACCTGGTCAGTTGTGCATTCCTCGAAATCTCCAGCCCGCAGATTGATTCTGCCATCGCCGATCTGGTCGATGCCGGCGCAACCACCATCAAAGTTTTCCCCTACTTTCTGGCCGCAGGCACACACGTGGTACAGGACATTCCCCGCCTGATTGAAGAAGCGGAAGCAAACTACCCGTCAGTGCACCTCGAAATACTGCCGCATCTCGGAGCACTGCAGGGCATCAGCACACTGATCCTGAATCAGATCTATAAGGGAGCCCCTCGCAATCCCGGCCTCGCATCCCTGGTAACAGATTGATTCAGTACGCTCTCGTAATCAAACCGCATAAATCCATTTGACATCACCATCCTATTCTCATAGGTTCTCCGCTCTTTTGACCCCAAAAATTCGGGGGAGGTGAAATAAAATGGCCCAAGAAACATGTGAAGTGAAAGTACGTCGCGGTGAAAGCGTTGACCGCGCACTCCGTCGTCTGAAGAAAGCGCTCGATAAAGAAGGCGTTCTGAAAACGATGCGTTCCAAGCGTACCTACGAAAAGCCCAGCGAAAAGAAAAAGCGTCTGGCAAACAGTCGTCGTGGACGTAAATAATTTTCCAAACCTTGGAAAATGCAAAAGCTCCCTCTATCGGGGAGCTTTTTTTTATTCCTTCCACCCTTGCCGGCCGAACAGATTGAATCTAATAACCTGCACCCTGCACCCATGCCACATAGAGCTTCCAAAGCTCGGAACCGCCCAGCATCCACAGAATAGCTGCCAAGGCAATATAAGGTCCAAACGGAATCTTACTCTGCCATTCCTTATTTCCGGCCGCAATGAAAGCCACGCCGACAATCGTGCCGAGCAAAGAAGAAACAAAAACAATAAAGATGACGGACTCCCATCCGAGGAAAGCACCGAGACAGCCCATCAGCTTCACATCGCCAAAGCCCATGGCATCTTTTTTGAGGATCAGCTTTCCCAGAACCGAAACCAGATAGAGCGATCCGAAACCAACCGCCAACCCGATAAGGGACTGTACCAAACCTCCGACATGCGAATCGGCTCCATGCATCGCCGGGATCAGAAAACTGAAAATCGGGCCGAGAATTTCGCCGCCGATGGTTACGCGATCCGGAATCCACATTTCATCAAAATCGACCATGCTCCCGAAAATCAGGCCGAAAACCAGCAGGCAATACGGGACCGCAACGAGCTGATAAGGATAGACCAGCCAGACCGCGGTAAAAAGAATCGCAGTCAGCAATTCAATAGAAGGATAACGCGGCGAGATCGGGACACTGCAATAGCGGCACTTACCCCGAAGCGCCAGCCATCCGAAGATTGGAATATTATCTTTCCAGGCCAGATCGGTCATGCACTTCGGACAGCGCGACCCCGGTTTCACCACCGAAAGCTCGGCCGGAATGCGGTAAATGCACACATTCAGAAAGCTGCCCCAGCAGGCGCCGAATGCAAAGACCACCAGAACCCAGTACCAATCAAAAAAGTCCATCTGAATAACCCGTAATACGTAATGCGTAATTACTGATCAACCCCAAGAAGGTATTACGGATTACGCACCACTCGTTATTTTCCGTAAACTGCATCTTCCAAGGCGTTCCGCATGGCTGAAACATCCGGCTCCGTGCCGGTCCAGATTTCGAATGCGCGTGCGCCCTGATGCAGCAGCATGCCCAGTCCATTTGCAATTTCCGCGCCAGCTTCACGCGCCGTCGTCAGGAAGGCGGTTTCGGGATACATATAAATCAGGTCAAAAGCACGCTGGCCTTCACGAAAAGCTTCCGGCGGCAGCAACGAGGGATCGTCCTTTTTCATACCGACCGGCGAGGCCTGCACCACCAGATCACACGTTTGGCAGAGCTCGACCTGTTTCTCTTTTTCCAAGGCCTGGAAAATTTCCACATCAGGTGTCAGTCCTATTATTTCGTCATGTAGCTTCTGCACACGTTCGGCATCGATATCCGCCAGCACCAGCGATTTTGCCCCTTCCGTCGCCGCCTGCAGCGCGGTCGCCCGCCCCGCTCCGCCGCAACCCAGCACAAAAACCGATGCACCTTTCACCGTTTCACCGAAGGCTTCTTCGAGCGCTTTCAAAAAACCGTAGCCATCGGTATTGTGGCCCACCATGCCGTCTTCGGTAAATTCAACGGTATTCGCAGCACCAAACAGTCTGGCACTGGCATCCAGCTTTTCCAATCCCCGGAAAGCGACTTCCTTGTGCGGCACCGTCAGGTTAACGCCGGCAAAGCCCATCAGCGCCATCGACGGCAGCACTTCCATCAGGCGATCCGGATGCACATCCAGCGCCAGGTAAATTCCATCAAAGCCCAGCGCCTCCATGGAAGCGTTGTGCATGACCGGCGAAAGGGTGTGCCCGATCGGATGCCCCAGCACCGCAAACGGTTTCGTATGTCCACTTAAATTCATTTAACAGCTTCCTTTTTTGCGATTCGGTTCAGGCCGGCAATGATCGCCTTAACAGCAGCCTGGTTAATGTTGGAATCGGAGCCGACACCATAAATCCTGCCGGCCCCCTTAACTTCCAACGGTACATAGGCCATGGCCTTGGCATCGGCACCTTCGCCGATGGCCTCTTCATCGTAGTCATGGATTTTGAAATCAAAATCAACCACACTTCGCATGGCATTCATAAAGGCGGAGATCGGACCATTTCCATCAGCAGAAACAGTCTTCACCTCACCGTTCACCTTCACTTTCACTTCGCCGTGAATAAAGGTCGGGTCATTATCGTCCGGGCGCGGCCAGTAGCCCATCAGCTCGTACGGTCCGTTCGGAGCAACGAATTCATTCTGAAAAACCGAATACACCTCATCCGCACTGATTTCTCGACCGACCTTTTCGCTATAGCCCTGAACATACCTGCTAAGCTCCGGCTGCATGGCTTTCGGAATTTCGATACCGAAGTCCTGCTCCAGCACCCAGGCAATTCCGCCCTTACCGGACTGCGAATTGATCCGAATGAGCCGCTCAAACTTGCGTCCGACATCGGCGGGATCGATATGCAAATACGGCACCTTCCATCCCATACCGAAACGGTCGGGCGCTTCAGAGAGCTTATGCACACCTTTATTGATCGCATCCTGATGCGAACCGGAGAAAGCCGTGAAGGCATAACTTCCGGCATAGGGTTGGCGATAGTAAATCGGCATACCGGTCAAACGCTCAACCGTCTCTGCCACCTGGCCGAGATCCGAAAAATCAATGCCCGTATCAATACCGCGGGAGTACAGATTGCTGATGACCGTAACGAGGTCGACATTACCGGTTCGTTCGCCGTGCCCGAAAAGCGTGCCTTCCACCCGGTCGGCACCTGCCATGAGCGCCAACTCGGTGGCGGCAACCGCCATGCCCTGGTCGTTATGCGAATGCAATGAAACTGTAATGCAATCGCGCTTCGAAAAGTTCCGGCAGAAGTATTCAATCATATCCGCATAATGATTCGGCGGCCGGCGCTCAACCGTGGCCGGCAAATTCATGATCAACGGCTTTTCAGGAGTCGCCTTGCCCCAGGTTTCGAAAACGGCCTCGCAGAGCTCCACCGAAAAATCCACATCCGTATCCGTGAACTCTTCCGGCGAAAACTCAAACCGGATGTCCGATTCGGGCATCTGGTCTGCCAAGTCACGAATTTGTTTAGTGGCCGCCACTGCCGTTTCAATCAACTGCGGGCGTTCCATGCCGAAGACCTGCCGCATGTGCAGATCCGACGGAGCAATATAGGCATGCACAATGCCGCGCTTGCAGCCCTTGAAGGCCTCGAGTGTACGCTCAATCAAATGCGGGCGCGACTGCGTGAGCCCCATAATGAATACATCATCGGGAATCAGATCTTCTTCGATGAGTTTCCGGAAAAAATTAAACTCATCGGCACTGGCAGACGGGAAGCCGATTTCAATGTGCTTGAATCCGATATCGCAGAGCATTTTAAAATATTCAAGTTTCTGCTCCGGATCCATCGGATCAGGCAGTGCCTGATTACCATCACGCAGATCCACCGAACACCATTGCGGCGATCGGGTGATGCTTTTAGACGGCCATTGACGGTCGGGAAGATCAATCATCTTCGGAATCACATATTTCGGTACACTCATTTTACTCTCCTAAAAAGGGGCTTAACTTAAACAACCCCGCACTTCTATTCCATTTCATTCACACATTTTTCCAACCACTGCATACACAGAAAATATGGAAACGAATCATTCTCCTGCCTGCTCGGCTTCCTGTACTCCGTGGCTTAAAACAAAAAAACCTCCGCAGGCTGCCCGGCGGAGGTTTTAAAATCGGTCGAATTTACGAACAACTTATAGGCAAAACGCCTCCACAGGATCATTCCCATTGAGCAGCAGGCCTAGTAGCAGGTTGTTGAATTCGTTTCTCATAACGTCGCGCAACATAATTCCAATCGCTGGACGGGTCAACCCTTAATAAGTTTCGTTTTAAAATGCGGTTTAACCATTCGATAAAACAGGCCACCTCAAATATCGACCGACGCTTTCATGCCTTCCTGCAACAGCCGGGCAGCATCCACGGCAGACTGCGACACCAGAATCGTTGCAACCAGCCCGGTCCAGCCTGTCTGATGACTGGCACCGACGCCGGCGCCATCATCGCCGTTAAAATATTCATAGAACAGAATATGATCCCGCCAATGCGGATTTTTCTGAAAAGCCTCGGCCCCGCCGTAAACCGGCCGGGAGCCTTCCCCGTTTTTCAGGAAAAGAGAAGAGAGCCGCCGCCCGATTTCCAATTCAATCTCAAGCAATGTTTTCTGATTCCCCGATCCGGTGGGATATTCAACCGTGAAGGCATCACCATAATACGTATACAGATTGCGCAGTGCCCGCAGGATCAGAAAATTGACCGGCATCCATACCGGACCGCGCCAATTTGAATTTCCGCCAAACAGTCCCGAATCGGATTCCCCGGGCAGATACCCAACCGTATGTTCTTCCCCGTTCCAATGGAAGATATAGGGATTGTCCTTATGAAAACGCGACAGAGACCGGATACCATGCAGTCCCAGAAATTCATTTTCATCCAGCATGCGCGACAGGATTTTGCGGAGTTTTTCATCGTCCAACACAGCCAGCAGACGCCGCCCTTCCACCCCCAGACAATCCGGACAGGCGATGCTTTGAACCTGGTCGGGTTTCTGATCAATCAACGATTCGTAGCGCTCCTTGAAATGCGGCAGCGTATCGAGCAGATCGGCATCAATCACCGTTGAGGCGCACAAAGGCAGCAAGCCCACCATTGAGCGGACTTTGAGGCGCGTTCCGCTGCCATCCGGGAAGCGCAGCACATCGTAAAAGAAGGCATCATCTTCATCCCACATTTCATCATCATTAACGCCAATCCGATCCATCATCCCGGCGATACTGATGAAATGATCGAGATACTTCAGTGCCTCGTCGTCATACCGCCCGGCATCATCGCGTGCGAGCTCCAAAGCAATCTGCACCATAAACTGGGCAAACAAAACCATCCATGCGGTTCCATCCGACTGCTCCAACGCCCCGCCGGTCGGCAGCGGCTTACTCCGGTCGAACACCCCGATATTATCCAACCCCAGGAACCCGCCTTCAAAAACATTTTTGCCGGTTGGATCCTTCTTGGTGAGCCACCAATTGAAATTAAGCGCCAGTTTCTCGAACGACTCCTTCAGAAAAGCCGTATCGCCGCCATCGCCCCGACGCATCTTATCGATCGAGTACACCGCAAAAACCGCAAAGGGATGAACAGGCGGATTAACATCGCTGAAATTCCATTCGTAAGCCGGAAGCTGTCCATCGGGATGCTGATACCGCTCGCTCAGAAACAGGAGCAGCTGCTGCTTGGCAAAATGCGCATCCACCAGGACGAGTGCAATCGTGTGAAAAGCCAGATCCCACGTGGCATACCAGGGATATTCCCACTTATCCGGCATGGAAATCACATCATGATTCTCCATATGGGCCCACTCGTTATTCCGGATGGTGAGCCCCTGCTGCGCATGCTCCTGCAACCAGGTTTTTACATCATATTCATAATACTGCTTTGACCACAGCATCCCCGCCATGGCCTGCCGCGCCACATTCCGTTCATCGTCAGAAAGCGCTTCAGCCGGAAACAGCTCATCGTAAAAAGCATTGCATTCGGCCTGGCGGGCGCCGAACGTTTCGTCGAACTCAGAACCAAACGCATCACCATCCGGCCCGAACTCATTTTGTGTGAGGCGCATACGCAGAGTACGCGTTTCCCCCGGCCGAACATCCAAAGCATAATGCGCCGCCATTTTAGTCCCGACCATATCGGCATTCACGGCATCCGTTTTCCCGGCTACGATATAATCATTAATCCCGTCTTTAACAAAAGAGTGCGCATTGTCGGAATTAAACAACAGCCGATGGTTTGTTTCGTTTTCGGTATAAAGCAGCGGAGGCGAGCCTTCGAAGTAGAGACGATATTCCCCGAGTTCTCCATGAACCGCCCGAACGTGATCAGTGCCGGCAAGCATCGGCCGGGCAGCCGCCTCGCGGCCCCAGGTATTACGAAACCAAAGCGTTGGCAAAACCCGAAGCGGAGCCGCTTCGGGGCCGCGATTGCAAACATGAATCTTAATCAGAACATCTTCCGGTCCTGCTTTTGCATATTCCACAAAAACATCGAAATAGCGGTCTTCATTAAAAATGCCGGTATCGAGCAGTTCATATTCGGGCTCGCTCATTGACCGGCTCTGATTCGTCGCCACCAGATCTGCATACGGAAATTCACCGTGCGGATATTTATACAGATATTTCATGTAGGAATGCGTCGGCGTGCTGTCGAGGTAGAAGTAGTATTCCTTCACATCCTCACCATGGTTGCCCTGACTGTTTGTCAGGCCGAACGCCCGCTCCTTCAGGCAGGGATCCTTTTCATTCCAGAGTGCGACAGCAAAACAGAGGTGCTGCCGATCGTCCGAGAATCCCGCCAGACCGTCTTCACCCCGGCAATAAGCTCGCGACCGCGACTGCTCAAAGGGAAAATACTCCCAGGCGCTTCCGTCCTGACTGTAATCCTCCCGAACCGTCCCCCACTGACGCTCGCTCAGATACGGCCCCCACTTTTTCCAGGGAACCTCCTGCGCCTCGTCCAATCGTTTATTTTCGGCCCGATCCTTCATGCGTTGCCTCCCTTTTCCCCGGAGTATCACTCAATGTGCAATACACATCAATCTGAAGATCCTCCTGTTTATTTACTGCAGAGGAAGGGAAGTTCAGACCTTGCACATCACATGCCTGTGATAGCAGTGATGGCGGTTGGCAGCAGCAAAATAGGCACGTTCTAAATTTCTGCTTTAGGATAGGAACCGAGCACCGTCATGAGGGTACAGTGTTCCTGCAGTTCCTCCAGTGCACGCTTCACTTCGGGATCTTCTGAATGCCCGTCAATATCGACGAAGAAGTAGTATTCCCAGTTTTTGTTTTTACTCGGCCGCGACTCAATCTTGGTCATGTTGATGTTGTCCGCTTTGAAGACCGACAAGGCATCATAAAGCGCTCCGACTTTATGCTTCACACCGAACATTACGGAGGTCTTATCATTCCCCGTGGCCGCACTGAACGCCTGGCCGATGACCAGAAAGCGGGTCGTATTCCCCTGCATGTCCTGAATATTTTCAGCCAGCACATCAACATTATACATATCTGAAGCCATCACACTGGCCACCGCCGCAGCACCCGGTGTTTCAAGCGCAAGCTGCACCGCCTTCGTTGTGCTGTCCACCGGCGAAAGCCGGGCATTGGGCATATTGCCTGCCAACCAGCCGCGACACTGCCCGAAGGCCTCCTGCTTACTGTAAATCAAGTTGATCTCTTCCCGCGGCTCATTTGAAAGCAGCGTAAGCGAAATGGGCAGATAAATTTCCGCACAGATTTTAAGTGGCGTTGCGGCAAACTGATCGAAGGTATGCGTGACGGCACCCTCCGTGGAATTTTCCACCGGAACCACCCCGTAATCAGCGGTACGGTTGACCACCCGGTCAAACACTTCTGCAATTGTGCTGGTCGGAATATAATCAACACTCACCCCGAATTTATTGCGGGCCGCCTGATGGGTGAACGTCGCCTCCGGGCCGAGGTAAGCAATTTTCATATCGGTTTCAAGGGCCAACGCCGCTGACATAATTTCGCGATAAATCGCATGCGCGGATTCCTCAGGAAGCGGTCCCTTGTTGAGCGATTTAATCTTTTCAAAAACGGCTCGCTCGCGGGAAGGCACATAAATTTCCGCCCCGGCTTCTTTTTTGGCTTCACCGATTTTAAGCACCACATTAATGCGCTCATTTAAAAGTCGGACGATTTCGCTATCCAGCGAATCGATTGATTTTCTGTACTCATCAAGATTCATAGTTCTCCTTGAAATGTGAAACCTGAAACTTGAAACCTGAAATACTTCGCCGCTTCGTCCCGGCGCTCTTTCAAGTTTCACATTTCAGGTTTCTTCCCTTTCGATTTCCTCATCCAGTGCGGCCATGGATTCGTCGGCAATATCCTCTTCAACATCCGCGGTTGTTTTTTTCAGCTGTTTTCCCAATTCCGGAAACTCGCCGGTCGTTTCCTTCTTTTTTTTCTCTTCAACCGGCTCGGCCCGCTTCAACTCCTGGCTGCCGGGCAGATCATTAATATCGTTGATACCGAAATGCTCGAGAAACTTTTGCGTGGTTCCGAACAACCAGGGCCGTCCCGGAAGTTCAGAGCGTTTCACCACCCGCACCAGCTGCATATCGATCAGTTTGCGCAATACCGCATCCACCGAGACCCCGCGAACTTCCTCAATTTCAGACCGCAGACACGGCTGGCGATAGGCCACAATCGCCAGCGTTTCGAGAGCCGGTTTGGATAACCGCATGGCCTGATTTTTTTCAAGAAGCGCACGCACAAACGGCCCGCACGTTGCATCGTTCTGCAACCGATAGGCCCCCGCCACCAAGGCCACATTCAGCCCGACCTTGGCTTTATCCAAATCTTCCTGAAGCTGTTCCAGTGCCCCCTCAATCTGCTGATCCGTTGCCTTCGCATATTGCTCATACGGCCCGCCGAACCCGTTTCCGGTTTCGATCATAGCCTTACGCATACGTTTAATGGTCAACGGTTCCTTGGCCGCAAATAACAGCGCGCCCACAATCTGCTTTAACTCTGGAAGT
This sequence comes from Pontiellaceae bacterium B12219, assembly GCA_029432795.1. Lineage (GTDB taxonomy): Bacteria > Verrucomicrobiota > Kiritimatiellia > Kiritimatiellales > Pontiellaceae > Pontiella. The sequence continues at coordinate 15,885 of JARNMJ010000033.1, forward strand.
ATCTCTAGCGTGCTTTCGCTCATGCTCGTCTCCGTGCGATCTACCGCTCGTCCTCGTCTTCAAAATCGTCCTCTTCTTCGGGCTCGTCGCTATCGGCTTCAACCCCCAGCTCAAACTCCGGATGCGGTTCCTCCTCTTCTTCCGGCGGCAGGATCGGCTCCGGATCGGGCTCGCGCGGCTCCACCATGATCGGGCGGAACGGATCATCCTGTACACAGGCAATTTTATTCAGCTTGATCAATTCCAGTACAGCCAGAAACGTGCAGACAATTTCCTGCCGCGACGTCATTCCCCCGAAAAGATCGGACACACACATCCGATTCACCACCTTCAGGTTTTCAACAATAAAGGTCACTTTCTGGCCGACGGTATATTCTTCGGCAAAAATCTCCTGCAGGTCTTCTTCCTTCACGCGGCCCAGCGCTTCGTTCAGCGCGGAAATCAGATCAAAAATACTCGCGTCTTTCAAATCCACATCCGGCGGAGCGCCCAGCTCCACATGCTCGCTTTCCCGGGCAAACACATTTTCCATGTGCAGTTCAAGATCTTCCAGATGATCCGCCGCATCCTTGAACTTTTTGTATTCCACCAACTGACGCACCAGATCCCAGCGCGGATCCTCCTCGTCCTCATCCTGATCGGCCTTCTGCTCCTCCACCGGCAGCAGCATGCGGCTTTTAATCAGCATCAGCGTTGCCGACATCACAATAAAGTCGCCGGCAATATTCAGGTCCAGCACCTTCATCAGACGCAGGTATTCCATATACTGGTCCGTAATGCGTCCGATCGGAATATCATAGATATCCACTTCATCTTTTTTGATCAGATACAAGAGCAGATCAAGCGGCCCCTCGAATACCTCAAGCGAAACCTTGTAGTCGTCTTTAATTAATTCCATCGGCTAGCCACTGTTCCTTTAAATTGAGAATGCAGATTTCAGAATGAAGAATTGTGGAACCTGCGGTTCGCCTTTCAGTTAAAAACTGTCGCAGACCGACCATTCTTAATTTTGAATTCTTAAATCTTCATTTGTTCTATTCAAGCCCGACGGCCTGGCGGGCTTTAACCAGCGTTTCGCGGGCGAGGGCAGAAGCGCGCTCGGCACCTTTTTTCAGCACGTCTTCCACATAGTCCATATTTTCCACCAGCTCGCGGCGTTTTTCGCGAATTGGACCAAAGTGCTCATTCATCTTATCGAGCAACTCTGTTTTCGCGTGCCCATAGCCCATTCCGCCGGCGCGATAGCGCTCCGCCAAGGCCGCCTGTTCTTCCTCACTGGAAAACAGCTTGTAAAGCGCGAACACATTGCAGGATTCCGGATCTTTCGGCTCATCCATCTCTTTGCTGTCCGTCAGAATTTTCATCACACGCTTTTTAAGCGGCTTGCCTTCCATGAAAATCTCGATCGTATTGTCGTACGACTTCGACATCTTCTGGCCGTCAACGCCCGGCACCACCGCCACGTTTTCACGAATGGACGGTTCCGGAAGCGTGAACACTTCGCCATAGGTGTTATTAAATTTGATCGCCAGATCGCGCGTCACTTCCAAATGCTGTTTCTGGTCTTTTCCAACCGGAACCACATTCGACTGCACCGCCAGAATATCGGCAGCCATCAGCACCGGATAGGCAAACAAACCGTGCATCGGCAAAAACCCCTTCGCAATTTTGTCTTTATAGGAATGGCAGCGTTCCAGCAGACCCATCGGGCAGACATTCGAAAGCAACCAGGCCAGCTCGTGCACTTCCGGCACATCGCTCTGGCGATACAGCGCCGTGCGTTCCGGATCAATTCCGGCCGCCAGAAAATCAAGCGCCACATCGCGGGTCATTTCACGCAGGGCATTCCCGTCCTGCACGGTGGTCATTGCGTGATAGTTCGCAATAAAAATATACGCATCGCCCTGCTCCTGCAGCTCAACGGCAGGTTTCATGGCACCGAAATAGTTGCCGATATGCAATTTGCCCGAAGGTTGAATGCCCGTCAAAATTCTCATGAAAAATACTCCAAGTCGTTCGTTGTAAAACAGAATGGGCCTTTTTACCCGTTCTCCTCCCGTCTTACAAATCCATTAACCCCGCAAATCCCGCTCTTCCAGCCCCTGGAAAATATAGGCTAAATGATTTTCAGGGGTTAGCCTCTAAGAGGCACAAGAAGCACAAAGACCAGAATAGGAAGTTTTCGTGCCTTTTGTGCCTCTTTGTGGCCATTCTTTCGGAGAATCATGATCCTCAATATTTAAGTGCCGAACAAACCGTTTATCAACAGCCTGAAACCTCCAACCTCTGGAAACCCAATATTATTTAATTACGGAAATCATTACAGATATTATCATATTTTGATTGAACAAAATACCCTATGGGGGTATCCAAAGAAGCGTTCCGACCTTTGGAAATACAACATAGGAAATCAGCATGAATTATTTACAGACTCTGCTAACCGAGATTTGGGAAATCACCCTTTCCATGGCGCCCTATCTGCTCTTCGGCTTTTTGATTGCCGGCATTCTCTCCGAACTGATTTCAAAGAAATTCGTCCGAAACCACCTCGGCGGTCGAAGCTGGCTGCAATCGCTGAAAGCGGCGCTCGTCGGCGTTCCGATGCCGGTCTGCTCCTGCGGCGTCATTCCGCTGGCCGCCTCGTTGCGGGATCACGGAGCCAGCCGCGGAGCCACCGCTTCGTTCCTCGCTTCCACTCCCCAAACCGGCGTGGACAGCCTGATGGTCACCTACGCCCTGCTCGGCTTACCCTTCGCCATTTTCCGTGCGCTCGCCGCCTTCGTTTCCGGTATTTTCTGCGGCGTCGCCGTCGAAGCGGTCACCACCGACAAAGAAGCGGCCGACGCTTCCCCCGACCAGGGCGATGAAGTCAGCGAGCGAAAGACCTTCCTTCAAAAAATCGGCCAAATGCTGAAATACGGCTTCATCTCCCTGCCCGCCAAAATTTCCACCGCCATGATTTTCGGCATCATTGTTTCCGGCATCATCAGTAGTGTTATTCCCGAAAACTATTTTGCCGACCGCATGGGCGGTTTCGCCGTATCAATGCTGCTCATGCTGCTGATCGGCACTCCGCTCTACGTCTGCTCCTCGGCCTCTGTTCCGATTGCGCTCGCCTTCATTAAAGCCGGTATTGAACCCGGCGCCGCGCTCGTTTTCCTGATTATGGGCCCGGCCACCAACGCAGCCACGATTTCCACCCTTTGGAAAATTATCGGCAAAAAACAGCTCATCGTTTTTCTGGCGGCCCTCACGCTCACCGCGCTCGGATCGGGCATCCTGATGAATCAGCTTCCGATCCACATCGGCGACAGCCCCCTCGCCTGCACGTCCTGCGAATATACCGGCCCGCTGCAATTGCTCTTTGCAATACTGCTCATTCTCATCCTGCTGGTCGGTTCGCTCCGCCCCTACTTTTCCCGATTCAAAAAACAAACAAAGGATTGCTCATGAACAATTCCACCCCCATGCATACCGAAAACAAAACCCGGCTCGCGCGCATCGAAGGACAGGTCCGCGCCGTCAGCCGGATGATCGACAACGGCGAATACTGCATCGATATCATCACCCAGATTCAGGCCGCCCGCTCCGCCCTCCAGTCCGTCAGTAAAATCATTCTCGAAAAACACCTCAAACACTGCGTCGCCGACGCCCTGATTTCGAATAACGAGCAAGCCGTGAACGAAAAGCTCGAAGAAATCATGACCATCATCAAACGTATGGAAAAATAGGAAAGAAGAACCATGAAAAGAATCAAGGCCATTGTCATCGTACTGGTTGCTCTCCTGACCGGATTCTTTATCCGGGGACTGATGGCCCCGAACATTCAACCTCAACCGGAAAACGCAGAACCGAAAACAGAAGTTTGGACCTGCTCAATGCATCCGCAAATCCAGCTTCCAAAGGCTGGAAAATGCCCGATCTGTTTTATGGACCTGATTCCACTCGAAACCGGTTCTGACTCCGGTGGTGAACGCGAAATCAGCGTGAGTCCCTATGCCGCCAAACTGATGGAAATCGAAACCTCGCCGGTTGAGCGGCGCTTTGTTGCAGCCGAAGTGCGTATGGTCGGGAAAGTCGATTATGATGAAACGCGCCTCGCCACAATTTCCGCATGGGTGCCGGGCCGCATTGACCGACTTTTTGTCGATTACACCGGTATGTCCGTCAAAGCGGGTGATCATCTGGCCGAACTCTACAGTCCTGAAATGCTGAACGCACAAAAGGAACTGTTCCATGCCATACATCAGAATCCATCCATGCTCGACTCCGTCCGGGAACGATTTCGCCTCTGGGGATTCGATGCCGACCAAATCCGCGAAATTGAACGCGAAGGAAAACCGCGCGATCACATGACCCTCTACGCCACCGCCAGCGGTATTGTCATTCATCGAAATGCAACCGAAGGCATGTATGTTGATACCGGAACCAAACTATTCACGATTGCGGATCTTTCCAGCGTCTGGATTCTGCTCGATGCCTACGAAAGCGATATCCAATGGCTGCGCTATGGCAGTACCGTTGAATTCACCACGGAAGCCTATCCCGGCCAACCCTTCTCCGGCACGGTTTCTTTTATTGACCCCGTCATCAATCCCGCTACCCGCACCGCCAAGGTGCGCGTCATCGTTGAAAACAAAGACCGAAGGCTGAAACCCGGCATGTTTGTCCGCGCCGTCGCCCGCCCTAACATCGCAGCAGATGGCCGGGTGATGGATGCCGGCCTCGCCGGAAAATGGATCAGCCCGATGCATCCTGAAGTGGTGAAGGACGAACCCGGCAGTTGCGATGTCTGCGGCATGCCGCTGGTACCCGCCGAGTCGCTCGGCTACGTCTCCGGAACCGAAGACAACGCACCGCTGGTCGTCCCGGTTATCGCCGCGCTCAAAACCGGCAAGCGCGCTGTGGTCTATGTCGAAATTCCCGACCAGAAAAAACCGACCTATGAAGGCCGCGAAGTCGAACTCGGCGTACGCCTCGGCAATTTCTATGTGGTCGAAAGCGGGCTCGATGAAGGCGAGCGTGTCGTCACCCGCGGCGCGTTCAAACTGGATGCCGAACTCCAGATTCAGGCACGGCCCAGCATGATGAGTGCACCGGACGAAACCACGGAAATGGCCGGCATGGATCACAGCTCGATGCAAATGGATCTCCAACCGCTGGACGTTCCGGAAGCCTTCAGCCAACAGCTGGATGCCGTCGTGGATGCCTATTTTGACGTCCAACTGAGCCTTGCAGAAGACGCACCGGCCAAAACAAGAGCTGCGGCGGCCATCATGAAGGAAAAACTCGGGCAAGTGGATATGGGCCTGCTCGACGGCGATGGACATATGATCTGGATGGAGCAGCTTAAAAACCTGAATGGCCCGCTCAGCAAACTGGCCAAGGAAGACTCAATCGAAAAACAACGGGAATTTTTCTTCCTGTTCTCCCAGCAACTCGGGAAAACGATAAAGATCTTCCCGACCCAACGGACCGTTTACCAAGCCTACTGCCCGATGGCTTTCGACAACAAAGGTGCAACGTGGCTTCAGGCCGCCGACGAAATCCTCAACCCCTACTTTGGCGACATGATGCTCCACTGCGGCGAAATCCAGGAAACCATCGGAGAAGCGCCCATGAAAATGGAAACGATCCCGACTCCAACATCTTCCCCAAAGACACAAACACGATGCCCGATTATGGGCAATCCGATCAATAAAGACGTCTACACCGACCATGAAGGAAAGCGCATCTATTTCTGCTGCGCGGGATGCGACAGCACCTTTCTTGAAAATCCCGAAATATACCTGAAGCAGATGACGGACGAAGGCATTGAAATCGAAGCCGTGGAGCAAGTTCATGCGCATTAACCACAACAGATCAATCACCATGGAGGGACCGTTTCCACCCGGTCTTCCGCTCGAGCAGATTAAGTCGGGGTGGAACCCGACCCTCCAATTATTTGCCACAAGAGAGCACAAAGTAAACAAAGCCGTTCTTTCGCGGCTAATCCCTCATCCGCTCCGCTTCCGTGTATTCCGTGGTTCCCTCTTCCCAAGGAGCAGTCATGAACTCCCAGCAAACTCCTGAGCAGCGATCGGTGGTCGGGCGGCTGATCCGCTTCTGCCTTGAAAACCGGCTCGTTGTGGTGCTCTTCACCATGGCAGTCATTTTTGCCGGCATTCTTGTGGCACCGTTTGACTGGAAGGTCGGAGAGCTGCAGCGCTACCCCGTCTCCGTCGACGCCATTCCGGACATTGGAGAAAACCAGCAGATTGTTTTCACCGAATGGATGGGCCGTTCGCCGCAGGATGTGGAAGACCAGATCGGCTATCCGCTCACCGTGCAGCTGCTCGGCATCCCCGGCGTCAAAACGATCCGCTCCTACTCCATGTTCGGCTTTTCCTCGATCTACATTATTTTCAAGGAGGACGTGGATTTCTACTGGTCTCGCACCCGCGTGCTCGAAAAGCTCAACAGCCTTTCGGCCGGCACCCTGCCGGAAGGCGTACAGCCTACACTCGGGCCCGACGCCACTGCGCTAGGCCAGGTCTACTGGTACACGCTCGAAGGCCTTGATCCCGAAGGAAACCCGACCGGTGGGTGGGATCTCGAAGAGCTGCGCACCATTCAGGACTGGTATGCCCGCTACTGGCTGCTCTCGGCCGACGGCGTGGCCGAAATCGCCTCGATCGGCGGCTATGTCCGCGAATACCAGATTGATGTCGATCCCGATGCGATGCGCGCTTATGGCGTGAATATCGACGAGATTTACAGCGCGGTCAAAGGGGCCAACATCGACGTTGGCGCCAAGAGCATTGAAGTCAACCGGGTTGAATATTTTATCCGCGGCATCGGCTTCATTAAATCCATTGAAGACATCGAGAACAGCGTGATCAAAGTCGGCGCGGATAACGTGCCGGTATTGGTCAAGCACGTCGCCGGCGTCACCCTCGGCCCGGCCACCCGCCGCGGCGCGCTCGACAAAGGCGGCGCCCCCGCCGTCGGCGGCGTGGTGGTTGCCCGCTATGGCGACAATCCGCTCAAGGTGATCTCCAATGTCAAAAACAAGATTGCCGAAACAGCGGATGCACTCCCCAGAAAAACGCTGACCGACGGCACCGTCAGTCAGCTCACCGTGGTCCCGTTCTATGACCGCACCGGACTGATTTATGAAACCCTCGGCACCCTCAACGAAGCCATCGGTCAGGAAATACTGATCACCATCATCGTCGTGCTGATTATGGTCATGCATCTGCGCAGCGGGCTGGTTATCAGCTCGATGCTGCCGCTGGCCGTTCTGCTCTGTTTTGTCGGCATGAAGCTCTTCAAGGTGCAAGCCAATATTGTAGCCCTCTCCGGCATCGTGATCGCCATCGGAACCATTGTCGATATGGGCATCGTCATCTGCGAAAATATTCTCAAGCACCTCGATCAGGCCGATCCCGAAGAGCCCCGCCTCGAAGTGGTTCACCGCGCCGCGAGCGAGGTCGGCAGCGCGGTGCTTACCGCCGTACTGACCACCATCGTCAGTTTCCTGCCGGTCTTCACCATGATCGGTGCAGAAGGCAAGCTCTTCAAACCGCTGGCCTTCACCAAAACCTTTGCGCTGCTCGCCTCCATCATCCTCGCGCTTACCGTGCTGCCGGTCATGGCGCATGCCTTTTTTGGAAAGGGGCGGAAAGGTAGGGCACTTTCGACGAAAGCACCACGGACGGCTCGGCGAGCCATCCCTACCCTTCTCACTGCCCTGCTCGTTGGCTATTGGCTGACGGTCGAATGGGAACCGCTCGGACCGGAAAAGGGCGTTATTCAAAACCTGCTCTTTGTGGCCCTGCTCATCGGCGGCCTACTGGGCTTCTTCAAGGTCTTCCAGCATTTCTATCCACGGATCCTCGGGTGGTGCCTCAAGCACAAAGCAGCGTTTCTATCCATCCCGATCGCCCTTCTTATTCTTGGAACAACTGCATGGCTCGGCTTCAATAAAACCTTCGGCTGGTTGCCGGATTCCCTGCAAACGCGCGGTGCTGAAATTTTTCCTGGCTTTGGAAAAGAGTTCATGCCCGATCTCGATGAAGGGTCGTTCCTCTTCATGCCGACAACGATGACCCATGCCTCCATCGGCGAATCCATCGATATTCTTGAAAAACAGGATTTAGCCATCCGCTCCATTCCGGAAGTTGAGTCCGTCGTCGGCAAACTCGGCCGGGCGGAAACGCCCCTCGACCCCGCACCGATCTCGATGATCGAAACCGTCATCAACTATATCCCGGAATACAGAACCGATAAGGATGGACGGCGCATCAACTACAAATTCAAGAAAGGTGAGTTTGTGCGCGATGAACAGGGGGAACTGATCGAAGACCGGCGCGGACGTCCTTTCCGCCAGTGGCGCGAGCATATCCGCACCCCGGACGATATCTGGAAGGAAATCACCGAAGCCGCCAAAATCCCCGGCACCACCTCCGCGCCGAAACTCCAGCCTATCGCCGCCCGTATCGTGATGCTGCAGAGCGGTATGCGCGCCCCGATGGGCGTGAAGGTTCAAGGGCCGGATCTCGACACCATCGAACGCGTTGGACTGCAGATTGAGCACTACCTCAAAGAGGTGCCTTCGATTGAACCGGCCGCTGTAATTGCCGACCGTATCGTCGGCAAACCCTATCTCGAAATTGTGCCCGATCGCGAAGCACTGGCACGCTACGGCATTCCGATTCGTAAGTTTCAGGACGTCGTCGAGATCGCCATCGGCGGCCGTCAGGTGACCGGCACCGTCGAAGGCCGCGAACGCTTCCCCGTCCGCGTCCGCTATCAACGGGAGCTGCGCGACAACATTGAGGCACTCGATAAAATACTCGTACCCGGCGCCGGCGGCCTGCAGATCCCCATCACCGAACTGGCGGAAATCAAATACGTGCGCGGTCCGCAGAATATTAAAAGTGAAGACACCTTTCTGGTGGGCTATGTGGTCTTCGACAAGAAACCGGGTTATGCCGAAGTGGATGTGGTTGAACAGGCGCAGACCTATCTGCAATCTAAAATCGACAGCGGCGAGTTCAGCCTGCCACGCGGCGTCAGCTACCGCTTTGCCGGCAGCTACGAAAATCAGCTGCGCGCCGCCAAGACGCTCGCCATGGTGATGCCGATCGCCCTCTTGGCTATCTTTATGCTGATCTACTTCGAGTTCAAATCCACCTCCACCACCCTGCTGATTTTTACCGGCGTCTTTATTGCGTGGTCGGGCGGCTTTATCCTGATCTGGCTCTACGGTCAGCCGTGGTTTCTCGACTTCAGCCTGTTCGGGGTAGAGATGCGGAACCTGTTTCAGGTTCACACCATCAATATGAGCGTCGCGGTCTGGGTCGGGTTCCTCGCCCTCTTCGGCATTGCCACTGACGACGGCGTTGTGATGGGAACCTATCTGACACAGACGTTCCGCGACAATACGCCGAAAAGCAAAACCGAAGTTCGGGAATTAGTGATCCAGGCCGGTACGCGGCGTGTCCGCCCCTGCCTGATGACCACCGCCACCACCATTCTGGCACTCATTCCCGTGCTCACCTCCACCGGCCGCGGTTCCGACATTATGGTTCCGATGGCCATCCCCGGCTTTGGCGGCATGCTCATTGAAGTCGTCACTATGCTTGTCGTCCCGGTGCTTTACAGCTGGATCCAGGAATGGAGATTTTTCCGAAAGACCTAACCACAGAGGTCGCAAAGATAGCGGACACCAAAAAATACAAAATTCCGACGGTCAGAGAGTCCATTTTCTTCCGGGACTGCATTATCCAGACAAAATTCAAAAAAGCCTCCTCCGCGGTTTTATGTCGCCAGTTTTAATATCCGCTGTACCCTAGACAAGGAACAGAGGAGCGCATTATGAACCGTAAACTGAATAACATAATATGGATCAAAGGATTGTTATTGGAATGTCCTCATGGAAGTTCGGTCCGGAATTGCCCGCTGAGACAGCTCCGCGGCAAATCGAAAATGGAGGCCAACCAAACAATCGATGAGATGGGTGAAGAGGAACTGAATTCCTATTTGCGTACACATCGAAATTGCTATGCCCGCCGAATGAAAGAATGGGGCGACCCAGTCTGCTGAGGCCTGAAATGATATAGCCGATATCTGTCTTGAGGGCCGCATACCGTCCGCGAGCTGTAGCCGGCTGCAGATCCTCTTCGGCACCGCCACCGATGCGGTGTGGTGAGGCATGTATCTCACGAAGCTCCTCCGCGAAGGGATGCCGAACTCTAAAAAACGTTCGTGCCCTCATAATTGAAGCCGGTACGCGGCGTGTCCGCCCCTGCCTCATGACCACCACCATTCTGGGGCCCAAAGAACCCGATGAATTACCTCACAGCCCCGCTTCTTTCACCGGTTTTTCTTCATCCTTTGGCGCATTCATAAATTCACATTTCTGAACATCTTCCGCTTTAAGCTGCTTGGTTGCCATCGGCAGCCAGAGCGAAGTGGCGGGAACGTAGGTAATCACCATCAGGGCGGCAATCATGGCCCCGAAAAACGGGAGCATGGTTCCGGTCACTTTCGCAATGGTTGTCTTCCCGACACCGCACCCAATGAACAGGCAGGTTCCGACCGGCGGCGTGCAAAGGCCGATGCAGAGGTTGGCAATCAGGATGATTCCGAAATGAACCGGGTGCATTCCAAGCTGCGTCACGACGGGCAGAAAAATCGGGGTGAAGATGAGCACCGCCGGTGTCATATCCATGAAGGTTCCGACAAACATCAGCAACAGGTTAATGGTCAGCAGAATAATGACGGGATTGTCGGATAGCCCCAGCAAGGCCGCACTGACGGTCTGCGGAATGTTGGCCATAGTCATGATCCAGCTCATACCGGAACTTGCGCCGATCAGCAGCATCACCACCGCGGTGGTGATGCCGGTATCGAGTAGAATCTGCGGCAGTTCTTTCAGGCCGATTTCCCGATAGATCACCACGGAAAGCAGTAATGAATAAACCACTGCAATGGCGGCGGCTTCGGTAGCCGTAAAGATGCCTCCGAGAATCCCGCCGATGACAATGATGATGAGCAGCAGGGTAAAGTAAGCACGGCGGAACGTTGTAAAACATGCACAGCACACCGTCGACCAAATGACAAACCAGACGATGCCGTTGGGCAGCTTCCAGAATCCGAAATCAATCATTCCTTTCTGCGACAGGATGATCTGAACAATCATCAGCGCAAGAATTGACGTGGCGACGATCGGCTTCCACATCGGCATTTCCAATGCCTCGCCTTTATAGCCTTTTGAAATCGAGATAATACCGCCGACCAGCATAATAAACAGGCCGGTAATCAGGCCGGGAATGAAGCCGGCCATAAACATGGCTGCAATGGAAACAGAACCCGCCGCAACCGAGTAGACAATCATGATGTTACTCGGCGGAATCAGCAGCCCGGTGGTTGCGGCGGTGGTGGTGACCGCCACATTAAATTCGCGGCCGTAGCCTTTGCGATTCATTTCGGGAATCATGAATCCGCCGACGGACGAAACGGCGGCGGCGGCTGAACCGGAGATGGAACCGAACAGCATACAGGTGAGGGTATTCACATACCCCAATCCGCCCGGAAGACGCCCGACCAGGGTCGCGGCAAAATCGATCAGGCGGCGGGCCAGTCCGCCTTTGCCCATCAGATGCCCGGAAAGAATAAAGAACGGAATCGCCAGCAGTGCAAAAGCGTTGACCCCATTCACCATATTCGCAGCAACAACGATGGTCGGATCCGTTCCGATTGCGAGCGTGGCACAGAAGGTGGCCAGTGCAATGGCGACCGCAATGGGCACATTCATGACCAAAAGCAGGATGAATACAACAACGAGGATAAGCGCAACTAAACCCATTATACGTCCTCCCCGCATCCACCAAGCAACGTTTCAATCAGGTTCTCGATGGTGTACATCACCATGAAAATTCCGGAGATTGGAAGAGCCAGATAGACATACCCCATTTTCCAGCCGAGGGCCGGGGTCATCTGTTCCATCGTCAATGCGTCGGAAACCACCCGCGAGCCGCCATACACAAAGATAGAGATGGCAAAAAACAGAACGATGATATGGGTCACCACGGCCATATATTTCTGCGCTTCGGGATGAAACTTACCCATGAAATAATCGACCCCCAAATGGGCTTTTGTACCGAAGGCCACGGCCCCGCCCAGCAATGAAATCCAGATGAGCAGAAAACGTGCAAGCTCTTCCGTCCACTTCGTCTGCTCCCCGAGTACGTAGCGGGAAAATACGCCCCAAACGACATCAACAACCAACAGAGCAACGGCAATCATTAACATGAGATTAAGAACAGAGGTCAGTCTGTTTTTCAGGGAATGCAGAACCTTAACCATTATTGGACCTCTGAAATTTGCCGCACGCGTTCCTTCACAGCCGGATTTTCAATTTCAGCCAGCATGGGAGCCACTTTGGCTGCGAAAGCGGCAGTATCCACTTCGTACACCGTCACCCCTTCTGCCTCGGCTTTTTCCAGTGCGGCCTGCGTTTCCTGCTGCCAAAGTTCCCGCTGGTATACGGAGGATTCGTCGGCCGCCTGCTGAATCCATTCCTGCACCTGCGGATCGAGTTTATCCCAGACCTTGGAACTGATCAGCAGCAGGTCCGGAATACGCGTGTGGCCATCCAGCGTAAAATGTTTGCACACTTCGTAGTGCTTGTTGGAAGAGAAACTCGGCGGATTATTTTCCGCGCCATCCACCGTACCCTGAGCCAATGCGGAATACAATTCCCCCCAGGCAATCGGGGTCGGCGATCCCCCCATGGCCTTGACCATATCAATGGCCGTCTTTGAATTCATGACGCGGATCTTCAGCCCTTTCAAATCCTCAGGCGTACGGATCGGTGTATCCTTCGTGTAAAAATTTCGGCTTCCGGCGTCGTAATAACACAGGCCGCGCAGGAATTTTGAATCGCCTTCCTGCAGCATCTCTTTTCCGACGGGACCATTCAGTACGGCCCAGTAGTGGTCCGAATCGCGAAACACATAGGGCAGCCCAAGAGCCGCCATGGACGGAATAAAATTTTCCATGGCAGCAGCCGAAGTTTTCGTCATCGCCAGCGATCCGTTCTGCAGCTGCTCAATGCATTGGGTTTCGGCACCAAGCACCGCACTCGGATAGATATCCACCGTCACGTCCCCGCCGGAGAGTTCTTCAATCCGCTGCTTCATGAACTCCATGGCCTTATGTACCGGATGCCCCGTATCAAGCCCGTGACCGAGCTTCAGCACGGTCTTGCGCAGACTGGTCCCCCCGGACTGCTGCCCAGAGAGATACAGCGAAAAACCGCCCGAAGCAATCAAGGCCCCCACCAGAATCCCCCCCACAAACATTGATGCTGTCTTATTCATAAATCCCCTTAAATAAAACACATTAACTACTTTTTCAAACGTTTGAGGTCAAGAAAACTTCTCAGTCTTTCATTCCGAATATATAATTCGGCAAGCCGTTGCTATTCGGATACAACGGCCGGAACAGCAGCGCCAACCAGCTTATAGACTTCGGTTCCGGCAGCCAGAAACGCTCCGATTCCGTAAACTTCGGTTTTATCTGCAAAAGAGTCGCCGGGTGCCGCGCCGACCGGTTGCACAAAACCGAGCAAACCCTCATCCGTCACACATTCCGTCAGCGCATTCCAGGCCTTGAACACAATCGGCGCATAGGTGGCGTGATCCAGAATTCCTGCGTTAATGCCCCAGGCCATACCGAAGACAAAAAACGAGGTTCCGCTGGTTTCCTTAATCGGATACCCCTCGGTTCCTCCGAGCAGCCCCATCGACCACGTTCCATCGTCCCGCTGGCATTCCTTCAGGCTTTGGGCCATTTCCAAAAAGAGCTCCTCATAGAACACACGTCCGGCCCAATCAGCCGGAAGATCAGGAAGCATCAGCGCCAAACCGCCGAACACCCAGCCATTGCCACGCGCCCAATAGAGGTTTTTTCCATTTTCCTCATGCCGGACGAAATAGCGGGTATCGCGGAAGAAAAAATGATCCTCTTCATTCCACAACAGATCATACGTCGCGTGATACTCCTGATCCATGAAATCGAGATAGGCCTGATTGCCCGTAATTTTTGCCAGCCGGACCCAGACCGGAGGTGCCATAAACAATGCATCGCACCAGCCCCAGCGGTCGTGAGCCGCCGTTGGCCTGGCCTCAAACTCCAACGTTCCGGTTTTTGGGTTTTCTAAAATCCAGTCAAAACGTTCCTGCGTTGGCTTCAGCATATCCGGATCATTGAAATCTTCATACATCGACAGATAAAACTGCCCCACGGCATGGTCATCGGCATGATAAGGACGCTTGTGCAGCTGCCACCCGTTGCGCTCCCCGATCATTTTCAGAAAATCCGTATAGGCAGAAGGATCGTCCGCAATGGTACGCCACTGATCCATCCCCACATAAAGAGCGCCATTATGCCAATCGAGATCGTGCCAGGGATACAGGAATCCCTTGTCATAGCTTGAAATTTTAATCTTTGGATTTTTTAAGTACCGATCCAGCTTCTCCTTCTTGTCCGACGCAATTGCCCGGAATTTCTCCTGGCGTTCAAAGGTTTCAATCTGCCAATCCGCCACTTTTTTTGTGATCGCCTTTACCGATTCCGGCGTTGGTGCTTTGGCACTGGCCCTTGCAGTCGTGCCGGCTCCTGCGAGAAGAACTGAAGCCATGAGCACTGAAATTTTCCGCTGTTTCATCTTATTTTCCTTCCGTTAATCTAACTTCAAAATCAAGGGCTCCATCCACGGCGGACGAAACCGGAATATTAATTTCAATACGCTTCAACCCGTCGATCTGCCGATCCAGCCTCAACGGCGGAGGATCGAGCGAAACCACCGATAGCGTCCATTGCGATTGCGAACGGATTTTCAGATTCAATGTCTGTCCGTCCTGCCGCAACACCGCTCCGTCTTCGGTCGGTTCAACTTCGGCTGTCGTCATCAACTGCCAAACGATTTTTCGCGTGGTTTCCAATGTCTGGAAACGATCCTGAATGATAAGTGATGCCGGGCCGTCTTTGATAAAACGCCGCGTGGCGCTTTTGATATTTTTTCCATAGACCGCACTCAAATCAAATGCCGCTTCCGGCTGCTCCCCCTCTTTAAAGTCAATGAGTGGAGCAAAACCATCAACCACAAAGGGCTCATCGTTCACCGTTACCGTACTGTGGCCGAAATTGTTTTTGGTCAAAAGCGTCCAGCGCTCGCTGTTCTGACTCCGGCTCCAAAGATTGAATCCGGTTTTTTCCAACGCATTATAACTCTGGTTTCCCGGGTCAATCACCCAGCGCACTCCATTCAGCTCAAACACGAACGAGCCCGCATCCATATTACCGTGGCTGGTGGTGGCCTTGCCACCTTTGCCTCCGAAATAATAGCCGTTCGAACTTTCGCCGGTAAAAATCGCGATGGGATTCTCCCCGTCGCCTTTCCAGGCCGAGGGCAGCCCCGCACCGCCGTTTTCAGTAACCTGCGACACCCACGCCAAACCGACGCCATCGATTCGATTCAGCTTACCCATTTCACGCGCCGGACGCAGCAAACGATCCCGCTCAAAAAAAACGGAGTTGCCCGTTTTCGCCGCAAACCAGGCCAGCAGGATGTCACCGTTTTCGCTGCGCCGGTCGCCGCAGTCCGCAAAATTAAAATACATCCCTGAAGGCGCATTGCAGAGTACTCTGAACATTGCGCTCTCCATGAATCCCGGAACCGCCGCCATTCCGAAATCCGTTCCGAACGCACTTTCGAACATAGCAAGCGTTACCACCGAAAAGCCCGTGCCGTATCCCCAATAGGTGGAGCCTTCCGGATACACTCCGTCGGGGGCATACTGAACCAGCGCATGGGGCATGCCTTCGAGCGCACGGTGAATGGTTTTCGACGCCAGTTCCGGCTCTTCCTCGGCCACAGCAATTGCCGCGGCAATCAATCCGCCATTGCAAACCTGATTCCAATTATTCTCACCAAAGGCCCGACTCCACTGCGACCCATCTTCAGGCCAGCTCGGACGCAACCCTTTTTCAATCAACGCCGTTTTGGCAGACTCGACCGTAGTGTCAGGCAAGTGTCCATCAGTCCAGTCCAGTGCCAACGCCACGGCCATCGACATTTCCGCCACATCCAGGAAGTGCGACGGGTTCCAATCCCTGAACGCACATACGGCCAGCACTTCTTCATTGAGGCGTTCCAGCATCAGCGGATCGCCCTCCACGAGATAAACCACACCGAGCATATTCACCCGATAAAGCATCTCGCGGGAAACGCCCAGCAAACGCCGGTCCACCATTTTCCGTTTGAGAAGAGGCTCCTCGAGAATCTGATCCCCATTCAAACGAACCGCCGCATACAGGTTTTCAAGAACCGGATCCGTACCAATCCCGGCCTTTAAATCAGCCAGAATCGCAGGGGTGTAAACCAGTCGGGGATGTTCAGCAGCAAGATGTTCACCCAGATATTCCACCGACATCGGGTTGTCCAGTTCCGGCAACACCACAGCCGGCGCGGCCGATGCATTAAAAAGCACCATGCAAACGATCGTTAACACAGACAGTCCGATGTCATTTTTTTTCATTACGAACAGCTTTGCCTATCGGCCCATCCATCCGCCATCAACCACCATGGTATGGCCGGACATATAATCTGACGCACTGGAAGCCAGAAAAACAATCGGCCCGGCAAAATCTTCCGGATTCCCCCAACGGCCTGCCGGAATACGCCCGAGAATGGCTTTGCTGCGTTCCGGATCATCCTGCAGCGCCTGTGTGTTATCCGTGGCAATATAACCCGGAGCAATGGCATTCACCTGAACGCCTTTGCCCGCCCATTCGTTGGAAAGCGCCATGGTCAACTGGCCGATACCGCCCTTGCTGGCCGCATAGCCGGGAACAGTAATCCCCCCCTGGAATGTCAGCAGTGAAGCGGTGAAAATAATCTTCCCGGCTCCCCGGGCAATCATCTCTTTTCCGAGTTCCCGGGAAAGCACAAACTGCGCATTGAGATTAACCTCAATGACGTTATCCCATAATTCATCAGCATGCTCTGCCGCCGGCGCCCGAAGAATTGTTCCGGCATTATTTACAAGAATATCGATCTTCGGAAAATCGGCCTTAACCTGTTTAATGAAAGCATACAGTGCCGTGCGATCGCTGAAATCACAGGAATAGCCCTTAAACGATCGGCCCCGTGCAATGACCTCCTTCTCAACCGCACTGCCTTCGGATTCCAACGTGGCACTCACGCCGATAATATCCGCACCGGCTTCCGCCAGCGCAACGGCCATTCCTTTGCCGATTCCCCGTTTGCATCCCGTGACAAGTGCAGTTTTCCCTGCGAGATTAAACCGATCCAGAATCATTATTTGATATCCTTAATTTGAATGTGATCCATATCATCGAAACGCTGATTTTCGCCGCCCATGCCCCAGCAGAAAGTATAGGCCTTTGTTCCGCAACCGGAGTGGATCGACCACATCGGGGAAATCACGGCCTGCTCATTACCCACCACAAGATGGCGGGTTTCGTCGCCCGGTCCCATCATGTGGAAAACACGGGAAGCCTCATCGAGCCCGAAATACATATAGACCTCCGTGCGGCGCTCGTGGGTGTGGCATGGCATGGTGTTCCAGACGCTGCCCGGTTCCAGCGCCGTAAAGCCCATCACCAGCTGGCAGCTCCTGATGCCGTTTTCATGAATGTACTGATAGATCGTGCGCTTGTTGGCATCTTCCACCGACCCCAGATTCAGTGCATTGGCATCCGCTTTTTTCGCCTGTGTGGTGGGATATTCCGTGTGCGCCGGATAGGAGATCAGATAGAATTTTGCCGGTTCTTCGCCGCTCACACTATCGAATGTAACCTCTTTTGATCCGCGGCCGATATACAGCCCGTCCAGATTTTCCATCGCATACTCGGTGCCGTCGACATTCACGGTTCCCTTGCCGCCGATGTTCAGCACACCGACTTCGCGGCGCTGACAGAAATAGTCCGAAGCCAGCTCCTTGCCCGCTTCCAGTTTAAGACTTCCAACCGTTGGAACGGCCGCCCCGACGATCGCCCGTTCCACTTCGCAATAGAGCAGGTTAATGCTTCCGACTTCAAAGAGGTCTACCAGAAAGGCGTCGCGCAGTTCGTCGGTTGTCATTCGCTTATATTCATTTTTACCAATCGTATATCGTACGTTCATTTTTAATTCTCCAGCTTGTTTAAATAATTGTTCCAGGCTTCGGACGTCGTGATTTCCCCGGCCTTTTCCCAGCCGTATCCGGCCTTATAATCCACCACGCCTTCGGCATTGGTTTTGGTGATGATGAAGATATGGCTCTGATCTTTTTCCTTCGCCTTCACTTCTTTAATTTCTGTGATCAGCTCCGGTTGCATCATGGCCCCCGTGCCCAGTTCGCTTCCTTCAATTTCTTCCCAGCAGGCAATCCAGCCCTTTTCCGGATTTGAAGAAGCAACCGCCTTACCATCGTGCGTCGTTATGCCAATACAGACCGGCAGATCAGCAGCAGTTTTTCCGTCTTTGGTAAAAACCGAATGCACATCAAAAAGGCGCATCCCGGTTTCAATCGTGATGGTCTTCACTTCTCCGTAAACGGTTCCGTCAATATCGTTTTCATACGTCAGTTTAAAGACCGACTTTTCCGGTGTGCATTCAACAACTTCATAGGCGGTAAAGGCTTCAAGCGGCTGGCGCTCGCCATTCAACCAGATGCCCGTTCCGCCGCAGCCGGCAGAGGAACCCACATGATACGGATCGTGCCCTTCGCCCCAATCTTTATGGTAGGAATGCTCCTTCATGCCGCCGTACCATTTGTCGATAATCGGATACTTCACCCGCTTGAGCCAGCAGTCGAATCCGCTGTTCTCGGTTTTATCACGCGCAGCCGGACCATACGCCCGGAATGCGATCAGATCGTTCTCCCACGCAAAGTCATCCTGACGCTCCGGCACAAACCGGCAGAAAGTCTCCGGTTCGGATTTTTCAGCACAGGCAACAGACGAAAGACCCATCAGAGTCAGGGTCACCAACGGTAGTAGAGTTTGCTTTTTCATAGTTCTGTAATTTACTCCAGTAATTCATAAGCACAATGGATGGATTCCGCTTTTCCTCAATGTGTTCAAATATGAACAGACTTTATACCATCGATTCCGCACGGTGGCATAATTGAATCGCCAGTCCCCACGGATCGCGCAGCATGGCGAGTTGATCGCCATCCGGCATTGTTTCGGGACCCGAAACCAATATTGCCCCGGCCGCTTCCAACCGCTGGACCGTTTCCGGAACCGCCGCGCAAACAAAAGCCAGATGAAGAATCAGCGGATCCATCGAAGCATAGTCCGGCGTCTGAACATCCGGATTGCTGTAGATCTCAATCATAACCGCACCGGATTCATCGGCCAGAAAATAGACCGGAAACGGCGTTTCCTGACCGCGTTTCACCGTGAAACCCAGCTGCTCGCCGTACCATTCGGCCACCGCTGTTGCATCGTTAACCTGATAGGCAAAATGTTCAATTTTCATGCTCTGATTCCTTTTCTGACGCACTCACTTTGGACCGCCAGTACGCATTTACAGTATAAGTCGAATGAGGCGACAACGGAACCTGAACCCCGGGAACGGCCGCTTTAAACTGCTGCTTAATCCCGGAGCATTCAGGATTGTCCGCCAAATTATTCCATTCATTCGGATCTTTAATCATATCGTAAAGTTCTTCCGAACCGTCTTCGTAAACAATGTAGCGGTGCGTGCGGCTCCGCATCGACACGTTACCCTGTCCATAGGAGGTTATCGCAACATGATCCCATTCCGACTCCGGATTTTTCAATAACGGCACAAGGCTGTTCCCCTCCACACCGGGGTTTTCCGGCATACCGCAAAGTTCGAGCAGGGTTGGATACAGATCAAGCAGCTGCACCGGCGCGCCGCAGACTTCCCCGGCTGCCATGCCCGGCACACGGAAGATCAGAACCGTATGTGTGTCGCGCTCCCAAACCGCCTGCTTGGCAAAGCGGTTCTTTTCGCCGATGTGATACCCGTGGTCGGCCCAAAGCACCACAATGGTGTTATCCGCATAGTCGCTTTCACGCAGCGCATCCAACACCTTTCCAACCTGTGCATCGGCGAATGCCATACACGCAAGATAGGCCTGAACAATATGTTTCCATTCCCCCTTTTCAATGGCCCATTCGGTGGTCGGCATCATCGGCATTTCCGCAATGCGTTTTCCAATCTCCGGAACATCGTCCATATCATCCGGTTTGTAGGGAGGCATTTGAATGGACTCCACCGGAAACAGGTCGAACCACTTTTGCGGAACGTGCCACGGCACATGCGGACGGCAGAAGCCCGCCGCCAGAAAAAAAGGTTTATCGTGTTTCTGCTTCAGCTTTTCGACCGCAAAAGCCGCCGTGTTGAAATCGGGCATCTGATCATCGCGCTCAGGAAATGCACCCCAATCAGTGAGGGTTCCGAACGGCACCCCCTCAATCGGCCACTTCATCCGTTTTTTCGGTTTTGGGCCGAAATTGCTTTTGCCCGAAAACTCGTCAAAAGTTTCAGCCTTGTCGCCCTGGTGATAAATCTTACCGGCTCCCATGGTTTTATAACCGTTCTGTTCGAACCAATCCGGCATGAATACCGCTTCCGCCGCAGCCGGACCGGCATTCCTGATATCCGCATCATTAATCTGTAAATAGATTCCGGTGGTTGCTGGAGCCAGTCCCGTCATCACCGAAGCACGCGACGGCCCGCAAATCGGAGCCTGACAATGGGCATTGGAAAAAAGCATGCCCTCTTTTGCCAGCCGATCTATATTCGGGGTAATCGCCTGCGGGTGCCCGCCCATACAGCCGATCCAGTCATTCAGATCGTCCACCGCAATGAAGAGCACATTGGGTTTTTCCGCGGCCGTATTGAACACAGCAAACCCGAACAAACAGAAAAAAACTATCCATGTCCGTTTTATTTCCGGGAGCCGGAAACGGCGTCTCGGTTCAAAAGCAGTCCACGCGTCCTTTACGGCATCCGGCAGAGTAAACAGGGTTGAAATTTGCATTCTCATAGTGGAGTACGGTGCCCCTCGTTCCATTTCAGTTCAACGTTGCGGTTCATATAAATTTACTTTTGTCCAAATATGAACAAACTGAGGCCATGAATAAATATCATATTCCAAACCTTGGAAAAGCATGTGACGTCATGGAACTCATCGGCAATTCACCCCGCGGTTTATCGCTGAAGGAAATCTTCCAACCCCTGGAAATCCCGCGCACAACGGCGCTGCGGATTACCCAAACCCTGCTGAGTGCCGGCTTTCTGGCCGAAAATGCCGAGGGAAAGTTTACACTGGGCACCTCGCTGGTTCAGATCGGGGTGAAGGCGCTGGACAATCTGGATATCCGTGGATTTGCCCGGCCCGTGCTTAAAGCGCTTTCACAGGAAATCGGCGAATCCTCCCACCTCGCCATACTCAATGGCGAACGCTCCATGCTGGTGGAAGTGGCCGACAGTCCGCATCCCGTACGGATTGCATCCCGCCCCGGAACGCTGGTCGAACTTCATTGTTCATCCACCGGAAAAGTCTTTCTGGCCTTCTCCATTGCGGAGCCGGGCACGTTTGTCCAGACCCTGGAATTAACCCCCCATACGGCCAACACAGACAACACCGTCGCCAAAGTGCTCGCCAGCATCGAACAGACCCGCCAACTCGGCTACGCCATGGACGAAGAGGAATATGTGCCCGGCGTTCGCTGCATTGCCGCTCCCGTTAAAAATGCTTTCGGGAAAACGATCGCCGCCGCCGGAATTACCGCATCCACCAGCACGTTTACAAAAGCAAAAATACGGATGACGGCTGAAAAAATTCAAAATGCAGCCACTGCCATCTCCGAAAATATGGGATTCACATCCAGCCACTGAGGACGTGATGACATTCAGCAAACTTCTTGCCAGACAGATTTGACCTATCCGGATGCACGGCAAAAAAAACGGGCCGAAAGCCCGTTTTAAAGTTGTATCCTGTTATTCGGTTTCAGAAGGACAGCTGCAGCCCGGCAATCACCTTCCAATCGGTTTCCAGCTGCGGGCCGTCGAGCTCCTGATAAACCGGAAGGCCGGCTTCAATCGCCAGCCGCATAACGTCCCGACGGTAATCAATCCCCGCCAGCAGATCCACCTCGGTGCCGGCGCGCAGGTTCGGATCGGCCAGCGGCGTCATCATCGGACTGGGCATATCCGGATCGGCCCCGTCAATATTCTCTGTGCGGTTTCCACTGAGACGCAAGGATACCGCCGACGATTTGCACAGATCGCGCAAGCCCCACGCCTGAAGAGCATACCGATTGCCCAATGTGTAATCGTTGTAATTTTCATTCAGATAAAAGGTGCCGTTCACCTGCGCACCCCAGCCCCAGCCGTTGGCAAGGCCGGAATACGTAATGCCCGGAATCAGGCCATACGACCCGGAACCCAGCTGCATCGGATACGGCAGATGCTGCCCGGCCGCATTTTCTTCATCAATCGATCCGGTCGGAAAGCTTACTGCCAGATTCAGCAGAAGCTGCTGCGCGGAAGAGGACCAAAGGCGGTACGTACTGCTCACTTTCAAATCGCCGAAACCTTTAGATTCCATCTGCATGGGCGTGCTCATGCCCATCATCACCATATTCATATCCATATCGTTCACCAGATACGGCAGCATGATACCAATCGTCAGATTATTGATCGGCGTGTACATGGCACCGAACATATGCATCTGCATATCCATACTTTCCGGTTGCATCATATAGCCCGAAACATCGCCGCCCTCAATGCCTTCCATTTTCATGAACATATAGCGATACGAAACCATCCACCCGCCTTTATGGTGCACATGATCGCCCATCACTCCGATCGGCGCACGCGGTTCATGGTTACATTCGCACACCTCGGCGCACCCGCAGTCATCCCCGCACGTCGCGCACACCTCGGCCGAGACACCTGTTACTGCAGCAAAAAATAAAATAAACAAACCGACAATCCAATAACGCATCCTTCTACTCTCCATTACGAGGTTAAAGCCGCTTGATACTTCATTCAGACGGCCCTGTCGAATTTCAATAAGTTTTTTTAGCCGGGGTCACACGCCTTTTGGTTCACGGCACTGTCTTTTGAAAAAACCAAAAGTGTACACCGTTATTTCATCGGCAGTATAATCGAGAATACCGGAAACAAGAATGTGCGAGGGGAGTGCAAAGACAGCTCCTGCGATCAGTTCTTCACCCGATCATATTTTCCGGATTTATAATTTGATGCTTGTGTTCAAGTGCTCAATTCGCTTCTTCAGCTCATCCCGCACATTACGGAAAGCGGTAAGTTTATCGGCATCAACCGACAGGGATGCCGGATCATTAAAATGCCATGCATCGCGTCTCACCTCGCCGGGAAGATTGATGCAGACCTCTTCCCGGCAAAGGGTGATGACCAGGTCGGCTTTTCCGATCGGAATATCGGTCAGCCGTTTCGTGTACTGACAGGAAAGGTCTATGCCGATTTCCTGCATGACCTGAACGGCAATTGGATTGATCGCATCGGCAGGCGAGGATCCCGCACTGAACACCTGGATACTTCCGGGAAGTATGCGTTTGGCAAGCGCTTCAGCCATTTGACTGCGAGCCGAGTTTTGGACGCACAGAAATACAATACATGCGGGATGTTCACCATCTCGGACTTTCCGGTGCGCGACCGGTTGGCCCGTCGCATAATATACCGCCTTTTCGCAGATGTTTTTGGCATGATCTCCGATGCGCTCCACACAGTTAACCATGGCCATAAGCCTGGAGATCTGTGCGTAGCTCATTTCTTCGGATCGCAGACGTTCCAGCATGCTTCGGAAAAGGAGCGCCTGATAGGCATCCACTCCCCGGTCCTCCAGCATCAATGCAGCGGCTCCTTCCGAATCCGCTGCAAGAAACGCTTCGACTGCACGGCCCACCAGAGTCAGAGCCTTGTTGAACATGGCTTCCATTTCGGGATCAACCGGAGCCTCGTCATCCTGCAGGAGCTCAATGGTTTTCTCTGCAATGGTGACGAGATGGTCCGCAATCCGCTCCAGATCGGAAACAATTTTCTGGGAAGATACGATGAATCGCAGATCTGTCCCCACCGGTTGGCGAAGCGCAATGGCACTGATGCAGCGTCGGTCCACTTCCATCTCGAGCCGATCGACCTGATCATCCGCATGAATTACGGCATAGGCCATTCCCAGATCGCTCTCAAACAACCCCTGCATTGCCTGCGCCCCCATGCTGCTGATGGACTCCGCCATATCACAAACAGACTTCCTGATGGCCTGCAGCTCAGATTCAAATTCCCTATCGGTATGTTGTGATGTCATAAAACCCTCTCTTATCCGAATTTCCCGGTAATATAATCTTCGGTCCGTTGATCTTTTGGCGCTGTGAAAAGCTGTTCAGTTTCACCAAACTCGATCAATTCACCCAGATACATGTAGGCGGTGTAGTCGGAAACGCGCGTTGCCTGTTGCATGTTGTGCGTAACAATAACTACCGTATAGCGCTCGCGCAGCGTATGAATCAGATCCTCAATTTTGGTGGTGGCAATCGGATCGAGCGCCGAGCAAGGTTCATCCATAAGCAACACTTCCGGTGCAAGGGCCAGTGCACGGGCAATGCAGAGGCGTTGCTGCTGTCCACCGGAGAGTGAGAGTGCAGAGCTTTTCAAACGGTCCTTGACCTCGTCCCAAATGCTGGCTTTGCGTAACGACCATTCGACAATTTCATCCACCTCCGCCCGCGAAACTTTCATATGCAGGCGAACACCAAATGCCACATTTTCATAAATGCTTTTGGGAAACGGATTCGGCTTCTGAAACACCATGCCCACTCGGCGGCGCAAAGCAACCGGATCGACGGTGCGATCCAGCACATTCGAATCATTCACCCGAATGGCTCCTTCCGTTCTCGCCGTGGGCACCGTTTCATTAATCCGGTTAATCCAGCGCAACAACGTACTCTTCCCGCATCCTGACGGCCCGATGAACGAAGTCACCTGCTGTTTTTCCATTCCGATATTGATATTTTTCAGGGCCTGAAAAGATCCGTACCACGCATTAAAATTTTCAATTTCAATGGCATTGGGCATAGCCCCTTTTTCACTGTTTTTTTTTAAACCGTTCATAACGTCCTTATTCTAAGATAGTGCCTTATTGGAGCGATTGCGGATGATGATGGCAATTGCATTAAAACAAAGCAGGATGGTCAGCAGCACAACAATACCGCTGGCCGCCAGATCGTGAAATTCCTGTTGCGGGCGCTGCGCCCAATTATAGATCTGCAACGGCATGGCGGTAAAATCATCCATGATATTGCCCGGTGGATTGGTAATGAAAACAATGCCGGCAATCATCAGCAACGGTGCCGCCTCACCGATGGCACGGCTGATCGCCAAAATGGTTCCGGTCATCACCGTTGGCAATGCAGAAGGAAACACCACCCGCCAAACCGTTTGCCAACGCGAAAGACCCAATCCCCAGCCAGCTTCGCGCAGGCTATAAGGGACGGCCCGCAATGCCTCCTGGGTGGCAATAATAATGACAGGAAGAATCACCAACATCAGTGTCAGTGCTCCGGTCAGAATCCCACGACCGAATGGAACCCGAAAATAATACCAACTGCGGTCATGAACTCTTCCCGGGGTGTCGTAATCCCGCAAAGTTCGTAGCGAAAGCTCTTCATCCTCCGGCCATGGAGCATCCTCTCCAATCACGTGGATACGGACCTTTTCTCCGCTTGTGGTCAGGGCCTCAAGCCCCTCAGTCAAAACAGCTTCAGGCGCATGAGGCCCATCCACCGGCACCAATAAAACCTGGTCGGTTTCGCTATAAAACTGATCGAAGGAACGAATGCCCCATTCCACCATAGATTCTCCCGACTTCCCCGCAAATCCGAACATCGAAACAAAGATCGTTAAACCAATAATTCCATACACCACAGAAGGCACGCCGGCGAGGTTTGTAATATTGAGCTGAAGCAATGAGTGAATCCGCTTGAGCACCGGTTTTCGCGGCGTGAATTCCTCCAGCATAATAGCCGTCGCCACCCCCGCAGGCAAAGCCAGTAGCGGAACGAGAACCAACAGCCATATACTCCCCATAATCGCGGGGAAAAAACCGGCCTGCGCCGGATCGGGATCGGGTGGATTGCTCAAAAATGTTTTGGTCAACTCACCAACGCCCAGTCCGAGCAGTGTCAAGATCAACAAAACCAACATTCCTACACTAGAAAAAGCAGCCCCCACACAGAAACCCCGAAAAATGCGGTTGTTTCGATTGCGTTGCTTTTCCGGACGTGTGGCTGCGGCATGCTTTTCAGGGTCAGAGAGAATCTCCGGCATATGTGATTTTTTTTTGCTCATTGATATTCCTCGCGGAAACGCTTGCGGATAAGAGCACCCATTAGGGTGAAACCGAGGGTGATGATGAACAGCATAAAGGCCACCGCATACATCGATAAATATTCAACACCATAGTTGGAAACATCCCCGAGGGCCATTTGCACCATGAACCCCGTCATAGTCTGAATTTCTTCTCCAACATTCAGCGTCAACTTCGGTGTATTTCCGGCCGCCAATGCCACCACCATGGTTTCTCCAATTGCCCGCGCCGCGGCTAACAAAATGGAAGAGATGATGCCCGACAACGCTGCCGGAAGAATTACTTTGAACGAAGTTTCTGCGGGTGTGGCCCCCAACCCGAGCGCCCCTTCCCTCAAATTGTTCGGCACCGCTCGTAACGCATCTTCGGAAAGAGATGTAATGATCGGGAGGATGAGAATACCCACAGCAACCCCGGCCGATAAAGCGTTATATGAACCCACATTCTCGCTGATCATTTTAAACCCCGGTGTGAAAACCGTCAGCGCCAGAAAACCGTAGACCACGGTCGGAATACCGGCCAGCACCTCCAGTGCCGGTTTAATGATGGCCCGCACCCGCGGGTTGGCGTATTCGCTTAAAAACACCGCGGTAAGAAGACCGGCCGGCACGGCGATCAGCAGGGCAATGAATGCCACCAGCAACGTACCGCAAACGAGCGGCCAAATGCCGAAATGCTTTTCGGAACCCAGCAGCGGATTCCACTCAACGCCGGTCAAAAATTCACGCACGGATACGCCGTCCTGCTGGAAAAACAGGGAAGCTTCGTATCCGAGCACGATGATGATGATCAGCGTGAGCAGGACCGACAGGATGGTGATCAGCCCCATTCCGGAGAGGATTCCGGCCTCGCTGACCTTCTGGGTCAGGCGGGACCGCAACCTTACGGAAACGGGAAACCATGTTTTCGATGTAGACGGGATTCCGTTTTTCATGCTGATTTACCGGACACCCTACTTGGTGTTCACCAGGTTTTTGATTTGATACAGCTCGCTCACGGATCCCTCACGCTTTTCCAGTTCCGGGGTCAGATAGACCGTACCCATATACCGGTTTTTCACGAATGTATGGGTCCGTTCAATAACATCATCCGGCAGAGAAACATAATCCACCTGTTCGGCAAACTCACCGGACCTGCCCACATAAAATTCCAGGAACTTTCTGACCGAAGGTTTCCGCAGCGATTTGGAATTCACGTAAATGAAAAGCGGACGGCTGAGGGGGGCATATTCGCCGCTGATCACGTTTTCAGGCTCGGGCAATACCGCTTTACCCGTTTTCGGATTCACAATCGGCACGGCTTTGAGTTTGTCTCTGTTCTCGAAATAATAGGCGGCACCAAAGTAGCCGATCGAATACTTATCGCCCGCGACGCCGGTCACCAGCACGTTGTCATCCTCGCTCGTCGACATATCGCTGCGGAAACTCTTCCCCTCGGGAACAACCACTTCCTTGAAATAATCGAACGTGCCCGAATCCGTTCCGGGGGAATACACCTTGATCGGTTTGTCCGGCCATGCCGGGTTCAGATCACTCCAGCTGCGCACCGTTCCATCTTCCAGATAAATGGCCTGAATATCTTCAACCGTCAACTGGTCGAGCCAATCGTTCTCGGGGTTGACAATGACCGACAGGCCATCCAGACAAATCGGCACCTCAATGAACTCAATACCGTTCGCCCGGGCTTCTTCGAATTCCTTGGCCTTGATCGGGCGGGACGCATCGGAGACATCCGTTTCGCCTTTCACAAAACGCTTGAAACCGCCCCCGGTTCCGGAAATGGCAATCGTTACATTCACATTGGGAAAATCTTTGCGGAATGCGGCGGCCGCTGCTTCCGAAACCGGATACACCGTGCTGGAACCGTCCACCACCACATTGCCCTGCAACGCGCTGGACTGAGCCTGCGACAGGCCTGCGGATGTGCAGAGCGCAAGCGCCGTCAACATCGTTGCTTTAGTCTTAGTTTTCATTGTTCTCATGGTTTTATTCCTTTCGTGTTTAATCATGTTTAAATGTTCTGAGTGCCTTCATCCGAGAGCCAGCGGGTAATTCTTCGCTGAAGTTCATCGCGAGTTTGGCGAAAAGCCTGAAGTCGTTCCTCTTTCGTGCCGGTCACCGCCGCCGGATCCGGCAAGGCCCAGTTAAGCCGCTCCGTAATTCCCGGAAAAATCGGACATCTGTTATCGGCATTCGCACACACCGTAATCAAATAGCCGAAGTGCACCCGTCCCAGATATTCCATGACATCCGTCGGCACCTGCCCCCGGATATCGATACCGATTTCTGCCATCACTTCATAGGTGAGTTCATGAACCGGATGGGGATCCAGACCGGCGCTGTAAGCTTCGAACCGGCCGCCCGAACAGGAGCGCAGCAGGGCCTCGGCCATCTGGCTGCGGCATGAATTCCCGGTACAGAGAAACAGCACGCGGGTTTTCGATGGCACAGGACAGGGAATATCGGAATTGAGCATCACCACCGCACGCTTGGCCGCATCGGCCTTAACCTGTGGATCGTCTGCCGCATGGGCACGTATCCAGGCGAGCACTTCCCGCACACAACGGGAGTCGGAATGCGCTGCCCAGCTGTAATAATGCCAGCGACCTTCTTTACGGCTTTCCATCAGCCCGGCATCCAGCAATACATTCACATGCTGCGAAACCGTTGACGGTGCGAGCCCGAGAATTTCTGTCAGCTGGCACTGGCACAGCGTTGTCCCTTCCAGGCACATCAGAATGCGCAGACGGCTGGCGTCGCCCAGCGCTTTTCCAATCGATACAACTTCTGTTTTCATGCGCCAATTCTATACTTCGGTATATACCGAACTGATTAGCGTTTTGTTAGCATTCCGTTAGAGGCAATGGGGTGCATTCCGGTGGCGGACGCCAAGGACGTCGTCCCTCTGAAAACGGCAGGGATGGCTGTCCCAGCCGTCCGTATGCCGAAGCCGCCCCACTGCCAATACATCCGCATCGAGGTCACGGACCTCGGCTACACATTTTGGAACACCAATACTGTGTTTGCATGTAGGCCGGGGGCCGCGACCCTGACACCTCGCTAAAACTGGAGGGACGATGTCCTCATCGTCCGCCCCGTCACCCGTGAACAGCGCGGTGCGACACCACGCCCTAGTGTAGTGCGCCGCAAATCGGTTTACATTACAAAAAGTTATGGCATGATGGTTTGCATGGGTAGACCAATTCTTCAAATAGAAATCAAT
>JARNMJ010000034.1 GCA_029432795.1 Pontiellaceae bacterium B12219
TGCGTAATGCGTAATGCGTAATGCGTAATGCGTAATGCGTAATGCGTAATGCGTAATGCGTAATGCGTAATGCGTAATGCGTAATGCGTAATGCGATTATGGAAAAGTCAGATAGGGCTTCCCGTCAAGTAATACGTAGTACGCAGTAAAACTTTAAATCTTTTTCGCCTGCATTTCCAACGGAAGGGCGAGTTGGTGGTGGTTGCAGATGGCAATGGCGAGCGCATCGGCGGCATCCTCCTGCGGTTGCTCTTTCAGGTTGAGCAGTCGCATAACCATCTTGGCAACCTGCTCTTTATCGGCCGTTCCCGTTCCAACGACGGCCGATTTCACCTTGCGCGGTGTATGCTCGGAAATTTCAAGGCCCATAATGGCAACGGCGGCAATGGCCGCGCCGCGAGCCTGACCGAGCACCATGGCCGTCTTGGGATTCTTTGCAAAAAATGCCCCTTCGATGGCCGCGCAATCGGGAGCGTGATTCTCGATCATATCCGTGATCGTTGCGTAGATATTCCGGAGACATTCGGAGTGCGGCACCTTCGGCTTATTATAAATCCGGCCGTAGGCAATGGCCCGCATTTCAGAACCCCGGGCTTCGATAATCCCTACCCCCGTTGAGCGCAGGGAGGTATCGATACCCAGAATTCTGACAGTTTCCTTCGCCACGTTTTAGCCATCTTCTTTTTCGAGTTCCGCGGCAACATCGTCGGAGATATCAAAGTTGGTATAAACATCCTGAACATCGTCGAGCTCTTCCAGCTTTTCAACAAACCCCATGATCGATTTGGCCTGACTGATATCGGTGACTTCCACCACCAGATCCGGGATCAGCGTAATGTCGGATTCCGCCATTTCAATGCCCGCCTTGGTGATCGCATCAGAAACATTATCGAAATCATTCGGATCGGTGATCACTTCAAACTGGTCGCCATCCGTCTTGAGATCCTCAGCACCGGCTTCGAGCACAATGTCCATCAGCTTATCTTCGGAGGTCTGATCCTTATCAATATAAATCTGGCCCTTGCGCTGGAACATACGGCTCACCGCACCCTGGTCTGCCATATTGGCCCCGGCTTTGGTGAAGGCGTGGCGCACTTCGGCAATCGAGCGGTTTTTGTTATCGGTCAGCACTTTCACCACCACCGCGATACCGCCGGCGGCGTATCCTTCGTAGGATCCTTCTTCAAGCTGGCCGCCTTCGAGCTCGCCGGTACCCTTCTTAATGGCACGTTCGATATTGTCTTTCGGCATGGAAACGCCTTTGGCCTTCTGCACCAGCGCGCGCAACGAAATATTGTCGTCCACGTTTCCGCCGCCAGCCGATGCCGCGACCATGATTTCCTTCGCGAGCTTGCTGAAAACCTTACCGCGTGCGGCGTCTGCCTTTCCTTTTCTATGCTTAATATTTGCCCATTTACTATGTCCTGCCATTGCTCAATTCTCCGTGTGTTGCGTAACGAGTAAAACGTGATGCGTAATTTCTGCTCTACCGGTTTTTCGTTACGAATTACTAGTTAATCGTTATCTTAGCGAAACCACGCTTGCCTGAGCGGATAATCATTCCATCTTCGGGAATAATCTGAGCGCGTTCGTCTTCTACTTTCTCGTCATTAATTTTTACCGCGCCCTGCTTGATCAATCGACGGGCCTCGCCATTGCTTTTGGCCAGCCCGGCTTGAACCATCAGATTGAGCAGACCGATCTCCTCGGCGGCAACGGTGACTTCCGGAATATCATCCGGCAATTCCTTCTGCGCAAAAATACGCGTAAATTCTTCCGAGGCATTTCGGGCCTCTTCTTCGCTGACAAAACGGGCAACAACGCCCTGCCCCAGCATATCCTTCACCTTACGGGGATGCAGCTCGCCGCGTTCAACTTTAGCTTTCGTTTCCGCCACCTTATCGGCAGGCCAGCAAAGAATGTATTCAAAATATTTCCACATGAGCACGTCCGGAACGCTCATGAGCTTGCCGTACATATCGCGCGGAGTTTCGTTGACCCCCACATAATTATTGAGGCTCTTGGACATTTTCTGCACGCCGTCCAGTCCTTCAATCAGCGGGAGCGTCATTACGCACTGCTGCGGCTGGCCCATCACTTTCTGAAGCTCACGACCGAGCAGCAGATTAAAGAGCTGGTCCGTTCCGCCGAGCTCAAGATCGGCTTCAACCATCACCGAGTCATAGGCCTGCACCAGCGGATACAAAAATTCCACCAGTGAAATCGGACGGTTCTCGGCATAGCGCTTCGAAAAATCATCGCGCGCCAGCATCTGAGCCACGGTAACGTGTGCCGTCAGCCGAATGACATCCTCGAATTTCATTTCGCCGAGCCATTCGGAATTGAAT
The DNA here is from genome assembly GCA_029432795.1 of Pontiellaceae bacterium B12219. Taxonomy (GTDB): domain Bacteria; phylum Verrucomicrobiota; class Kiritimatiellia; order Kiritimatiellales; family Pontiellaceae; genus Pontiella. Next base: position 2,349 of record JARNMJ010000034.1, read on the forward strand.
CGGACTTCGGTCTTTTCCGGGTCCAGGATTTTAAAGACCTGCTCTTTATAGCTTTCGGCATTTTTTTTGACCTGCTCTTTAGACAGTGCGGGACGCGTAGCCGATTTACCGGACGGGTCGCCGATCATGCCGGTAAAATCGCCGATGATGAAGACAACGGTGTGGCCGGCATCCTGAAATTCGCGCAGTTTATTCAACCCGACCACATGACCGAGGTGAATATCCGGAGCGGAGGGGTCGGCCCCGTATTTAATGCGGAGCCCTTTTCCTTTTTCCGCCGCTTTTTCGAGTTTTTTCTTAAGGTCGTCGCGGTTGATAAAATCAACGGCGCGGGCCGACAGGAAATCCAGTTGTTCTTCAATATTCATGCGTTCATCCAAACGTTGAGTGTTCAATTCGGGAAATGAAGCGCGTATTTAGCCATAATCCCGAATGCAAGTCACAAAAAAACCTGCCCGAATCCGGGCAGGCTTTTCAGCATTAAGCATACAGGAACTTAGCCCTGTTTCTTGTCGCCGGGGTGCCACTCTTCGAGGGCGTCGCCGAAGGCGTTGTCGAATGCGGATCCGAGGTCAACAAGCTCAGCACCTGACTGGAGGCCTTCGAGCATGTCTTCGCGAATTTCGAATTCGTCGTCATTCACCTTGGCAGCCTTGACGCTCAGACCGATACGGTGTTCAACCGGATCAACCTTCACAACGCGGGCTTCAATGGTGTCGCCGACATTCATAACGTCTTTCACGCGCTCAACGTGGTCGTCGGAGATCTGGCTGATGTGAACCAGGCCGTCGATACCTTCTTCGATTTCAACAAATGCGCCGAAGGAAGAGATTTTGGTAACGATACCGGACACTTTCGCGCCGATCGGATAACGGTCAACAATACCGGCCCAAGGATCGTCCTGAGCCTGCTTGAGGCCGAGGGAGATGCGCTGGTTGTTGGAATCGATTTCCAGTACAACGGTTTCCACTTCTTCGCCCTTCTTGAGGACTTCGGAAGGATGGTTGACCTTGCGGGTCCAGGACATATCAGACACGTGGATCATTCCGTCAACGCCTTCTTCGAGCTCAACAAACGCACCGTATGAAGTGAAGTTGCGAACCTTACCGGTGACAAGCGAGCCGATCGGGTATTTACCCGCAACCACTTCCCATGGGTTTTCTTCGGTCTGGCGCATGCCGAGCGAAATCTTCTTGTCGTCGGTGGATACGGCCAGAACAACCGCGTCAACTTCGTCGCCGACGTTCAGAACGTCTGCAGCGCGCTGGATGCGTTTGGTCCAGGACATTTCGGAAACGTGAACGAGTCCTTCAACACCTTCTTCGAGTTCAACAAACGCGCCGTACGGTGCGAGGTTGACCACTTTACCGTGTACACGGCCGCCGATCGGATAACGGGCTTCAATTTCTTCCCACGGATTATCCATGGTCTGCTTGAGGCCGAGGGAGATACGTTCTTTCTCGAGGTCGATTTCGAGAATCATCACGTTGAGTTCGTCGCCAACCTTCAGGATTTCTGACGGATGGTTGATGCGTCCCCAGGTCATGTCGGTGACATGCAGGAGGCCGTCGATACCGTCGAGATCAACAAATGCACCGAAGTCGGTGATGTTTTTGACCACGCCCGGACGAAGCTGACCCGTTGTGATTTCGGCCAGAATCTTGCGACGGGATTCACGACGGGACTCTTCGATGAGTTCACGACGGGAAACAACGATGTTTTTGCGCTCAAGGTTAATCTTGAGAATACGGAATTCATAGGTTTTGCCCATGTGTTCGTCAGGATTACGAACCGGAGTAACGTCAAGCTGGGAGCCCGGAAGGAACGCATCGACGCCAACGTCGACAATGAAGCCGCCCTTGACGATATTCTTGATGGTACCTGTAACCAGGCTGCCTTCTTCGCATTCGTTGACCACATAGTCCCACGCACGCTGCTGTTCAGCACGGCGCTTACTGATGACAATCATGCCATCTTTGTCCTCGAGCTGTTCGAGGAATACTTCGGTTTCCTGTCCGATCGGATCTTCAGCGAGATCTTTGAATTCGGAAGCGTCGATGATGCCTTCGGATTTGTATCCGATGTCGATGAGTACATCGCCGTCGATGACGCTGAGGATTTTACCGGAAACGATAGACCCTTCGGTGAAGTTCTTAAGGGTTTCGTCGTACATTGCTTCCATGGCTGCGTCGTCCGCACCCAGGTTGTTATTGTTGGTTGTTGATTCCATGTTTAAAGCGGGAACACGCGCTCCCTGACCTTTTTGTTATAGTTTTTTTTATCTAAACGGTTGAAGCTCCAGCCACTCGGCCGAAACAGACCTCTTCCGTAAATGAGCGCGTCATAATAGACGTATCTCTCTGTCTTGCAAGCTGTAAAATCGTTATTTTAAAGAGGATACGCCCTGAATCCCGCTAGTTCGACATTACGATATTCACGAGCTCTTTGCCGTCTTCGTAGGCGGAAATGTTTTCGAGCGTGGTTTTGGCAATGGCCGAAACCGCCTCTTCCGTGAAATAGGCCTGATGCCCGGTAATCACCACATTCGGGAAAGTGGTTAAGCGCGCAAAAACATCGTCAGTCCGAATTTCGAAGGTCTTGTCTTCGAAAAAGAGGTCCTCCTCTTCTTCATATACATCAATGCCCAGATAGCCGATCTTTCCGGATTTCAGGCCCTCAATCGCCGCCTTGGCGTCAATTAAGGCCCCCCGGCTGGTGTTAATAATCATCACACCTTTTTTCATCCGGGCAATCGCATCATTGTTGACGAGATGGCGGGTTTCTTTAAACAGCGGGCAGTGCAGCGAAATAATGTCGGACTCCGCAAAAAGAGCCTCACGCTCCACATATTCGACTCCTAATTCTTTTTCACACACCTCATTCTTAAATTTGTCGTAAGCCAGAATCCGGCAACCGAAGCCGCGGAGAATGCGAGCCACACATTCCCCGATTTTACCGGTTCCCACCAAGCCCACAGTACGGTTGCGCAGATCAAACCCCAGCAAACCGTCCAGTGAAAAGTTTCCCTGTTTAACCCGGGAGTTGGCCCAGTAGATTTTACGATTCAGCGCAAGCATCAGGCCCACGGTGTGTTCCGCCACCGCATAAGGAGAGTAAGCCGGCACCCGAACCACCGTAATGCCGAGTTCTTTGGCACTGTTGATATCCACATTGTTAAAACCGGCACAGCGAAGCGCAATCATGCGGGTGCCCTGAGCCGCCAGCGCAATCAGAACCGATGCATCCACCTGGTCATTCACAAAAACACAGGCGCACTCAAAGCCCTCGGCCAGCTTCAGCGTATCCCGATTAAGGCGCGTTTCGAAATAGGTGATTTCGTGCTGGAAATCCTTGTTATACAAATCAAAAAACCGTCGGTCGTAGGGTTTGGTACTGAAGAAAGCAATTTTCATTTTTTTAATCCATTTTAGAATTCTCGTGTTCGAACAAACTGTACCATTAATGGACACTTTGTTTTGATGCGATGAATAATCCGGAATAATAAGCTCATCAGCGGCGAATCCGCTCAATTACGAATTAAAATCATGAGTTGAAGCTTTCAAATTCACTCTCATCCGCTATTCCATACTCCTTATCTTATAGATCAGGCGGGCAAATAGCAGACAAGAATGTAAAAAGAAAAACAAAGACCTGCAAGAATCAGTTTCGTACCCCTTGCACATCTTTGTGGCCATAAAGTTGGCAGTATGGAATTCTCAACATGCCGTCCGCCGGAGCAATAGCTGAAGGAATCACATGAATTACGTTTTTCAGGTAGTTTTCATTTTAGTGCTGATGACAATTGGCTTTGTTGCCCGGAAACGTGGCGTAATCAGCGCCGTTGGAACCAGCGAAATGGTGCGCATTCTTATTGCCGTCATTTATCCCTGCCTTATTTTTTCCTCCGTCACCAAACTCAACGTGCAGGAACTCTCCGCCAACTGGATTATGCCGGTCATGGCCATGGCGATTGCCGGAACCGGTCTGATACTCGGCTTGATTTCATTGCGGTTCATTAAAGGAGTTGATCCCGAGCGGGCGAGCGCCTTTCTCTTCCAGAACACAATCAACAACTATCTTTTTCTTCCACTGCCGCTCGTTATGCTGCTATGGGGCAACGAAGGGGTTGCCCTGCTGGTTTTTGCTTCCATGGGCTTCGAGCTGACCGTTTGGACACTGGGCGTATTTCTTTTCAATCGCTCCAGCAAGCTGTCCGAGGGAATTCGAATGATGTTCGGGCCGCCATTGATTGCACTGCTCTTTTCAATCGGCTGGGTTTGCGTGCGAGACTTAGCTGCCCCGGAACTTCCAGCGTCTGGATTTTTTGCCGAATCCGCGCAGCGCCTGCTTTATCTGACCTATTTCGGAACCGATACCATCGGAAAAGCCACCGTGGCGGTTTCGATGCTGGTTTCCGGAAGCCGCATCGCAACCCTGAATGCCAGCTCCGCCTTTGATTGGCACGTTTGGCTTCTCGCCGGCCTCCGGCTCATCGCAACCCCGGTGCTCTTCATTCTCTTGCTGAATATGATCCCCATGGCAGAAATGGCTAGGGGAATACTTGCTGTGATTGCCGTGATGCCCGCCGCCGTGGTGAGCCTGATCTTCAGCGAGCGATTCGGCGGAGATTCCGACTTTATCGCCTCCACCCTGCTCGTGACGCACGTCGCGGCCATCGTCACGATTCCTCTCCTGCTGACCTGGGCGTTGTAAACATTGTCGATTTTTGATTGATGATTTGAAGGACTCCCTGCTTCCGCGGCGCTCTGGTACAGAGCGCGCCCCACCCATAGCCTGAGTTCCTTAAATCGGCAATCCAAAATCAACAATCGGCAATAACTTTATTCCGGAATGAACAGTTTCTGCCCGACGTAGATGCTGTCCGATTTCAGATTATTGGCTTTTTTAATGGCGGAAACCGTGGTGCCGTATGCCTGCGCAATCGCGGATAGTGTATGGCCGGACTCAACCACATGTTCACGGCCGGGCCCTTTGTTCGAGGACGAGCCGGATGAGGAAGGTCGACTCGCAACACTCTTTTTCAGCAGTACCTCGACCTCTTTAATCAGATTACTCATTTCCCGTTGCTGCTTGGCATCAAGAGCATTCATTTTGCTGTTTAACTGCCCAATCTGAGCATTCATAGAGGAAACATCGTTTCGCAGACCCTGAATCTCCTGCATCAGGCGGGCATTTTCCATTTCAATCGAATCCACCTGGCCCTTCACGCGATAAACCTGCTCTTCGGAATGACGCTGTGCCGCCAACTGGCGGGCCTCGGCCTGCTTACGCTGCTGCGGCGTTTGCAGGGTTTCGCAGCCGGTAAAAAGAAAAACTGAAAACAAACTTATAATAACCGTAGATTTCATTTTTTTATCCATATTTTCGAACCGCAGAATACCTGACAGGGAATCTTGAATTCCGAAAGAAATTTATTTTTCCCACCACACTCGTTCCCTGCTTTACTTCTTCGGATCATCATTCTCTGTTTCAATATTCGAAATTCAAGCGGCAAGCCGTGCCTAGGGTTTCCAAAGATATAAAAAACGCGGGGCCTGCACAGCCTGAAAATCAGGGATCTTCGGTGATTTTGCCCCGAACATGCTCTCAAAAAAGGACATTGGACGCGTGTAACGCACAACATACAGATCATCAACATCCAGCAAATCCGCGAGCTTATCCACCGCATCCTGCAGGTAGCCGACACCATCGATCAGGTTGTATTCCAGTGCCTGGGCCACATTAAACACCCGGCCGTCCAGCAACTCCCGACTTTCCAATCCCCGGGAATCTTCAACAATCGAGGCAAAACGTTCCTGCATGGAATTCACAAGAGTCTGCAGCATTTCAATATGCTCCGGATTCACCGGCTCAAACGGGTTGAGCATATCTTTGTTTGCGCCGGAAGCAATCGTCACCGAACTCAGACCGAGCTTTTCTCCCAGTCCTTCCATATTCAGGGTCTGCATAATGACCCCCACCGATCCGACAATGGCCGTCGGTTCCGCCATAATATAATCACCAGCCATAGCCGCGTAATAGCCGCCGGACGCACACAGATCTCGAACAAAGACCATCACGATTCGCGATTCGTCTTCACGTTTGAACTGTTCGAGCGCGGCATAAATTTCATCGCTTGGGGTCACCGCGCCGCCGGGCGAATCCACTTCCAGCAGAATGGCTTCAACCTGCTCATCAATCGTTGCCGCACGAATTTGCGATAGAACCGATTCCACCATATCGGGCTCGTAGCCGAACAGCCGTTCCTGCCGGCCCCGCATGATGACGCCCTGCAATCCGATACGAACGACCTTGGTCTCACCGCCTCCATAGGACCAGACCTCGTCAAAAGAAGGGTATTGATCCTGCGCAATATCATTTGCCGTTGCCGCAGACCCACTGAACAGCGCCGCCGTCAGACCGATATTTGTTAAAAAGCTGCCGAAAAGCATTAATGCCAATATGGCAATCGCAATCCAACACCCGACTTTTGACCCACTCTTCGCCATGATCTCGCTCCAGAATTTTACAAGGATTGGAAACATAGAGGTTCGCCGCCTTTATTTGAATAAATAAATTCCAATGGCTGGAAAAAATACGTTAATTTCATCCAACCCTTGGAAGAAAACGGAGAGAGAACTTGGACTATCTGCAACGCGCACATGAAGTATTGGAAATTGAAACCGCCGGAATTCAAAAAGTTAAAGCGGATTTAGGCGAAGGGTTCATTCAGGCCATCGATGCCATTCTGGCCACCATCAGCAACGGATATGGAAAAGTGGTCGTGGTCGGAGTCGGGAAAAACTGGCACATCGGAAATAAGATGGCTGCCACCTTCACCAGCACCGGCACCCCAGCCGTCGCGATGCACCCGATCGAAGCCATGCACGGCGACTTCGGTATTTTATCCGAACACGACATTGTCTTAGCCATGAGCTATTCCGGCGCATCAGACGAACTCATTGCCGTACTCCAACCGGTAAAACGCAAAGGCGTCAAAATCATTGCCCTGACCGGCGAAATGGATTCCCCGCTCGCCAAGCACGCCGACATTATTGTTTCCGTGAAAGTGGAAAAAGAAGCCTGCCCGTTCAATATGGCGCCCACCACCAGCACCACAGCCACCCTCGCCCTCGGCGATGCCATGGCGATGGTCCTGCTCGAAGCCCGCGGATTTAAGATTGAAGATTATGCCGCCCGGCATCCCGGCGGCGCGATCGGCCGCACCCTGCTGCTCCGCGTGGCAGACGTGATGCGAACCGGAAACCGCTGTGCCACCGTGCAGTCCGGCCAACTCGTGCGGGAAGCCCTGATTGCCATGACCGGCGCGAAAGCCGGTTGTGTTGCGGTGACAGACGATCAGCAGAAACTGCTGGGAATCATCACCGACGGCGACCTGCGCCGTCATCTGATTGAAACCCCGAATCTAACCGAGCACACGGTGGATGAAATCATGACCCGCAGTCCGAAAACATTAACCCAGGATATGCTCGCCGTAGAAATTCTGAATATTTACGAGCAGAGCAACATTGATGATCTGGTGGTGGTAGACGATCAGCAACGGGTTATCGGTGCAGTCGATATTCAGGACATGCCCAAACTGAAAATCCTTTAAGCACAACTCGCGTTATAGGCGCTGAGCAGTGACTCAACATCGTCATGATAGGTCAGCCCGGCATGGGTCAGCAGCAGGCCGCAATCGCAATAGGATTTAATCGTCCCCAGCGAATGCGAAACCATGATGATGCGGGAGTGATCCAGTTTCTGCTCCAAAGCTTCCTTGCTCTTGCGCCGGAAATTGGCATCGCCCACCGCCGTAATCTCATCAATCAGATAACAGTCAAAATCAATGGCCATACTCAGCCCGAACGCCAGCCGGGCCTTCATTCCGCTGGAATAGGTTTTGATCGGCAGCCGCATCGACTTCCCCAATTCGGAAAATTCTTCCACATAGTCAATGACCCATTCGGTGTCCTGCCCGTAAATCCGCGAAACAAACCGCACATTTTCCAACCCGGTCATCGACCCATTGAAACCGCCGGCAAAACCCAGCGGCCACGATACGCGCACGTTTCGGGTGATGCGTCCGCTGTCGGCCTGCTCCGTTCCGGCAATCAGCCGCAGAAGGGTTGATTTTCCCGCGCCGTTCGGCCCCATGATGGCGATATTACGTCCCTGCTCGAACCGGAAATTCAGATTCTCGAAAATCACCTTCCGCACTTTTTTCAGAGTGTACGCTTTGTAGACATCAATCAGCTCAATCATACAGACACCCGTTTTTTCCGGTAAAGCCGTTCGCCCGCCAACCCCAATAATAACAGTACCAGACTGCACCCCACCACATAGGTGCGGCTCAACACCATGCTGTCATAGTTTGGATAATATCCCGTGCGCACCCATTCGATCAGATGCATCACCGGGTTCCATTTCAGTATGGCAAGAGCCTCCGGAGGAAGACGGCTGGGAATATAAAATACGCCTGAAATAATAAACAACGGCCGGTTTATCACCTGCTCCACATACTGCCACGATGCCCACTGCGACAAAACCACCGCATTAAACGTTCCGGAACCGAATCCCAACAGCGCAATCGCCCCAAATGCATAGAGCAACTGATCCGGATGCCGCGGAAGATCGGCGAGCCCAAAGATGATCAGAACCGAATAGAAGATCAGCATAATCACCAGGTAGGTGGCCGAAATCAGCAGGAAGCGCGCGAAAAGCGTGTCCGTTTCTTTAATAATCGGATAGGTCAGCAACGCTTTATTGGCATTGAATGTGGTCATCAGCGACGAAGAAAGTTTGCGAAAGAATTCCAACGTCAGATACCCCGTTGCAAAAAAGAGTGCCAGACTGGAGCCGAACGGGGGAAGACGACCGATTGAGGCAAATACCAATACCAATATGGCCACACCGGCCGCCGGAGTGGCAATGGCCCAGAGATAGCCCAGTTGCGAGGTGCCGAAGGTTGCGCGGGTTTCGCGCAACACCAAAGCCCCGAGCACTCTTGCCTGTAATGCCAGAAGTTTCGCCATACCGCCGATCCTAGGAAAGGTGATCCCGCACTGCATAGACCATCAGAGTTCCGATCCCCCAGAGCCCGGCAGACACCACGAGCATCAGAACCGGGTAGAGTATTTTACGCGGATACAACGGAAACTCAGGTAACGACGGCTGACTGTACACCGCGAGATAGCGCTGTTGCCGTCCAGCCTCCACACGAGCCGTTTCGAGCGATCCCAAAGCCGAAGCATATGCTTTCTGGGCAAAACTTTTTTCCACCTGAAGTTCTTCATATTCCGCCAGCAATTTAGACAAATCATCCTCCGAGCCGGACACACGAATCCCCCCGCTTTTTTCCGCAATCTGTTTTTCGAGGGCTTCAGCCTGACGGCGCAGGGTGGCTAATGAGGGCGCATCCGGATCAACCGTTGTTTCAAGCGCAGCCATACGCCCCCGGACGGTGAGCAGATTTTTCTCGAGTCCGGCAAGAATTTCAATCTGAGCCAAAGCACTGGCGGCGGGATCAAGCGATTCTCCCAGCTCGCGGAACTTGCGTAAATCCCGCAAAGCAGCCAACAGGCGCTCCTCCGCCCGCGCCACCTCTCCTTCCGCAAAAGAAACGGCATCCGAACGGGCCTGTTCCGATAACGTATTCACAAGCGTTTTGGAATAGTCCAGCACAAGCTCCGCCACCCGCAGCGCATCCTCCGGTGAAAAACCCTGAATTTCGTAAGTAATGATTCCTGAGGTTGGGTCAAAGCTCGTCTGAATTCGGCGTTCCCAGTATTTCAGTACTTTTTCAACATCACGATCAGGCCAGAGACGGGAAGGCCAATCAATGGATTTTGCTCCATAGATGGCACGGAAATCAAAATCCTGCTGAAGCTGATCCAACAAATCGCGACTCTCAAGAAAGTTCAGCAGCATATAGGCATCAGATGTCGTTGAACCACTGCCAGCCAGTCCGGTGAAAGCGCCGAGATAATCAGCCCCCCCATTGGTTGTTACAGTCCGTACCGAAAACCCGGCCCCGGATACATACCGGTCCGAAGCAACAAACGTGGTATAGACTGTTCCGAGAAGCGTCGGCAAAATGACGCATAGAATGAACGATACTTTCAGCCAAAACCTTCGCTTCGCCCGCGGACGCACAGGTAGTAACGACTGCTTCTTTTCTTTGTTTTCTTCCGTCATATTAAGCATTCCTTCTAAGCCCTGATTCGGACCATTTCCGCACGATTTTACGGCGGACCCGCCGCCACAAGGGCATGCGCGATGGACCTTCCGCCCGCCAATCGACCAGCTCTTCAACGGCCCGCTCGGGGGAGGTGAACGCATCCGTTGTGCGGCTGACATAGGTTGGATACAGGATGAGTGCTCCTGCAACAAGTTCATCAAGATTAAGTTTCCGGGTACGCCGTTTGATCGGATCGATATCTGTCGTTAACCCCCACCCGGCATAAAATGGATTTCCATGACACGTCACCGGAATCCCCCGCAGCAACGCTTCGAATCCTGTCAGCGAGGTGAGCGTGTGCACTTCATCAACCTGATCAAACAGCTGCACCGCGTCTCCGGCTGTGATGATTTCATCGCACCACTGAAGGACCTCGTCCTCACCCTTCCCTTTCAGACGAAGTCCGGCCACCACATCCGGATGCGGTTTATAAACCACATAAGCCTCCGGATTCGTGGCGCGCACAGCTTTCAATAACCCCAGATTGGTTGATTCCGGCGGCGCACCAAAGCGGATTGAAGCATCGTTTTCCACCTGCCCCGGAACCAGAATCACGTGACTCGCGTGTTCCGGACGCGTCCAGCGCGCTCCGGCCAGATTATATTTTCCGATCCCCAGCGAAACGATCGTTTCCCTTAAACGCCCCGCCCGCTCCAAAAGCGCATCATCGAACACCTGTTCCTGCAGCATATGCTCCAACCGCGAGGGCCGGGTTGCATCATAATAAATGCCTACATCATCAATCACCCACGAAAGGGGACGCACCAGATCACCGCCCAGACCGGACGAACGCAAAAAGCCGTCTTCCACCCGCAAAATGTTCCAATCTCTGGAAAGGCCGTCCGGCTGCGCACTGCCCCAAACCACGACGGTTGATTTCGGTGGAATTCTATCCGCTGAAACCGAAAATTGAATTTCCGAACCCTGGAAGAAAAATTTAAGCAATGGTTTTTTCCACGGTGAGAAACCGAGTGCATACAGGGTTGCGGGAAAACGCGACTGCATGCGGCGTTGCAGGCCGATGTATTCCATCACCGTTTCCACTTCGCAACGTCCGCCCCGCTCCGGATCGATATAACGGGGATAGTCCACCAGAGCCGCATGCACCAGTTGCTCCAATGTTGCAGCGCCCCGCCGTTCCGGAGCCGGCAGTTCATCCTGCGTCAGCCCCCAGCCCGCGTAAAACGGCATGCCGAAACACCGCACCGGTTTGCCCCAGATTAACGCTTCAAATCCGACTTGCGACGTGACGGTATAGACCGAGTCCGCAAGCTCAATCAACCGCACCGGATGGCAGCTTTCGGCCACCATTTTAATGCGCGGATTTTTTTCCAAGGTCTGGATGTCGAAATGCCCCGCCTTTTTCCGGGTGTAAATATCCGGATGCATTTTCACCACCACCGCCGAATCCGGATTTTCATCGAGCGCCGCTTTTAACATCGTCCGAAATGAATCCGCATTCGCTAGCCCGTATTCAACCGACAGATCGCCGGCCACCTGATCGACAACCAGTACATAGCGCTCCGGCAGCTCGCCAGCATACTCCCGCGCGGCGTTGTATTTGGATAAACGAAGTGCTCGCCATTGCTCAACCAATCGGTTTGCCCGTACTTGCTCCCCACTTTCCAAGGACATAAAAATCAGTTTTTCCAATCGCGAAGGCGCTGTCGCATCATAATATATTCCGACATCATCGTTCACAATCGAAAGAGCCACATCTTCCCGTCCCATGGAACGCAAGACCCCGTCTTCTTGCAGGATAAAGTTTGCATCTTTATTCCCCGCATTAAGAACAGCTAACCTACCGGATCTCTTTCGTCCCCATCCGACATTCTCCGCTTGCATATAATTTATGGATCGTGAGGTGCGCATCAGTAGTATATTCTTCTACTTCTCATTAACGCCCACATTATGGTGATTCAGTTGACAACATTTTGATTGACAGATCTCCTGCAACACGGGTTACGCGATATCTATCAGGAGTAAATCGCGACAAGCGTCCATTCGTCTTTTTTTTAAAAAAATCATCCAGAAAATTTCTCACATCGGCATATTTGTATTTTTCCCCAACAGGCGGCTTCCAGTTCCACCATTCCGCATCCTGCAGGCGCTCTATAATCGTTTCATCAAAACGATAGCGAATCAGGCTAGCAGGATTGCCGGCAACAATGGCATAGGGAGGAACGTCTGCATTCACAAATGAGTTCGCGCCGATAATGGCTCCGTTTCCCACGGTAACGCCTTGCCGAACTATGACATTTCTACCAATCCAAACATCATTTCCTACAACCGTTTTTTTGGAATTTCCTTTCCAGGGCGTTTCATCGCTCAAAAAACGTTCCCAGCTTTCGAAATCAGAGAACCAGCGCAGACCGTCATACTGTACTGGATGAGAAGAAACCCAATCAATTGGATGTTCAGGAGGACCAATCGCGACATTACGCGCAATAGAACAAAAACGGCCAATTCCAGCATTTTTAATTTCTGACCCCGGCCCAATGTATGAAAAAGCGCCGATCGACTCCGAGCCCAAACACCCTGTGTGAGGCAGTCGGACGGCTGGCTCGAATTCAATCGAACGGGTAATCTGATTCAGATTACTAATCAACAATCCCAATTTTGCCAACTCTCTCGTACTTGTCGCCATGGTAGCCCGCTCCGATACTTAAGATTGTGTAGATAAGCGATAATAAGATTTCATTATTGAACTGCGTGAGTCCTTGAAAAACAGGTCCCGGTCTTTCTTGTATTTATTATACTTTCGGTCATTTACAAATCGACGGACGAAAAAGTCCTCAAGAGGATTCACCCGTGCCGTATTCCCTGGAATCGGGCTGACTTGGGCGGTGCTGTCTGGAGGGACAGTTCTGGACTTTCTTTTGGGATTTTTCGGCTTCGAAGATTTATGCGTCTGTTTACCGTTAAAAACCGCCTCTGCGCCCTTCTTCCATACGGAAGACGAAAGCGTATCCTTCTGCTCGGGGTTAATAATGTATTTTTTCTGAATTCCCCCCATGGAATCTTCAAACGATTTCCCCAGCAGCATTTCAGCATCACACTTTGCCGGTTTTTCATAAAAATATCGCAAGCAGGATTCCGCAAGTGAGGGATCGATATGAATCTGTTCTGAAAAACGGCCAAAATGTCGCTTATATTCCCGGGAAAAACGGATAATTCCGTCATGAACCAGTCCTATAAACCGCGTTCTGTTCGCTCCGTCCGGGTCAAAACGGAATTCCGGAGATCGCTGCCCCTCCCGATCACGCATACGAACAAACGAGGGCTCGCCGCAGCACAACAAATATTCTGTTAAATGACGATTCTGAACTACGACTGATGAAGTAAGTGCCTGAGACAGATTTTTACCGAAATAACATCTATGCCTATCCCCTAGCACTTCCCATTTTTCGCCATCCTGTAAAGTCGCATAATAATATCCCGTCAACCGCCGATCTATCAGTAAACCCAGTGCACCCTGAATATTGGCTTTCCAGCCAATGTCAACTATGCCCGGATCATCACATCCAAGAAATCCGACCTCGTCCAAATATTCCAGATAAGCCGAACGTTCGATTGCAGCGTTTTCCAGAATATCATGCTCAAGAGCATCACAGGCTGTCGCTATAAGACGTCTGTCCTCATACGATCTGCTCAGCTTTGAATTCACATCACGAATGCCCACAACTTTCAACCGGTCAATCCTCTCCGGGGTTAAAGCGAGTCCATAACGACCATCCAGTAACGCCGCTAAAGAGACCCCGGGATCGTACGGCATTGCACTCAAAGCCAGAATATCCGCTCGGTTTTTCAGGCCAGCCACCCGAATGGCTCTTCTGGACCCATATAGATAAGTAGATCGAATCGCATCCTCCCGATTCCCAAACAGTTCTTTATAAACTTCATGAAAGATCCACCCCTCGCGAGCCATGAAAAACAAATGGCTGATATTATCTCGTCTCGCCTCACGCTCCAGCCAAATTACATAAGCAATCACTAACGGCCCTAATCCTGAAAATCCAAGAAGATCAGCCCGTCCCCTGAACAGAGAAGCTAACGCTTCCTTCGGCACCGGAGCATCAAATAAGTGATTTGCAATTAAACCAGCAATAGCACTTCGAGCCTTTTCTCCTGCACCCGCCCGAGGAGAATATATATTCTTATAGTGAGCATTTGTTCTCATCCATTCAATGGCACTCGACCACCTGAATGTCGAAATACCTTTCACTTTTGCAGCATTGATGTCGGTTTGTTTATTATCGCCAACATGCAACAACGATTTAGGCCGCAAATTTAATTCCCTCAATGCGATGTCATACAACCCCCCATCGTGCTTTCTGCATTCATGCTCCGCAGAGAGAAAAAATGCCCCATGCGAGGTATACCCAGATTTACGCAACATTTCTTCAATCACTTTTCGAGGGAGGTACATATCGGAAATCAGATAAACAGGCAGACGGGATTCAATAGCCAGATTGTATAGCTTTTTCCCGAAATCGCGACAGGAGGAAAAGGCGAGCTCAATTTTCACTTCCTCATCCTTCAGAGCAGCTAGCTGTGCGTCAGTCAATCCATAAAATTCGCGCACGGTTTCATATATATCTTCCAGGGAGATTTCTTTCTTTGCAGGCAACCGCTCACGTGTCGCAACCTCACAAAGAGCACGGTTCTTTCCGAAATCAACCGCAACCCCATCCGTAACTTCGAGAGCCCGCAGCTCAAGGAACTTATATACATCCGCAGGCTTTTCCACAGGACGACGTATCAACGTGTCGAAAACATCGAATGAAACCGCCTCGATATCTCCTGAATCAAGACGATCTTTAAATTCATTAAGTATTTTATGCGATGCACTCCACTCACATGTATTGCTTTTCCTCCGCGCTTCATGCGTCAGTCGAAAACCACCCAACAATTTCGAAGCATAATCGTGATCGATGGAACCAAAGTCCGGAAGCAACTCAATTCCAGAACAGCCACTCTGTTTTCGAACAATCATCTCCTTCAGTAGATTCACTAGAAAGGAAGAATCTGCCGTCACGGAATGCGCCAGCGGTTGATGCTTCGACAAAATAAATTTCAATGTATTTTCAGTAACATCCGCCCACGTTAGCGATGACCCTTGCAATTCATTATAATCATACTCATCTAGATATGACGTTCCATACGTTGCCAAACGTCTTTTCCAGGCGAATGATTGCAAGCCAAGGGAAGATGATACGGTCTTGACTTCGCCCACGAACGGCAAAAGGAATTGAGACACACTGTTTATTTTTTCCAGGTCCGGGTTATAAATCAAATTAGGAAACCGATCCGAAAGCGACTCCAACACATCAAGATTCAGCGGTGCATCCTTAGCAATATTTGAAACATATTGCGTAACAACAACCCCCTCATTTTCTTCTGAATTCTGAAGTACATCAAGCAACAGATCCATCTGACTTTCATAACCGGAATTAGCAAGAAACGCGTAATGCCCCGTAACCTGTAACGGCAGCAATGAAACCTTCTCCCATTTTTCCAGTGATGCAATAAACGAAGGATCTATCACCTGCTGTTCATCAATATGAGCACGCACCCGAGAGGAAAAATCAAAGACAAGATCTTTGCTTGATACCTCTCCTTCAAATTCCTGAACCTCTTTCGCGTGGCGATGCAGCATACCCTTTCGAAATAAACCCACCGGATCAAAGATCACGGTATGCGGATAAGGCGCCCGGCTGAAAATCCCCGGCATCTGATGCACAATTACCGCATCAGTAAACATCCGCTCCAAAAATGGAACAGGAGTTTCCCATAACAAAATCGCGTCATAGGATTCATCCAAATAGCTCTCAAGCCGTTTTTGGATATTTTCTATGAAAACAGAATCATCCTCCAGATAGAGCGAAACGTATGCTCGTGCATCTGATTGCCCCAGATCCTTGCCAAACTCGAACGGCAAAATAACCGGTTTAATTCCTGCATGCAGATGTTTGATTTCATTCCTGAAAAATTCCGGAAGAACAAAACTCACCGAAACCCCAGCCTCACTAAGCAGATTTGCTTGAGGAATCAGATGCTTTCGAGTGCAATTTCGAAAAAAATCATATTCGCCATTTGAGGGCCATGGCGGAACCCAAAATAGTATATTCATATCTATCTCTCTTAATTTGCTTACTGCACAAACAACGTGCTCGTTCGGCTGATATCGAGCAGGGGTTGTACGTAGATTCTGATAAATTTGTAGTATTCGGCGGCGAAAGCATTGGCCACGTAGATGATGTCTTTGTCCTGCATGGCAAACGAGCGCGACAGGAAAAAGGCTTCGGGCTCTTTAAAATCGAGCCGGTAAATCGCGGCCGCGCGCCCATGAAAGAGGACGTCCGGCACCTCTCTGCCTGCTGCGCGCAGCACATCCGGATCTTCGAAACGGAACAGGAACACACCGCCGGCATCGGCCTGGCCATCATTCAGACCGCCGGCCTGAGCCAGCGCTTCAGCCAGGGAGAGCGTTTCGGTTTCAAAGGCGTGCCGGCTCTTGGAACTGACCGCCCCGAATGCGGTAAAGGTGCGCGGTTTATGCATCAGCTGCACGGTATCGCCGGGCATCATCCAGACATTGTTGTTTTTCTGCCCGAGCACTTCATCAAGCCGGATGGTATCGGAGATTTCACCGCGCACAATTTTGGCTTCGGCTTCATAAATCGGGGCGCGCGATCCTCCTGCGGCGGCTACTGCATCGAGCAGGCGGACCCCGCCGATCGGTAACGGATAGCGACCGGGCTGGTTCACATCGCCCACCACCACGAGGTTATTGCTGACATTGGCTTTAAGGGCCACCTGCACCTGTGGCTCGACGGCTTTTCCCTGCAGTCCTTCTTCAATGGTGGAACGAACCTCTTCAATCGTTTTACCCGCCACCTGCACCTGCCCTACATAAGGAATAAAAATCGCCCCGCTTTCATCGATTACGGAATCGATGCGCGACTGCTTCTTTTCGAAGGTGGAAAACAGGCCGTCGCCGGAGGTTTCCCAGATGTTGATCACGAGCTGGTCTCCGATGCCGAGAACGGATTCGGGTTTTCCGTTCAATGTGGTGCTGAAACTTTCGTTCAGGGAAACTGGCCGGCGATCGCCCAGCTGCTGCACAACATCCACGCTCAGCTGAATGACGGCATATTCGCGGTCATCGGCCGGTTCGTCCTGCACTTTGGCCATTTTATGGCGCGAAGGCCCGGAACCGGGCAGTGTTGAACAACTGCTGAGCAACAAACCTGTTGCGATGGCCGCTCCCCACGAATTAAATAGTTTTTGTTTATTCATCATTTCGGTGCAGATCAACTTGCGTTCCTGACTTTAAATTCAATGTGTTCGGAAAAACTTTCTTCCTGAAGCTTTGAGCAAACATTCCGGCAGGCCAGCCGAATTCCGCGAGCGGCATAGAAATCGCCAACCGCAAGCGCCCGATGCTTCACCCATCCCAAATAAGCTCGCCGTGTCTCGAAATTCGCCACCGATCCACCGGTCCAGAAGGAGTCAAAATCCGGATTGCCGTTTCCACAGGTCGCCAGTTCCGGATGGGCGTATAGCGCATTGCCAACCACCAGCAGCGGAATGCCATGGTAAATGGCGGAGAATCCGGACGTACTGTTAATCGTAATCATGCCGGCACTATGGCGCGTCAACAATCCAAGTGAACCGGTATCAAGCACATCAACACGCTCGCTGACCCCATAGGCCTTGGCGGTTTCCCGGATCAGATGCTTATAATTACTATGTCCGCGGGCCAGCGGGTGAATCTTAAAAACCAGCCGTTTTCCGGGTGGAGCCTGCTTCGCAAATGATCGGAGCGTTTTCGAAATTAAATCAACCTGACTCCAGCCCATTGAAAATTCCTTTAACTGGCAATCGGAATCAACCTGAAGGGGAACCAGAAAATAGCCTCTATCGTGGTATTCCAGTAAATTCTGGATAATCATAAAATTAGTGGTCTGGCCTCGAACCCGCCGATAGACACTCCGCCCCCAGCAGAAAATTTCGGTCACCAGCGAAAACCGTTTATGATAAAGTTTCCGCTGTTTTCCGTATGTGAAAAGATTACGCAGGGCATAATAGACAATGTTGTGCCATACCTTCACGCTCCCTTCACGGAAGTTCTCCACCGGTTTCCCATCATCCAGATGCACTTCGCTATCGGCCGAGGGCAGGCAGCGTGCAATCGGAGAGCTCGCATTATTTCCACTGTGCTCAATCGTGATGAACCCCGGACGTATGTACCCTTCCTCCAGCGAAATAACCTTTATCTTACATTGGGCAGCAACTTCCCGGGCAATACGATGAATCTCGCGCTCGGAACCGAACAGGATAATGCCGTCGATATTCGCTGCCGTAATGAAATCGCTCAACCAGTTTTTCCAATCTCTGGAACCCCCATGGAAACTGATCCGCCCCTCTTTTCGGGAAAAGAACCGGTCGCCGGCGTTAAAACAGATCCGCCAAACCTCATATCCGCTATCCGACAGCGCGTCTTGCAAATGCTTAAAAAACGGTCCGACCGGTCCCTGCAACAGCATGATCCGTTCGCGTGACTTATGCCGGGAAATCCCCTTGCGCCCCAAATCAATAGGAAGGATGCGCGACGTCACTTTGGCATCCGATCTCAGACCAGTCACCGATTTGTTTTTTATATACTCCACTGAAAAAAAGCCCCGTTTTTCTATAAAATTTATCTTTTCAACCAAACGTCGTACAAGCCGCGGAACAGACAACAAATCTGCAGTGCGATCAAGTCATTTAGTTTAAAGAACACTTTAAACTGCATTCCGGCAGCTTAGAGCAGTGATCATGCCAAGCCCCGGCATGTCTCCTGATTGCCGCTTAAAACGCGATATACATACGGTTTGGAACGATGAATTAAACGATAGACTTCCCCATTGACCCGCAAATGGGCAATCGGTAGGGTTTGCGGGTTATTTCTTACACCATTTCAGAATGAGAGAGGTTTACCCATGGCAATGATGATTTCAAAATTCAATAAACTGATTCACAACAAGACCGTATGGCTGGTCTTCGCAATTTTTATCAGCGTCGCATTTGTCGGCGTTTATACCGGTTCGCAGACCGGCGGCGCCGAGCGCCAGAAGTCGCAGAATGATGTGGTCGGCCGACTCTACGGCGAAGACATCAGCCGGCAGGAATTCAGCGCGGCCTACCAAAACGTATATGTGATGTATTCCATGATGATGGGCCGCGAGCTCAACATTACAGACGAAGTCGATGCTGTACTCCGTCGCTCAGCCTGGCAGCGTATCGCCACCCTTAAAAAGGCGGAACAGATGGGACTGACCGTAACGCCGGAGCAGGTCGTAAACCTTATCAAGTCCGAACAGGTGTTCCAGAATCCGCAGACAGGACAATACGATGCCAATGCTTACAATGCCTTTGTTAACGGCTTTCTGCCGCGCACCGGAATGAATGCCAAACGTTTTGAAAATATGATGGCCGAACAGGTTCTCATCCAGAAGGCATCCGCTGCTGCCGCTCAGGGCGCTCTGGTAACCGACGACGAAATCAAAAAAGCATTCCACCTTTATACGGACAAGCTAACCGTAGCCTATGCCGCTTTGCCCCGCAGTCTGGCCGGCACCGTTGAAGTAACAGACGAGCAGGCCAAAGCCTACTACGAACAGAATCAGGATGAATTCCGCATGCCGGAAAAATTCATCGTGCATTATGTGGCATTCCCTGTTTCTGACTACACCAACTCGGTGGAAGTTGCCGACGAACTTATTGCTCAGGTTTATGAAGGAAATAAGGAGCGCTTCATCAAACCGGAAACTGCAACCAATGCGGTTCCGGAATACCGTTCACTGGAAGAAGTGAGGGATGAAATTTATGAGCTGGTCTCCTCCGATATGTCCCTTCGGGCAGCCGCCAATGCCGCCGATGCGTTTGTGGCTCAGCTGGCATCGGAAGAAGCCACATTCCAGGGCGAGGCCGAAAAAGCAGGCCTTCAGATTGTCACAAAAACCCCGCCGTTTGCGGCCACCGATACCCCCCGAGGCATTGACCCGACTGCACCCTTTGCACAGGCCACCGCCAGCCTTCAGCTGACCCCGACCCAGTATTACAGCGACCCGGTTGTCGGCCGTGACACCGTATATGTGATCGCACTCCAGAAAACACTGGACTCCTTCGTCCCGGCATTTGATGTGGTTAAGGCGGAAGCCATTGAATCCGCAAAAATTGCTGCATCCGAAGAGGCCTATGTTGAAAAATGCGAAGCAGTTTATGCCGAAACCGCCGCTGCCATAGAGAACGGAATCTCCTTCGCCGATGCGGCATCAAAATACAATCTGGACGTGCAGACCACCGAACCCTTCAACATCTCCTCACCACTGGAAACCGAATTCGGTCGCGACATCATGGGAGCCACCATTCAGTTTGATAAAGGAGCTCTCGTTGACCTGATCAGCACCCCCGATGAATTCCTGCTGGCTTACGTGCTCGATAAAGAAATTGCCGACGAAACCATCACACTTCCTCCGATGCGCGAGGACCTTGCCGCAGGCATCCGTCAGGAAAAAGCAGCGCGTCTGGCTCAGGCCTGGCAGGAATCGTTGCTGGAAGAAGCCGGATTTGAAGACCTGAGCGAAGTTCAAACGGCTTCCGACGAAGTCTAACCCGGGAACAGCCATGCCGCTGCACTATCTGATTGCCCTGTTTATCGGCCTGCCGATACTGGAATTTGCAGTACTGATCAAACTGCACGGCATGGTCGGCTTTCTGCCAACCGTACTGCTCGTTTTTCTGACGGGCATTGCGGGAGCGGCATTGGTTCGCCGGCAAGGTGTTGCCACTCTCTTCAAGATTCAGCAGGAGATGAATGTCGGAAATCTGCCGGCCCCCCAAATGATCGACGGGGTCATGATTCTGCTGGCAGGAGCACTGCTCATTACTCCCGGCTTACTTTCCGATTGCGTTGGTTTTGCACTCCTCATTCCGATGGTTCGGGAGAAAATCCGCTTCTGGCTGCGAGATAAACTGAAAGAAAAAATCCGCAGTGGACACATCCAGGTAAACACAACCCGCCCGAATGATTTCCAATGACAGGAACGGAATGACAGCCGATAAATCCATCCCGATCTGCGTTGATCTTGACGGAACCCTCGTCAAAATCGATACCCTGCATCAGGCACTTTTTCTGCTCTTACGGCGTAAACCCGCCTGCATCCTGCAGATTCCCGGTTGGATCCTTAAAGGAAAAGCGTACCTGAAAGATCAGGTCATGCAGCGGGTTGAGCTCGATGCATCCGTGCTGCCCTACAACACCAAACTGCTCAGCTGGTTGAAAAAGGAACATGCTGCCGGACGCAAACTGATTCTGGCAACAGCATCGAATTACAGAACGGCCAATGCCGTTGCGGAACATCTGGGTATTTTTGATGATATTCTGGCGAGCAACGCCGAAACCAACCTCCGCCACAACCGAAAACTGACCGCCATTCAGGAACGCTTTCCAACCTTTGGATATGCCGGAAACGACAATGCCGACTTCCCGATCTGGGATGCCGCGGACATCGTGATTCTGGCCAATCCGAACACGGCCACTAAAAAAGGATATGCCATTCGGGCAGACCATATTTTTCTGGATCAGCGGACCTGGGGAAGCATGTTCATCAAGGCCATCCGCTGTCAGCAATGGCTGAAAAATCTCCTTATTTTTTCGCCCATACTGCTGGCCCACCGTTTTACAGACCTTGGAAACCTGATCCATGCCGGCATCGCTTTTATTGCATTCAGTCTGGCGGCCTCCTCGATTTACATTCTCAACGATCTGTTCGACCTCAGTGCCGACCAGCATCATCCCCGCAAATGCCGCCGCCCCTTTGCCTCGGGAGATCTGCCCATTACGATCGGAGCACTAACAGCCCCGTTGCTGGTACTGACCAGTCTTTCCCTGTGTATTTTTCTGCCCTTTCCTTTTTTTATCACTCTGCTGATCTATTTCGGCATAACAACCGCCTACTCCTGGCGCGTTAAACAGATGCCGATCGCCGATGTACTGACCCTCGCCATTCTCTATTCCCTGCGCATCGTTGCCGGTTCCGTTGCAACCGGGACGGAGGTATCCGGCTGGTTCATCGAATTTGCCATTTTCCTCTTCCTGAGCCTCGCGCTGGTGAAGCGAACATCGGAACTCAAAGAAATACAGCATAGCGCCTCCGAGGAAAAATCAGCACGTGAGCGCGGATACAGCGTAAGCGACCTTCCGCTGCTGCTCAGTTGCGGCACCACATCCGGCTATATTTCGGTCTTCGTTTTCACCATGTATCTGGGCAGTGATAAAGTGGCCGAACTCTATACCTACCCGAGCCTGCTTTGGATTTTCTGTCCCCTGCTGCTGTACTGGATCACCCGCATCTGGCATCTCGCATGGCACGGAAAAATGGAAGACGATCCCGTCGCCTTTGCCGCCCGCGATTCACAAACCTTTGTCGTCGGTGCCATCGGCATCGCAACCTTGCTTTACGCAATTTAAAATGGAGAACCCCAAAATGACCAAACCCGCAGTTGAACTCACCATCGTCGGATCCATCGGCATCGACACCATTGAAACCCCCTCTGAAAAACGGGAAGAAATTCTCGGCGGTTCCGTGAGCTACGCGTGTGCGGCGGCCTCCTTCTTCACACACACCGGCATGGTCGGCGTTGTCGGCAGCGACTTCCCGCAGGAATTCCGCGACACCTGGAGCACAATGAGCATCGACCTCGAAGGGCTTCAGACCGTAGAAGGAAAGACCTTCCGCTGGGGCGGGGTTTACCACAAAAATATGGACAACCGCGACACCCTCTTCACCGATCTCGGGGTATTCGAATCCTTTACACCGGAACTCCCTGCAGCCTATCGCAACGCGCCCTACTTATTTCTGGGAAATATCCACCCCGCGCTTCAGCTGCACGTACTCGAACAGGTTCATAATCCAAAATTTGTACTGATCGACACCATGGACCTGTGGATCAATATTGCCAAAGATGACCTCGAAAAAGTCATCAGTAAATGCACCATGCTCACGCTGAACGAATCCGAAGCCGAGCTGTTCACCGGCGAACATACACTGACGCAAGCCGCTGCAAAACTGCTCGAACTCGGTCCGGAATATGTGCTCATTAAAAAGGGAGCAAACGGATCGATGTTATTTACCAAAGACGATATTTTCCTGCTGCACGCCTATCCGCTCGACAGCTTCAAAGACCCGACCGGAGCCGGCGACACGTTTGCCGGCGGACTGATGGGCGCACTGTGCGCTTCCGGAAAAACAGATAAAGAAGCCATTCGCGAAGCCATGGTTTACGGCTCCATCACAGCCTCCTTCGGCGTCGAAGAATTCAGTCTGGAACGTCTGACCCAGCTTGACCGCGACGAAATTGAAATTCGGGTTGCTGAATTTAAAGAGATGTGCAGAATATAGAACTTAATGAAAGAAAAGAGTTACACACTTCAATTTGAGTTACGGGATGACTATCTCTATGCCCATCTGGAAGGCCAAGACAGCTTCAACGCAAGTATAGAGTACTGGACCCGTATCGCCGAAGAAGTCAGAACCCGGAATCTGACCAAGGTACTCGTGCATGAAAATCTGGAGGGCGAACTTTCCGAAGGCGAGGTTTTCGAACTCATCATGGAAGTTCTACCGGCCAGCACCGGGATAAAAGTTGCCCTGTTTGATGAACAACAGGTCAACTCCGATATCAATGAACTTGGCGAACTGGTGGCTCGGAACCGCGGTGCTGATATTCGGATTTTCCAATCGCTGGAAAACGCGGGGAACTGGCTTGCAGCATCAGAGTAGCGAAAGTGCATCCACATCAACCGTCAACGTAACGCCTTTGGGCAGCTTATACTGCGACTGAACGTACCGAATCGGCTTTGTCATTTTAACCGTATGCTCGCAACGAAGCATAATCTGATAACGCCACTGACCCTTTGCCCGCGCCAGCGGGGCGGGCATGGGTGGACAATGGCTCACCGAATCGGGAAGAATCGGCTCCAACCGTTCGAAAAAACGATCCGCCGCCCCCATCACATCCAATTCTGATTCGCCCTTAAACGTGAGGAGCACCAAATGGGAAAACGGGGGATAGGCCAGCTCTTTGCGGAACTCCAGATCCTGCGCACAAAACCCTTCGTAATCCATACTGCGTGCCGCCTGAATGGCCGGGTGATGCGGTGTGTAGGCCTGCACAATCACTTCCCCCGCCTTCTCCCCGCGTCCGGCCCGGCCCGCCACCTGCGTCAGCAGCTGAAAGGTACGTTCGCCGGCCCGGAAATCGGGAACGTGCAACGACATGTCTGCATGCAGCACCCCCACCAGCGTCACATTCGGAAAATCCAGCCCTTTGGCAATCATCTGTGTTCCCAGCAGAATATCAATTTTCCCCGTCCTGAATTTATCGAGCACCGTGCGATATGAATCTTTCTTGCGCATCGTATCCGAATCCATCCGCGCCACCCGTGCGTTCGGACAGATTTTTTCCAGCACCTCTTCAATTTTTTCGGTTCCCATCCCTGCATATTTAAAATCGGGATCAGAACACTTCGGGCAACGCGCCGGCACCTTTTCTTCCGCCCCGCAAATATGGCACATCAACTTATGGTCCCGTTTGTGGTAGGTCATCGAAACACTGCAGGCGGAGCATTCCGCCACATAACCGCATTGCTCACATTGCAACGACGACGAAAAGCCTCGGCGGTTCAAAAACAGAATCGTCTGCTCCCCGACATTAAGCCGATCGTATATCCCTTCCACCAGTTCTCGGGAAAAGATCTGCGGCCGACCATCCCGCTCCTTTTCAATGCACATATCCACCACGCGCATCAGCGGCATTGACCGGTCATCCACGCGCATTAGCATTTCCGCCAGTTTATAGCGCCCGTTTTTCACATTGGCGAACGACTCCATCGCAGGCGTCGCCGACCCGAGCACCACACAGCAGTTCTCCAGATGGCCGCGCATCACGGCAACATCGCGCGCATTATAGCGCGGCGACTCATCCTGCTTATAGGTCGCCTCGTGCTCTTCATCCACAACAATTAAACCGACGTTTTCAATCGGCGAAAAGAGTGCCGAGCGCGCCCCGATGGCAATCTTTGCTTCGCCATTCCGAATGCGATGCCATTCATCGTGCCGCTCGCCATCGGAAAGGCTGGAGTGCAGCACGGCGATGCATTCGCCGAAGCGCGACCGAAACCGATCCACCGTTTGCGGAGTCAGCGCAATTTCCGGCACCAAAACAATCGCGCCCTTCCCCTTATCCAATGCGTGCTGAATCGCCTGTAAATAGACTTCAGTTTTCCCGCTGCCGGTCACTCCGTGCAGCAGAACGGTTCCCGGTTTTTCCTGATCCACCTCGGCGTTAATGATATCCAGAGCAGTTTGCTGTTCGACCATCAGATCAAACGGCTTCGTGCGCAGCAGTTCCATTCCGGCATGCGGATCGCGCTGAATCGTCTCCTCAGAAATGGTTACCAATCCCAGCTTTTCCAAGGTTCGGATCGGTGAATCTGAACAGCCGGTGCGCTCTTTCAATTCAGAAATCGTCATGGCCCCGTGCGCTTCCAGCGTTTGGAAAACCTCATCCTGCAGGGCTGAAATTTTTTCAGGTGTTTTACCGGTGAGAGCAACAGAAAGCTGCTTTTTGTGTTTTGCGCCCCGCTTCCGGACAGCGCTGGGCAGAACCGTGCGAACGGCGTGCTCGATCGGCGCGCAATAATACTCCGCAATCCAATATGCAAGTTTCATGATTTCGTCGGGAATAAGCGGTTTTTCTCCAACCACGCCGCTGATAGGCTTGAGCTTATCCGCAAATGCCGAATACGTGGAAAGGCCCACAACAAAACCGCGCAGTTCACGCGACCGAAACGGAACATTCACCTGCGATCCAACCTTTATCGATGCCTGCAGATGGGCAGGAATCAGGTAATCAAATTCCCGATCCAACGATATCTCAACTACAACTTTTGCAATCCGTGCCATAAGCGTTCCAATGTAGTTTCCAATGATTGGAAAGGCACGAAAAAAGGCCGCCGGGTGCGTAACGGAGAATCCCGGATTTTCCTGACGGCCTGTATAATAAAAAGCCCCCCGGATTTTCCGGAGGGCCTCGTTTTCCCTAAGGTTGGAAGTTAAGCGGCTTTTTCGATTGCCCGAACGATTCTGCGGCGCGTACGGCGCCCGTGGCGCTTAACCAGCTGTTTTTCAATACTGTCAAAAACATCTGCAATCGCGCCGTAAACCCCGTCGTGAAGACCGGTTTTTTCCGTGCTGTGCGCAACATAGAGCCGTTCGCCGGGAACATTGAGTTTTACTTTCACCTGAAAGATTCCGGTTTTTTCACGATGATGCGTCTCATCAATCACAACATACGCCTTCGCACCTGGAAGCGGGTATTTTTCAAATTTTTCCATCATTTGATCGACCAGCCATACAACGCGCTGTGACTCCTGCATATGTCGAAACTGAATCTCGACCGGAATCGCCGCATCGGATGCGTGCTCATTGAAGTAAGAAGGTGCGGGGTTAATCTGCTTTGATGTATGCATTACATCAGCTCCTTTCCTTGAGGGTTGATTCAAATGTCGGACCTGCACACACCGTTGCGCACATGCCCGTGTTGCGTTTGTAGACTACCCGTTCAAAGAACATGTTCAAAGTTTTTCCCGTCTCAATAAGCGCACAATAGGCTCGATTCTTCATAACCGATTGAGCAGGAAACGGGCACGGCTCTTCCAATGGTTGGAAAAAAATTTCGTATCCACAGCATATCCTGTGATAAGAACGGGTTTTTAAGGGAGCCAAATTAATGGGAAAACGAAGTATAACGGTTGAATACTGCACTAAATGCAGATTTATGATGCGCTCTGCCTGGATTGCCCAGGAACTGCTGCAAAGTTTTGAGGGCGACATCGATGAAGCCGTACTGAGGCCCAGCGAAATTCCCGGCATCTGGCGGATCTACGCCAACGATCAGCAGGTTTGGGATCGGAAAACCGAACGCGGTCTGCCGGAAATGAAAGATCTGAAACGCCG
Organism: Pontiellaceae bacterium B12219; assembly: GCA_029432795.1. Classification (GTDB taxonomy): domain Bacteria; phylum Verrucomicrobiota; class Kiritimatiellia; order Kiritimatiellales; family Pontiellaceae; genus Pontiella. Next base: position 29,658 of record JARNMJ010000034.1, read on the forward strand.
GGTCCGCGATATTATTGCACCGAACAAAAACCTCGGCCATGCCGAAACGGTTGAACCCAAAGCGGAAGCGTAAGCGCGGAACTCTATGAGCAAAGAAACGATTCTCTTAATCCTCCTCTGTCTGGCCCTTGGCTTTCACTATGTCTCTCAAAAGGCGTTGTTGAAAAAAGGCTGGGAATCGGACGATCCTAAAAAATATGTAAACCGGTTTATGATTAACGGAGCCGGCTTAATTACCATCGCCATTGCCGCCCTGCTGGCCGCCAAACCGCCCTTCGGCCTCTTCGGCATTCTGGTTTTCATCGAAGGAGCCGTCTGCGTCACTTTCGGTCGCAAACTCAGTAAAAAGCCAAAGGCGTGACGCTCTGATTTAGTACATAACGCTTTCCATCACCTTGCATAGATCGTCATGAATCACCAGCTGAGCCTCTCCGTCCAGTGGAGTCGGCTCCCGGTTAATAATGACCAGACGCGCATTCCATGGCCGATATCCCGGCAGGCCGGCCGCCGGCTGCACCACTAATGAAGTTCCGAGAACCAGTACCAAATCGGCCTGACTCATCACCTTCACCGCTTCCATCCAATCGTACTCGGGCAGCATCTCTCCAAAAAATGTGATATTCGGTTTATACACCCCGCCACAGGAACAATGCGGTACCTCTCCGTTTCCAATGATTGGAAAAAGCTCTTCCGTTTTAATCTGCGAACCGCACGCCCGGCATGTACTGAAGATAAAGTTCCCGTGCACGGTATACACGGGATCGGAGCCGGCACGCTGATGATAATCATCCACATTCTGCGTAACCACGGTGACATGCTTCATCGCGGCTAATGCGCGGTGGGCTGAATTCGGTTCTGCATCTCTGACCTGGGGATAAAACGTCCGGGCAAAGCGATAAAAAAATTCCGGCGTCCGATCAAACTTACGCAAATCAAATACGTTGTCATTAGTGCCGTTGGAGTAAATCCCGCTGGCCGACCGGAAATCGGGAATGCCTGATGCCGTCGAAATCCCCGCACCCGTCAGTGCAACAATTGACGTTGCGCTGCGAATCCATTCCGACAACTGTTCAATAGAATTCATAATACGCAGATTACCCCATTTTAATGGATTAGAACAGTAGGTAAAAAATCTATGTAATCCGCAAAATCTATGGATACTGTCCCGTTATGAATTTTGAATTTAAACCAATCGGAATGATTCGTTCGTGTTACACAGACAAGTTCGGGATACCGCGTCAGCCGGGCCTCGTGAAAAGTGCAACGGCAACGCTGGAAATGCTGCCTCCTTTCAATCAGCCGGAAGCCTTCCGGGGATTGGAAGAGTTTTCCCATGTCTGGATCAGCTTCGTATTTCACCAATCGGCTTCCAATGCTCCGCTTTCGCAGGGCTCCGGTGTGACAGGCTGGAAAGCCACCGTTCGCCCGCCGCGTCTGGGCGGGAATGAACGCGTGGGAGTGTTTGCCTCGCGCTCCAACTTCCGGCCGAATCCGATCGGACTTTCCGTTGTGGAATTGCTGGAGGTGAACGGCACCGAATTACGGCTGGGCGGCGGCGATTTTCTCGACCAAACACCGGTACTCGACATTAAGCCCTACATTCCGTATTCCGACAGTATTCCCGATGCAACGGGCGCATTTGCCGCCGCACCTCCAAGGCCTGGAAACACAGTTTCCTTTCTGCCGGAGATAGAACAAAAACTCAAAACGCTGGAAACTGAAGCGCGCCCCAACCTTCGGCAATTAATCTGCGATATGCTTTCGTTCAACCCGCGTCCGGCCTATCAGCGGGACAATCCCGACCGCCTGTACGGAACCACAGTTTTCGACCTTGAAGTGCGGTGGAAACAGATTGGAACAGATGTGACAGTTGTTGCGATCAAGTAAGTCCTAATTGAGGACGTATTCGCAGATTTCAGCGAAGGCATCGAAGACGGGGTCGCCATCGAAAGATTCCAGCAGTTGGAAAGATGCAACAGCCTGATTAAGCGCATCCTCAAGAACGTCAATTTGCGCCTTATAATTCTTCCGCAAACAATCTCAAGGGATCCAGGTTGGAAGGGATATCTTTGTATGGTTCATACGGAATGAGAATTTTCTGGAGATATGCTCTGAGCTGTCCATATTCCTGACCTGCGCTCAGCTTGCGGACGACTTTGACGTCTAACCATATTTTAAAGTTAAGATATTTAATTATAGAGGCTCCGATGCGCAGGGGTTTGGTAGAGCCTGTTGTTTTGAATTCAATCCAGTTGCCAGTACGACCAACCAGATTCCCTACATATGGCTTCCCTTTCCGGAGGGTCATCTCTGCCACCAGATCGCCTTCCACAGATCGGAGGTCTTTCTGAGTCGCGGCCAGTTTTTGGAGGATTTCTTCAAGTGTTACCGACATCTCATCTGCGGAGTGCGCCGGTACCTCTTTCCTGACTTTCGGAATAGGTTGAATTTCAGTAACTTTAGGTTTTCGTGGTGGAGCGAGGACCTCCTGCTCCGGAACAGGCCACCCATCAATAGTCATTTTCCCTTCCGCTTCAACCTGTTTCATCCTGATGTTGAACCGGTAGTATTTATCCCCGGCAAAGAAATAGATAATCCCACGTTGCGCTGTAGCCGCCGCATCAATATGAACGGGCAGTCCCTTCCAATGCGGGGAACCAAACGGGGAGGTTTTGGTCACCTTTGCCAGCTTGCAGTCGTAGTGGTAGCACGTGTCGTCGGCAAAAAACACGATCGTACTTTTATTTATATATGTCGCGGCATCAACGATTGCGGGAATGCCTTCAAATTGTTCGATCCCATTTTCGACAGCCTTTTCAGCCTCGTGCTTCTCTTTATTGTACGAACGAAATGAGCCGTCAAAAAAGAAGTATAACTTTTGATCTGAATGGTTAGCGATGGCGCTGAATGCATCCGGAATTCCTTCCCAATCATGCTTCCCGAATTCAGTGATGCGGTCAATTGAATGAGTTCGCGTATCGAAACGAAGTATTCTATCGTTGTTGAATAGAGTGATGCGACTTGTGGATTCGGATACGGCGGCATGTACTCCTCCCTTCAGCGGGTTTTCGGGAAGCGTTTTTTCGAAATCCTCCAGCTCGGCCTCCTCGAGAGGGCAGCCCCACGCGGACTCGATATCTTTTATCAACCGGTTCGAGCTCTCTTCCTGAGCAATCAGCATTCCTTTGGCATCAAAGACCTTCACGGCATATCCTGAGACTTGAATGGATGGTACAGATCGGTTAGGGGCATTACTTAAATTCTGCGTGAAGAATCGTTTTCCATAGTTTTTTTCATCGGAGAAAGGGCCTTCAGGCAGCGCGTCATATGACCAAGATTTGCTGTCCAGCAGGAGCTGTTGATCGGAGCTCTTTCTATTGTAACCGATGGTGAAGAGCTTAACGGTGATCGGAGCAGCATAGGCCCGGCTATTCATTTTCTGAAGAAGGAGGTTGCAACCGGCTGTTATGGCGAGGAAATCTCTTGATTCATTTTTTGTCAGAGCGATTTTAAGTTCAGGTGGGTGCGTTATTTCAACATAACTGACATCCGCATCAGACAGCTGAAGCTTTGAGACCCGAATGGTGCTTTTGTCCCTTAATTTCAATACGATCGCATCTCCGACTTCAGCGACAAATTCAGCTTCGATTGCGCTGCCGTCTTTCCCTTCCCAGAGCCGGTAATCGGCAGACACGGGTATAACACTCGCAAGCAACAGCCCCCAAATATAGCGGTGTAATTTCATTAGAACTCCATTCCAAGGACATATTCACGGATTTCGGCCAGGACGTCAAAAACAGGAACACCGGTGGTTTCGAGGCGCGAGCGGCTGTTGTGGCCACAGGCAACGAGCGCACAGTTTACGCCCATCGCGTCGGCGACTTCAAAATCATGCAGGGTGTCGCCGATAAACAACACGTCGACGGGATTCACAGTAAGGCCCGCGATGTACTTCAATCCGTTTTCCACCTTGCCGGCGGCATAGATATCGTTGAGGCCGATGACGTCGTCGAAAAATTCCAGGAGTTGGAAATATTCAACGGCCTGGTTCAACGTATCCTGCTGATAGGCCGATAAAACGGCCTGCCGGATTCCCTGCGATTGGAAGGCCGAAATCAGCTCGCGTGCCCCATCGTGCAACGGGCATTCATAGCGACGTTCGGTATATTCGGCAATGAACTCCTCGGCCAGCACGCTGTACGGATCTTTGGAATAATCGAAACCGAGCTGGCAATAATATTGATCGACCGGAAAACAGAGTTTGTCGCGATAAATTTCCAGCGTGGTAGCAGGAAGATTCCGGCGCTCAAGCATGTGGTTGTTAATTTCCACACACAGCTGCGTGTCGTCCCAAAGCGTTCCGTTCCAGTCCCAGATGATGTGCTTGAATTTCATGCAGGCATAATGATGGTCTCGAAGAGACACAAAAAGCACAAAGACCCTGAATCTGTTTTGGTGAAGCCGCCTGCAGGTCGTTGGGGCTTCCCGTGACTAAATGATCTATTGCTCCGGAAAATAAAGATCGTGATTTATACGATTTGCTGAAGGAATAGCATCCCCGCTGTCTGCGGACGATGAGGACATCGTCCCTCCACCCCCAGTCACAATATTCAGTTACCGCCTCTACAGGAATCTATGCATTCCATGCTTTATTTTTCGGTTAATCCCACGATTAGCTAACGGATCTAATGATGGACAGTGGCAATTTTCAGGGCGAGCCCGACAAAGACCACTCCCGCCACTTTATTAAGCACCAACTGAGCGCGGGAAGATCGGTTCAGCCATTGCCCCAGCGAACCGGCCAGAAAAGAGATCATGAAAAAGACCGACATACCCGCGATGATGAAAAGGCCGCCGAGTTCCAGAAACTGGAGCACCATCGAGCCGCGTTCCGGCTCGGCAAACTGCGGCAGGAAAGCAAGAAAGAAGATCGATACTTTGGGATTGGTGACGTTCATGATGATGCCGCGGACATAGAGCTTCCGAAGTTTGATCCGCCCTTCCCCATCGGCTTCAATCGCCTGTCCCTTTGCTCGAAAGGCTTTCCATGCGAGATAAAACAGATAGGCGGATCCGATATATTTCAGCACGGAAAAGGCGGTTTCCGAAGTTTGGAAAATCACCGCAATTCCGAAGGCCACCGCACAGGTATGAACCAGTACGCCGGTCAGCAGGCCGAGCGTGGTGACGATGCCGGCACTTTTTCCATGCACCGCCGACTGGGTCAGCACAAAGATATTATCCGGTCCCGGCGCGAGCGCCAGCAGCGTTGACGCAATCCAAAAGGTTAAAATGGTTTCTGAATCCAGCATGGATTTTAATGAGTAATCCGTAAGGCGTAACTAATCTTGCCTGCCCAGCCCATTCCGTCAAAATTCACGCATTACGCATTACGCATTACGCATTACGCATTACGACTCGGCTTCGGTGCGAATGAAGTTCATCTGCTGAGAGCGGTCATTATCCGGAAACGGAATGGTCGCTTTGGCAGCGTCGATACATTTCATAATCCAGGCCATATTTTCTCCGAGGTTGTCCATGGTCTGCATGCCTTCCACATCCTGCTCGGATTCGCCGCGCGCGGCACCGTAGCCCATATTCCAATAACTGGAACCGGGAATGATCATCTGGGAAATCGTGAAAAAATTGCTCATGGAATTGATGGTGTTTATCGACCCGCCGCGACGGACGGCGGATACAGCCGCACCGACTTTTCCCTTTAAGGCGCTGCCGTTGGCAAGCGTGACATAGCCGGCCCGATCGATCAGCGTTTTCATCTCGGGCGTCATATCGGAAAAATAGGTCGGCGATCCGAGCAGAATACCGTCGGCCTCGACCATTTTTTTAATCCATCCATTCACATCATCGTTATAAATGATGCAGGACATATTCTGAGTTTTAAAACAGGCTCCGCAGGCCGTACAGCCGGAAAGCAGCTCGCCGCCGATTTTAATGATTTCGGTTTCGATGCCGTGTTTTTCCAATCGATCACAGACCCGTTTGAGCAAGGTTTCCGTGTTTCCGCCTTTGCGCGGACTTCCATTAAATGCGACCACTTTCATGATAGAATTCTTTCTGTAGAGTTAAATGTTAAGGGGGTTAGTGCAGGCAGGAAAAGACATCTTCAAGCAGTTCTTCCACCGACACATTGCCTTTATTCGCCTGCGCATAGGCCCGGAGTCCCATCAGCTGCATTTGTAAAAACCGGGCCAGCCGCCTGGGATCTCTGGATGAATCCAGCTCGCCGCACTCCACCGCCTGGGTCAGCAGATCCACAAATGCGCCTTCAATTCCGCGCAACAGCTGTTTCGATTCATCGAGCAGTTCCGGGTTGTCGTTCTCGGTCAGCTCGGAAATACTTTTCACCAGCATACACATGCTGTTCGGTGCATCGGCATTTCCCAGCACCACATTGCGCAAAAACAGTTTCAAAGCTTCCAGCGGCGTCGACGTGGCTTCAACACAGGCCTGCAGCTGCAGCTTCCCCTGTCCGGCATAATACCGAAGCGTTTCCTTGAATAGGCCATCTTTGCAACCGAAGCCTGCATAAATACTGCCGGGCCGCAAATCAGTGACCTCCTGCAAATTGCGCATGGAGGTGGCATGATAGCCTTTTTCCCAGAATAGATTGGTAGCTTTTTCGATTACATCCTGACGATCGTACTTCATATCACGGCCTCGCTGTCTATTTTTGAACGATTGTTCATTTATTGCAGATGAGGCTGCTGTATGTCGATCGCGAAATTGCAGGAATCGTATTGGGGAATTTGAATCCGCCCTTCACACGGGCCCCGTCACCCCGGATCTTTCTGATTAGAGAAATGTTTAATCCCGAAATCCTGAATCCTAAACAAATTCGAAGGTTTGAAATTTCAATGTTCCGAATGAAGAGACACAACCGTGTTTTGCTTACTTGGAGTTTTTTGGATTGAGTTTTATTTCGGGTTTGGAAATTCGTGCTTCGAATTTTGTGCAGTCGGTGCAATTGCAGGCATCACACGTTCGACCAAGCCTGCATTGCCGAAAGAGCACCATAAGAGTCTCATTTTAATTCTCAGCTTGAACGAATGTTCAAAATAATACTTGAACGGTCGTTCATTTGATCATAAAACCCTCCTCAACGAAACGGAAATACCCGTTGAATCATTAAAATTTAAATGGAGAGAACATGAGCACATTCAAAATTCATACGATTGAAACCGCCCCCGAAGCCAGCAAAGCGATGCTGAGCGGCATTCAGGAGAAAACCGGTATGATTGCCAACCTGCAAGGCGTAATGGCGGAGGCGCCCGGCCTGCTGGAAGGCTATATGAAGCTGCATCAGCTGGCATTGGATTCCTCCTTTAACGATGAAGAGGTCACCGTGGTTTGGCAGACGTTCAATGTGGAACACGAATGCCACTACTGCGTTCCGGCCCATACCGCCATTGCCCACATGATGAAAGTGGACCCGGCCATTACAGAAGCACTGCGCAAGGGCGGCAACATGCCGACGGAAAAACTTCAGGTGCTGCACGAAACCGCGCTGTCCATGAGCCGGAACCGGGGACACCTGACCGAGGCGGAAAAGGAAAAGTTTTATGCGGCCGGTTATGAAAACCGCCAGTTGCTGGAAATCGTACTGATCCTTTCACAAAAGGTGATGAGCAACTATGTGAACCACCTCGCCGAAACCCCGATCGATGAACCCTTCCGGAAGTTCGCCTGGGAAAAATAAACCCGCTTTACGAAAACCGAACACAAAGAAAGAAACAACACCAACAAACAAAGGAATAGATATGAAACTGAACATTACAAATAGAAACTCGTACTTACCCACCTCTTCAGTCGGCATTGGATTGGGATTCGCCAATCTGCAGGCCACCGAAGGTATCAAGGTCAATATTAACGGCCGTCCGAACAGTAAAAAATCCGGATTAGGCTCCAAAGGCCGCCGCGCTCAGGGCTAAGGCCTGAAGCACAACAGGAAAGATGGTTATGAAAAACACACTGAAAGTGGACATCGTTTCCGATGTTGCCTGTCCATGGTGCATCGTTGGCTACCTACGCCTGCAGCAAGCCATCACCGAAACGGGGCTGCAGGGCCGGGTCGATATTGAATGGCACCCTTTTGAAATCAATCCCGATATGCCGCCCGAAGGCGAAGAGCTGAACGCCCACATCGCCCGGAAGTACGGATCCACTCCGGAAGAATGTCGCCACTTTCGTGCGCAGCTGACGCAACTGGGCACTGAACTCAGCTTTGCGTTTGATTACTACGACGGCATGAAAGTCGTCAACACACGGGATGCGCATATCCTGCTTGAATACGCGCAGGAACAGGGAAAACAAACCGCGCTTATACAGCGCCTGTTTGCTGCTCTTTTCAGTGAACGCAAAGATATCTCCAATCGGCAGATCCTTGAACAGGAAGCGGCCTCCGTCGGTCTGAATGTCGACGAAGTGATGGCTGAACTGGAAAACGCCGCCGCCCGCCAACGCGTGCAGGACAAAGAAGCCTTTTGGATCAACCAGGGCGTATCCGGCGTGCCCACTGTCATTTTTAATCAAACCTCGGCATTAACCGGCGCTCAACCGGTTGAGTTCTATAAACAGGTATTGGAAGAACTGACCAACGATCTGTAGCTCATTCCCCGACCTTTCATCAATTAACCCGCGCACCAATTACCTTTCAGGAGCATAAAGAATGAAAATTTTAATCGTACTGACATCGAATGATCAACTCGGCGACACCGGTCGCAAGACGGGCTTTTGGCTCGAAGAGTTCACCGCGCCCTATTATGTGTTTAAGGATGCCGGTGCGGATATCGTATTGGCGTCCCCGAACGGCGGACAAGCCCCGCTCGACCCGGGCAGCGATACACCCGATTTCCACACAGACACCACGGCCCGTTTCGCTGAAGATCGCGATGCCCAGGTGCTGCTGGCAAATACCGTTGACCTGAACACCATCAATCCGGACGACTTCGATGCGGTCTTCTATCCCGGCGGTCATGGCCTGCTGTGGGACCTGGTGGAAAATCAGGATTCTATCAATCTGATTGAAAAATACTGCGCCGATGGAAAACCGATCGCCGCCGTATGCCACGCACCCGCCGTTTTCCGGCACCCGCGCAAACCCAATGGCGATCCGCTCGTGCAAGGGTTGAACGTCACCGGATTCAGCAACAGCGAAGAAATCGCCGTTCAATTAATGGACGTGGTTCCGTTCTCCGTAGAGGACATGCTCACCGCGCGCGGCGGGATCTATTCCAAAGGCGACGACTGGGCTTCCTCCTTCGTCCAAACCAACGAAGCGCTCATTACCGGACAGAATCCCGGTTCATCCGCCGCCACCGCAGAGGCCCTGCTGAAGCAACTTAAATAGGGCCGAAAGTCGGCGAGTCTAAAGTCGCAAGTCAGCGCTCCCGACCTTCAGACCTTCGACCTTCGACCTTCCGACCTCAGACTTTTGACCACCTAACAGGAACCCATCCCATGCCGATTCCAACCAAACATAAAAGCCCCCTTTTCATCTCCTTCGCCGCCGTTACGCTCATCGCAATTGGAGGCATCGTTTCCATCTCCCGCCAAAGCGCAGCCGAAGAAACAGCAGCAGTCATCCCCCCTGCAAGGGCGGTTGAAGTTGACATTGTCCAAACCACAAAGGCCCGCCTCTGGCGCGAATTTTCCGGACGGATGGCCGCCGTCGACCGCGCTGAAATTCGACCGCAAGTCAGCGGCACCATCACCGACATTCGCTTTGTCGACGGACAACGCGTGGAAAAAGGCGATATACTTTTCGTAATTGATCCGCGGCCTTACGAGGCGGCCGTGCAACAGGCCAAGGCAGATCTCGCTTCGGCCCGCACCGCCAATGAACTGGCACAGTCCGTCCAGAAACGCGCAAACGAGCTCATTAAAAATTCCGCGATTTCACAACGCACCTACGACGAGCGTGCCAACAACACCCTCGTCACCGATGCCGCAGTACTCGGTGCCGAAGCCCGCTTGGAACAGGCGCAGATCAATCTCGACTACGCCTACATCAAGGCCCCTTTTTCCGGACTGCTCGGCCGGGCGGAAATCACGCTGGGCAATCTGGTATCCGCCGGCCCGACGGCTCCCCTGCTGACCACCATTGTTTCCGACTCCGGAATTTACGCCGAATTTGAAGTCGATGAAAAAACCTATATGGATAACATCCACGCCGTTTCCGGCATCCGGAACAACGAACTCAAAATCCCGGTCGAAATTTATATCGGTGTTGCCCGCAAACGCTATGAAGGATTTATCCACAGTCTGGACAACCAGATTGATCCCTCCTCCGGAACCATCCGCGGCCGCGCCTTTTTTGCCAACGAAAATGCAGAATTGGTACCCGGCATGTTTGTCCGCGTCAATCTGGGCTCCCCCACCGAACGGGAAAGCATACTGCTGAACGAGCGCGCCATCGGAACCAATCAGGACCGCAAATTTGTCTATGTCGTCAATCCGGATAACATCGTCGAATACCGCGAAGTCACTCTCGGCGAAAGCATCAAGGGCAGCCGTGTGATCCGCAGCGGTTTGAAAACCGGTGAAATGGTCATCACCAAAGGCCTCATGCGCATTCGTCCCGGGATGTCGGTTGATCCGCAAGTGCAGGAAATCGCCCTGACTTCAACCGAATCCGGCCAACTCGCCGCAGCTGAATAATCAGGATATTTCCTATGAATTTTTCCCGCTACTTTGTCGACCGGCCGATTATGGCTTCGGTGCTCTCGCTGCTGATTCTGCTCGGCGGTTTAATCGCTGTATTCAAACTGCCGATCTCGGAATATCCCGAAGTGACGCCGCCGTCGATTGTGGTGCATGCCTCGTTCCCGGGAGCCAACCCTTCCGAGATTGCCCAGACGGTGGCGACTCCATTGGAGGAGCAGATCAACGGGGTCGAAAACATGCTCTACATGAATTCGCTCGCGACCTCAGACGGCGCCATGAATCTGCGGGTCACCTTTGCCATCGGAACCGATCCGGACCTCGCCCAGCAACTCGTGCAGAACCGCGTTTCGCAGGCACTCCAACGCCTGCCGGAAGTCACGCGGCAACTGGGTGTGACCGTCACAAAAAGCTCACCGGACCTGGTGATGGTGGTGCATCTGCAATCCCCGAACAACCAATACGACATGCTCTACCTGCGCAACTACGGCACGCTCAATGTGAAGGACGAGCTGGCCAAGATTAACGGCGTCGGCACCATCGGGCAGTTTGGCTCGGGCGACTATGCCATGCGCATCTGGCTCAACCCCAACCGCGTGGCCGAACGCGATATGACCGCCACCGAAGTCGTTGCCGCCATTCGCCGCCAGAACGTGCAGGTTGCGGCGGGCCTCATCGGCGGACCGCCGTATGACAACTCGGTGCAGGTTCAAATGCCTGTCAATGTGCAAGGCCGTCTCCAAACCCCGGAAGAATTCGGCAACGTGGTCATCAAGCGCGATGCCAACGGCGTGGTTACTCGATTGAGCGATGTCGCCCGCATTGAGCTCGATGCCCAGACCTATGCCCTGCGTTCGCTGCTCGACAGCAAGCAGGCCGCGGCCATGCCGGTTTTTGCTTCGCCCGGTGCAAATGCACTGCAGATTTCCGCAGACGTGCGTGCAACCATGAAACGCCTGAAGCAAAGCATGCCGGAAGGCGTCGACTATGAAATCGTCTACGACCCGACCGTCTTCGTGCGCAAGTCCATCAAAGCCGTGGTCAGCAGCCTCATTCAGTCGGTCCTGCTGGTGGCGCTCGTCGTGATCATCTTCCTGCAGAACTGGCGCGTATCCATCATTCCATTGCTGGCGGTTCCGGTTTCCATTATCGGCACCTTTGCCTTCATGTATTTTTTCGGATTCTCAATTAATGTGCTCTCCCTGTTCGGGCTGATTCTCGCCATCGGCATTGTGGTCGACGACGCCATTGTGGTGGTGGAAAACGTGGAACGGAATGTGGCCGAGGGCCTGCCGCCGCGTGAGGCCACCATTAAGGCGATGAAGGAAGTCACCGGCCCGGTAATTGCCACCACGCTGGTGCTCGCCGGCGTCTTTATTCCCATCGCGTTCATCAGCGGTCTGACCGGACAGTTTTATCGCCAGTTTGCGCTGACGATTGCCATCGCCGCGTTCATCTCCACCTTTAATTCGCTCACCCTGAGCCCGGCGCTGTCGGCCCTGCTGCTGCGTCCGGCCGATGCACCGAAGGACAGGTTTACCAAATTGATCGACTTCCTGTTCGGCTGGTTTTTCCGGGGCTTCAACAAACTGTTTAAGCGCAACCAGAAAGACTATACCGTCACGCTCAAAACCGTTGCCAAACGCAAAGCCGGCATGATGCTGATTTACGGTCTGCTCGTCATCTTCACAGCCTTCACCTTCAAGCTCGTGCCGAAAGGCTTTATTCCGCTGCAGGACAAGCAGTATCTGATCACGTTCGCCGTACTGCCGCCCGGAGCCACACTGGAACGGACCGAAGCCGTGCTGCGCGAAATGCAGGCCATTGTTAAAACCGTGCCGGGCACCAAACACACGGTTCAGTTTCCCGGCCTTTCCATCAACGGATTCGTAAACTCCCCCAGTGCCGGGATTGCCTTTATTCCGTTGCAGGATTTTGAAGAGCGCACCGCGCCCGGGCTCGACGGCGTTTCACTCGCGCAGACCATTCAGCAGCGGTTTAACGAAATCGACGGGGCCTTCATTGCCGTCTTTCCGCCGCCGCCGGTGCGCGGGCTCGGAAATCTCGGCGGGTTTAAATTACAGATCGAAGACCGTTCCAATCAAGGCATGGAAGCCCTCGCGGATACGGTCCAGACCGTCATTGCAAAAGCCAACGAAGATCCGGCGCTGACCGGAGTCTTCTCGAGCTATAACGTAAACTTCCCGCAACTGCTGGCCGAGGTCGACCGTACCAAAGCCGAGCAGCTGGGCGTGCCGGTGGATGAACTCTTCCGCACGATGCAGATTTATCTGGGCTCGATGTACGTGAACGACTTCAACCAGTTCGGCCGTACCTATCAAGTGATCGCCCAGGCCGATAAAACCTTCCGTTCGCGACCGGCGGATATCGGCCGTCTGCAGACCCGCAACATTGACGGCAATATGGTTCCGCTCGGCGCCATGGTCGATGTGCAGGAAACCTTCGGTCCGGAGACGGCGATGCGCTACAACTCGTTCCCGTCGGCCGACATCAACGGCAAAGCCGCACCCGGCTATTCATCCGGTCAGGCGCAGGATGCCATCACAAAAATTCTGAAAGAAACCCTGCCGCAGGGCATGGATTTCGAGTGGACGGAAATGACCTACCAGCAGATTCTGGCCGGGAATACCGCCATCTATATTTTCCCGCTCTGTCTGTTGCTGATCTTCCTGATTCTGGCGGCGCAGTATGAAAGCCTGACGATGCCGCTGGCCGTGATCCTGATTGTGCCGATGAGTATTCTCTCCGCCATGATCGGACTGTGGGTAACGGGGGCCGATAATAATATCTTCACCCAGATTGCGCTGTTTGTATTGGCCGGACTGGCCAGTAAGAATGCCATTCTGATTGTGGAATTCGCCCGCGAACTGGAGCGGCAGGGCGAGGATATTGCCACCGCCGCCATCGAAGCATCGCGGATGCGTTTGCGCCCAATTCTGATGACCTCCGTTTCGTTTATTGCCGGCGTGCTGCCGCTGATGCTCAGCACCGGTGCCGGCTCCGAAATGCGCCGCGCCATTGGCCTGGCCGTGTTTGCCGGCATGGTCGGGGTCACGCTTTTCGGCCTGGTCTTCACCCCCGTCTTCTACATCGTATTGCGTAAGCTTGAAGTGAAGCTTTCCAAAAAGAAGGAACTCTCCGCATGAACCTGAAACCTCTGTTTTTACTGCCCCTGCTTTTGAGCGGATGCGTCTCGATGCAGGAACTTCCCGAACCGGGAACGCCCGACGTCTGGGAATTCTCGGCATCCACCGTTTCCACCAACGAGCTGTCGGCCTGGTGGACCTCCTTCAACGATCCGGACCTGAATGCGTTGGTGGAACTTGCGCTGACCAACAGTCCGCGGCAGCGCATCGCCGCGGCCCGGATTGAAGAGGCCCGCGGCATTCGCCGCACGGCCCGGTCCAGCCTGTTTCCAACCCTTGGAATCGCGGGAGCGGCGGGACGCGAGCGGGAACCGCTGACGGAATCCACCGGCAATTTTTACGACACGGGTTTTGATGCCTCCTACGAGCTGGATCTGTTTGGAAAAAACCGGAACACCGTAAAGGCTGCGGATGCGCAGTTCCAGGCTTTGGAAGCCGACTTCCAACAGGTTGAAATCACCCTGGCCGGCGAAGTGGCCCGCACCTACATCGATTTCCGCGCCGCCGAAAAACAGCGCGCCATTGCCGAAAAGAATCTGGAGGCGCAGGAGGCCACTCTGAAGCTCGTTCAGCATCAGCGCGATCTGGGCGAGAGTCCTCAGCTGGATGTGGAACGCTCGGCGAGTCTGGTGAATACCACCCGCGCGTCGATCCCCGAATATAAACGCCAGGCCGATAACGCGCGCCTTCAGCTGGCGGTGCTCACAGGGCAGCTGCCGCAGGACCTGCAACCGCTGTCCTCCGATACCTCAGTCGTTCCCGGCGCGGACATTGCGCCACTGCTGTTGGCACCGGCCGACGTGATGGCCAACCGGCCGGATATCCGCAGCGCCGCCGCCTTGCTTGCGGCCAACACCGCACAGGTCAAGGTTTCCGTTGCGGAGCTCTACCCCACCATCAGCCTGTCCGGATTCTATGGAATGGCGGAAGGCGTCTTGTTTGATTCCGCAACGGTTTGGAGCGGGGCCATCGGGGGCGCCGTGAACCTGATCGACTTCGGGCGCGTGGAGGGCCGGATTGATGCAGCGCAAGCGCGCGAACGGCAAGCGTATGAACTGTACCGACTGACGATTCTGCAGGCGGTTGCCGATGTTGAAACAGCCTTGATCGATCATGAGCGCATCAGCGAGCAGTATGGATCGCGCAAAAAGGCCTATAACAATTCTGCGGCGGCGCTGAAGCTTTCGGAAGAACTCTTTCGGGAAGGGGAGATTTCCTTTCTGGATGTGCTCGATGCCCAGCGCACCGTGAACGACACCGACGCCGCGCTGGTCGCTGTGGAAGCGGCTCAGGCACAAAGCATCGTGCGGCTTTATAAATCGCTCGGCATTTATTAAAAACAAAACAGAGGAATAAAAATATGAGCATCACAATCGAAAACAAAGTCGCCTAGCAGTCTGTCGGACTTATCCTTTTTCAGTTAACAAATACCATGCTAGACTGGTCCAGTCTCAGTCTTAACGGAATATGTCTATGGCTACTC